>JAJEDR010000008.1 GCA_022821385.1 Rhodothermales bacterium
GGACATTGGTCAGACATAAATCCTATGGAGAGGGGCGTGTTGTGCAACTGGAAGGAAGTGGTAGCATGACCAAAGCTGTAATTGACTTCCATAGCTATGGAACGAAGCTTCTCATGGTAAGCTTTGCTCCCATGAAGGTGGTCTAATTGGAACCTCGTCATAGGTGTTAACTGTTTTGCTCATAAACAAACGTCTGTAAATTCAGTAAACCGGGCACCATGTTGTGGCATCAATCCCGCTTATGCTAAGAATAGCTCAGACTCCCCCTTGATTGTTGCCTTCGTTAGCCTCTGGTACTTTGACTGGTTCCTCCGCGAGGGATCGCATAAACAAGATGGATTCGCATGTATGCAGTATCCTCGATCAACTCTAAACGTATGTCTGTTCAGCCGAGCTTCTGTTGATATTCACATACGGCTTAATTCGGACGGATTCCCGTTTAGCGTATAGCTTGACTAAGTATCTTCCGGATACATCGAGATCCCCAATATTTGACTCTAAACTCTGAGTATAGACAAGTGAAAAAAAAGACTCTTTATTCGCCCGCATCCAGTTTCAGAGCGAACGCCCATATAGCATCTGAGGATGTTTACCGGGCTAGATATCATGAATCTATCACAGATCCAGAAGCATTCTGGGCTGCCGAAGCACGTAATCGAATCCATTGGTTCAAGCCGTTTACTCGAGTACGTAATGCGTCTTTTGCCTCTTCAGATGTCAGCATTCGCTGGTTTGAGGATGGAGAGGTGAATGCATCCTTTAATTGTCTGGATCGGCATCTGGCTGACAGGGGTGACCAGACCGCATTGATCTGGGAGCCTGACAACCCAATGGAAGAGCCGCGCTATATATCATACCGCGCGCTTTACGCAGAGGTATGTCGGCTCAGTAATGTATTCACTACCATGGGTGTAAAGCGCGGTGATCGTGTAACGATTTATATGCCGATGATCCCGGAAGCAGCAGCTGCAATGTTGGCATGTAGTCGGATCGGGGCGGTGCATTCCGTAGTGTTTGCAGGATTTTCTCCAGAGGCTTTGGCAGATCGGATTCTGGATTGTAATTCAACATTTGTAATCACCGCAGACGAAGGCATGCGGGGTGGAAAAAGGGTTCCACTAAAGCAAAATGTCGACCAGGCACTGGAGCGCTGTCCCGAAGTGGAAACAGTGCTGGTAGTTGAGAGGACGGGGGCAGATATTTCGTGGATTGACGGGCGGGACCAATGGTACCATGAACATGTCCCTTCGGCCAGTTCAGATTGTCCGGCCCAGTCAATGAATGCCGAAGACCCTCTGTTCATACTGTACACTTCAGGTTCGACAGGTAAACCTAAAGGTGTACTGCATACTACCGGAGGCTATTTGGTATATACATCCATGACCCATGAGGTTGTATTTGATTACCATGCAGGAGATATTTTTTGGTGCACAGCAGATGTGGGGTGGATTACGGGGCATTCATACATTGTCTATGGACCCCTCCTCAACGGGGCTACACAGGTTTTCTTTGAAGGCACACCCACCTATCCAGATGCGTCCCGCTTTTGGGAAGTAGTAGATAAACATCAGGTAAACCAATTTTATACGGCCCCGACTGCCATACGAGCACTCATGAGTAAGGGAAATGTTTTTGTAGAAAAAACAAGCCGATCATCCTTGCGGCTATTGGGATCTGTTGGAGAGCCTATTAATCCCGAGGCCTGGCGCTGGTACCATGAAGTTGTTGGTGATGGGCGTTGCCCGATCGTCGATACATGGTGGCAGACAGAAACCGGAGGAATATTGATCACACCCTTACCGGGTGCCATCTCTACCAAGCCAGGCTCGGCGACGGTGCCTTTCTTTGGCGTACGACCGGAGATTCTCGACGAAAATGGAAAAATACTAGATGGAGAGGCTCAGGGCCTTCTGGCCATATCCGATTCCTGGCCGAGCCAGGCCCGGACTGTATTCAGAGACCATGCCCGCTTCGTGAGCACCTATTTTGCCACGTTTGAGGGCAAGTATTTTACAGGAGACGGATGTCGTCGAGATTCTGATGGCTACTATTGGATCACAGGACGCGTAGACGATGTTCTCAATGTCAGCGGACATCGTATGGGAACCGCAGAAGTAGAGAGTGCACTGGTTGCGTATCCGAGTGTAGCCGAGGCCGCTGTGGTTGGCTTCCCTCATAGGATAAAGGGGCAGGGAATCTATGCCTATGTGACACTTAATGCCGACGAAACGCCTTCTGATGCGTTGCGAAAGGAATTATCAAATCATGTCCGTAAGCAAATTGGCCCGATTGCAAAGCCGGATTTTGTACAGTTTGCTCCATTCCTGCCCAAGACACGAAGTGGTAAGATCATGCGCCGCATTTTGCGTAAGATTGCCGAGAATGATTATGAGCAACTTGGGGATACCTCCACGCTTGCGGATCCTACCGTAGTAGATTCACTTGTTGAGGAGCGTCAGAACCGGTAATCTGTCGCATTGCAATTTGCACAGCTCCTTCCAGAGGAGTGCCTGTTGGCGGAGTATAATCGGCGGCAGGCCAGATTCGCCTCATGACGCCGCACATGCTGGCAACGTAAAATTCATGATTACTGAGCCCGCCAGTGATAGTAAACCTGGGGTTCAGGTTCGGGTGCTTTTTTAACAACCATTCCGATTGGCGCGCAAGTAAAGCGGTTTCGTGATGTACAATAGCGCATGCGACAGCGTCGTCGTTGCTGGAGGCTTGCAGCACGAGTGGGGCTACATGCTGAAACTTCCAGTCAGGGCTGGTGATGCTCCTTAGCAGGGAATAGCGGTCGTGGATGTTCAGGTGATCTCTGACCAGATCTGTTAGTGTCGTTGCAGGTCCACCATCAATCGCATGTCCAACGGCAGCCATGCCGCGCCGTCCGATCGAGTATCCGCTACCCTCGTCCCCGATTAAGTATCCCCATCCTCCCACATGGTCAATTTGTGTTTGAGTTTTTTTAGGTCGGGCCATTACTCCGCTTCCCGTACCAGCGATAAAGAGGAGACCGCCGTCACCGCCAAGTGCTCCCTCAATAGCATTCACCCCGTCGTGTGATATAGTTATCTGGAGGGAATCTTTACAATCAACCAGCCAACGGATACGATCGGCGAGTGCCTTTTGTATGGAGGGAGAACTGGCACCCGCTACGCCGGCATGAATAGCAAGCAGTTCTACTTCTGGCAGCTTTTCAAGGGCCTTTTTGATCAGGCATGACAGGATTTCAGCCGTCTGCAATTCACCCTGTCGGAATACATTCGCAGCACTTCCGAAGACTTTGAGATCAGGATCTCCGGCTAATGAACGAGCACACAGTCGGGATTGTGTGGCACCGGCATCAAGCCCGAAGACACAACCTGCAGAGGGCATCTAGGGTACGAGGCTTGTAGTGATTGAATATGATGTGGGGAATGAATACGTGAAGCGGCTGTTGCTTGTCGTGTAACGTCCAAGTGGCTGATGGATGTCCACATGATGTCTGCGTATGGAATAACGAGTGCCTGTTCCGTTCCACATCCAGGCTTCCCAGGTTACCGGTGCAACAGCTGCTTGAGCCCCTCCCCAGGCCATGGTTGTCTCATGTCCCATGGAAGGCACCTCAAGGGGCTCAAAAATTTTGCTATCCGTTCTGTGGTGGACTGTAAACACACGACTGCTCCCGTAGACGCGCTCCCAAAGCCATTGGGTTTGGTCATCCCCGAATCGTTGGGTCAGCCGGCTTATTGCATGATAAAGACTTTCTTCTAAATCGCGGCCTGTGGACATGGTCCATTCATGGTAAATGGTCGCCCCGATACTCTGGCTATTAAAGCGGTAGTCCCAGTTTATCAGATACGTAAGTGCAGAATTAACTGGCGCAGGAGCGTTGGGGAGAGCTTGCCTCATCGAGTCTATTGGCAAGGAAGCAAGCATAGTGCTTAGTGTATCCCTTACCCAGTTGCTTTGCGTATCAGTAACCCATG
>JAJEDR010000018.1 GCA_022821385.1 Rhodothermales bacterium
CAATTTGCTGGTCAACGGTGCAACGGGCATAGCGGTCGGAATGGCTACCAATATTCCACCTCACAATCTTGGTGAGGTTCTGAGTGGGGCAATATATATGGTTGAAAGCTTGCTCAGGCGCTCGGATCATTCCTGGCCAGACAGTACATTGGGTTGGCTGCTTGACCGACATATCCAGGGGCCTGATTTCCCGACCGGGGGCAGCATGATGAACTCCAGGGAGGAGATCCGAAAAATCTACAAGGAGGGGGAAGGGACTATTGTGCTTCGAGGGACTTACCGCGTCGAAGGCAAATCAAAAGTAGTCATCACCTCGATCCCGTACGCGATCAATAAAGGGGACCTGGTTGAGAAGATTGCGAGCCATATTGCAGATGAACGCCTCCCGCAAATCACGGATATTCGCGATGAGTCCACGGATGATATTCGGATTGTAATGGATCTGAAGCGGGGAGCGGACGCCAAAGTGGCAATGGGATACCTGTTCAAGTATACGCCCATGCAGTCCCGCTTTCATGTCAATATGACATGCCTGCTCCCCACCAAGAATCCACAGATTTGTGAGCCAAAGCGGGTTAATCTGCAGACAGCCCTGGAGCACTTTCTACTCTTCAGAATGGAGGTGGTGACACGCCGGTTACGACATGAACTGAGGCAATTGGAGGACCGGATACACATCCTTGAAGGATTTGAAATCGTTTTTGATGATCTGGACGAAGCAATAAAGATCATTCGGGCATCAAGAAACAAGGCTGACGGTGCGCAACGTCTGCGACATCGCTTTATTCTCAGCGAAGTTCAGGCAAATGCTATCCTTGAAACGCGCCTGTACAAACTGTCTCAGTTGGAAATAAATGCCGTACGCGAGGAACTTGAAACCAAGCGGGCCAGAGCACAGGAAATCCGTGATCTATTAGCAAACGAATTGGCCCGATGGAAAATAATTCGCAGTGAATTGAAGCAGGTACGACGCGAGTTTGCCACAGAGCGACGTACGGTTCTGGCCCCGGATGATGAGAGAGATTACGAATATTCCGAAGCAGATTTTATCGTTAACGAGGACACCGTAGTCATTATCACGCGTGCAGGCTGGATTAAACGACAACGCTCGTATACTGATGTCCATTCCATCCGCGTACGGGAAGGCGATGAGGTTGGGTGGGCGCTGGGAACAGAAACCCGCGCCAGTATAATACTCTGGACTAATTTTGGCAAGGCCTATACGGTAAGGGCAAATGATATTGTGAGCACAACAGGCCATGGCATCCCGCTCCAGAAGCTATTTGATTTTATAGATAAGGAGTGCATTATTGGAGCAACCTCGTGTGACCCCCGGATACTGCGATCATCAGGCATGGCAGAGGATAATGGAGCCGCGCCACTCGGGTACATGGTCGCCATTACTCTGAAGGGGATGACTATTCGACGCCCCCTGGAGGCTCTAGCCGAGGTCTCGACACGCAAGGGGCGGATATGTGTACGGTTAGACGAAGGGGATGAAGTAATTGGTGCATGGCCCGCTGCGGGAGATGAATTTGTTTGCTTAGCTTCCCGGAGTGGGCATGCATTAATATTTCCTGTTGAAGAAATCCCTCTCATTGCAGGCCCGGGAAAGGGGGTTATTGCTATGCGTATGAAATCCGGGGATACCCTGATTGGAGCTACTTTGAGTGTAAGTAAACGGGAAGGACTAGCTGTAAAAACATCAAGAGGCCGCGAAGAGATTGTTCGTCGAACCAAGTACAAACCTGCCCGCAGGGCCGGCAAAGGCTATCCTGTCATCCTGTACGGAGAGTTGGTTGATGTTCCTCCTGAACCTGTCGAGATCCCATTACCATGAGTTCTTATTCTGGGAGTGATATAGTTGTACTGGAGGGCCTTGAGGCAGTGCGCAAGCGTCCGGGCATGTATATCGGGGGCACGGGTAAACCCGGACTCCATCATCTGCTCTGGGAAATCGTTGATAATAGCGTTGACGAAACGGTTAACGGGTACGCGGACTGCATTGAAGTAACACTCCACAAGGACGGTGCGAGCGTAACCGTTACCGATAATGGACGAGGTATTCCCGTAGATGCACATCCAAAGAAAAAAATTCCTGCCCTGGAAGTCATATTAACAACCTTGCATTCTGGTGGAAAGTTTGAAGGAGATCAGTATGTGACGTCCGGTGGACTGCATGGGGTAGGGGCTTCAGTCGTCAACGCGTTGTCCAAAGAGCTGGTAGCTCGAGTAAGACGAGACGGGAAAATATTTGAACAACGATTTGCGCGTGGACGCAGAACGAGTAAGTTGCTGGACCTGGGAAAGCGTGTACGCGGGACAGGAACGAGTATCTATTTTGCTCCCGACCCAAGAATATTTGACTCGGTTAAGTTTGATGCCGCACACATATGTGAACAGCTTGAAGTTAAAACCTATCTGAATCGGGGTCTTCGAATAATTTTTCGTGATGAGGGCACGGATCAAGAGGTTGTTTTTGTGCATGAGGGCGGGATCACAGAGTATCTGGCAAACCTGATAAAGGCGGGAGACATACCGACGGTGCATTCGGATGTCTTTTCCATTTTTCAGGACACGCTAGAGAACGGAATACGATTGGAATTGGCCCTTCAGTGGACCGAATCAACAAGTGAATGTTTGCGCTCATATGTAAACGGTATTCCTACACGTGATGGTGGCACGCATGAGCAGGGATATAAAGATGCCGTTCGAACGGCAGTTCGGGCCTGGATGGATACACATAATGCAATTCCCCGCGGGTTGGATGTTACGCCTGACGACATACGAGAGGGGCTTTTTGGCATTATCAACATGTTCATGTCTGATCCCCAGTTTCAGGGGCAGACCAAGGATAAGCTTAACAATCCTTCTGCACGCTCTCTCGTGGCTAGTGCTGTCCGTATAGCACTTGAACAGTTTTTGAATACTCATCCAACAGCCAGTGATGCAATTGGTGTTCGCGTACTTCAGTCAGCACGAGCACGCCGGGCAAGCCGTGCAGCTGCGCGGTCTGTTCGCTCAAAGGCGCGTCGGAATCGGCGGCTAACTCTGCCGGGAAAATTGGCGGACTGCTCCTCCATGGATCCTGCAGAGGGGGAGCTCTTCATTGTTGAAGGGGATTCAGCGGGTGGTTCAGCCAAACAAGGCAGGGATCGAAAAACTCAGGCAGTACTTCCCCTACGTGGTAAAGTGCTGAATGCGGAGCAGGCAACAACGAAGAAATTGCTCGCAAATGCTGAGTTATCCAACGTGGTTCAGGCGCTGGGTTGCGGTCTAGGGAAAACGCTTGAGCTGGATAAACTGCGCTATCATAAGGTAATCTTGCTTATGGACGCGGATTCAGATGGACATCACATAGCTACACTATTGCTGACGTTTCTTTATCGATACATGCGGCCACTAATTGACCAGGGTCATGTTTTTGTTGCAGAGCCTCCCCTATATCGATTAGATGCCGGCAAAGAGACTCACTGGGCCCTGGATGAAACGGAGCGACATCAGATCGAGCAACGTTTGCGGCGAAAAAATCCACGTATAAAGATTGATGTGCAACGGTTCAAGGGATTAGGCGAAATGATGCCGAAAACCCTCAAGGAAACAACGCTGGATCCAGCCCGCCGCCGCCTATTGAAGATCACCATACCCGAGAAGACGCGAGCGGAAACCGCTATTTCTGGGCTAATGGGACGTGATGCATCTGTACGCTACCGCTTCATTATGGAGAATGCGTATTTGGCGGAGGACCTGGATGTTTAGGGAGGTGGCGACCGCCGACTGCCGTAATGCTGCCCACGGCCACCAGAATCATACCAATCACAGATAGGACGTTTGGGAAGTCGCCAAATATCAGTATTCCCCAACCCGCAGCGAACAGAATCTGAACGTAGCTGAGCCCCATTGCTTTTGATGTCTGAACCCGGTGCAGGCTGCGTGTGAGAAAGATCTGAGCAATATGAGTAGCCACGCCTATACCGATTAACATCAGTAACTCGACAAGAGAGGGAGCGGCTATGTCAACAACTACGAACGGGATACATGCAAAGGTGGATACGAAGGAGAAATAGAAAACGATAACGGACGCATGATCTGTTCGGCGTAGCTTGCGGACGCTCACGAAAGCAAGCGCAGCCAGAAGCGCCCCCAGAAGGCCCACTGCCACTGAGGGTAGGTGCTGCTCATTTGCAACACCGCTAAATATAAACTCGGGTTGTACCACACAGATGACGCCTACTATGCAAGCGAGTAATCCGATGATTGTGGGTATCGACAGGTGTTCCCGAAGCAGGATGGCTGCAATTACAGCCGCAAGGCAAGGGGAAGTATAAAAGAGTACTGTTGCTTCTGCCAGAGGAAGGGTAATGAGGGTCCAGAAGAAGCACATCAATGCTCCAAATCCTGTAAGCCCCCGAAAGATCAACAACTTTTTGTTGACTCCCCACAGAGGAATGCCAACGATTCGTACCCACCAGTAGCCCAATAATGCACCCACTCCACTCCTGAAAAACACAATCTGCCCGGTTGGTATGGTAGACGCGACGAGTTTAGCCATCAAGGACATGAGGCTGAAGAAGAACACGGCCACGATCATGTATCGCAGCCCGACCGGAATCCGGATGGACCGCTGACCGGCCGACACCTTGATGGACCGCATCTTAGAGTGACAAAGATCTAGTCCGCACAGAATGTCCGAAACGGGTCAATTCTCGAGTGCGGGCAGACACATTTGACCGGTAAGCCATAGTGATCACTGTTGATGCTCGCGGTGATTCAGGGTGGTCCGGGCGTATGAGAAACGTGTGGAGCTTTCCAGGTGCTCACACAGTGATCGTATCAAGTAGACGATCAACTAGATCAGTCACCGTAATGCCGTCGGCCTCAGCGTTAAAATTAGCTATGACTCGGTGACGAAGTACTGCGGTAGCCAATGCCTGGACATCGCTAATCAAGGGGGTCAACCGCCCATCCATTGCGGCCAATGCTTTTGCTCCAAGGATCAAGTACTGCGAAGCCCGAGGACCCGCCCCATAGGCGATGTAATTATTAACAAAGTCCGGTGCGCCTTCGCGATTAGGGCGAGTGTTGGCGACCAGACGCACAGCATACTCAATCACATTGTTAGCAACCGGGAGCTGGCGAACGAGATCCTGATAGCTGAGTAACTCAGATTGGGACATTGCTGGCTGAACGATAGCTGTTTGTGCTGTTGTTGTTGAGCGAACCACTTCCACTTCCTGGTCAAAGGAGGGGTAGTCGAGCCAAAGATTCAGCATAAACCGATCAAGTTGTGCTTCGGGCAGCGGGTAGGTACCTTCCTGTTCAATAGGATTCTGTGTGGCCAGGACAAAGAACGGTTCATCCAGCGAGAATGTGGTTCCACCAGCGGTTACGCGGTGTTCTTGCATGGCCTCCAGGAGTGCAGCCTGCGTTTTTGGGGGCGTGCGGTTCACTTCATCTGCCAAAACAACATTGGCAAAAATAGGCCCCTTTACAAATCGAAAGACACGCTTGCCTGTCCGGCGATCTTCCTCAATGATCTCGGTGCCTGTGATATCGCCGGGCATCAGGTCAGGGGTAAACTGAATCCTAGTAAAATCCAGTTCAAGTGCCTTTGCCAGTGTGCGGATCAGGAGCGTCTTTGCAAGCCCGGGCACACCAATGAGCAAGACGTGTCCTCGAGCCAAAAGACATACCAGGACATCTCGTATAATCTCTTTCTGTCCGACTATGATCTTCGAGATCTCTCCCTCCAGGCGCTTGCACGCTACCGGTAAAGCTTCCGCGAGTGCAGGGTAAGCTACTTCCGGTTGCGAGTCCCCGCTGCTGACTGCTCTTGCCATGAAATGTTAGTTACCAGCTGTAGTGTTATCAATTGTTGAACTCATGTCAGAGGCAGCGCCACGCAGCTCAACAAACACATCCTCTCTCAAGAGATCTAACCAGCGACGCATCTCTTCTGCGCGCTTGGTTTCCAGTGCCAGACTCTCTATGCGGGCGTAATCGGTCTCAATGTCGACCCGGTGGGTAGGAACCTTGCGCTGGAGAAGCACGATGTGCCAGGCCTGATTTCCATCCAGCAGCGTAACTTCTGCTGGTTGACTGATCTCTCCAATATTCAACGTGTCGGTGGTCGCTTTCCAGTCTGCCCCAAGAGCGTCCACGAAAAGATCCCGCTCACCTGAAGAGG
>JAJEDR010000045.1 GCA_022821385.1 Rhodothermales bacterium
ACGGACAAATTATTAACTTCATTGAGGCTTCGCAGCTCGCTGCTCCGCCTCAATGAAAACAACTTTTAACCAGGAAACACTAGGAAACCTACAACCGTAAAAAGTTTTGTCGTCAACTGCAGAAAGTTTTGTCGTTGAACAACTGTGGCGGAGCAGTAAAAAACAGATTGAACCCGTAGCACAGGCGGCTTCAGACAAGATGGCAACACCGAGCATAAAGTCAATGGCCAGGCCAGATAGCTCCTATCGAGGTGATTGGTGCAGGAGCGAAGTCAGTCAAGGTGTCAATATGGCCGCGACCAAGCTAATGGAACAGGGTTCAATGCGAGACGCATGTATGAGTAGCCGCCAATAAAGCATCAGATAATGGAAACAAATTCAAGTCGTGGGGTACGGGGAGTTGCAAGCAAGGTGGTGGAGGCAGGGAACCAAGTCAAACAACGTGCCCACGTAACCGCGGACAAGACATTGGATGCGGGGAATCAAGTCAAACGCGGCGTACGGGTCGCTAAAGAAAAGTTGGTGGATGCAGGCAGTGAGGCCAAGCACAGCGTACTGGCTGCTGCAGATAAAACCGTTGAAATTGGTCATGATGTGAAACGCACTGCACAGGTTGCCGCAGACAAGGTCATCAATACAGGAAGTAGGGCTGCTCGTGGCGCACCGGGCACTCTGGTCAAAGTGGTATATGCTGGTAAGGAAAAACTACTTGATGCCAAGACTTTTGCAGATGAGCACTGGCAAAAATTCACAATCGAGGTTGAGGATGCGTCCAAACGATATGCCGATAAGGTGTCTGAGGCATTGGTGCTCACAGACAACAAACTCAAGGAATCAGTCACCGTACTAGGCCCTGAGGGGACGGTACGTAACAGGGCTAAAAAAGCAGCTGTAGCCGCTGTAGCTGCAATAGCGGCGGCCTATAACCAAATCCTGGCGGCCTCACCGTCTTTCGGTGAATTGCCTTTGTCTCTTAATGTGAAGCTTGCTGCTGCTGGGTTAAGAGATTCGTGGCGCATTATGCCAGTTGCTGAGAGCTTTTATGAGTCCTCCATCCCGCAGGTAGTCCGAAATTTTGGAAAAGATGCCGTGGTGGAATTCCTGGATGGCAAGCATGCCAGTCACATAAAGTCTGTGTACAGCCATCCAGAGTTGGCCATAGAAAACAGCAACATCTTGTGGGAAGCCGTTAGGGACAATATTGCGCGAGGAAGCGGGGATATGACTGGCTTCGAACTCGCCAAGGCGAATGCGGTTAATATTATTGATGCTGCTGGCATTGTTGCTGGGCAAACCTTGCAGATTGCAGCGAAAGCGGGATGCATTGGCATGGCTCTTGAAGGGGTCGTGAGTTTGGGAGAGAACGTAATTTGTGTGTACGCAGGAGAACGTACTGCAAAAGAGGCCGTCCTTGATGTATCAAAGAATATGGCACAAAAGGGAGTGCTATCTGCTGTGAGTGGAGTTGTCGTATCCGTGGCCATCGCATTTGGAGCAGGCCCGGCTCTTGCGTCCATGTCACCAGTCCTGGTTACGATTGGGGGAACTGTTTATTTGCTTGGGGCAGTAAATCGGATAGCAGGAGCATATCAAGCGGTGAATTCCGGGGCAGTGAGTGCTGTCCAAACGTAAAACGATCGCGATAACCTGATCAATCGGACTTACCTGTTTCCTCCCTTTCTCTATGGGAGCTACTTCGCCCACAAAACAGTTAGCTACGCTTCGTTAACGATATACAGAAACCTACCTCGGGCTGGGAGCGAGCTCTCTTTTGTAATGGAAAGTGTCAAATCACGCAGTTAGTCAGGCTCAATATCGGGATCTCCGAGGCATTGTCGGAGTCACATCACTGAGATGGCTGAGACATCCTCAGATTCGACGGGCTCTGTTGGATCCGCTATTGAAGTTATTCTCGGGATCTAAAACACTCCCGAAATGAGCGAAGAAATTGGGTTTAACAGAAAGTTCATATGATGCAATCAGGTGACCCTCCTCAAGTGCATATCGGTCTTGGGGTTCTTCCCAAAATCTTCCAGTAGTTTTCTGCAACAGCGCCTGATCTCTTTGGCACTCAGATGGAGGTTCATATGGAGGGAAGATTCAGGGAGGGACCAAGAGCTCTTGAAGGGGGTACCGTTGCTGTGTCGAGGTTCTGTACTAATGAGGTACTTTTTACCACCGAAGAGGTTATAGGGCAGGTTAGATTCCGTCAGCAAATTGGCTTCATAAAGTACCTTTACCGTCACTTTAACCATATCCCGCCAAGAGTTTAGTTCCTTCTTTGTCCCATCCCAAAAAAGAGCCTCTGGCGATACTGGTGCTTTGCTCGGAGGCTCATAGTCTGCAAGGCTGACCCACTCTTTTGGATCTATTTTACTTCGGCCTTTATTACGTTCAATAATCGGCACCTTCGCGTGGGTCACATTTCCCGACCCCAGGTTTGGTCGCCAAAGACAAAGAAGTTGGAGTGCAGCGTGATAGGCTGGGCTTTTTTCAATGGATAGGTCAAGTATTTTACTGTCACTTAAAGCAGCCTGCTTGAAGACATCATAAAGTTCCCAGGCATCGCCATTACTGAGTCCAGCGTACGCTATACCCTGTGAGCTGGCATAAGTTAGCATCTGCATGCGATGATTATACGAGAGATCACTTCCCAGCTTTTTGGTTTCTAGTATCGCCACCGGTTTGCTGTCCTCCCCCAACAGCGCATAATCGGCCTTCATCTTGTCTATTGAATATTCCAGTATAACCACCCCTGGGTCAGATACATCCCAGCCAAGTGCACGTAGCAGGGGATCAATCAGAGAGATACGGGTTCGCAGTTCATTATTGCATAGACTACCCCGATGTTTCATAATACGGGATTGCAAGTTCTCGATACAGGAGGCCAGTTTGGTCATGACGAGCGTTGAGGATAGAAGGATAAAATACTGAATTACACGGCCCGTAAAGGTAAACAATTTCCACAACTGTTCAGAGAAAGGCTGCTTAAACGTTGGTGAAAACAAATAGGGGTACCCCAAAAAGGCGATTCCGAGTCCCTGCCGATGCCAATTGGGCGGATCCATCCCCCGAAGGTCTCTCTCGTTACCCACACCCAATTTGGTTTGCAATAATAGTCCCAGGTTAAGAGCCGCTTCTTATAAGACCTTCCACTTCATGATACATGTACACGCACATGACTATTAGCTTTGACTACCGGTACGTCCTGCCTATTCTACCATGCGGTATATGCGGCAAAGGTCTGAATGGCGACACGCGAGGATTTATCCTAACTCTAAGATGTGCTAGGTATTGCGATTCAGGCCAAGGTTTTCTCCGAAAATTAATTGGGTCCGGCCATTCCAAAACTGTACATTCTTGCCAACACTGTTTCTTACATTTTCTTCTCGCCCTTATGTGAGTTGTTAACGGGTTGAGTCGCAATCTGGACACAGGGACGCCCTACTGTTTCGCCAGATCAAATCAATCTCTCTATGGAGATGGTCAAGTGAGTTTTTCTGACGGGGGGTTAATTGGAAAACCGGATCAATTGATGTCAGCGCTACTTTTTCTGAATCTCGAAATTGCGCAGTTCAGTCAGGCACAATTTAGGTCCCAGGCAGTATTCAGGCCAAAATGGAATTCCCGGACGGATACATGTTCTCCTGAGTGGATATCATCGCAATTAATAGTTGAAAATCATACCTGATACAATGACCAAAGAATTACTCGAACGGATTGACGTTGAGGGCATGTTTGAGGCCGTTCGAAGCTTTCCAGAACTGCTTAGGGAAGGTCGAAGGCGTGCAGAGCAGGCAGAAACCCGTGGTTGGCCGGGCGCCGATGTAAACGGGGTAGTTGTTGCTGGAATGGGCGGGAGTGCTATTGGTGGGGATATCCTATCGGCGCTGGCAGCGGATCAAGCGACAGTTCCAATTGTGGTGTCACGTAGTTATTCACTGCCGGCCTGGGTCGGATCCGACACAGCCGTGGTGGCTTCAAGTTATTCAGGTAACACAGAGGAGACGCTTGCGGCCTTTGATGACGCTTGTGCACGGGGAGCCAGAGTCTTGGCAATTTCGACTGGCGGAGAACTTGCGGCCAAGGCCGAAGATCAGAATATTCCACTGGTTAATCTGCCGGCTGGAATTCAGCCACGTGCAGCGCTGCCACACTCACTGTCAGCATTGTTGACGGTCACTGAACCGCTCCGACTTACTGGTGTCAAGCCTGACCATTGGGCAGAGGCCGCCTCCATTACGGCTACGCAGTCGGAGGTGATGGCTAATATGGCAGACCCAGACAATCCTGCAGTAGTGCTGGCCAGAGCATTATATGGCTATTTCCCGGTTATTTACAGCAGTGAACAGTTTGCTGCTGCGAACACCCGGTGGCGCAATAAAATACACGAAAACGCAAAAAGCCTGGCAGTTGGGAATCTGCTTCCAGAAATGAACCACAATGAGGTCATGGGATGGGCACGTTTCCAGCCGGAGTTGAAGCAGCTTGCCGTGGTGGCTCTACGGGACATAGAAGATCATCCACGTACGCAGCGCAGGATGGATGTAACCCGATCACTGCTGGAACCGCATGCGCAGAGCTGGCATGAAGTTTGGAGCGAGGGTAGCAGTCTACTTGCACGCCTGCTTTCAATCATGTATGTCAGTGATTGGGTGAGCTTATATCTAGCAATAATGAATAACACGGACCCGTCACCTGTTGGATTGATCTCGCGCCTGAAGGCGGCGTTAGTTGAGGGATAGACCGTTCTTAGGGAACGGTATATGTGTAATAGCGTTGCGCATACGAACCATCATTGCTCATGCGCCATACAGTTGCTGCATGGGGCTTGTTCGCTGTACTGGGGTTAGCTGTGTTGCCGGTATCGGCGCAGTATAACTTTCATTTTGGGCGAAACAAGATCCAGTACGAGAATTTCGACTGGAATGTGCTCAAAACTGAGCACTTCGACGTCTATTTCTATCCAGAAATGCAGGCGCTCGCCGAGCACGGCGCTGCTTTTGCGGAAGAAGCGTACGCCGAGTTGCAGAACCGATTCAATTTTTCGGTTACCCGGCGTGTACCCATTGTCTTTTATTCGTCACAGTTGCACTTTAAGCAGACCAACATCACCGATGGGTTTATTCCAGATGGCGTAGGCGGGTTTTATGAGTTTCTTAAAGGACGGGTTGTAATCCCTGCGAATGGCAATCTGCATCGCTTCAGACGTGTCGTTCGTCACGAGATGGTGCATGTTTTCACCATGCACAAGCTAGCGCGTGTGTACAGGGACTATCGTATTCCAATTGATCGTTACCTGCCGTTATGGTATACCGAAGGCCTAGCGGAGTATTGGTCTGGTCCACAGGATTACCAGCATGAGATGATTATGCGGGATGCGATCTTCTCGAACTATCTGGTACCGCTGGAGAATATCTACAGAATTAATGGTACCTACGTAATGTACAAGGAGGGGGAGGCGCTGTGTCGTTTTATTGCAGAGACGTATGGCGAGGATAAGCTGTTACAGTTGATTGACAATGCCTGGATCAGTCGGGATTTCCGCAAGGTCATGGAGTACACTTTGCAGGAGTCTTTAAGTGACATTGCCACGGGTTGGCAGGAATGGTTACGCCAAACCTATTATGCCCGGCTGGATGTGGCGGAGAGCCCAACGTTAATTACCGAAGGAATCTCCGTAAGGGGGTTCAACTCAAAGCCGGTCTTTTACCAAATGCAGGATGGGCAGCGGCGCGTCTTGTTTACCGGTAATCATGGCGGCTACAGTAATGTCTACTACGTTGACGTTGATTCAATGTATTCTCCGCTTGATAAACCCCGCGTTCTTATTCGTGGCGAGCGCAATAATCAGTTTGAGTCATTTCATCTTTTGGATAGCCGAATGGGGGTTTCGAAGGATGGTCGACTGGCATTTGTTACCAAGAGCGGAGAGACGGACGTTATTCATACCTACGATTTAGAGTCTGGTGCAAATGGTCGTATGTATAGTTTTGATGAGATCATTGCTCTGTACTCTCCGACATGGAGTCCTGATGGTTTGCGTATAGCCTTTGTTGCTATAGACGAGAGTGGCTTTATTGATCTGTACGTTTACGACACGGAGCATAATCGTCTGGAGCGATTAACAGATGACAG
Organism: Rhodothermales bacterium; assembly: GCA_022821385.1. Classification (GTDB taxonomy): domain Bacteria; phylum Bacteroidota; class Rhodothermia; order Rhodothermales; family Bin80; genus Bin80. The sequence goes on from JAJEDR010000045.1 coordinate 6,139, forward strand.
TTATGACGAACGTGATCCGGCCTGGAGCCCGGATGGACGCTTTCTCGTGTTCTCTTCCGATCGTACTTCGAAAGGCTTTGATAATGCCTACAATCTATTTACGTACGAACTGGAAACGGGAGCCATAGACTACGTGACGTTTGGTACACAGCACGATTTCTCGCCAAACTGGAGTCCAGACGGGAATCAGATCATTTACACGAGTACCAGGAAGGACAGCACAGGACGCTATGGCGGTCAGGATATTTATGTGATTGATGCAGCGCTACGTCCCCCCATCATCGCTTCCACCGATTTGGGGACTCGCGAAGGAGAAGATCCAGAGCCCAGTGTACGCTGGAAAAAACGTCTAACGGAGCTAACCACCGCAGCCTACGATCCGGTTTGGACGCGTGATGGACAGATGGTTTTTTCAACCTTCGAAAATTATCGATTCACCGTGCGCAGTCTGGGAGGTTTGGATACGCTATTGAATCAACCTGTATCGGAGCAGCCTGAATATCTGGCAGTAGCGTCTGAAGGGACCTGGGAGTTTCCGCGCATTGAAGCCGGCACTGCAACTGATCGCTTGCCTTATCGACGGCGCTATGGGCTGGATATTGCGCAGGGGCAGATATCAAGCAGCGCGGTCTGGGGGACGAGTGGAGCAGCTGTTCTCGCCTTTTCCGATCTAATGGGCAATGACAGGTTTTTCGTAACCCTGTACAGCACGAGTCAGTACACCGGAGATTTTCTGAGGGGACTCAACGTGAATATATCCAGGATTCATCTCAACCGCAGGGCAAATGTTGGTTATGGAGTTTATCGGTATGGTGGGTTGAGGTACGACCTGACAGACCCGGATGCTCCCACAGAGTTTCCACGTTTTTGGGAGGAAGTGTGGGGCGGATTTGGAGCCGTGAGCTATCCGCTCTCCATGTTTCGACGTGTAGAGGTTGCTACCTCCTTGAGTTGGGATGACAAACAGATTCCGCAGCGACGGATTGATCGTCAGGCGTTGCTGTTAACGAATCAGATCAGTCTGGTCCATGATAATGCGTTGTTTGGTGCCAATGGCCCCATGGTTGGCTGGCGGGGAAGAATTTCGGCGGCCTATACAACAGACCTGCTGTACTCCAACGTGAATTACATCACCCTGGAGGCAGACTTTCGGCATTACCTAAGATTAAGCCGCAGGGTGGCATTTGCATCGCGCGTTCTGGGTCGTATGAATCATGGCCGGGAAGCCCGCCTGTGGTTTATGGGTGGAAGTTGGGATCTGCGAGGTTATCCATTATTTGATGTGCGTGGGAAGAAAGCCTGGTTCACATCCCACGAGCTACGGTTCCCGCTGGTTGACAACCCATCTGTCTATGTTCCACCCTTGGCTATTCTCGGAATTGTCAACTTACGTGGCGCACTGTTTTTTGATGCTGCGCATACGTGGAATGACAAATACGACCGCCGGATTTATCAAATTTTTGCCGGAGAAACACTGGGAGCCGCAGGCCTCGGTTTCCGTCTCAACCTGTTTGGTGGGCTGGTTCTTAGGTATGATTTAGGTTACCGGTTCCGTGATTCTTTCAAGTCACGAGATCCATCTCTCTTCCGTCAATTCTTCTTCGGGTTTGATTTTTAGAGGTTCAATTCTATTATTGCTCCTGTGCATCGGTTGCAGCGGGCTGACAATGGACATTCGCCCGTTACCCAGGGTGGAGTTTGGACCGGTCCCGCCCTTGGAAATCGCCTGGACCTATAATGCCCGAGCCGGGTTTGGCCCGGATGCTCCGTTACTGTTTGAAGACAATGTCCTGGTTGCTACTAGACAGGGGGAGCTCCATGTCATTGATTTGGCCACGGGTAAGCGCGGGGGTACGAAACGATTTGGTGATGCAGTCAATGGATCCCCGGCCGTGATAGGTAAGACGGTTGTGGTACCGATTGCAATGGGGCGTCGAGCCCTGACAGCTTATGATCTGGATGCCTCCGATATACGCTGGCGTGCCCGCGGCGCTTCCGTCCATGTAGGTGTTGCATCAGTTGAGGACGGCGGTGTTTTTGTTAACACCGTCGGCGAGGTTCAGCGCTTTGATGTGGAGGGCGGTACCGTAGCCTGGATGCACCAATTACCGGAGGCCATGCGTGTTCACGCAAAACCCTTGGTTCATGACGGATTGGTGATAGTTGCGGGAGATAATGGGATAGTCATGGCTTTATCTCTTGACGACGGTACGCTCCAGTGGTCCGCTGATATTAACCTACCGATCTATGTTGCTCCAGTTGCATATGACAAAAAACTACTGGTATCTACCACACATGGGTCTTTGTTGTCTATGAACCTGGATACGGGTGAGATTGCATGGAGCGTAGTGCTAGAGGATGAAACAGTTCACTTTTCGTCACCAGCTGTGGACGGTGAACTTGTGATTGCAGGGGCCTCAGATGGAGTACTGCGATCTTTTAATAGTGATACAGGGAGCATTGAATGGATCGTACAATGCTCTGATGCATTAGCAGCTCAGCCACTGATTGTAGGGGAGACAGTGTATGTCGGTAGCATGGGTAATTGGTTTTATGCATTTGATCGCGCCAGCGGAGAACTACTCCAGGAAATTGAGCTCAGAGGCCGGGTAAAGAGCGCAATTGGACTGGTCTCCGAAGGGCTAATAGTTTTAACGGAGCCTCGTTACGTTGTCCGCCTCAGCCCTGTAAAAACAGATGATGAAGTTTAGTAGTCGATGGATAATGGTGTTATGGGGCGGACTGTTTGCCGCTTTTCCAGGCATCAGCATAGCGCAGCCCCAAGTACTCGTTCATATCGAAACCAATGATGCTAGCGCGGCGGTCTATGCTGATTCTGTGTACCTGGGGTTGGCGAGCGGCAGCCCGTACTGGGTAGATCATGATACCGACGTTATTCGGCTTTCAACACTTCGAGCGGCCGCCTGGAGCGTGTCGCCATTACGTGAGCACTTGATTGCAATTCCGGGGGATACCGTGCTGGTTACGTTGAATTTTCCAATGTATCATCGAATCGAATCTCATCCCTTTGGGGCCGAGGCATGGCTCCACGAGGGTTCTGAGCGTAGACTATTGGGGCGGACTCCCGTGGTATTTGCGTCTCCCGGAATTCAAAGCGGGATGTTCCATATTGAAATGGAAGGTTATTCGCCAGGTATACTTGCGCCCAGGCAAGATCTATGGAATCGTTACGAGGTCTCGCTCATGGCATTGAGCGAAACGGGGGATGCAGCAGGATTTACCCATAGCGTGAGACGCGGTCGGGTCTGGATTGATTGGAGTGCAGCAGCTCTGGCTATGATTGCGGGTGCGGTAGCTGTGCACTATAAGTTTCGGGCGGACCGGATCAATGATGATTACTTGGCGACAGGCGATCCGTCGTTGCGTCCACGCGTAGCCAGACTGGATGATCGTTCCGGGATTGCATTGGGAGTAATGCAGGTCGGCCTGGTTACACTTGCTGTACGGTTTGCCTTTAAATGATGAATCATATAATTTCCGTAACCTCTCTGGAGTCTCATCGTAACGGCTAGTATGAATTGGCTTGATATAGTAATATTCGTTGTTCTGGGCATAGGTTTGCTAGTGGGTGCTAGGCGCGGACTCGTCCGCCAGGTGTTCGGGTTGGCAGGATTGCTGATTGCGATCGCATTGGGATATTCCTTCATGGAAGGAGTCGGAGGATCGCTGGAAACCAGAATAGGCGTACCCGCAGAATATTCTTCAATTGCAGGTTTTGGCCTAGTGTTCTTGGGAGCTCAGTTGTTTTTCATGATTATTTCGCGCGGAGTTGACAGGTTCATAAAGAATATCATATTTGTTGGTACCGTAAATAGGATTTTGGGGGGAGCTTTTGGTGTGGTTACGGCCTGTCTGGCATTTAGTCTGGTATTATACGTTTTGGCTTCCGTTGGATTGCCGCCGAGTGAAGTTCGTGGGGATTCTGCGCTTTACGAAGTCGTGTACCAGTTTTTCCCCCAGACCTGGAGTTTGGCGACGGCACAGTTTCCGGAGTTGGCAGAGTTGTCCGAGCGATTTAACACCGGATTATAAGCCGGAGTGGTAATCTCGCTCAAGGCGACACGACCCTCTTTGTTTTCCTTACGTTCGTTACACCGAAGGACGTATTTCGGAGTCCCGAGTCCACGTCAATTATTCTTTCAGGGGCGCGTTCATGCCCTGAAGGGGGATGTACATGGAAGTTGTCTCTTGGCACGGGGTGGCAGGGCAGAAGTTCAGCTATGAATCTTGAGGCCGGAGCCCCAGCTGCAGACGCCGCAGGGACGGATCGTGTCTAGCGTCAATTATTAAATATGGTTCTACCGAGAATGTTGTGGACCGAATCTTCCATAAAGATTAATCGTTAACCTCAAATTCCTTACATTTAGCTTTACCAAAAGTAAGGAAGCACCATGGCTACTGCAATTATCTCATCGAAAGGTCAATTGACTCTGCCAAAACAGATTCGGGTCGCCTTGGGGCTCAGCCCTGGTGATCGGGTCAATTTTGTCAGGATGGAAGATGGTAACTATGCGGTGCTACCCGCGACGCATTCAGTCCAGACACTAAAAGGTTTTTTGCGGCGGCCAAAGCAAAATCCTGTTTCGATCGAGGATATGAATCAAGCGATTGCCAAGGGCGCGGCAGGCAATGATTGGTCTTGATACAAATGTTCTGGTGCGCTATCTCGTCCAGGATGATGAGGTGCAAAGTTCCATCGCCTCTAAAATCATAGATGGGCTCACCCAGGATGATCCGGGCTTTATCAGTTCGGTGGTCTTGGCCGAGACAAGTTGGGTACTGGCCACCTCCTCCTATAGATTGGGTCGCGAAGAAATTGGCGAAGTTATTGACGCGCTTCTGCGCTCGCATGATCTCGTCTTTGAGAATGCCGAAGCAAAATACCGTGCCTTGGCGGTCTATCGCGGTGGAGCTTCGGTTGATTTTGCCGACACGTTGATTGCTGAAACGGCCAAACTGTCAGGTGCGCGGGAAACGGTGACGTTTGATCAGAAAGCTGCGCGTGAAGGCGGTATGCGTCTGCTCGATAGCGTGTGATCTCACGAGAAAGCCCACGTGTACGCTGATGGGAAAAAAGCTGCCAACAACTACGATCTTCGGTGCACCGACTTTGCGTGGTCGGGTATCGGGGGCCTATGAATCCTTCAGACCGATTGGGACAGAACGATCACTGGATCAGTTTGGTGTGCGCACATTTCTGCCCGCCAACAAAGTCTGTCATTATGAGATGCGGTTTACACTGGACCAGGCAGTCCAGGTAGAAAAGCTAGAGTTTCCTGAGTCGGTACTGGCGCCCCTGCGCAATGTGAGATTGCAGTGGTGCGCTGAGCGCAGTGTGCATAATGGCAAAGGCACATTCCAGAGGTGTAGCGTTTCCTGACGGGTCAAACGGTGATCGGTACGAGAATAGTGCTGTTACGGAGAAGATCCGTAGTTAGGTACGTGTCTCTTGCGCATTGATTACGCAGCTGAAATAATTGTAATGGATAGGAATCTGTTCAGTAAGTTTTCGGATCTGTTGGAATCAATTTTCCTGAAGATGGGATATTTTTCGGCAAGGCGACATGATCTGAGATATCCCGCCATGTGGATGGGATTTTTGGTTTGTGTTGCCACAACAGTGGATGTGGGGGCTCAGGAGGTTACTCGTTTTGGATTCACGAGGCATCTAATGGGCACGGAAGCGAAGGTTGTACTATATGCGGCCGATTCAACGAAAGCGGCTAGTGCTGCTGGGCGAGCGTTCGATCATATTGACGAACTCAACGAGCAACTGAGTGACTACCTGATTGACAGTGAAGTCACCAGATTATCCAAGACCCGCGGACAACCCATCGCCGTTGGTGAGAACCTTTGGAACGTACTTATCACGGGGCAGAAGATCGCATATGCTTCAGAAGGAAGCTTTGATGTAACCGTGGGGCCCCTCACACTACTGTGGCGTAAAGCAATGCGCCGGGCAACATTACCAGATGCCGTTGAAATTACCAACGCTCTGGCTGCCGTGGGGTACCGGATTCTGGAGTTGGATGCAAGCAGTCGCACAGCTCAATTGAACGGAGAAAATATGCGGCTTGATCTTGGAGGTATTGCTAAGGGATACGCGGCCGATGAAGCACTGAAAGCCCTTGCAAAAGCAGGCTTTGCGAGTGCTGCTGTCGACATAGGCGGAGATATAGCATTGGGGGACGCTCCCCCTGGTTCGAGTGGATGGTCTGTAGAGGTCTTTGACCTTAACACAGAAGGCGAGTTGGAAACAGAAAAACTGACTCTAGAGAACTGTGGTATTGCAGTCTCTGGCGATACATACCGTTATTTGGAGCACGACGGAATAAAATATTCTCACGTAATTGATCCACGTACCGGATATGGCGTTAAGCATGAGCGTAGGGTTGCCGTGGTTGCTCCAAGTGCCATGATCGCTGATGCATGGGCGTCTGCATACAGTGTTATGATATGGGAAGCGGCTATCTCCGATGCAAATGTTCGGGCGAATTTAAGCACAAGGTTTGTAGAGCGAAGAGAAGCGGGTTTGCAGGAGGTGAATACGGGGAAGTTTCTGCGTGATTGAAAGTTTGAATGCAGAATAACGGTATATTCTAGGGGAATTAAACTTTGGGTTCATATGCTAGAGAATGAAATCACAAGGCGTGACTTCGCGAAGGTCACGGCCGCAGGTACGCTTGGCTTAATGGTCTCGGGAAACTTCGCGTACGCCGGTGCCAGTGATACACTGCGTGTAGGTGTCATCGGATGCGGAGGGCGTGGCACAGGCGCGGCGAGGGATGCTGTTGTATCCAGTGAGGGTGTGGAGATAGTTGCCATGGGCGATCTATTTGAAGATCGACTGGATGCTTCCAGGCAGGCGCTGGAGCAGGAGATTGGAGAGGCATTCAAGGTGGATGACCGGCATGCGTTTGTTGGTTTTGATGCCTATCAGCGCGTGATCGACAGCGATGTCGATATGGTAATTCTCGCTGCACCGCCTGGATTCAGGCCCGCTCATTTCGCGGCTGCAGTAGATGCAGGTAAGCACGTATTTATGGAAAAGCCGGTCAGCGTAGATGTAGCGGGAGCAATTGAGATCATGGCGGCGGGGGAGATTGCCACGCAGAAAGGGTTGTCGGTTGTTGCGGGAACACTGTATCGGAGACAGCCGAGTTTTGTAGAGGCGATCAAGCGGATCCATGACGGCATGATTGGCGAGATTGTCGGTGCGCAGGAATACTACCTGACAGGTCCCATTTGGCTGCGTGAGCGAAAAAGCGGGATGAGCGATATGGAATGGCAGTGTCGCAACTGGTACTACTTCACATGGTTGAGTGGAGATCATATCGTGGAGCAGTTTGTGCATAACATAGATGTAATCAACTGGGTATTCCAGGGACATCCGGACAGCGCCATTGCAATGGGAGGGCGGATCGTGAGAACGAGTCCAGATTACGGCCATATCTATGACCACTTCAGCGTGGAGTATGTCTATCCTGGGGAGGTGGTTGTAGAAGCCAAATGCAGGCAGTTCCATGGTGCGACCAACAGGGTCACCAATCGAATAGTTGGTACCCGGGGTGTGGCCGAGTTGCACCCCCGTTATTCAGTTCTGAAATCGCACGACGGAAGTACACTCTACGAAATGCCCGAGCCGGGAGGCAACGGGTATGTCCAGGAACATGCGGATCTCATTGCATCAATCCGTGAAGGTAAGCCGATCAACGAGGCAGTTCAGATAGCCCACAGCACGCTCACAGCTGTATTGGGGCGTGAGAGCGCGTATACAGGCCAACAGTTGAGTTGGGAAGAGCTTATGGCCTCAGGTCTCAATCTTGTGCCAAAAACACTTGCTTTTGGGCAGCTTGCGGCTCCAGAAGTTGCAATGCCGGGTGTAACGAAACTTTCGCGCACATCGTCTACTTCGGCCCAAAAAATGTAGGTTATGTTGATGAAACGAAGAGATTTTCTGTTTACCAGTGCATTGGGCGCGGCGGGGCTCGCCTTTTCGGGGCGGGGTTTTGCGCGCTCCCGTATCTCTGTTCAGAAGGCGGTCAAGTTTGGGATGATCCAGGAACCGGAGCTTGCTATTGCCGAGAAATTCCAGTTGCTCAAGGATCTGGGGTTTGATGGAGTAGAAATGGACAGCCCGAATGACTTGGATAACGATGAAATAATAGCCGCCCGGGATGCTACAGGGTTGCCGATCCACGGCGTGGTTGATTCGGTTCACTGGCGGCAAACTCTTTCCGATCCTGATGCGGCTGTCAGGGAAGCCGGGCTGAATGGATTGAAGACGGCAATCCAGGATGCGCATGCTTATGGAGCCTCAACGGTTCTTCTTGTGCCAGCCGTGGTCAACAAACAGGTGTCTTACGCAGATGCTTACACACGGTCGCAAACGGAAATTCGCAAAGTGCTTCCTATGGCGGCTGAGCATGGTATCAAGATTGCATTTGAAAATGTTTGGAATAAGTTTCTACTCAGTCCGCTAGAGTGTGCCAGATATGTGGATGAGTTCGAGAGTGATTCCGTGGGCTGGTATTTCGATGTAGGTAACGTGGTTGCCTATGGCTGGCCGGAGCATTGGATTCGTACATTGGGTCGTCGCATACTGAAGCTGGATATTAAGGAGTACAGTCGGTCAAAAGGTGACACGGAGGGGCCATATGCGGGCTTTAGCGTGCCTTTGGGGGAAGGGGATTGTGACTGGCCGGCTGTAAACGAGGCCCTTTCAGAAATCAGTTATCAGGGATGGGCAACCGCTGAGGTATCAGGCGGCGACCGGACTTATCTCGAAGGATTAGCCGCACGAATGGATAATATTCTGCCTACGGGCTAGATTCTGGTCTGTCAGAAACAACGAAAAATGCAACGTAGAAATTTCATTGAAACCGGACTGGCTGGACTTGCAGGTGCCAGCTTGCTAGGTGCTACTTCTGAACCCCCTCTACGGGGGCGCGTGAATCATAGTGTATGCAAATGGTGCTACCCGGATCATTCCGTTGAAGAACTCGCGCAGGCAGCAGCGACGATAGGACTAAAGTCTGTAGAACTACTCGAGCCTAATGAATGGCCGATCATTGAGAAGTATGGATTGGTTTGTGCCATGCCCTTTGGGCCGGGAGTCGAGGGCAAGAACCGCTTGACAGATGGGTTTAACGAGCCGTCCAATCACGAATGGTTGGTACCGCTGTATCAGGAACGAATCAAAGAGGTTGCTGAAGCCGGCTATGATCGTGTAATATGTTTTTCGGGAAACAGGCGGGGAATGGAGGATGCTAAGGGGCTTGAGAATTGCGTGACAGGTCTCAAGGGTATTATTTCAGCGGCAGAAGAATATGGGGTCACGGTATGTATGGAGCTATTGAACAGTAAGGTCAACCATCCAGATTACATGTGTGATCGTACAGGCTGGGGAGTTGAGCTGTGCAAACAGGTTGGATCTGAGCGCTTCAAATTGCTTTACGACATTTACCACATGCAGATCATGGAGGGGGATGTCATTCGCACTATTCGAGACAATCATCAGTACATCGGTCATTATCACACTGGCGGTAACCCCGGACGTAACGAAATTGATGATTCACAGGAACTGAATTATTCAGCTATTATGCTTGCGATTGTGGAAACAGGCTACGATGGATTTGTAGGTCAGGAGTTCATTCCTACGAGAACGCCCTTGGTATCCCTGCGTGAAGCAGTTCGCATCTGCGACGTATAGATTTTGCAGTCCCGATTTGACAATCCTATAATACCACGAAAAATATGACTCGCCGAGAATTTGTGCCTTCTGCTGCCCTTATGACCGCGGCTGCAAGTTTAGGTTGTGCTCCATTAGCAACAGATGCTGAAAGTGGGGTTCAAGATGCTTTCTCAATGCACTATGCGCCACATTTTGGCATGTTTAAGAACAGTGCAGGTGATGATCTGGTGGATCAGTTGAATTTTGCAGCAGATCAAGGCTTCACGGCCTGGGAGGACAATGGTATGAAGGGACGAAATACAGACACGCAGGAGCGCATAGCAAGGACGATGTCTCAACGCAATATGCGGATGGGAGTCTTTGTGGCACATCAGATCCACTGGCGCGAGCCCAATCTTGCCGGTGGTGATGCGGACCTCAGAGCACAGTTTCTGAGTGAAATTGAGGATTCTGTCGAGGTAGCGAAGCGCGTCAATGCAACCTGGATGACCGTGGTACCCGGCTTTGTGGATCTCAGGCTTGATATGGGCTACCAGACCGCTAACGTTGTGGAGAGTCTACGGCGTGCCTGTGACATCCTGGAGCCGCATGATCTAGTTATGGTACTGGAGCCGCTCAACCCGCGCAATCATCCTGGGCTTTTTCTGACGAAAATCCCCCAAGCCTATGAGATTTGCCGCGCAGTGGACAGTCCCGCTTGCAAGATACTGAATGACCTGTATCATCAGCAAATCACAGAAGGTAACCTGATCCCCAATATTGATGCCGCCTGGGATGAAATCGGATACTTCCAGATTGGCGATAACCCCGGCCGCAAGGAGCCGACAACTGGCGAGATCAACTACGCGAATGTTTTTGCCCACATCCGAAATAAAGGTTTTGAGGGCATATTGGGGATGGAGCACGGAAACATGCATCCCGGCAAGGAGGGGGAGGTTGCGCTGATTGAGGCGTACCGGAGTGTAGACGGAGGCGGCGGTTGATTTTAGGTATTGCGGCAGATTGGGTGGCCGCTTTATCCGGGCGAGCAGAATTATAAATTGCCTTGTGCGACCGGAACCATCTCGAATACTAAACGAGACAATTGTGCGACGGTCTGTGGATACAGGCGATGCTAACGTCATGTGAACGGTGGGTGTTGAGACAACGCTGCCATCAAACATAGTTCAGTGCTTTTCGCCAGGACGGAGCATCACTTCAACGTACCAGTTGGTGGTTCTCAGGCTGACAGGTCATTACATAGGATTCATTAATCATTCAATTTTCTCGGTGATATGGGGTTATCAGCATTGCTATTTGCATTTGTTTTGCAGGTATCACCTGCTTCGGCTTCGTCCGATGCACCTGCTCCGGTGCGTATCGGTGTGGCGGGTCTTGTGCATGGACATGTAGGCTGGATACTTGGCCGTGAAGACTATGGGGATATTGAGATTGTCGGGATTGCAGAGGCCGATCAGGCTTTGGTTGAGCGTCATGCGGCCCGATTCGGGTTTGATATGGGGTTGGTTTATCCATCTGTAGAAGAGATGATTGAGGCGACCAAGCCAGAGGCTGTAACGGTGTTTTCCAACATTTATGACCATTTAGCAATAACGGAAGCAGCTGCCGCCCGCGGTGTACATGTGATGGTTGAAAAGCCATTGGCTATCTCGCTGGACCATGCCGAGCGGATGAAGATGGTTGCAGATTCTGCAGGGATCTACCTGTTGACCAACTACGAAACCACTTGGTACCCTAGCGTCCATTACGCCAAGGAGACACTTCCTTCACTTGGAGACTTAAGAAAGATGGTTGTACGGGATGGGCATCCCGGTCCTATTGAGATTGGGGTAGGTGAAGAGTTTTCATCCTGGCTACTGACGGAAGAAAAGAACGGAGGAGGTGCGATCACAGACTTTGGTTGTTACGGTGCCAATCTACTTACCTGGTTTATGGACGGCCAGCGACCGGAGAGTGTAACGGCAGTAACGCAGATATTCAAGCCAGATGCTCCCTATGGTCGGGTAGATGATGAGGCAACAATCATCGTAACCTATCCGTCCGCGCAAGGAATTATCCAGGCATCCTGGAACTGGCCGTTCAATCGGAAGGATATGGATGTGTACGGAACTGAGGGATTTGTTTATGCCTCGAACGCGACCGAGGGTGTGATCGGACTTCCGGGTACCCCGTCAAGACCCTTTGAGGCACCTGCCAGAGTTACTCCCCATAATGATCCCTTTGCGTTTTTGGCGGCCGTCGTGCGCGGCGATACAGATCCAGCGGGAAGCCTGTCATCGCTCCCGATCAACATGGTCGCAATGGAGATTTTGGATGCGGCTATTCGATCTGCTAAATCAGGGAAAACAGTGCAGTTCGATCAGTAATCATAGGCATGTGGCATCCGCTCTAGCAGGAAAGAGTGAAGGGCCAGTTTAGATTTTCAAATAACTAAATCTGATCTTGCAACTTAAGTATCCCAAATTATTGGGCCCAATACTTCCAAGTTAGCATGTCGTGTGGTTCTCGACACTCTTTTTACCTTCATTTTGGAGGCGCTCCAAAAAGGTGATTTGAGAGAAGTCCGGGGATTTGGCACCTTCAAGGTCCGTGACCGCAACGCACGAGTGGCGTAGATTCCACGTACAGGCGTAACTGTAGCTATTCCGGCTCGCCGCGTGCCAGTTTTTACACCTTCGGGGTTTTTCCGTACCCGCGCGGATCAAGATAATTCCAAGGTTCGCAGGCACTAGCGTTAAAAAGCCTGTCGCTGCCGACAAAATGAGATGCTCGAGGACTGGGGGCGGCAGTTGTCGCGCGGTGGTACGAATTAGCGTGATCTCTATGTTTTGAAGGCGGGGTACTGACTTGAAGATCAATGCGGTGAGCCCATGATGACTGGTCCAAAGCCGCATTGAACCCGATAAGCGATGTGTTCTCCGAAGCCCGAATAATTCATCCTTGCAGCATGGGCACAGCACGCTCGATCCCCTCTTGATTATCGCAAGATTTCGCACGTGGGCGTCAGAGATTGACTGAGTGAGTGCAGCTTTTTAGGTCCAATTTACCGCGAAACTCTCCCCAAAGATACGATCTATTATGAATTAACAGTAATATAACCAAAATTACCCAGTAAATAATAAATAAAATATATAATTGCTGAAAAATACCATTGAAGAGTTACTATCTTAACGAAAATTCCTGTTAACTGAGTCATTAGGGTAGAGTCCGCGGACTTGTTGTGTTGAAGTCCAGTTATCAATCGGGATGTAATTGTGTGCGTTGTCAAGTAGTGGATTGAAGGGGTTAATGACTAATAATAATATTGACTTCCCCTCTTTCTTTCGTGCTGCCTTTTCTGGGACGGAGCCATTTGATTGGCAGACAAAACTAGCTGATGGTCATTGGCCCGAAGTGCTCATTGGTCCAACCGGGTCAGGAAAGACAGCCGGAGTCACATTGGGGTGGATGTACCACAGGCTAAAATGTCCCAGGCAAACGCCGAGAAGACTAGTTTGGTGCCTGCCCATGCGTACGTTGGTTGATCAGACGAAGGAGGTGATTGAATCATGGTTGAGGAGCCTGGACCAAGCTGCAATCGTGACAGAAGGGCTTCTTCCAACTCCAGAAGATGTGCATGTGCTGAGGGGCGGTAAATCATCCAGACGCTGGCTGTATACTCCTGAGCGAGCAGCCATTATCGTCGGCACCCAAGACATGTTGTTGAGTCGAGCTCTCATGCGTGGTTATGTGTCAGCACCCACGCTGTGGCCCATGGAGTTTGGTCTATTGCATCGGGACGTGCAGTGGGTATTCGATGAAGTGCAGTTAATGGGAGCTGGTCGGGCTACATCTGCGCAACTTGAGGCATTTCGCCGTGGTGATTTGGGAAGCGAGGACAGCACGGTTCCTGACTACCCAACTCGCAGCCTGTGGGTATCTGCTACACTCGAGCCGGAATGGCTTGCCACGGTGGATTTCGAGGCTCCCTCAAGGGTTCTGCGAATCAATCCGGGAGGGGAGACGGATACGAGGATTCGAAAGTTGGTCCGGGCCCCCAAATACTTAATAAAGTCCCGCGTCATTCCCGAATCTACTGCCGCAATGCATGAGAGGGCTTACATCAATCAACTTACGTCTGCTGTTCTGAAAGCTCACCGCTCCGATCACATGACGTTGGTGATAGTCAATCAGGTATTGCGAGCACAGGGACTATATCAGCGCGTATGCCAGGTTCTATCAGAGAAAAGCAGTGGGCCCGAGGTCGTTCTGCTTCACTCACGATTCCGCTCCGCAGAGCGAGAACGTGAACTGCAAAGGGTTCTAAGCGCTAATCGTTCGTCTGATTTGATAGTTATTGCAACCCAGGCTGTGGAAGCTGGCATTGATATTTCCGCGGCGGTCATGTTCTCAGAACTCGCACCCTGGCCCTCAATGGTGCAGCGGTTCGGACGGGCCAATCGGAAAGCAGAGTTTGATGGCGGAGCTAGGATCTATTGGATTGATCTCTTGGACTTTCCTGGATCAGATTCCTCAAAAGCGTCCAAAATTTCGGCCAGCCTTGCGCGACCGTACGAGGTACACGAATTGGAGGATGCCCGGAAAAAGTTGTTGACCTTGCGGAATGTAGCGTCGATACGCCTCCCCCGTACTGATCTGATTGATTCACATGCGTGTGTTGTGCGTCGAAATGATCTTGATGATTTCTTTGACACCGACGCTGATTTGAACGGCTTCCACGTTGACATTTCTGGATATGTACACAGCTCTAGAGACACAGATGTCCGAGTGTTTTGGCGTTCAAAGCCCGTTTCTTGGGAAGAAGTCCCCAAGGCCAGCGAACAGGAATTATGTGCTGTGCCAATAGGTCTGGCCAAGAAATGGATTCAGGATGTCATGAAAGCCAGAAGAAAGCCCGTCTTCTTTATCCGCGATCTGCAGTCAAGGCAGCGCAATGGTCAGAACGGAGATAGCCCACCGGGTTGGGAGAAGCTGAATTCTGATCCATGGCCGGGTCTGACCATATTGGCCTATTCGCACGCCGGTGGGTATTGTGAGCGGTTGGGCTTCACTGGTAGACCGGCTGATATTCCGGTCGCTATAGATTCGAGCAACTCAGACGATGCAAATGGATCGTTAATGGATGTATCGGACGGACATGATGATGATACGGAGAGCGAATTGGGCTGTAATGTGCTGCTCAAGGATCATTTGGACCACGTAACAGAGGAGGTTGAGGAGCTATCCTACAAGTTAGGCTTGAGCCACACAACCAAACGAGTGTTGGTGCGTGCAGCAAGTTGGCATGACTTGGGTAAGGCGCATGAAGCTTTTCAATCGACCATGCGGCGAGGATTGAATGGAGTTGAGGCCGCAAAAGACCTCTTCCTAGCCAAGACTTCTAAGTCCAATTTGCTCCATGAACGTGCCTATTTCCGCCATGAGTTGGCTTCGGCGCTCGCTCTTCTGGCTCACGAGAAGTGGTCGCGAGATGCTGACCTATTGGCATTTCTTGTAGCAGCGCATCATGGCAAAGTACGGATGAATATGCAAGCCCTCCCCCGAGAACCGAAAAATACAGAAGTCGAGAGATTTGCAAGAGGGGTTCGGGAAGGCGACAAAATTCCTTCGCTGGAATTAGGGAGCAGCGAGTTCTGGCCTGGTGGGAGTCTGACTCTTTCTGTAATGGAGCTTGGATATAACGAATTGTCAAAGGAAAGCTGGACAGAACGTACCCGGGATCTCCTCCAGAAATTCGGCCCATTCAGACTGGCATATTTGGAGGCCGTTTTGAGGATCGCCGACTGGCGCGCATCAAGGAAGGAAGAAGGGAGTGAATATGGCTAATCAAATCATGCTGGACGGCTGCTCGCACATCCCGGTTGCCTCGTATCTGAAGGCACTGGGTGTACTGAGGCTGCTGTCACGAAGAACAAATTCGGTAACAGGCCAAGCGCCGGATGAAAATGTACGGGGCTGGTGGAATGGCATGCGATTCTGTTTGCTTACTAGTCTGGATCGCGAAGACATACTCAATTTTTTTCTTCGCTACTATGCCCCGAGCCCAGTGATTGCTCCCTGGAGTGGAGGCAGTGGATTTTATCCTAAGGATGTGAAAGCTGGAATAAAGCACCTGGAGTCGGCAGAGATTCATCCACGTTTTAAGACTTATTCGGATTCAGTGATTATCGCAAGGGATATACTGCAAGATCTCGATCTCAAAGAGAAGCCTCAAAAAGAGACCAAAGTTAGGCTTATTGAGATGCTGCGTGCGAGGCTTCCTATGTCGGCATTACCGTGGCTTGACGCCTCTCTCGTACTGTCTGGGGAAAAACTGAGATTTCCACCTGTATTGGGGACAGGTGGAAATGATGGCCGCCTTGAGTTTGCCAACAATCTAATGCAGCGTCTGCTTTCGGATTCGGATGGCTTATTCCAAGCATCTAGCGGTGCTCCGCGCTCTTATTGTGCTTCGTTATTGGAAAATTCTCTTTTCAATGCCCCAGCATTGCACCTTGCGGATGCTAAAGTTGGGCAGTTTTCGCCTAGTGGAGCGGGCGGACCGAACGCTGGGACCGGATTTGAAGGTGCGTCGGTGATCAATTCGTGGGACTATGTTTTTATGCTTGAAGGTGCGTCAACATTTGCGTCTGTTGCCTCACGTAGACATCAGAGCAATGTCCAGGGAATGGCGAGTTTTCCATTTACGGTATATGCTTCTAGCACCGGTTGGGGCGGCATTGAGTGGACTGACGAAGCAGAAGCTAGAGCCGAATTCTGGGCTCCGCTGTGGCCTCGTCCAGCGCGGTATGCCGAGATTAAAGCCCTGTTCGGTAACGGACGTGTCGTTTCACAGGGTCGAATGGCAAGAGATGGTTTTGATTTTGCGCGGGCAATTTCAACATCGGGTGTAAGCCGGGGGTTTTCTGAATTTCAGCGTTACGGCTACCTCAAGCGTGCAGGCAGGAGTTATTATGCAGTTGCTATTGGGCGCCGACGTGCTATATCATCACCTGGCGCGAAGCTGATATCAGACTTGGATCGTGGTGGATGGTTGCGGAGTGTTCGTCAATTTGGTCGTAGTGCTGATCAGGCAGGGTCCATTCGCCATTCGGTTAAGAATTTGGAAGAAGCTCTGTTTGACCTTCTTGCGCCGGAATCGTCGCATTCTGCGGTCAGCGGCGCGATGATGGCTATTGGTCAACTGGGGCGTACGTTGAGTAGTGTTCAGGCTAACAATAAGAATCTGGCTCCTGCGCCGCCGCCGTTACTGTCCAGTCAGTGGGTTCGTGAAGCGGATGATGGCAGCCGAGAGTTTCGAGTTGCGGCCGCATTGGCCGGGTTGGGAATCAGTCGGCAGGACTTGGGTGCGGAATCGGTTAGTCAGCGACTCCCTAGGGTTCAGGAGTTTCCCCCTCCCATGGCAGCACATCTAGCTCGGCTGACTAACTCAAGAGGAGGTAACGCACAGTTTGAGGCTATTACTTTTTTCCGAGGCCAACGCTTGCGAGCATCGCGTCAATGGGCCTACGGTGCCCATTCGCCAACGGCAGTCTGGGGACACGGAGGATTGATAACAAACATGATTGCGGTGCTTGAGCGTCGACTCGTGGAGGCTCCAATCCGGGGATTGACTGACAAACCGTTTAGCAGTGCGAGCTTTGCCCAATTGGGCGATGTGGCAGCTTTTATAGGAGGTGATTTTAATGACGAGCGTTGCAATGACTTGTTGGCAGGTCTGGTTTGGGCAATGCCCCCAACGCTTCTTGGAAGTATGGATGGCGAATTGGGGGTTCCTTTTGCCTACGCGGCTCTCAAGCCGTTTTTTACTACGAATCAGACGCTGAATCAACTAGGGGTAATACCTTCGGAGGCCTCCATTCCCGTACCGCCTGGATTGGTCACCCAGCTCCGTGTGGGCGGACAAAGCCTAGATGGTAGAGTAATTGATCGTGCGGTATTAAACGCGTTTGAGCGGGCTAGGTCTTCTGGAATCCCCTCTCCGTTTGATCCGATTCAGTCGGGTGCAAGCGCCCGTGCTCGGAAATGCGGCCGGTTCGGGGTTGGGGTTCGCCCCGACCGTCTTGCAGCAAGTCTACTGATTCCAATATTTGACTCGGGCGTGAAGAGCCTCTTGCGGCGATCATATCCGGGAATCCTCACCGAGACACATAAGAATACACGCAGCTAAGTCCAAAATGAACATTGATATTTCTGCACTTGATAATGAGCCACGTCTGCTGATTGAGGCAAGTCTGCGACCTATTCAAGGCTCCCGTTTCCAACCAGCGGGATTTCCAAATCTGGGTCCTTCGGTATACGAATCACCCGATGGAGACGGGCAGATAGTTCTCGTGGAAAGTGCTCAGTCGATGGCAAACCGGCTTGAGTCCGTGTGCTGGGATGAGGTGCACAACAATTGGGTAGAGGCCCTGCGGGGCCTCCCCTTTGTGGAAGTACAGGATAAAGAAGGCAATCCGCTCACAAACTCCCTTATTGAGGCGCACCGACTGAACTCACCGTACATTCTGGAAGGCAAAGATAAGAACGTCTTTAATTTGCTCAAGGAAAGGCTAGCAAATCTTGAAGAGGGACGCGTGAATACTAGGGATCTGGCCAAGGTACTGCTAGAGGTAGATTTTAATGCATTGTTACATGGCATCTTTCTTGCAAAGGGAGACCTCGCGGGCGGGCGACTGCGTCTGCCAAGGGCATTGTCGGCTTTTGTTGAGGCGAAGAATGCTCAGCGTGCAGTCAGTGGCGGTGTTAAGAATGACTCCGTGAACCCTAAAGGGGACACGAGAAAAGGTTTTGGCAATGTCCCATTTTTGCGAGATGAGTGGACCGCCAGTCAAATCACTGCATATTTTAACCTGGATCTCCTTCAGATCAGGGCCTACGGACTGGGAGACCAAGTAGAGAGACTACTTGTTCTTTTAGCCCTCTTTAAGATCCAAGGATTGCTCAATGGGGGATTGCGCTTTCGTACCGCATGCGATCTTGATCTTATTGGTTTGGACGTGACGCGGCCAAGTGGGTTTGAAGTCCCGGAGCTGAAAGCGATAGAGGATGAACTTCCGCGATTGATCAACGAGATTGGAAATACTGGTGCCTTTGGTCAGACCCGTGTGCGGTCAGTAGTGTATGAGAAGTAGCCCAAATGTTTGGACTCTCGTTTCGCTTTTTGTCAGGACGCTACCATGCGACTCCTTGGGGGCGTAATGTAAACGAGGCGGATGTGGCTTGGCCGCCTGAACCCTGGCGGATCATTAGGGCTTTCATCGCAGGCTATTGGCGGAAGGGGGATTGGTACCGTTGGAACAGAGACGATTTGGCCGACCTGGTGCATGCCTTGGCTGAGGATCTTCCAGTCTTCAACCTGCCGCAGGGATGTATACATGCACACACGCGTCACTATATGCCCATCAGGAAGGGGAAATCGGAATCAAGAACTCTGGTTTTTGACGCATTTTTGCACATTCCCAGCGGCGAGGATATCAAAGTCATTTGGAAGAATGTGAAGCTGGATGACAGACTGATGTCGCTTGCGGAAGATCTGGCATTTTCGATTGGGTACCTTGGACGGTCTGAGAGTTGGACAGAGTGCAGTGTCTTGAAACATTGGGAAGGCCCGGAGAATTGTGGCCCCGTGGAGATGGGTTTTACCGGCGAGGAGGTGAGCCTGTTGGTTCCGCGCTCTGCTGAATCGTATCAAGTTACGCGGAATCAACTGTTAGCTCAGGAGAGGCAGCGAATACGAGCAGAGGCAAGTCACATAATTGCTGAAAGAGTATTGCAGTCCAAAATTCAGAGTGTATTCTATACGAAAGACGGGATAGACACACTTCCTGCCAGTTTCTTGGATGCACTTTCTTTGGAGAATACTGACCTTCGGAGGCTTAAGTGGCATAGGCCACCTGCAGCGTTGGATGTAATTTATGCCCGTGACCCCAGTACCACCCCCAGGGTAGTCCCGCAAGTCATTTCACGGCGCAAGAAGTGCAAGAAGGTGTCGGAGCAAGTTACCATTGCACGGTTTGTGCTGGCTGGCCGACCACGTCCTAAACTTGAGGACGCGGTCAAGATAGGCGAAATTATGCGTGCAGCGGCGATGTCTCAGTTCGGATGGCGAGAGGATGAGCTTAATGGTAAGCGAACACCATTAGCCCCATGGCAGATTTCAGGGCGGCGTCAGGGGCGTTTTCCTATAACCGATCCTTCGCACCCTCATGCGTTTTGGTTGCCTGAGGACGCCGATGGGGATGGTTTGATAGACCACATTATTGTCTCCGTATCCAGTGGGATGGACCCTCGCATTCAATCACGGCTTGAACGAATTACCCGGATATGGCTTACATCTCGGCGAGCTTCCCGTGATTCTGAAGGAGGTACTGAGGGGGGAGAATGGAGGCTTGCACTGGAAGGGTACGGTCAGCCGCAGGACTTTGCCGGAAGTTCGCAACTGCTGGGTAGGTCCAAGCAGTGGCGAAGCGTGACCCCGTTCTTGAGTGCAGGACATTTAAAGAAGAATGGATATTCGGGAGAGGTCTTGAGGTTGTTTAAGCGTCAAGGGATGAAGACCGAAGGTGTCAAGGTGACGGAGCTAAGTGAGATCAGTGTAGGCTCGATTAAGAGACGCGCGCTACATTTCCATCGTTTCCGTTCCCGAGGACGGATGTCGCAGCCCGATTCTTCAGGTACTTTCCTAGAGATTGAGTTTCCCTACACCGTTCAGGGTCCCTTAGCGATTGGCTTTGCCAGCCACTTCGGTTTGGGCACCTTTGGCGCAATATAGGCTTTGTGACTTTTTTGATGTAGTGAAATCCGATTCGACAAGAATGTCAAGTTAGTCGGATCTGTCTTATGAGCCATTCATGGATGGCTCTGGCTCAATATTTGTCGACTGGCAAGTGTTTCAATGCTCATTCATTGGCTTTAGTACTTTTTGCGTTCAATCTAGAACTAGTGACGACAACAATGAATGGCAGTGTTAATGTAAGCACCGATAGGGCATCGTTGTGTAAACTACGGGAACGGAAATGAGCGATTTGTTGTTTCTCTCGTCCAAGTATTGGCCTTGTCAGGCCAAATGACTTTGTGTTCACCGAGAAAGCGTGTTCGCTTATGCCGGCGGGTCGGAAGGCATTGATTACTGTAATTGAGCGGCGTCTAGAGCATGTTACAACACATCCGTCTTTCGGCTATTGAGTTTCAATGAGTAGACTTGTTGCGGTACAGTGTCGGTTGGTACTGACTTCGACAGGTTGCAACTTTCTGAATGTCAAAAGGCCCTATTACCAGGGGTATAGGCCTGTTTTTGGGGGTATCCCGGAAAATTTGAACACTACAAAAGCCGCTTTTCAGGCCACTTTTCGCGGTCTGAATTCCAGATGTTAAGCAACTACTTGGGTCGCGGGTTACGGGTCCTTCTCCACGGGTACGGTCTGGCGCTGAATCGCCAACCCCAGCGCTTGGTAAAGACGAACTTTTGTACTGTTGGCCGCAGAAGGGATCGCAAAATGACGCTTAGTGGTGTTGTCCCGTACCACGGACACCTCTACTTCACGCAACTGAGCCAGAATCTGCCCCTCACTGATGGGCGCCTCAGTGCCATGCCGCGTGTTGTAGAGTCGACGCAGAATGTGTAGCATCGCAAAGGCAGCAAAGCAAATGGCAATGTGCGCGCGGACCCGGCGCTCAGTCCAGTGAAACACCGGACGAATCGCCAGGGTGTGCTTCAATACCCGAAAGCCCTCCTCAATCTGCCATAACTCCCCGCACTGCGCATATACTTGCTGACCGGAGGACGCCTTGAGACTCGTCTATACCCCATGCAGGCCCTCCAATTGACGATCCCTTTCAATGGCCGCCGCATTCAGCTTCACCGCACCCCGGTTAACTTTCAAGTAACGACCGTTCCGGCCAAATCCCTTAACCCCGGATGCCAAACGCCTACGGGCGCGCTTTACCGCTTGCTCCCGCTCGTGTGCGTC
>JAJEDR010000086.1 GCA_022821385.1 Rhodothermales bacterium
CCCCGTTACTACACGGGCGCTGAGCCTAGGTAACTCAAAGTTTCTACGAAGCCTTTTTGCTGATTCTATCTTGTCGAACGCGTCCCTGAGCTTCGCTTTGTTGAAGGAGCTTTTGACTTCGCCTACGGCGACTACACCTTCGCACGGGTAATACGTTGTTGCAGGAGTGTCATTAACCGTGAACACGGGGCATATATCCCGCTCGTAAAGGACAATGTCCATTTGCCTGCTAGTGTTTCCGTAGGTGTCGATCACACAGCCAGAGCCTACGGCGATCCCCCGTGGTAGTATTTGCTCCAGTTTATCTCGGACGGGAGTCTCCATAGCCTCCCCAACAAGCCCGGGGGTTGTAGCCAGCCTTCTCGCTGAATCAAACTGCGAGACCAGCGACTCACCCACGGTTGCAACAAATTCGAACGGGGAAAACCGACTTGTTGTATTCATTGTCGACCTGCTCTATTCACCACGGCAACCTGCGATATATATTCCCTGAGGTTCTACCGCAATTCGGGTGAAATGGTCAAATTCAGTTTCACCAAAATATAGGTAACTCAGCGGGATCGTATATGGATTTGACACGACTAACCTTAGGTTAGGGGAACGATTGGACGATTGACAAGGTACTTTTCGATGGGCAGAAACAGTGGGTAGACATCTATATATCACATTTGAGGAAGCGTTGGTTTGTCCCCAGAGGGGAGAGCTCGGGAAACTCTACGATCATCGGAAAGTGCAGACCTAGCGCCACTTGTATTGCTACGAAATCAAGTGTTTTGTCCGTTGTCAGGTTCTCCAGATCAAGACTTCGGTGGGTGTTCGGACAATAAATACGCCATGGTCGAGCGCATCGAATCGGTATACGGATGCGTTTGAGCGGTGGACGAGTGATCAGCTGAAGGCGACCAAGAACCAGACAAAGACGGCGCAGCTGCTTCTTTGTAAGTTTGACACGGTCAACCGTATCCTGCGCCACAGTGTAGCGCATGGGCTGAAATGGAGGTCGCTGGACACAATTGCGCATGTGAGCATAGGTGAGAACGTCTTCCAACGTGGTCATTCCTACGCAACCAAATTCAGCGATGCTGCGCTTGCCGTGGTCATTGATATTGGGGAAGGCCGGGACGAAGGCAGCACAGGAATGCTGTTAATTCGTATTCTGGCAGAGAAAAGTGGGCGGTCACAGCGCTTATGACAGAAATGTGGAAGGCCTAAATCAACACGGTCTAGGAGTTATTCCCCAAAGCCAGTCTGATCCATGATAGCTTTCATTTGATCCGGTACCTCAATAAAGGGATCGATCAGGTTCACCGCACAGAAGTGAGGCAGCATAAGGAATTCAAATACAGTCGCCGTGCTCTCTAGAACAACGAACAGAATCGAATGCTTAAACAAGACGGTATTTTCAAGGGCAATCCAGGAAGCAAACTCGCAAGTAAGCGTTGCCAAGCGGTTGCGAGAGGAGTTCAAGGCGATGTTCAAGTGTAAAACATAGGCCGATGCAAATCAGTACTTCCAATGCTGGTTTGAAAGTGTGAAAGAAGCGACCGTGAAGGCAATCCTGCAAGTAGCAGAGATGTCTGAACGACATCTCACAGGCATGTGTAACGCACTTTGCTATGAACAATCCAACGCTAGGGCGGAGCGAATCAACGGGAAGATCCAAAACGTCAAAACGATCGGCAGAGGGCACAGAAAATTTGAAAATTTCAGATCTACATTTCTTTTCTTCTGCGGAGATCTAAACCTACATCCACAATATTCGAGGTAGAACCTATCCAGATACTAGTACACTGTTAATTACGTGTTTCCCCCTTGACTTTGTGCTCCTTCGGGCACTATTGCATATAATCGTCTAAATTACACCTGCCAAATCCTCACAAATTTCCCCCGCCTGATCTAAGCCTCCCAATTCAAACTCCTAGAACTTTCTACTCCAACCACTCGGCCATCGCTCTATGACTACCTTGGTCTGTGTGTAGAATTCGATCCCATGCCTGCCCTGGGCATGAAGCGACCCAAAAAAACTGTCCTTCCAACCACTGAACGGAAAAAAAGCCATTGGAGCAGCAACTCCCAGGTTGATCCCTATGTTACCGGCATTGGTCGCATAGCGGAATTGGCGGGCCGCCGCGCCACTACTGGTGAACAGGCAAGCCATATTGCCATAGGCCTGGGAGTTAATCAGCTCAATTGCACCGTCCAGGTCATCCGTGTGCATTAATCCAAATACCGGCCCGAATGCCTCAGTCAGGGCGAATGTGCTGGCCGGATCCACATTATCAATGAGGGTTGGGAAAATCCAGTTGCCGTTCTGGAAGCCATCTACCACTTTACCTCGACCATCCACCAGAACTTGCGCACCCTCCCGCTCGCTAACGCCCACCAGACTTTCTATGGCAGACTGACTCTCTGGAGTGATCACCGGGCCCATTTCTGAGTGTTCATCCAACCCGTATCCAACCTTGCGCGTACGTGCTGCCTCAATCATGGCCTCGGTAAATACTCCCTGTGCTCCACCAACCGTCACAGCCAAGCTGTTCGCGAGGCAGCGCTGGCCTGCACATCCAAACGCCGAATCCGCTACAATCGTTGAAGTCATATCCATGACGGCGTCTTCAAGCACAACTGCTACATTCTTGGCCCCACCCTGGCACTGAACCCGCTTGCCATTGGCAGCAGATTGTGCGTAAACATAACGGGCTACTGCCGTGGAACCCACGAAACTGATAGCCTGCGTGCCCGGATGCTCAATTAATGCGTCCACGGCCTCTTTACCTCCGTGCACCAACTGCACTACACCTGCAGGTAACCCCACCTCATCCAGTAGACGGACTAACCAGGCACTCGTCTGAGGTACCTTTTCGCTCGGCTTAAGGATGAAACAGTTGCCGGTCGCAATGGCGTAAGGCAAAAACCACAATGGAATCATGCCCGGAAAATTGAAGGGTGTAA
Source organism: Rhodothermales bacterium (assembly GCA_022821385.1). Lineage (GTDB taxonomy): Bacteria > Bacteroidota > Rhodothermia > Rhodothermales > Bin80 > Bin80. The sequence goes on from JAJEDR010000086.1 coordinate 2,953, forward strand.
TCGCAACCACTACGCCCAATGGCTGCCGGATCATGTGCTCATCAATCCCACTCGCAATGTCCTCATTGTTGTAACCCTGCATCAGGATCGGAGTACCGCATGCAACCTCAACATTCTCTATGCCACGTCGCAGCTCCCCCTTGCTCTCAGCGATCGTCTTACCACATTCCTCAGTAATCGAACGGGCAATCTCCTCGAAATGATACTCAAGCTTTTCCCTGAAGGCGAACAGATAACCAATCCGATCGGTTACCGGCGTCTGTCGCCATTGTCTGAATGCAGCCTGTCCTTCGCGTACGGCCGCACCAACATCCGTGTACGAAGCCATAGGGACGTTCGCCATGGTGGCTCCGGTAGCTGGATTGATAACCTTCTGGACTTCTCCGTCCTGGGAAGGTCTCCATTTTCCTCCTATAAAATGATCTAATTCAATTACGTTACTCATTCTTGTTCAGCAGTGTTTGTTAGTCGGCCCGACATCATGTTGATTATCTCGTCCCGGGTGACTTCATCCCGCGTAAAGTTACCATAACTGCGTCCGCGGTGCAATATCGTGTATCGATCGGCAACTTCAAAGGCATGATACACATTATGCGTAATGAGAATCACGCCCACCCCGCGATCGCGTGCCTCCGCTACATCCCGCAGTACATTTGCAGACTCTTTTACTCCGAGTGCAGAGGTTGGCTCGTCAAGAATCAGAATTCGGGCACCAAAATGTATTGCCCGGGCGATTGCTACACTCTGGCGCTCTCCACCACTCAGTGTTCCGACCGGTTGGCTTGTTGTTCGTAGATCTATACCGAGCCTGCTACATCCAGCACGCGTGATTCGGTCCGCTTTGGTCATATCCAGTCTTTGCAGTAATCCCCAGCCTCGCGTAGGCTCGTTACCTAGAACAAAATTGCGACTAATCCCCAGATGTGGAACCATAGCAAGATCCTGGTAGACGGTGGCAATACCCATTTTCAGGGCCTCTCTCGGCGAAGCGAACATGACCTCGTTGCCCTCAATGAATATCCGCCCCTGACTGGGGCGATGTACACCAGAGAGACATTTTATCAGCGTTGACTTACCTGCACCGTTATCACCCAGGAGTCCCAGTACTTCCCCTGCGCGCAGCTCCATAGTGATATCCTGCAGCGCAATAACCCGACCAAAAACTTTGCCAAGTTGATGAGTTTGTAGCAGTTGAGCACTCATTCCTGCAACGCCTTTCGGCGAATCCAATGATTAACCAGTACGGCAATGAGTAGCATCACACCGAGAAACACCTGGAACCAGTCGGCATCCACTCCTGCAAACACAATCCCCTGCCGTACCATCCCGAAAATCAGCGCCCCTATCGCAGCTCCAATGGCCGATCCATATCCCCCTGTAAGCAATGTCCCCCCAATCACAACGACGATAATCGCATAAAACTCACGCAGTTCACCGCGAAGAACATCTGCCCCACTGAACGTAACGGCCTGAATAATGCCCACCAAGGCGGCAGCCAATGCTGTCATCATGAACAGCGTAACCTTCACACGCCGTACTGGAACACCCACGCTACCCGCGGATTTAGCGTCTCCCCCAGTGCCGAATATCCAATTACCGAACCGCGTTTTCAGAAGTACCCAAGTAGCTACCGCGGTGATCAGAATCCACCAGAGAATTGAGACCGGCCAGTCGGCCCCTCCAAGTGTCAACTCACTCGCGAACAATGCCTGTGCTGAATCAAATCCGTTCGTTTCCTGTAGCCCACCTAATTGAGTTCGACCTGTAATAAGCCGCGTCAATGCAATCGTCGCGCCCCTGAAGGCGAAAAGTGTGGCCAGTGTTACAATAAAGGATGGTAGTCCGGTCCGTACCACAAGTACCCCATTAAAGAAGCCTGCCAGTCCAGCAAACACGAAGACTGCAATTGCGGCAAGCCATACGTTCCAGCCCAAATGCACACTGAGCACAACAAGAAGCATTCCACTCGCACCAATTATCGAACCGACAGAGAGGTCAAATTCGCCGGCGATCATCAGCAGAGCTACAACTGACGCCAGGATGCCCAACTCTGCTGCCACCTCCAGATAGGTTGCCGTGCCTCTAAGTGAGAGAAAGCCCTGATCACCAGCTACCAGAGCAAACAACATCCAGATAACCAACGCACCTCCAAGCGCGCCTACCTCCGGACGTGAAAGAAGTCGACGGATCGGATGTACTTTGCGCAATCGCTCATCCCGGGAAACCATAATCAGCGTGTACCCCGTGCGGTCAATTCCTTTAGTCGCCCCACATTGCCCTGCGTAATGAAACCAGGTCCTGTCTGCAGGTACTCGTGGGCCAGCAGGTTTTCGTTACGATGGTAAAGCGCCAACAGTACGACGGGCATATAACCCTGCATGTACTGCTGCTGATCAATTGCAAACAGGATTGTGCCAGATTCAATTGCGTTGAGTATTTCGGGGGAGGTGTCAAAGGTTGCGAACAAGATTCCCGGGTTATCAACTTCTTCCAGCGCATGCAGGCATGGCAGCGCGCCTGTAGGCCCCAGAGTCATTAGCGCATCGATGGAGGGGTCACTACGGAGCGCTGCAAGTATCCGCTGTGTGGACTCTGTAGGATCTCCCAACTCCACTGCCAGCATTTGTACGCTGCTCCCCTGGCTTTCCAGCGCTTCTGCAAAACCCCGGCAACGTTCGTCAAGGGCGAGATTGCCGACCTCCTGATTAATGCACAACGCATTCGTTCCGCCTGCCGCAACTAACCGTAGACCTCCCTGATAACCGGCCTCATATTCGGACTGGCCAACATGCAGCAGACTTCCCAACCGCGAAGCATGCTCACCGCCGGAATTAATGCTCACGACCGGAATACCCGCCTCGCGAGCTGACATAAGTCCCGCCTCTAATGCGTCCGCATCAGGGATGCTAACCACAATACCGTCCGGCTGAGAGGCCAGTGCCGCATCAATAAGCTGGGACATCGTCACCAGGTCAAAAGACTCGGGGGCCTGGTACAGCACCCTTGTTCCGGTATGTTGCGCAGCATCCAAAGCTCCCCTCTGAACAACACTCCAGAAAGGATCTGAAGCCTGCCCGTGCGTTACAAATACAAATCGCAGGGGCGGAGTATCGGTGCCAGCATTATCGGACGCACAGCCACCACCGACAACCCCCAACACGAAAAACCAACAAATTAGTAACCAGCGCATAGGCTTAATCTCGAGAAAAGTGATCGCGTTCTTTGACACGCATGAGCTCCCAGTTCGCCCTGGCCTCCCGGACAGCCGGCATTTCGCTGACTTCCGCGGGCGGTACATCCCACCAGGCCTCGTAGCCAGGAACATCTACATAGCGATCGTTTCGAACATAAATGACAGTAGTCCCCTTCTTTTTCTTTGCTTCCCCGAGGGCATTTTCCACATCACCTACCTCCTTACATCTAACGACATGAGCGCCAAGGGAAGCTGCATTTGCAGCTAGATCAACTGGTAGAGTTCTGACATCTCCATCAGCATCTCCCGGCAAGATTCCGTTTTCGGGGAATGCGTATCTGGTCCCGAAACCCTCCTGCCCCAACGACCGGCTAAGACCACCAATACTCTTAAATCCGTCATTGTCGAATAACACAATCGTCAGATCATAGCCCTCCTGGATTGCTGTAACAAGATCAGTGGACAGCATAAGGTAACTGCCATCTCCCACGAGTACATACACCGGACGATCCGGTGCTGCCATTTTTATTCCCAGACCGCCAGCTATTTCGTAGCCCATAGTACTGAAACCATACTCCATATGGTACTGCTTCGGATGTCTGGCACGCCAAAGCTTATGCAGATCTCCCGGGAGACTTCCTGCAGCACACACCATAACTGCATCTGGATCACCTGACTCGTTTATAGCCCCGATAATCTCACCCTGACTGGGTAACGGCTTGTTGCGGATAGCATATATCCGGTCAACTTCCGCTGACCAAGCCTCCACAAGTGCTTTGCACTCGGATTGATACTCGTATGAGGTCATCCAGCCAGAAAGTGCATCGTTCAACTCCTCCAGTGTCACCTTTGCATCCCCTGTCAGCGGCAGTGCGCCATGCTTGAAGGCGTCAAACTCTGCCACGTTTATGTTTACGAAGCGTACATCTGTATGCTCAAACAACGTTTTACTTGCAGTTGTGAAATCGCTGTAGCGCGTACCAATTCCTATAACCAAATCGGCACTCTTGGCGATACGATTGGCGGCAAGAGTTCCAGTAACCCCGACTGCTCCAAGGTTGTAAGGATCACCGTGCAGGACGCTACCCTTGCCTGCATGAGTTTCACACACAGGGATCCCCCTTCGCTCAGAAAACCTCCGCAGCAACTCTTCCGCTTCACTGTATAGAACCCCTCCTCCTGCTATAATGAGCGGCCGCTGACTCCTCTTGATCCATTCTGTTGCCTGAACGAGGGCCTCCCTGTCGGGGCGATTGCGGTGGATCTTCCAGGTACGCCTCTGGAATAGCTCCTCGGGATAATCGTAAGCTTCGGTCTGAACATCCTGTGGCAGTGCAAGGGTCACTGCTCCGGTTTCTGATGGGCTGGTGAGTACTCGCATTGCCTCCGGCAATGCAGTAACGAGTTGATCCGGACGATTTATACGATCCCAGTAACGACTGACAGGCCTAAAGCAGTCATTCACGCTAATATCCTGTGAATGCTCGCTCTCGAGTTGCTGCAGGACGGGAGCCACGTTACGACGGGCAAAAATATCACCCGGCAAAAGCAGTACTGGCAAACGGTTCACGGTGGCTACCGCCGCTCCCGTGATCATATTCGTTGCCCCCGGACCGATTGATGTGGTGCAGGCAAAGGTTTGCAGGCGGTTTCTCATTTTGGCAAATGCCGCCGCCGTGTGAACCATCGCCTGTTCGTTCCTGGACTGGTAGTACCTAAAGTCTAGATTCTCCTGGAGAGCCTGACCGATCCCACTGACGTTTCCATGACCGAAGATCCCCGAACAACCAGCAAAAAACTGCTGCTCAAAGCCATCACGTGCCACAAACTGATTCTTCAGAAATGCTACGACCGCTTGTGCCATCGTGCAACGGACTGTTCTCATCTAAACCACCGACATTTGATGATTGACTGCTTGTATATGGAATATGAAGTTACGACTGTTTTCCTGTTCATGCACCCGACCTGTAGGACTCCGTCAATCTTCCCGCGCGCAACTCTGAGGTTCGACTTCGGTCAAACGTGGACACGAAAGGATTAGCAAAGCCGGCTATCCTGGAAATTGGACAAATTTCCCCAAGCCACAAATAGCCACTAACAACCAATGAAAGTCCTTATGAGCCATCAATCCAATCTCTCTGAAGGTAAGCATTACTCCGCAGACAACATAAACAGTCGGAAAAATCCCGCTGCTGGGAATTTAGCAACAAACAACAGTTGGTGAATGTCGTTTATAACATTTTGGAGGACTTGATCCATGCCCCGGAGGTTCCCTAAGCGGGCGCCCTCCTGAAAGACGATGGACTGTAATCCCATATCAAAATGACAAAGCTGCATGAGGAAAAGAATATACTATCTCAGGCCCCGGAACGCTTTTGCACCTGAAAACCCCATCATGATGTCCCGAATTTATTGTTCAATTAGACGAAATGCCGTCATAGCACTGATGATCGCTGGCTTGATCCTCAATACTTCAGCCTGTGATCCGGTAATGGAACCCGTGGAAATACCAATAGGAGTGATCCTGCCACTCTCAGGCACGCTGGGCGTCCCCGGGCAGAGTGTTATGAATGGCATGGATCTGGCGCTGGAAGAGATCAATGCCAAGGAGTCATTTCGTCTTCGTTTCATTGTAGAGGATGGAAAGAGTAACGTTGATAGTGCCCTGGCCGCATACACTCGGCTGGCAGATCAGCACAGGGTACCAGCCATTATTGGACCTGCAAGTTCAACCGAGACAGAACGCGCGATCCCGCTAATCAACAACAAAAAGATAGCTACGCTCAGCCCGACAGCAGCCCGCAGCGGCCTGGGCACTCAGAGCGAGTTCCTGTTTCTTTCGTCGCTCTCCGTCGGCCGTACGGTACCCGAAGGTGTGCGTATCTCGAAAAAACATCTGGGCTATAAAAATGTCGCGACGCTAGTTAATAAAGTGGATGCTTTTTCAACCAACAGCAATGATTTCATAACGCAGGAGCTGGGAATGCACAGTGACGTGACCATTGTTCATGCGGGTTCGTACAGGCTTCCTCAAGGAGCGAGTTTTGGAGATATTACGGCTCAACTGACTGCGATCCAGAATGCCGTCCCCACACCTGATGCCATCTTTCTTTCTGCGTTGCCGGAAGGACGAATCGGCACACTCATTGCCGCTCACCGGCAGGGAATTCGCATACCGTTCATCGTCAACTTTATTTCGATTGAAGCCATTCATGCAGTGAATGAAGCTGAACCGGGTGCCGCAGAGGGTACCATCACATTTCAGGTATGGTTACCAAATTCTTCGGTTAAGGAAAGTCGAGAATTTGTGGATAACTATCGCAGTAAATTCGGTGACGAGCCCGGAGACTTTGCTGCCCGTGGTTACGCTGCCGTTACCATCCTGGGAGAGGCGTTGAACCGGGTTTCAACGTATGATGCGACTTCGATCAGGGATGCCCTAGCCGAAATGAGAGATTATCCCTCCATTTTCGGATCATTTTCCTTTGATGAGAATGGTGATGCTGTTACCAGTCCGGTTATTGCCCGAGTGCAGAATAATAAGTTTGAGGTCCTGGACTAGTAAATGCTACATGCAAGAATTCGAGACAAATTCTCCGTCTTTCGTTCTGGAGTACCATAAACAATAGTATTCCAACCTAAAACGTTACCACTTGCGAGTGCTATATTTTACGTGCATATACGTGGCGGCCATAGCTGCACCTGACAAGCGTTAAGCCAAGGCATCCTTACTCAGTCCCTATGAAATTTCCTCACCGTACATCCACTATTGCTGCCGGGCTGCTGGTTTGCCTGGTCGTTGGCTGCAACTCCAGATCTGCAGTCGATCAGATTCTGACTCCGACTCACATGGATTTCGGAGACCTCTTTGTGCAAGAGAGCGTAATCCAGCTTGATGACTCGGTGCTGCTCGGTTTGAGATGGTACCTAGAGGTGAATTCTAAAGATGAACTCCTGGTACTTGATACCCAGAGTCAGGGTGTACACCTATTCTCACCAGACGGAATATTGGTTTGGACGAAGGTAATCACCGACTGCTTTCCTGGGACGAGCTTCAACTTCAATGCATATGCTTCATTCCTAAACGAATCCCATATTGCCGTTTTGGTTGACAAGGGAGCGATCGTCTTAGGTCAGAATGGAGAATGCATCCAGACCATCACCGACGAGGATTTGGCGACCAATACGTGGGCGCTATGCTCGTATCGGGACACCATGTTTGCCATGCCGCGTGATGTCCGGGACAGCACTTTCATTCGAGCTTACAGTTCGGATTTTACACTCATTGACCAGTTTCCACTCCCGGCGCCCAAATTCCAAAGACGGGCATCCGTTATGTTGATGAACACGGGATCCAACATGAGATGTTTTAATGACGACGTTTGGTGGGCGTATTCCGAAAGTTTCGATGCTATTCCCCGGCTATCTACTGCGGGACTAACCCAGTTTATGCCGGACTTTTTCGTGGAGCGGACTCGGGATTATCCAGATTTTCCATTAGTGGATCAGTCTAATTTTCGGGAGGTTACCGAGATGATTGGTAAAGCTGAGGCCGAGGCAACCAGCATGGTGGGAATGTTTGCACTTGATAACGAGACACGCATGGTCGTGTACAATTCTATTGATTCTAGCGATGAAGACCTCGGTCATGGAGCAGTCATTGCCAACCACAGTGATCGTTTTCCAGCTGTCAGTACACGGTTTGAGAAGACCCCGGAGGCCGTCGGGAGCGGAAAGTTGTATTTCGTGAATGATCTGGGGGATGAACCTACCGAAGAGATCCTCAATCCTTCGATCGTCCGCTATCGATTCATCCCGCCGTCGGACGAGTAATGGGTCGCTCGTTCATGTAAATGTTAATAGAAGACCTTGGTAGGTACAGAAGTACGACCAAGGGCAGCTGACCCATTACCGTGGTGGTCCCAAGTTCTCTCGAATGACAATCCCAGTGGGAGAACTCCAAAAGTGGTTAACAGTGAGGAGCCTAAGTGAATAATGAAATGCCCCGACGACGTGGAGGAGCAGACTAAATCCGCATCCACGCTGCGGCGAAGTAGCCCCAATTGCATCATGCTCCAGCTTGAAGCTGTAATAGGACAGTGATGATCAGCACTCTTGAATGCACAATCCCAATCGGGCTTATCAACACACTCTCGCCCACAGGTTAGGAAGATCCAACCCTTAGATGGAATCAGTTCGGGGCTGCATTCGAACAACTATGCTGTACAACACCGGAACTATGAAAAGTGTAAGTACGGTCGCACTGGTCAGGCCACCAACTATGGCAATGGCCAACGGCGCACGTAACTCTGCCCCCTGACCAAAGCCCATCGCAAGCGGTAATAGGCCCAGAACAGTCGTGATCGTAGTCATAAGAATCGGCCGTACACGATCACGCCCTGCCGCCAGGATTGCCTCACGTGTTGGCATGCCCGCTGCACGCCTCTGATTAATGAAATCAGTCTTAATGATTGCATCGTTAACCACAATCCCAACAAGTACCACAGCCCCCATAAGGCTCATCAGGTTAATGGACTGACCTGTAAGGCCAAGCACAAAAGAAACCCCGGCTGCCGCCAGGGGCACAGATACCAGGATAACAAGTGGTTGAACCAGATTTTCAAACTGAGCTGCCAAAATCAGATACACTAGCAGTAAGCTTAACGCCAGACTGAGACCTACTCCGAACAAACTCTGCTGAAACACTTCAGCTGCGCCCCCTACACGACTGCGCACAGTGATCGGAAGGACACCTCCGGTTACCTCGTTTACTGCGCTTATCGCCCTCCCAAGATCATATCCCTGAGCCACATCAGCGGTCAACCGAATCACGGAAGCCTGCTCCACTCGAATGAGTGCAGCGGGTAATGGAACCGACGTCGCGGTTACAAATGTACTGATAGGCATCAATCCATCGCGTGCAGGGATATGTTCGGCCAAAAGCCGCTCAATAGAATCAATATGACGCGATCGTATCACAATGGGTACCTCCTCGTTAACGGTCTTGAGTGTGGTCGCCTCACTTCCGCGGGCACCGGCCTCTAGGTAAGCCGTCAACGCCGTTGCGGTTACCCCGAAGCGGTTCATCACATCCCGCTTGAAGCCAAGTTGATACGTGGGCACCGACGCCGCATCCGTACGACGGACATTGGCTAATTCCGGTCTTACCTCCAACAGTTGTTGTACACGCGGTACCACATTCTCCGCGTGACGCCGTTCTTCGCTCACGAGGTCGATTAATATGTCGGCATCACTCGTGGTCAGCAGTTGCTCAAGTTGGGTTTCTACGCGCTGAACCTTGATTGAGACATCGTCGGGCAGATCAAGTGACTGCACATCTGACAATATTTCATCGGCGCGCTGCCCCGGCGGTAACAATAAGGTAATATCACCTTCATACGGTGGGCGTGGATCCAGATCCAGACGAGCCTGATCGCGTTCCCCTAGGTCCGCGAGTACCCGATCGGCCCACCCTCTAGACTTAGCCTGTGACTCGATCTGTGATGCACGTGCGGCAACCATTGTCAGGTCAGCGTCCGTCGGAAGCGTAATCCGCACATCAATACGCCCCTGCTCCGTCTTCGGGATTACTTCGCGAGGCAGGTTCGTGATTACCAATCCAGCCCCCATGAGCACCAGGGCACAAATCATTACCACCGTCCAGCGATGATCCAGACTCCAAGAGAGGGCACGTTCATAACCGGCCAACAATCTCGCTCCCATACGAGATTCGCGCTCCCCTCGGTTAGCGGTTTTCTTTTCACGCGATACGATGAGTGGCACAACGGTCAATGCCACGAGTAATGAAGCCAGCAACGAACACACCACCGCCAGTGACTGATCACGGAAGAGGCGCCCTGCCAAGCCCTCAACCAAAGTGATCGGCAAGAAAACGGCAATCGTGGTCAGTGTACTTGCCGTTATGGCTCCTGCAACTTCGCATACACCATTACGGGCCGCTTCCAGCGGGCCCTGCCCCTGCTCCCGCAACCGGGAAATATTCTCAATAACAACTATCGCATTATCAACAAGCATCCCCGCACCCAGTGCAAGGCCGCTCAACGAAATCAAATTGAAAGTGACATCCAATGGCTCAAATAACACCAATGTCACTGCGACCGAAAGCGGTACTGCCACCGCAGCCGCCAATAGAACACGCACACGCTTCAGGAAAACAAGCAAGACTACGATTGCTAGTATGCCTCCCAACATCACCGCCTGTGTGACTCCGCCGATCGCTGCTCTGATGAACATGCTCTCATCCACAACTACATCCAGCGTGATCCGCTCTTGCTCTTCTTCCAGCTCAGCCAGAACTGTTCGAATTTCTTCTACTGCCCGAACAACATTCGCGTCTGCTTTGCGCTCAACAAGCAAGAGAAGTGTTTCTGCACCATCTAGGCGAACTAATCCACGACGGTCCATAACTCCATCACGTACCTCAGCGACATCCCGTAGTCGAATGGGCGTATTGTTGCGAACGGAAATAACCGTTTCTGCAATATCTTCGGCGTCCTTGAATTCCCCACTAACTTCAACGGGATATCTGAACGGTCCCCGCCGAATTACCCCTCCCTGCAACGCTACGTTTGCCCCCCTCAACGCGCCCGAGATCTGATTCAGGCTGATCCCATACGCCAGGATCTGGTTGGGATCAACCTCAATTTGGATTTGACGTTCAAATCCACCGGTCACCTGCACGCGCGCTACATCACCAAGTTGCTCCAGTCGTCGTGCAATAATATCTCTACCGACGCGCTTGAGCTCTACTAGATCGTCCGGGCGCCCCCCTTCAAGTTCTTCCGCATAGCGCAGTGCAATGATCATTATGGGACGATCACCCGGATTGAGATGAAGCACAGCCGGCCTAGATGCTTCCCGCGGGAAAGTGTCGCCTAATCGATCCAGTTTTTCTCGCACATCCAGCAATGCCAGATCCAAATCTGTATTCCACCCAAACTGCATATGCACAAGACTCCCGCCAAGAAGCGTACGCGAAGTCACACGCGTGAGCCCTGCCGTGCCAGCGACGCTTTGTTCCACTTCCTCGGTTACTGCCCGCTCAACTCTATCTGGAGGCACATCAGGGTAACTAGTCCATACAACAAGCCCTGGATATCGCAGATCAGGAAGCAATGCAACCGGCAACCGCACATAGGCTACGGCCGCCAACACTATGAGCAGCAAATAAAATGCTGTGACTGCTACTGGACGATTAAGGCAGGCTGCAATAAAGGTTTTCATGTCTCACAGGAGATCACCCAGCAACTCAAGACCTATTGCAATCCCAATTCCACAACGGCGGTTACCTCTACTGGAACGTCATGAGCCAGTGCATAATTACCCGTAACGACAAGAGAATCACCCGGCTCAACAACAGCCGGCGGATCGCCACCAATTATTTCCGTGAAATTGCCGGAGCGTTCGCCTACAATCACATACATCCAGTAGGATCTACCTCCCATAACCAGGAAAACAACATCTCTGCCCTGCCGGACGACTACAGCGTCTGACGGAACAACCATTCGATCCTGTAAACGATTTTTTTCCAAGGCTACATCTGCATAAAGCCCGGAAACGAGTCGTCCACCAGGATTCTGCAAAGCTACAGTAACACGCCCTGCCCCAGTCTTTGGGTCAACGGAGGGATTGATCGCATGCACGTAACCCTGAAACAGTTCCTCGCTGAAACTCGGCACGCTCACATTGGCCGATACCCCTCTACGGATATGCACTAAATCGGCCTCCAGGACATCTACTTCAACCTTCATTCGATTATCGTCAAGTAATGTCAGCAGCGTCGTACCGGCCCCGATGTTCTGCCCCGCCTCTACCTCAAGGTCTGCTATTCGTCCACTGAATGGGGCCACCACCTGTGTACGCTCCAGTTGCAGGTGTGCCTGCTCCACCTGCTGCTCACGTTGCGTAAGGTTCGTGTACACTGCTGCTACGTCCTCGCGTTGATTACCTGCAAGTAGATCCATGGCTTCAAAACGACGACGGGCATTATCCAGTTCTGACTGCAGGAGATTCCCCGCTGCAAATGCTTCCTCGGCGATTTTCAACTGGACTCTGGCTTCTGCTAGCTTCGTGGTGTCGGCTTCAGTCACTTCCCCGGCCATGCGGAGTTGTACTGCATACTCTGTCTGTGCCTGGAGCAAGTCGGCTTGAGCCTCCTTCAACCGCATGCGTGGTTCGCGATCATCCAGTCGCAGCAGTACCTGACCGGCCTGTACACGCTGTCCTTCTTCTATTGGTCGTTCCAGGATAACACCACCGATCTCTGCGCTTATCTCGGCATTTCTCCATGGTGCCAAGTGCCCCGTCGCTTCTGCGCGAAGTGGAAACTCCCCCCGCTCTATCACCATTACTTCAACGGGAGCCCGTGCAGCCTCCGGCTCTTCGGTCAGTTGTCGATCGTCCTCCGAATCCTCCCCAGTTATAGCAGGCCAGAACCCGTACAGGATCAATCCCGCCGTAGCCAACATTAAAATAAATCCAAATACCTGCCAAGGACGAATCTTTACTGAGGAGCGAGATTTACTGGCCATCAAACAATTCTAATCGGTCTTTTCCGAGTATCTATTCCGATATCCCTACGATCAAAAAGCTTGCCAAAGTGAATCAACACACGCCAAGGCGAACGGCAGATTCCCCCTATAGGCGTTCGCTGAACTATGCTGCCAACATATAGTTCAGTCTCATTGTGTTGACTGTTAAGTTGTCCACCAAACACTATTTACGCAACTACTATGTTCGTTAAGGGAGCCGGGCTTCTTAAGAGACCCATCTCTGTGATGTCTTGGTGTGTTGCGGTAGTTCTTGCCGGCACCTGGGCAGCAATTGATATTCCTATAGAATACTCACCTAACACCGAGTTGCCCCGTGTGGCTGTTTCGGCATATTGGCCCGGTGCATCCCCCCGGCAGGTCGAGCGGTATGTGACCGCCCCGATTGAGCGTGAAATCCAGACCGTTCCTGGTATTGCCGAAATCAATAGCATTTCCTCCGAAGGAGGCTCACATGTCCAGATCCAGGTGAATGAGGATGTTGAACTGAGCACTTTTGCCACCCAGATTGGAGAGAACCTAGCCCTGCTTAGAGATCAATTGCCTAACCATGTTACACCTCGGTTGACTAAGCAGGTCCCGGAGGCATTCCGTGATATACAGGGCTTCATGACGCTCAGGCTAATCGGTCCCTACAACCCGGATGAACTCAGGAAACTGGCTGATGAGCGCCTCAAACCCCAATTCGAAAGCCTGCCCGGCATTGATCTGGTTGAGGTTACTGGCGGGAGTAAACGGGAGCTCCTAATTACTATGAATCCAGCACGACTGGATGCCTATGGAATTGAGTATTCCGAGGTCACAGGACAAATAACTTCGGCTTTACGGGATCATGTTTACGGACGTATGGATGCCAAGGGCCGGGGGCACCTAATGATTAGCCGCCCCGAACTTGATATTAGCCGTCTGTCCGCCGTCATAGTCAGCCGAAGTAATCAGGAGGGACTTCCGATCCGCCTTGATCAAGTAGCTGACTTGAACCTGGGCCCAGCACCACGCCAGAGTATCCGGCGTATTGACGGGCTAAATGCAGTGGCGTTGGATCTGGAGCGGACGCGGGGTTCACATATGATCAAAGTCGCCAAGACTGTCAATAATCGTATTGAAGATATCCGGGACTCCCTGCCGGAAGGTGCACGGCTCCTGGTCGTGACGGATCGTACCGAGGATGTCCGTGAATTGCTCAATGATCTGGCCGTACGCGGCGGTATTGGACTAATACTGGTAACATTCGTGCTGCTCTTTATGCTCAAAAGCGTAAGGGCTACTGTCATTGTTTTGTTCAGCGTCGCCCTAGCACTGGCACCTGCACTGGCCCTGTTCAGATTTTTCGACCTATCCCTGAACGTTATTACGCTTGCCGGACTGGTTCTTGTGTTCGGCCTTCTGGTGGACAACAGTGTTGTCATTGTCGAACAGCTGCTCCTACAGCAACAAAAGTTAATGGCACGTGGAATTCAGGGGCTTGAGTTGCAAATTGTACGCACACAAGCTGCCCTGAAAGCCGTATGGCTGCCGCTTATGGCCGGTACGTTAAGTACAATGGCCGTCATGCTTCCCCTGGTTTACCTGAGTGGGGATTTGCGCGACTTGTTTTTACCCTTTGGGATTCTGGTAAGTCTTACACTTCTTATTTCCTTGGCAAGCGCAGTCATTTTCGTGCCGGTAGTTGTGCGCTTTCTGCCTCCCAAAACTGAAAAGCCGGAACACCGCTGGCTTAGACGGGCAGTTGCTGGACCTTACCGCCTGGTTGCCAGATTTCCGAAATCCACCCTGATTGCACTGTTTTTTGTTCTCGGCGTCCCCATATGGACGCTGCCCATGCAGATCAATGAGCCTCGGCTAGGATGGTCAAGCGAGGTTAAAGGACGATTTGCCAACGTATATAACGCCACCTTGGGCACCCAAACAATCCAGGGGGCCCGCGCTTGGCTGGATCCACTTACAGGAGGAGTCCTGCGGCCCTTTTTCAGGAACGCATCATTCTACAAACCCTGGAGATACCGTGAACGAAAAACCATCCGTGTCGGTCTTACATTCCCGAAGGGGAATACGATTGAGCGAAGCGACTCGCTGATCGCTAACTTTGAGCAGATGGCCCTTGCGGAGGCGAGCGTCTATCGAACTGATGTACGAATCAGCGAGACAAGCGCACAGTTGGTCATCGAGTTCAAGAAAGGTGCTCTCCTGGAGCCCGGCCCCTATATTTTGCAGAGACGCCTCGTAGGACAGGCAATCCTCCTCGGCGGAGTGAGAGTATACGTGGGGGAAATAATCCCCCAGACCAGTTATTCTAATGGGGGTGGCGGTGGATCCAGTGGCGCACGGATTCGCATGTATGGTCCAAACTACGAGGACCTTGACGCCCTTGCAAATCAATATGCCGCCTTTGTAAAGCGAAGAAGTCGCCGTGTCTCAAGTGTGGACCTGAATGGTTCACGAAATTCATGGATTTCCAACCAGGCTCGCCAAGTCCTTCAATTTGAATGGACCGGTGATGCCACAGCGAGAACCGGAGCTAATGCCATTTGGATTAACGACCGACTGAGCCCCTACCTCGAGACTTCGCGCGTACGCTGGAGAGCCGATATAGCTGGAGACACTCGAATACCCATTCGGATGATTCTTGATAGAGCTACCGAGATAGATATTAATCGCGTTATCCAGCGTCCACTTATGGTTGCTGACAGTTCCATCCTGAGGTTGGCTGGTGTAGCAGACTACAAGATCGTTCGTATGCCTGCCGAGATTGAACGCGAAGACCAGCAATATGTACGTCATGTGAGCGTTGATTTTCGCGGCCCGTATGACATGAGACGGAGGTTTATGGAAGAATCAATCGAGGCTTTCCCTGTACCACCCGGATATCGAATCGAGAGCGGGTCCGACTTCTTTTTTACTGACGAAACCAAGCGTGCCTTCCGTTGGATTTTTGTGGCTACCATTATCCTTGTATTTCTGGTTACGGCATCAGTTTTTGAGTCCTGGCGTCTGCCCCTCGTGGTCATGCTCAGTGTTCCACTAGCCGCAGTAGGAGTTTGTATCGGCTTTGTCCTCACAGGAACCAGCTTTGTTGAGGGGGCTTTCATCGGTACCGTCCTCCTGATTGGTATCGCCGTTAACGACAGTATTCTGCTTACAGATCGTTTTCGGCAATTACGGGTGGATCGTCCGTATGGGAAACCTTCCATACTGGCGCGCCTGGCCGTTCGTGAACGGTTACGCCCGATGTGGACCACAACATTGACCAGTTGTGCAGCAATGCTGCCGCTGCTGGTCTTTCCTGATAATGATGATTTCTGGACTGGTTTGGCAGTCACGGTTACTGCCGGACTTATCGCGTCCACACTGCTTGCCCCGTTTGCCTCAGTTGCTATGCTGTCACTCTTCAAGCGTAAACCGCTGCCAGAGAAGCTTAAACCCGTCCAGCTTTAATACCGGGGGACTGAGTACCACCCCTCCTTCAATCATAGGATCCCATATATCCGTTGATTGATCCACCTTATCTACTACGCCGCTGACTACGTCTGCGACGCACGTTGTGAATCCATCATCGCAGTCGCTTCCTCAAACGAAGGCATGAAGTTAGCGCATCCATGGCGGGTAACTACAATTGCGCCACAAGCATTGCCAAGTCGAGCCGCATCATAATAGGTCCATCCATCAACGACGCCATAAATGAATCCCGCGGCAAAAGCATCCCCGGCCCCAAGAATATTGCGTACTTCAACCGGGAATCCCGGCACTCTAACCGGGGATTTCCCCCGCTCATGAATACGTACCCCTTCGGCACCACATTTCTCCACTATAAGCTCAACGCCCCAATTATTTAATGTCTGAATGGCCGAATCTACATTCCCGCTCACACGCGCATCCGATACCTGTTGATGCGTTAACTCTATCTGGTCGGGATCCTCGAGGACCGCGGCGTTAATCTCGTCCTGGGTGCCGAGTAAAATATCAACATTGGCAAGAACATTCCTTACCGTAACCCCGAATGCACGGGGGTCATTCCACTGGTCCGGACGAAAGTCAAGATCAAAAACAACAGTTACATCAGAGCGAGCAGCACGCTCTACTGCAAATAGCGTTGCACTTCGACTGGATTCCCGGGCAAGATTAGTACCGGCAAATTCAAAGATTTTCGCCCGATTTATCGGAGTATCCAACACATCTTCAATACTCAGCGCATTGTCAGCACAGTTGTCTCTATAGTACACCAGAGGAAAACGATCAGGAGGTTCGATACCCAGGATGACTGCACTTGTCCGTCTGTCAGGCTTGCGTGAGATGTACTTCGTTTCCACG
Source organism: Rhodothermales bacterium (assembly GCA_022821385.1). GTDB lineage: Bacteria > Bacteroidota > Rhodothermia > Rhodothermales > Bin80 > Bin80. Next base: position 20,023 of record JAJEDR010000086.1, read on the forward strand.
CCCTCATTCTGGAGAAAGTTCAACACAAAATCTCCAACTGGATCCTGTCCAACCGCAGTGAGCAGTGCAGTTCGCATTCCAAGTCGGCTCGCACCCACACATACATTGGTGGGAGATCCTCCCACATAAGCAGAAAAACTCGTGATCTCCGGGAACGGCGCCCCGATATCGTCCGAGTACAGATCAATGGACGAACGGCCCATCGCAATCAAATCATACCGCATGAGGAAACTCAGTAGTGGAGAAAAACAGAGGAATTATAGCCAAGACAAGAAAACAGCAGAAGTAAACAACTGGACTTTTGTCGCTGCATGGCCATCAACAGGATAACTGTGCAGTGAATTAAACATGTTGAAGGCGCCTTCCGCAAGCGCACTCATCCCAACGCTGAAGAATGTCACCGGATCCAGGCAGCACAGCGGTAACAGTCAGAATGAGCGTAAAGACAAGGCCCCAAAACAAAAACTCCCTTCCTGTGAAATTTTTAATTGTCACCGGCGAAAATGTAACCGTCGCTAAACAAATAGGCTGCTAGCATGCGGCGCTCATATCAACCATAGCTTTTATACAACCTCGGGCACCATCCAGTGACCCAATTCGGTCTGGAACCTCGTTTAATGAAATCTGATCAGTAATGAACCAACTTGGATCTATGGTGCCGTTTTCCAGCAATGACATAACCGCACAAAAATCATCGTGCGTGCCATTACGGCTGGCTCGCAAAGTTAATTCTCTTCGATGAAAATCTGGATCATCAAACTCGAAATTCCCGACATACAATCCCACAAATACCAACGTCCCGCCAGAGGCAACCAACTGGTAACTTTGATGCACAGCAGCGCGATTACCGGTTGCTTCGATCACAGTGACCGGTAAGTCACCATCAAATGCCTCCCTGACCACGATCTCTGGATTTTCGCCAGGAGCCAGCGCGCGCTCAGTCAGTCGAAGCCCCGACCGCCTGCGGTCTTCCCGAATATCCATCACTGCAAGATCTGCCCCTAGGGCTTTCGCCACTAATGCGCAGGCAAGTCCAATCGGCCCCTGCCCTACAACCAGAACTTGATCCCGTGCACTTATACGGGCGCGTTTTACTGCATGATAGCCAACCACAAGAGGTTCAACCAGTGCAAGTACAGTAGGGGGAAGTGACGCGCTTGGATGAAGACTGAATGCTGGCAACCTCATAAGCCTCGTGAAAGCACCGTCCTGATGAATCCCGAGCACACGAAGTTCATAGCAGCAATTTGTATCTCCACGCTTACAGGCCTGGCAATTTGCACAGAACATATACGGATTCACCGCACAATACGTGCCCTGAGCAAGGTCACTGGTAGACTCCAGTACCTGAACAGATATTTCATGGCCTAGCCTTCTTGGATAGGTGAAGAACGGCTGACGTCCCCTGATCGCCTGATAATCTGTACCACAGATCCCCACCTGCTGCACACGAACCAAGACGCCGTCGCCATCTGGCTCTTGTAATTCCTCCCAGCCCCATTTCCCCGGTGCGTGCAATAGGAGTGCCCGCATACGTGCTAGAGTTGCTCCAATGTTTGATACTTCTGGGCAATGCGAAGCGCCATTTCCAGGGATTGATGCGCATTTAGCCGAGGATCTACCGTCGAACGATACCGAAGGTTAAGGTCTGCCTCGCCTACATCACTGGCGCCTCCAACACATTCAGTGACATCTTCTCCAGTGAGTTCAAAATGCACGCCACCCAATATGGATTTCATGCCTGTATGGATATCAATTGCGGCTTCTAGTTCTGCTAGAATATTATCGAAGCGCCGCGTTTTTATGCCGCCGGAGGCCGTCTCTGTATTGCCGTGCATAGGATCGCAGCACCACAGAGCATTCAAGCCCGCACGCTGTGCCGCATCAATAAGCCCTGGCAATGCGCTTTCTATTTTGGCAACTCCCATCCGTGTGATGATGGCTAGGCGTCCAGGATCATTAAGGGGATTAAGGTTGCGAAGGAGTGACACCAGATCGCTGGGTGCCATATCGGCGCCGACTTTTATACCGATTGGATTGCCTATCCCGCGCATATACTCAATATGTGCGCTTCCTTCAAACAATGTTCGCTTACCAATCCACGGAAAATGTGTAGACAGATTATAAATGCTATCAGAACGAGGGACTTCCCGTGTGAAGGCTTCCTCATATGGCAAATGAAGCGCCTCGTGGCTGGTATAAAAATCTACTTGATTTAACCCGCCAATGGGATAATCTGCGACTGTTTCCGCAAAGCGCAGCGCTTCTCGAATCTTACTGATGATCGCTTGGTAACTTTCAATGTGCGGCGATTGTTGAGCAAAGCCAAGACTCCAGTAGTCTATGTTGTGTATATCAGCAAAGTTACCGTCGGCCAGTGATCGTACAAAGTTCAGTTGAATAGCCGAGAAATGGTAAGCCTTTATCAGACGCTCGGGATCTGGGATTCTTGCCTCAGGTGTGAATTCTCGAGCATTAATGTTATCGCCTCGGTACGATGGAAGTGATACACCATTGCGCGTCTCCATTGATTTACTCCGCGGTTTAGCATACTGCCCGGCAAAGCGTCCAACCCGCACTACCGGCATCTTTAAACCATAAATGAGCACCACGCTCATCTGGAGCAGAATCTTGAGACGGTTCTTAATGATCTCCTCCTCACAATCCTCGAAACTCTCCGCACAGTCTCCACCCTGAAGCAAAAATCGTTTGCCGGCAGCAGCTTCTCTCAACTGCTTGCGCAAAGCCTGTATCTCCCAGGATGTAACCAGCGGAGGCTGCTGTCTTATTGTATCTAGGACTGTTTGGAGGTGCCCCTCATCTGGATAGTCTGCCTGTTGAGCGACTTCTTTTGCCCGCCAAGAGATCGGGCTCCAGTCTAGTAGTGTGTTCTCCATAATTGGCTAAACCTGGGAACGCGGTACTACGAAACACACTCTGCATCGTTTCTGTGGCAACGATATTGCAGGAATTACGTAGACAATAAAAAAAGGAAATTCAATGGGACAAAATAGGCTTTTGATCTTTGGTTTTGCTCTTGTCTTCATCATCTTCGGTTGTGACTCTGGTGGCTCCGATACTACCGCCCCAGAAACAGGTGCGGCCATTCTGACACTGAATAATTTACGCCCACTCCCGGGAGATTACCACCTGGAAGGCTGGGTTGTAACGTCGGATCTGGCCACGCTATCACTTGGGAAATTCACTATAGGTCCAGGTGGTAAACTTTTCAACCTGGCTGGTGAAGAGTTAATCACTCGCAGATTTGACACCGCATTTCCGCTTGACAGCGCCCGCATAGCGTACATCACGATTGAGCCGCCTGGTGATACGGACGATTCTCCGTCTACGACTCGACTTATGGGCGGCCTATTCATTGAAGGGAGTGCAGAACTGCGCACAACCGATGTAGAAGGCATTGAGGATGCCCTAATTCTGGCTCGAGGAAACTACATCATAGAAACACCGACCAATGGGCCTAATACGTTTGAACAAAGCGGCATATGGTTTGTGAATCTAACCGCCGGCCCTCCCGCACGTGGGCTGCGTATAACAACCCCTATTCCCGGCTGGAAGCATCAAGGATGGGTAGACATAGATGGGATTCCGCTCAATATGGGGGTGATCTCGCACCACAGCCAGCCTGACGATTCAAACATTTACAGCGGCCCCCAACCCGGATATGATTACCCTGGCGAAGACTTTTTAACAAATGCCCCTGCCTCTCTCACATTCCCCCTCAGCCTTGCAGGTGTGCGGGTAACCGTCTCACTTGAGCCTGACCCCGACCCCGACCCAGAGCGATCACAATTGATCCTCTTTGAAGCGACAGTGCCTGAAACACCAGAGTCAATTGGTACGACCTACGATATGACTAATCTGGTTGATACATGGCCTACCGGGAGGATGGTCATAATCCAGCCGTAATGTTCTGTGTTCCGTCGCGATTTGAACGAATAGCCAAATTTCGGTTGGACGGCCCCTGAAAACCCTAAATGCGGGGAAATCTACCCTCATACCGGATTGCAGGTTTTGAGCTTCTGTTGGGCAGACGTTCCTTGATCGGTGTGCACATACCCTACGGATTTTGGGCAAAATCCATAATGGAACACACCATTGAAAGCGATCTAGTATATTTGAAGGAAACAACAGCAATTTAGGGTCGTCGGCCCCACGGAATCTAGGATTGTTTCCCAAAACCATACGTGGAAACCGCGTGACTCCAATTTCCAAAAAATGGTTTGCAAAAAGGCTCAAATCTTTAAGAGTATTACTTCGTCAATTTTGTGTACAGACACCATAGAGTTTGCATCGCTGCACACTCTTTAAGCACAGGAAATCTAGGTCGATGTATCACGCGCATAGCAATACAGGT
>JAJEDR010000052.1 GCA_022821385.1 Rhodothermales bacterium
GTTTCTAAACGAACCCGTTATGATTACTCGAATACTTGACGAGGATGGTACTGTGTTGTACGAACATCAGTCTGTTCGGGAAGAAAGGCTCTCCGAGCAAACTGCTGCGATCGTCACTGATATGCTTCGCGATGTAATCAACTATGGTACGGGCATCCGCATCAGAACGAGCTATGGCCTTTCTGGCTATGACCTCGCCGGCAAGACCGGAACAACACAGGGGCGCACTGACGAACGGACAGGAATCAGGAATGGGGGTGGAGACGGTTGGTTCATGCTAATGCATCCAGAGTTGGTTAGTGGTGCGTGGGTTGGCTTCAATGATCGACGAATGACCTTTCGCTCAAGTTATTGGGGGCAGGGGGCGCACAACGCTCTATTCGTGGTCGGTGAATTTATGAGTTATCTGGATAGCAGTGCGGAGCCAATGATCAGCATGAATAGTTACTTCCCCGCCCCTCCACCGAATCGGTCACCTGGGGCTGAGGCTAATTCGAAAGATCGCGTGACCTGGTAGCATCAGGCCACGCCATGTACATCGGAACAGTCGGAACGTGTGGTTGATGTTGATCAATGCAACCGTAGTCCACGCGTCCAAAGAGCCGACCTGTGGCCGGATGCATTTAACACCGGGAGGGGCCGTGGAATTATCCGGTGTCCAGAGAATGGAATGATGTAATCGTGTGTAATTGTCTGACTAATCGGAAGATATGCCCAAGTAGAAAGCTGATCTTCAGCAACACGGCTTCTGCCGGGGAGCAGGGGCAAGATGCTCAAGAGCCCTGTTCCACAATACGTTCCAGCCGTAGAAGACGGACATCAGCAACCGCAGTACCTGGAATACTGGTTGCACGCAGCGATAGAGGTTTGCGCCCTGCTTCAAGAAAAATCTGCCCCAGCGGCAATGGACGGAAATCCTTTACATACGACTCAATCCGAAGTACACGGTCTTCATCCATTCCGTATTCCGGTGGATCATGTGCCTCAGCAATCCTTTCCCCCACTGAACTATCCCCAAAATTCAGTGTGATCTGTGCCCCTTCGTCGCCTGATGCCGCCGTATAGTACAGCGTGGCCATGTACTCCCCCGCCGTTAGAACCTCAACGTCCCAAAGAATAGCGTCATCCGTATGCGTCCAGTTCGTAAGAAAGCTATCATTCGGATACCGGTTGGATCTAAGGATTCCACCCGATCCCACTGCGTCCCGGGCAGGTAACCAGGTTACGTCGTAGCCCGCATGCCCCACCGTAAATGGCCTCTTCTCAAATGTATCAGGTACAGCTTCATTGATCCAGGCCTCCCTTGCTCGGTAAAGAGAATCAGCCAGCTCTGGGTGCTCAGATGCGACATTCTGTCGCTGCTCTGGATCATCAACCATATTGAAGAGCTGTCCAATATGATCCAACCGATGTGTTTGTGTACGTACACTGGTGCGTCCGTTCCAGTGCGAAAAAATCATACGCTCCGGAACTGCCTCAGTATTACCGGTAAGCAGAGGAGCGAAACTGATACCATCCAGTGGATGTCGGGTATTGAGTTCAATGCCGGCAAGTTCAGTTAATGTTGGCATTAAATCAATCGCAGCAGTAATCTCCGTGATTTCAGTGTTCGCAGCAAGGGTCCCTGTCCATTGCATCAGAAGAGGCGAACGGACACCCCCTTCATCTGTGGATCCCTTTCTGCCTTTCATCTCTGCATTCCAGCGTGGCCCATTAGGACCATTATCCGAGAAATAAAGCACAATGGTATCCTCAGAGAGCGACAACTCATCCAACAAGGCCAGTACACGCCCCACATTCCAGTCAATATTGAGCGTCATCGCAAGTGCTGCCCGCGTATGCAGCGTATCTTCCCGTTCAGCATCGCGATGATCCTGAAATCCCTCCGGTACGCTGTCCCACCATTGATCCGGCACCTGCATAGGAGAATGGGGCGTATTGTAGGGCAAAAACACCAGGAATGGAGATGTCCTGTTTTCGGTAATGAACGTCATAGCTGCCTGTGTCAAGTCATCCGGCAGATACCCCTCTCCCTGAACGAGCTCATTATTCAATTCGAGAGGTGGAGAGAAATAATGTCCCCAATGCCCAGAGGGAAAACCATAAAAATGGTTGAACCCCCGACTGTTCGGATGATAGGGAGGCTGCTGTCCGTTGTGCCACTTGCCAAATACCCCCGTTACATAACCAGCTTCCTGGAACACCTCGGCAAGCGTGGTCTCGCCTGCATTTATGCGCTCTGAACCTGCACTGGTCCCATGCACCCCGGACCGTGTATGATACCGCCCTGTCAGGAGCTCAGCACGGGTCGGAGAGCAGACAGGACTGACATAAAAGCGATCGAACCTGACCCCCGAGGCAGCCATCCGATCAAGATTTGATGTATTGATACTGGTGTTACCGTTTATGGATAAATCTCCCCATCCCTGATCATCGGCTAAAATGATAATTACATTGGGCTGACGATCCGTGCTGCTGCAGGCAGAAAAAAAGATTATGACCAATAGCAAAAGTGTGATACGAAACATGAGAAAAATCAACTGTGTGATTATTGCGAGCCGAAAGATCGCGAATAAACGCCTAAGACGGGGCCTCACACCAAGTCGCACAGCCTCTTGCTGCGGCTTCCTGAGCGGCATCCTCCGCATACTTGTAGCTCTCAAATACGCCATAAACCCCCGAACCCGTCCCCGTGAGGGATGCGAAAGACGCCCCTGCACCCAGTAATGCAGATTTAGTCCTGCGAAGTGCCGGCCACCTAGAAAATACAGGTCCCTCAAAATCATTGGTTAATTCACGCCGCCAGCGATCCAGGTCATTGGAGCGAACCACTTCGGCTAAGTCGGCACGACCAGTCTCATTTACGTCAACATGCCGAAAAGCCCACGCCGTTGAAATACGAACAGGGTTCACCACAACTGCCAGACTGAAGGGAAAACGGTAATCTTCCAGAGGAGACAGTATTTCGCCTCTGCCTTGGGCATAGGCCGTGCACCGTCGTAGAAAGAACGGCACATCTGATCCAAGGTCTAACGCAAGCGACGCAAGCGGTATGGTTGTGCAATCCAGACGCCAGAGTCTACACAGGATCTGCAACGCAGTCGCTGCATTGCTTGATCCGCCGCCAAGCCCCGCACCGTGCGGCAAAACCTTTGCCAAGTGCAGCCTCGCACCTCGATCAACTTCACCAGAGGCCTTCAACCGTCTTGCGGCGCGCACAACCAGGTTATCCTCCCCACTGGGCAGTGTTGTATCTGTGCAGGTTAGACTAACCGTATCGGCGTGGTCTGCTGTGAGCGTGTCGGCCCAGCTTATTGGATGAAACACTGTAGCCAGATCATGATATCCGTCCGTTCGCTTGCGTAATACATGCAATCCCAGATTGATCTTGGCCGGCGCGGTGGCAGATAACACGTGTGAACTGGCAGTTAAGGTGAAGTACACGGGTACCCGTGTTGTCATATGCCGTTCCATGGGTACGCAACATTGTCAAGGAAAAATATTGTTAATCAGTTAATGGTATTCCGCACAAATAGTGTACATTAATTTGTTGCATGCCTCAACCAACAATGCGCAGAAAAATTCACGCACTTTGAGGTATAGTGCCGAAACATGCGCTTCCCCACATCGTTGTATGCCCCGTTTTCTGCTCAGCTTCAGTTACACACATCGCTACATCGGCTACTCCGTCGTCTCTTTGTTCGTGAACCTATCTTCGCCGATGCGCAAGCTCACCATCTGCTGGGTTGCTGCCCTTTTTCTGGTGTTAGCGATACCAGCCACTGCTCAAATCGCTCCTAACCGCGTGCCCTCGTTGAGTACTACCCCGGATGACCCTCAGGAGGAACTCAGGAAGGCCATGCTTACACAGGCCGGGCAATCCGGTTTTCTCGCACTGGAGGGGGCCGTTGATCCTAATGAATACCTCATTGGTCCTGGCGATGTCTTCCGTTTAATGATTGGAGGACTGACCCCAGTCGAAATCCCGCTGACTGTCTCGGCTTCCGGCGTACTACCGCTTCCAGAAGCCGGTGCCCTGGATGTCGGTGGCAAAACACTGGCAGAGGTCGAGCGAAGTGCAATGGAGCTGCTTGAATCCAGATATGCAAATGCCCCTATCAGTCTCTCTCTGGCACAGGCGAGAAGCTTCTATGTGCACGTTACGGGTTCCGTTATTAAAACTGGACGATACCTGATGCTTCCCGCTTCGCGTGTAAGTGATGTTGTGCTCCAGGCACTCTCCTCCGGTGTAATGACCGCAAGGCAGACCAACGAAGATGTAGAAGTTGGTTTTGTGGCTCCTGAACAGCTGTTTCGACCGGAAACCAACGAGGCCTACAAACCTGCGCTGAGAAACATTCAGGTAGCACATAGAGACGGAACAGAGGAGTTGATTGACCTACCTCGTTACCAGACAACTGGCAATACAGCTTACAACCCGCTTCTGCAGGATGGTGACCGGATCAATGTCCCTGCTCATCACGAAATTCGTGAAAGTATACGTATTTCCGGTGACGTCGCATGGCCCGGACTGTACGACTGGCGCCCCGATGATACTATTGCTAGTCTGCTTGACCTTGCAACTGGGGGGCGCCCGCTTAATGCCGCAACACAATTCCGTCTCATGCGATGGAGAGATGGCACCTATTACACGGTACTTGATCAGAGCACTGAGGAATTGGAACAGAACTCAGTGGGCGACCAGCCACTCATGGCAGGTGACCACCTCACTATCTATGAACAGAAGACAGCTACGGCAAAAATTGAGGGATGGGTCGAATTCCCCGGAGAGTATCGTATAGAGGGAGGAATCACGACGCTGACGCAGCTGGTTGAATTGGCAGGCGGACTCAGAGAAGGTGCAAGCACCAGCGCGGCCACACTGGAACGTACTAGCCAGCACAATCTCATAGATACCCCGCAGAACTTCAAAGAACCTCAATCAGTGACCACCTCAAACAGTGACCCCACAGGTCGACTATTTGCTGAAAGCTTTCAGAGGTCTTTTTCAGGTAAAGTCGGCAGTCATGTAGCCGTGGACATTGCCGGAGCATTGACCGGCGGTAGCGAGGATATCGTGCTCTACGACGGAGACCGACTGATCTTCCCGCGTGACGAAGGCACGGTCCTGGTGACCGGAAACGTTCCTCAGCGAGGTTACGTACCCTTTGAGTCGGGGATGACCGCCCGGCACTATGTAGATCGTGCCGGAGGATTAGGACCAGAAGCGGACAAAATTTACATTTATGACGGAAGTAGCTCTACTGTACGCCAAGGGCTGAATGAACCTATACGCCCAGGCGATACCATTTTCGTCTATCGCCTGGAACAGCTGACCGTGACTGCCCGCCAAGTACGCGCACAGCAAAATCAGGTCCTGATTGCGGGCCTCTCCGCCGCAGTAACAGCAGCCCTTGTTCTATGGAACGCACTTCGATGACTGAACCCTCAAGATCTCTTAGCGAGGCATTCTGGGCATTTTGCCGCGCTTTGCTGAAAAAGCGCTGGCTGATCATCGGGGTCACTGGATTTTTCGGAGTAGCTTCGGTGGTAATTAGCCTCCTTCTGTCGAACTGGTATTTGGCCGAGACACGCCTCCTGATCCCCGGACAAACATCTTCGGGTTTACTTTCGGGAGTCATCAGCGGACGTCTTGGAAGCGGCGCCTCATCGCTTCTTGGAGGATTGGTCAGCGATTACCAGCAGCAACTCGCCATACTGGACAGCCGCACAGTAAAACAGAGCGTTGTGGAAGAGTTCAATCTCATAGAGGTGTATGATCTCGCTGACAGTGACGCCCCTATGAAGTACGCCATTGCGGAATTGGAAGGAAACGTCGAATTTGTCGTGGACAATGAGTACAACTACCTTTCTGTGCTGGCCTATGACAAAGATCCACAGCGGGCGGCTGATATGGCCAACTTCTTTGTCTCTGAATTGAACCGGATCGGAATAGACCTGTCAACACAAACTGCCCGTGAGTATCGTCGTACCGTAGAACAACGTTACCAGTCGTTTGAAGACAGCTTGGCTGCAGTACTGCTGGCCACGCGAATACTCCAGGAAGAAACGGGTGTGTTAGATTTGCCTACCCAGAGTGCGGCATTTGCGGAAGCACTTGCGGAGTGGAGGACACAGATCGCCGCGTCACAAATTGAACTTGAAAACCTGCGCTATCTGTACGGTGACAGTCACTCACAAACGCGTGCGGCACAGCGAGCTGTTGACCAGGCCTGGCAGTTTTATAATCAGGCCCTGGAGGGGCAGGAACGGGTCATGCCGGTAGCCCAGGATATCCTGCCGGAAGTTGCACACAGGTTTGTGGAATTACAGACGAAAGCGCTTATCTACGGCACACTTCTTGAGTTTACACGACCGGTACTGGAAGAGGCCAGACTGGAAGAGGAGCGTGCGTCAGAATCAGTCCAGGTTCTGGATCCCGCTATACCTCCTGTTGAAAAAGCGCGCCCTTGGCGTGCAGCCATCTGCGTTATCAGTACATTCTCAGGCTTCCTGCTCTCCATACTCTACGTTTTCGTCAGTAGCTGGTGGAAGAAAAATCATACCCTGATTACCGAACGCCTGAGTTCTGGATAACCAGAGATGCATTGCTCCTTGAGGTAACGCTCAATAAAAGCGCGACATGGGACAGGTTGGCACCCTATCAACTTCTCTAAATCTGTACCGAATTGGCAATGTAGTGATCATTGCAGGCTTCATTTTGGGCGCGGCATTGGCACTTGCGCTTGCCTTCACCGGATCTGTGACCTACACAGCCGCGTACCCTGTAGCAATCCTCGGAGCAGTAGCCATATGCTTCCTGTTTGCAAACCCCTTGATCAACCTAGTGGCCACCATCGTTGGCTTCGTATTGATCGCCTCCAATGAGAGCGGCTTTCAGGTAGTGGAGGTTGCCTATGCTGCATACCTGTTCGCGGTACTCGGGATGTGGTTCTTGCAGCATGTTGTTGTTGGATCAAAAAATATTCTAACCGAAAAAGCAGATTGGTCCCTCACCATATTTCTGTGTTTGCTTCCGGCAAGCCTGATCCTTACTACGGTATTTCAGGGGGATTTCAGGGTCGCGTTCAGCGAGTTGATTTCGCTATCAATGTTGCTGATATACTTCCCGGTTAAGCATACTGTGGTCCATCACAGGCTCGGACCGAGGATCATGCTTACAACTGTGGTGCTTATGAGTGCAGCCGTCGCATTGTTGAATACATTCAACTACGCATCTGACCTGGCTGGAGCGACTGAGCTGTGGCAGGTGGCTGGCTCGCGGGTGGTTGTTAACGACTGTTTACTCATGGTTGGCGCACTCATGAGTCTCGTGTTACTAGTGTATGCTAAGGGCTTCTTTCCAATTCTACTTTCCGCAGTTGCGCTGGCACTTACTTTTGCCGGCTTGATCATGACCCAGGCTCGCGGGTTCTGGCTTGCCTTTGCCCTCGGTGCAGTAGTACTTGTTTTTCTCGTTCGTACCCCTGAGCGCATCAAAATGCTGACGACCGGAGCGATTGTAAGCTTGGTGATTCTGGGGATAGGTTACGTGTTGATCGGGCCATTCCTAGGAGTGATCCTTGAAGGAATCACTGAACGCTTTGGCTCCATTGCTACAGCTTTTACGCAGGACCTGTCCCTCGTGAACCGGTTCAGGGAAACCGGTGCAGTACTTGAAAAAATTGCATTGAATCCACTTATTGGGCACGGTCCTGGCGTGTCCTATTTGTTTTTTGACATTGTTCATCAATCAACCGATACGGATTCGTTCGTGCATAATGGATATATCGGGCTGTGGTACAAGTACGGGCTTTGGGGGCTCGGGTTAGTGCTGTATTTCTGGTATTCCGCGGTTAGGCTGGGCTTACGTGCTTTCCGCAGTGATCACGCCGAACGCTGGACGCGTCTGGCGGGTCTGGCGGGTGCCGTGCCGTTGATTGCATTGACGATATCGACGTTAACACAAAATCCTTTTTTCCTCAAAAATTACCTTTTCATTATTGCCATTGCTGCTGGACTCGCTGCCGGTGCCGGCCAGCGAATAATTCGAGACCAGTCAGATATTGACAAGATGCATCTGGATAGTCAAAACTCAAACCGTAAGGTTGTGTAACTGCTTTTGGCCTATAGAGAGTCCTGTCCATCACAGATCGGGCTACCCCCACATAGCTGACCGATACGTCTCATTCTACCCATTCTTCATTTTCAGCTTGAACACACGATTGGTAGATGCGAATTTTAATTCACGATTTTGGGGCCTACGCTTTCCCAATCACGCTTAGTCAAACTCTACAAAATCGTGGACATGAGGTGGCACACGCTTACTGCGACAGCCTTGTCACAACCCCTCATAACGTGCATGAGAGCATATCGAATCTTACGCTTCTCCCCATTCGGACAGCACAAACATTCAACAAATACAATCTCATCCGTCGCTGGGGGCAGGAACGTGAATATGGACATTTGGCGGCAAAGGTCATTTTAGGATTCAATCCAGACATCGTTATTTCCGCAAACGCCCCCCTGAGCGCACAAGACCGTATACTGCGAACATGCAAACGAAACGAAATACCGTTCGTGTTCTGGCTACAGGATCTCATTGGGTTGGCTGCATCGAAAGTGCTGAAATCGAAGCTGCCGTTGCTCGCTTCGGCTATCGGCCGTTATTTTCAGTCCATGGAGGGACGGCTGCTGCGTGAGAGCGATGCAGTTGTCGCAATTACTGAAGACTTCCGCCCTGCCCTTCGAGAATTTAAAGTTGCCCCCGATCGCTGTCATGTGATTGAGAATTGGGGAGTTCTGGAAAAATCTATCAATGAGCCTGAAACATGGGCTCGCCTGCATAATCTTGGTGACCGTCCTATCCTGCTCTACACTGGTACCTTAAGTATGAAGCATAACCCGGCTATACTCGCGCACCTCGCGCAAAAGCTCAGAGAGCGTGCGCAGGTCGTGGTTGTCTCCCAGGGAGCAGGAGCAACCTGGCTTTCTCAGGCCGTAGAAACCCGCAACCTTATCAATCTAGTGGTACTGCCGTATCAAGAACCAGATCAACTTCCGGCAATGTACGCCAGCGCCGAGGTGCTCCTTGTTCTGCTCACTGAAGATGCGGGGCAATTTTCTGTGCCTTCCAAGATCCTGACCTATCTCTGCGCAAAACGCCCGATCCTTGCAGCTGTACCCGCTGAAAATCTTGCCGCACGCATCCTTGAAGCATCTGGGGCTGGTTTCGTCACTGCACCCAACGACCACGCAGACTTTATCCGAAAAGCTGAGATTCTCCTAGACGCAACGGAGCTGCGCCACACTATGGGAGAAAGAGCTGAAGCTTGGGCAACTAAAAATTTTGAGATCGGGCAGATCACGGATCAATTTGAGCGTGTAATTCGACAGGCGTGTGCATGAAGGATTCAATTGCCTACGTAGCTCGCTTTGTTCCAGAATATCGTCGAGCTGTCCTTGAGGAACTCAATGATCGATTGAATGGGCGTCTCGTCGTGTGTGCAGGTACTCCCCCGGAAGCCTCTTTTAAGGCACTCTCCAGTGGACCAGCATTAACTTATAAACGCGTCCAGCTACGCAACACCTGGATCGGCGGACAAAGAGCGTTGATTCAAAATACTCAGCCCGTTTTTGCTTGCAACCCCAGTGTCGTACTCGCAGAGGAATCCCCTCGGACACTCTCACTGCCCTGTCTACTAACTACTGCGCAAAGAAAGGGCATCGGCACATTGCTCTGGGGCCATTTTTCATCTAATAGACGTGCCTTATCGAAACTTCATCCATTGGACCGCTACCGCATAGCACTTGCAAGAAAAGTGGATGGCTGCGTTTGCTACACTGATCAAATCGCCGAACTGATCGCCCCACATGTACCCGGTAAGCACTGCTTTGTCGCGCGCAACACATTGGATACTCCCCAACTGTTCAGGCTGTACAGTGCGTTGGCAGCAGAGGGTAAGGTACATGTTCGGAGTCGCCTAGGTCTTCCTGAGCGAGGCAGGATCGTGGCTTTTGTTGGACGCCTAGTGGCCGACAAGCGGCCAGAAATCCTTCTGGACCTGCATAAAGCCCTAGGAAAAACCGTACAGACTGCCCTCGTTCTCATTGGTGATGGACCAGAATATGCCAAGCTACTGGCTAGAGTTGAAAATGAGGGACTGAAAAATGTATACCTCCCGGGTGCAATCCCGCGCCTGGAAGATTCTGCTCCGTGGATATATGCGGCCGATGCAATGGTTTGCCCGGGATATGTCGGTTTGAATGTTAATCATGCATTTTGCCTAGGCCTCCCCATTGTAACCTGCACGAGCCCGGATCCGAAAATCCGCTACCACAGCCCGGAAATCGCCTATCTGCAACCTAATGTGAACGGCATGCAGGCCAAGCATGGCGACCTCAACGAGCTTGTCAAAGCAGTCCTCACCGTCTTGGATAACCGCGACTATTTTTCAGAGAATGCGTTTGCGTATGCACAAGCGAACCTGAAACTGGAACGCATGATAGACGGCTTGGTCGAGGCAATTCAGTATGCGGAAGAACGCAGCTTGACACAAGGATGAATCTCCCGGCCTTAATTCTCAGGCAGTTTAGCCAAGCGCGTTTTCGCAGAAAAGCCTAAGACTGCAGTCCGAAAATAGCCTGCATTCAACAGTCTCGCATGACTAAAACGTGATCGTAGTAGTCATTGAGATGGTACGCGCCGGCCCAAGCCAAGCGGCATTCTCCGTAATAGCGGACAGGTATGCTTGATCAAACAGATTATTAGCAACCAGTGAGAACTCCGTTGACCGAAATAAGTGTCCCAAAGATTCACCTGACAAACTTACATAAGCATCTACGATCCAATAAGAATCCGAATACCAGTCAGTGGTCAGACTTACGCGACGCGCGGCCGTATGCTTAGCTGAAAACCCTGTGCTTAGCGGACCGGAACGATCAACAGAAATAACCCAAAGCTGGTCGGGAATGCCAGTAACGTCAGTCCCCGGCAAAGTCCCTTGTCCCTCGTCCACAAGCGGATCACCACTACCAATATATTCCGAGTTATTACGCGTATAGGCCGAATAGAGGGATACCTGGTGTGGTAGCTGTATTGTGGCTGAAAACTCGAATCCTCGCGTATCCAAGCCACCTGCGTTGAAGTATGCTCCTCCACCCGGGATAAGGTAATTCGGCCCAGCCGTGGTTTGCGGGCCAAGGAACACAATACGATTCTCAAAATCTACTGCATACAACGTACCACTTAATGCAATCTGATCTCCCGAAAATTGTACCCCTATATCAATATTTGAAGCCGTTTCCGGTTCAAGCGCATCAAGGCTCCGTCCGGGCACTTCAAGTAGTGCCGAACTGAACGCTCTAAAATTTTCGGAGTAGCCCGCAAATAGCCTTAACCCTTCAATTGGTGACTCATATGTGACACCGCCAGAAAAAAGTAAATCTGAATCAGAACTTGTGGATAAATCCGGATCCTTATTAAATAAATCTGCGCGTGATAATTCAACGAAGAACTGTCGAACGCCGGCACGGGCAGTAACAGGCCCTACATAGACAGTCTCTTCAAGGTACCACCTGAAAACGCTCTGTGGGAACTCCCAATCGTATTGATGCCAATAAGCCCGTTCGTCAAACATGAAATTAAGCGAAGGGTCAAGTATGCGGTGCCAATCCCGACCAAGAAGACGATTTGAACGCTCATACCAGATTCCAGAGCTTAGCGTACTCCCGGCCGATCCGACTAATGTAAACCATTCCCCATCTGCTGTAATTCCGGTACGATCCTTTCCGTAGTGGCTGTGGCGATACGACTGAACTGCCGTGGCCCCCGGATGACATGCAGGATCGACTTCCGGCCCACTCGCTCCATAGTAATTGAATATATATGACGATGTGCACCCAGGCACGGGGGATACAGCTGAGCCATTCCGATCAACAAAACGTATTAGGCCGAGTTGCTGCCCACCACGAATTGGGGGGCCGCCCTGCAGTTCCGACTCCGGTCCGCCTTGATCGTCGGAAATGTCAACAATGTATGGAGGCAGCCAGTCCCCTCGGCCTCTATTCCGATGGAAATAGGCTCCCGTAGTGATTGAGTTGGCAGAACGCGTCACCCAATCAGCCTTGACGTAACCGAACGTATTGGCCCGTACCGTCTTCCAGCCACGTCTATAGAATTGATTCAGGTATGGTACGCCTGGCCAGTCACCAATCAGACGGTCCCACCGCGGGTTTGCCCTGAAGTCAGCTTCGCTGTAGATCCGTTGAGTGTTTTCCTCATTAATCCGATCGTATGAGAAATAACTGGTGAGATCAATATGCCCAACCGTGGAAGTGAGCTTCGCAGCGAAGTGCTCGCGTTCATTTTGCGCGGAGCCTTGAATCCAATCGGTCGCTTGTTGGTGAAGTGCAGTTGCCCAACCCCGGGCATTCTTCCCAAATAATGATCCTGTGTCAATACGCATAGCGACCCGCCTCGCGTCATGCTCACCGACGGTTGCTGATACCATGTAACGTCGTTCTGATGCGGGATCGTCCGTGATATAGTTAAATGTTCCGCCCAGTGCCTCCACCGACTGGGAGGCAAGGTCAGCGGTCCCCTGCGACACCTCAATGCCGCCTAGATTCATAATGTCAACATAACGATTCGCCTTCGCACCGCTCCAATAATCAGATGTGCCGTTTGAGAATCCATCAATCGTGGTCCCAATCTGTGATTCATTGATCGTGACTTGAAAACCTCGCATGGCGACGTTACTTGACCAGTCATCCATACCGTAGGCATCCCCATCTTGAACCGTCACGCCGGGAAGGTTGTCTATGACCGATGCCACGCTGGAAACTGGAGCCTGCTGACGTATCATCGGAGCGGCGACTACGTTGCTCGCAAAGATTCTAGCTTCTTCGCCGACAATACTGATTTCTTCCATCTCAACTACATCAAGTTGCATCCGGACGTCAATTTGTGTAATACCGGGAGTTACCGCGTGGCGCTGCGTTCGAAACCCTACAAAAGAGAAAACCAATACATCATCCTCAGTTCGGAGATCAATCGCGTACATGCCATCTCGATTCGTGATGGTGCCGATAAACGTGCCATCAATCACAACCGTAACCCCTGCCAAGGGCTCACCAGTGTCATCTGACACTACTGTTCCTGTAACGGATATCTGTGCGCTAGCTCCCTGATGAAGCAATGAAATCAATAAGATCACAAGAAGGGTACCCTTGATTCTCGGGACCGCACGAACAAACGAGTGAATTTGTTTCATCGTTGATATAAGGCGATTACAGCGTATAGGGGGTTCGATCTTACATGCTTTGGATCGAGGTTCAGGTTACTACAGAAAATAGAGCATCGTGGAAAGAACATTTTCAAACTTATTGTGCCCTCTACCGACGATTTTGGTTTTCCAGATCTTACCACTGGGTTGATCCGCTCCGGCATTTTACTGTCCAGAGCATGCATTACAAACATCCTTATTGGTCCGCATTGGGGCTGCGGAGTTTAACGCGTCCCTGCAGAAGAAGTCAGTGGTATCAATGATCACAATTTCAATGATCCTCCGCAGGGTACGCGATCAATCAGTTGGCTCGGCGAGCGGTTCATCTGATTGATAATCAGGACGGTTGGCCTGTCGTGTCCCAGGCCCTTGACCAGAATCTGTCATAGTTGGTCAAGATAGACTCTACTCAACTCTTCCCATCAGTCGCTTAATTAATGGGAACGCAACCAGTGCTACTGCCCCAGAAATACCAATAGTCATTGCTACATTTCGAAAGAGCTCCGACGGGGCAAGAGTCTCGAGTTGCCCTGCAACTAAACCCGCAAAAAGATTGCCCAGGGCTGTACCTATAAACCATACTCCCATCATCTGCCCTACACGACCCGCAGGTGCCAACTTTGTGATTGAAGACAAGCCAACCGGGCTCAAACTCAACTCCCCTACCGTGAAGAGGAAATACATAACAACGAGCCATGCGGGGGAAACCAGCGAACCATCCTCTGTATTAGCAGCACCCCATGCAATCACAAAAAAGCCTGCTGCCAACCCGAGGAGTCCAATGGCAAATTTGAGAGGAATAGATGGGTTTCGCTTCAATCTGGCCAATGTGATCCAGAGAGAGCCAAAGACCGGTGCGAGAATGATGATGAAAGTGGAATTCACCGACTGCAACCAACTGGCTGGTAGCTCCCAGCCGCCAATCATCCTGTTGGTTGAGTCACGGGCAAACAAGTTGAGTGATGATCCTGCCTGCTCAAACCCCGACCAGAAAATTGCAGACAAAATGAAAAGCCAAAAAATTACAATCAGCCGCCTTTTCTCCAGTTTGGTATGGTTGGCCAGAATCAACAGGTAAGCAAAGAACAGCACGGCGATGACAATTACCGCATAGCCAAGCCAGGTTGCGAGCGTCTCCAGCGATAAAGACTGCAGGAGTATTGTACCCGCCGCAGCAGCAACCACAAAGGAAACCGCCAACACAATGTACGTGGTCCGTACTTTTTTCTTCTGTTTGTCTTTTGACGTGTTTAGCTTTAACAGGCCAGCTTCCCCCAGATACTTGGTACCTAGTCTGTACTGAATCAGACCCAGGATCATCCCCAACCCGGCCAAAGAAAACCCATAATGCCAATTGTAGCCCTCCCCCAGCCATCCAGTGAGAATTGGCCCGGCAAACGCACCTAGATTGATCCCCGTGTAGAAGATCGAAAATCCTGCATCTCTTCTCGCACCCCCTTCAGGGTACAGATCGCCAACCATCGTGCTAACATTGGGCTTAAGCAGTCCGGTCCCTATCACGATGAACATGAGGCCAAGAAAGAAACTGGGCGTGTCTGGCAACCCCACAAGTGGTCCGGCCATTGTGAAATGACCAAGTGCAATGATGCAACCTCCAACAAAGACCGCTTTGCGCTGCCCCCAAATATTGTCTGCGATCCACCCGCCAGGCAACGCCAATACATACACGAAAAACGTGTAAAGACCGTATATGGCGCCCGCCTCACCCTCACCCAAGCTCAATCCGGGATTGCCCTCCGTAGCGGCGGCCGTCATAAATAGAACTAACAGCGCACGCATACCGTAGTAGCTGAATCGCTCCCAGAGTTCTGTAAAGAATAATGTAGAAAGACCCCGTGGATGGCCGAACCATTTCACGGTATGCGGAGGTTCAGTACTGGCTGGCATTATTTAACGTTCTCTATGGTGACCGGGAAAAGATAAGCGGTTATGCTGAAATCTATGGGGTTTTCCATAGAGACCGCTGTCTGCACGGACAGATCCGGTATATTTACGGGTTTCCAGGAATTAATGCAAATCTATCCAGAAAATATGTCTGGCCCTTCAAGCAAATTAATGAACGAACATCCGCCCCGGACACATACCTGCGGCGAGCTTTCTGATATACATCTCGGAGAGAACGTTGTGCTCAAAGGCTGGGTGGACACACGACGTGATCTGGGCGGAGTGATCTTTGTGGATCTTCGGGATCGCTTTGGTTTAACTCAAGTTGTGTTCTCTCCCCAGGACAGTGTCGCAGCACACGATCTTGCTGATCGTCTGCGAAGTGAGTATGTCGTGTCGGTAATCGGGATCGTCGCACCACGGTCAAGCGAGACCATAAATCCAAACCTCTCAACTGGAACGATCGAGGTTCGTGTAGAGAGTCTGACCATTCTCGCTGAATCAGAACCTATGCCCTTTCCCGTGTCTGCGCATACACAAAAGATCAAACTGGCATCCGAAGATCTGCGGTTGAAATACCGCTACCTAGATCTTCGGCGACCGGATCTGCAAAATAAAATTGTGCTGAGACACCGGACTTATCAGACGATTCATCGCTACTTTGATGAACAGAACTTTCTTGAGGTCGAAACACCGACGCTCATGAAGTCCACCCCTGAAGGAGCCCGCGATTACCTCGTTCCGAGCCGAGTACATCCCGGATCATTCTATGCGCTGCCCCAAAGCCCACAAACCTACAAGCAACTCCTTATGGTTGGAGGCCTGGATCGGTACGTGCAGATCGTGAAATGCTTCAGAGACGAAGATCTACGTGCGGACCGACAACCGGAGTTCACGCAGATTGATGTTGAAATGGCCTTCGCGACAGAGGATATGATTTATTCTTTAACCGAAGGGCTCTTGGTGGCACTTTGGAAAGATATCCTCAATGTAGATCTCCCTACCCCCTTCCCCAGATTGTCTTACGAGGATGCCCTGCGGCGGTATGGCTCAGACAAACCTGATCTGCGTTTTGATCTGGAAATATGCGATCTCAGTTCCACTTTCGAGGATTCGGGATTCCGTGTGTTTGATCAGGCACTTTCCGCAGGTGGGTCTGTATTGGGACTAGTCGCTCCCGGACTGGGAGACCGGGGACGGGGATACATGGACCGCCTCGATAAGACTGTCGTTCGCAAACAAATTGGGGCTGGCGGCCTGATTTACGTACGGATCCCTTCCGATGGATCTCCTCCAAATTGTTCAGTTAAGGCGCACGTCCTCCCGGATGAGTTCGTGAGGGGCGCCATTGAAGCCTCGCAAGCCCAAACAGGAGATCTACTGCTTATTCTTTGTGGTCAATGGCCCACCGTTCAGGAGCAGATGGGCGCCCTTCGACTGCATATGGCGCGTGAGCTTGACTGTATTGCAGAAAACACATGGCGGTTCGCGTGGATCACCGATTTCCCGCTTTTACAATGGGATGCCCAGGAAAAGCGCTATACGGCTATGCACCACCCGTTTACCTCGCCCCGAACAGAGGATTTGCAGCTTCTTTCAAGTGATCCAGGTCAAGTTCAAGCGCGAGCCTATGATATCGTGCTCAATGGCATGGAGATAGGTGGCGGATCTATTCGTATTCACGATCGAAGAATTCAGGAGCAAATGTTCGCTGTTCTGGGAATAGGTCCCGAAGAAAGCCAAGAGCGATTCGGATTTCTACTGGATGCATTGCGCTATGGCGCACCTCCTCACGGGGGGATCGCCTTGGGACTGGACCGTATTACCATGCTACTTTCAGGATCAAGCTCCCTTCGTGAAGTAATCGCATTTCCAAAGACGCAAAGCGCCCAAGAACCCATGTCTGGAACGCCCGCGACAGTTGCCCCCGAGAGGCTGAGTGAATTGCATGTTCGGTATATCCCGAAGGCCACATGACGGATGCTTACCTGTCAACCCTGCAAAAACATTTTTCATGGGATCGGTGGGAGCAGTTGATTCGCGCTGAGGGTGTAACATTAGACCGTCCTCGACGTACGGCGCACCCCAGATATCCAGAAATAATCTACCCAATGGACTATGGATTTATCCGCAATACCACAAGTTCTGACGGGGCTGAGGTAGATGTATTCGTGGGTTCAGGTGTAGATCGACTAGTTGGATTGATTTTGACGTCCGATTACCGTCAAGGCGACCGGGAGATCAAGCTGCTTTGGCGCTGTTGTCCCTCAGAAGTATATCTGGCACATGGCTTCATCAATTTTGACACTTCAAAGTTAAAGGGACGATTGGTGATGCGGTTTCCAATGAAGACACTCTGGAACATGCAGCCAGTAAAACATTAAACTCTGGGAGATTGCGGTAAATTGCCCGGCCAGTTCTCGTACATATTGATCCCGTAGCTCAGTTGGAAGAGCATCTGACTTTAATAATGGAGCCTCACGCAGGGAATTGCGCGAGTGGAGGCTGCTGTATGCTGGAACGCCCTAAAACCACCGCTACGCTGTCACGCGTAAAAATGCGTTGGATATGTGGGTAATCAGCAGGCAACCTTGATCTGTGGCCTGATACAGTCAGTTCCTCCCTCGAGGAAGTGACAATCCCATGGGACAGTGACTGAACAACTATCACACCACAACTACCGCACTATGCGGAATCAAGAGAGCCCTCAGAGGCCATACGCAGCCCACCCGACACCATCACATGGAAGGGTGAAGAGATGGTCCAGACCACAACACCATTCTGGAGGCCGGCGAAAGCCGGTGTGGTAGGTTAATCAGAGGGTCCCAGGTTCGAGCCCTGGCGGGATCACTTTCAAGCCCGGGTGGCGGAATAGGTAGACGCGCTGTCTTGAGGGGGCAGTGCCCTTATGGGCGTGCTGGTTCGATTCCAGTCCCGGGCACCATCATATCCAACGGAGGCAGGGTAGATTGCGAACCTACAGGTGTTGCATTTCACGCAACAGTTCGCAACTCACTACCCGGTAAGCAGGGTCATACAGCCTCGAATATCGCTCCGAGTGGTGGATCGCGGGAAGCCCTTCCGCAGACATGATGCTGTACAGCGAATCCAGTGCATCCAAGCTAACCGCTATCTTACGGTTCCTTGAGGCTTCCCGCAAAGATTGCCAATACCGTTCAAACCCATCGCCAGGCTCTGCCCCTTGGTTTGCCGTCTGCAGAAAAACCCGGAAAAGTTCATCCGATCTACCACCCGTAGACTTGTACGGGCGCAAGTTTATTCGTGCATACATAGAATCCGGTCCAAGGATTTCCACGAGAGGCTCATTGTTGACCGTATCAAGGTCTTCCCATTCACGGATTAACCAATCGTGCGCGGCTTCAACGTTCTGTATTGCATGACCTGCGCCAAAAACAGACTGATGGACAAGCTTGTACCAGTCCTGGGCTTCCATCGCGGGGTAACGTGCGTGCTGTTCCTCCAGAATCGACGCGTACTCAGATTCTGTTTGAGAATTACAACTGATGCCCAGAGCTAATAGGACAAATCCCAAAAAGAAATTTTTCATGCCGACTGGCCTGGATGCTGCACAGCTTTGTATGAACGGGCCCTGCCTTAATCGCCCAACGGCGGGATGAATCGGTAGCGGATGATCGTAGGGTTGAGGACTTCTTCGCTCGGTTCATCTTCCGGATCATTCATGATATACAACCTTCCGTTCTCTACGGCCTCCGGAAACTTCTCAAACCATGTACTGACAGCTGGAAAGCGATCACTGTGGTTGGCAATGACTACTCCTTTACCCAGTCCCTCATTACTAGAATCAATGGAATTGTATACGGTTATGCGTGTCTCGTTATCAAGTGCAAATATCCCTCTCATTCTCGTTGCCTCGGCCTCAGCTTTATGCATCATTTCCATATCCATTAATGCAGACTCTGGATAATCCCGAGTCCGCTTAACGAAGAAGTCTGGCATAAAACGGGATTGTCCTGCACCAGTTAGCCGAGGAGTGGCATCAAAACTTTCGGAATACACCCACCAAACGTCGTCATTAAAACATCTCATGGCGGATCCGGGGTCTGTTAGCATAATGGATGCCCGCATTTGGAATTTGGGCGCAGGGAGTGAAAACTGGTCAATGAGTGAAAAATCCGAACTGTAGGCCCGAATAAAAGCGTTATCCCCGATATGCCGTGGCATGGCAAATATGGTATCCCGGTGCGAGCACAGCCCCCACGTATTGGTTGCCAAATCCCCGTCGGTGATGGCTTGGACGCACTCCCCATTCCGACCTAAAACGATTGCCCCCTTGTTATTCAAAACCGCAATGTGGGTATCGTCCAGAAATGAAGCTTGTGCGCCGAAACCGAAGTTTGCTTCGGGATTGCAGTCGGTGATAACCTTCGTCCAAACCAATGCTCCGTCTGGTGAGAACAGGTATGCGCCCTGACTCTGGGTATCAAGTACCAGGAGTTCACCTTTAGAATTAACACTTAGACTCCAGCTCGAACCGAGCAGTACCGAGTTATCAAGCTGGATCGTGTTCTCTTTCACAAAGAGGTCCCCGAAATCCATGTAAACCGGAGTCAGAACCTGATCAACGGTGGATCTCGAGTTGCAGCCAACGACCAAACAAATCAGCAGTCCGGCGACAGTGGTAGTATGTAGTGTGGAAGCTTTCATAGAAGCGAGCGAGGAAGACTTGGTTGATCGTTCAAGGTAGAAAACATCGCTAAATGTAAGCACGCATAGTACATTTAACGATAAGTATGTGATGACGTACCATTACATACATCATCGGTCCTACGAGTACGTTGTCATAGCTCCCGGTTAAGGCCGGAATCCGCATGGAACAACGACATTTCACCTTCCCATCTTAATGTATGTTTTATATAGACGACCGCAGATTATTTTGACCAGCAGCATTGCCTATGGTACTGACCAATTAGCAACCTGCATCGCTGAACTCTGTATCAGGCCAATACCCCGATGACGGTCCAATGGACACTACGCAGTATTCACCTCCTTTCATTCCAGCGTACAATAAACCGGACTCGCCTGGTGTCTGGATGAATTTTGACAATACGGTGGCGATCTATTTGATCATACCCGGCGAAATGAGTTTTGTAGAAGCCGCGCAGCAGGCATTCTCAATGGTGAAGGATGCACAGGCTCGATTTCCCGACTGGCCGCGCGTCTTTTACCTGGATGTTGGGAGTCACAGTAGTACGGACCAAACTTTCGATGACGAGATGATCGAGTTTCAGCAAGAATTCTGGTTTTCTGCCATTGCCCCATTCCTGACAAGTTTCGACCTGCCCCTGACAGGTCCGCTGGTCAACCCTAATGAACAACGAAATGATGTCCCGGATTCACTAGCTATCAACTAAGCAATTTTTCCATTACTTTCTGTCACACAATTAATCACGCAACATGCTTGTTCTGAGTTCAGTCAATTCAGGCGTAGCCTTCGTATAATGCCAGTGATCCGTTTATCTGGTATGTCCCTGACAAACAGACTTGAACAAGTGGTTGAGTAAGGCTCACAAGACTTGAATTTGTTAAGTCGCACAACTCTTGGTATCTTTCGCCCGTAACTCGGTGTTATCCTTACATTTTCGCTCATGCTGCGAGTAACTTTTATCATTTTAGCGATTGTGGCCTCAGCCGTTACTCTCCTCATTGGGACCACGGAATGGTGGTGGTATACCCCAATGACTGGTCTGATCATCATCGCGATTATCTTGTTGATTTACGTTCCCATGTCGGAACGTGCCGAGCGTGAAGATGATAATTCCTCGTCAAAAGAGGCGCTCGAACCACCTTCACTGAAAGAGGATGGAATAATTGATATCCGTCCAATAGCCAAAAAACCCGAATTCCCTCCAGATGTTGACCCTGCAGAGACCGAGGCTGCCCCAGATTTATTTTTAAGTACCCCAAAAATTGAGACACCTGCAGTGCAACCACAAAAGAAAGTGCGAAACCCATTTGAAAAGCACATACTCATTCCGGTGTTGCGGGGAATGCAGGCAGCGCTTGACGCACATGCTGTTGGGCTCATTCAGCGAACAGAAGAATACAACTACAAGGTTTGGGGGACCGTTGGGTTGGACTGGAGTTGCCTTCGCGGAGAATCCTTTATACTTAGACACAACCTGCTGCAAGAATCTGAAACCGCAGCAATCCACACCGTTGGCGAAAACGGCGTGCCAACCACTCAACTGAAATACAGCAGAACACCAGCGAATATCACTAGTCTCGGGATTGCCGCTGTCGGGCAAACGTCCTATTTATTGCTGGCAGATACCGCCAATGAGTCTGGACTATCACATCCGCGTGCAAAAGAATTACTTGAGGCATTCGGGAAAACCCTGAGCCTGATGCTCTACAGAGAGGACCCCAATCGCCCCCGACGCGAAATCATTACCGAAGAAATGGCACGCGCAAGACAACAGGGAACCGAACTTGCGCTCGCGATCACAGTGCCCCAAAAAGCCGAAATACTCACAAGATCCTACGGGGATGTTCTCAGCAAGACGGAGCAATTGTTCTCGGAATGCCTGCAAAATGCAGCCCCCGACAGCCGTGTCGTCAAATTCGGCGAGATAACGTACGGCGTATTTATTGACGGACCGAAAGACAAACTGGAAGTTTGGCACAAAAACATTCAGTCTGCTATCAAGAATCAGGGTGGATTGCTGACCGGCGGCATCTATGTGGGAATTGCGAGGATGACCGACAAGCACAAAAGCCCGGATGATTTGCGTGATGAAGCTACCCGTGCCCTGATCAGAGCCCACGAGGGGCCTGCGCAAACGGTCGTTATTTAGCTTTGCACCAACGGTACAAACATAAACATGCCCCGCTCTTCGGATTCGTACGAATCTGGTCCAGTGCGAATAATCTTCGTCATTCGTTGACCACCTCGGTCTCCAATCGGGACAACTAATCGTCCTCCTGACTTCCGCTTGCTTGGCTCACGAAGCTGTTCAAGAAGTCGTTTCGGGATGTCAATGGCGCCGGCCGTCACCACGATCGCGTCAAATGGAGCCAGCCCCGGCCACCCCAATGATCCATCCCCGACGCGCAACAGTACACGATAGTTAAGTTCTTCCAATATCGCCTTTGCGCGTTCATGCAGTAATCGATGCCGTTCAATAGAATAGACGCGAACTCCCATTTCGCAAAGAACAGCAGCCTGATATCCGCTGCCTGTTCCGACTTCAAGCACTGTATCGCCTGGTTGCGTGTCCAGCATCCAGGTCTGGAAGCCTACGGTAGTGGGCTGTGAAATCGTTTGGCGCAGTCCAATCGGTAACGCCTGATCCTCGTACGCCCGGTGCTGCAAAGCCCGATCAATAAAACATTCCCGCTTTACGCGTCCGATAGCGGCAAGTACACGTTCATCTTTGACACCGTTGCTTCTGACTGTCTCGACAAGCCTCGCCCGCCTCTGAACATACTGTCCTCCAGATCTCAACATTGGTTACTTTTTCGGTTGAGTAAACCCGCCTGCAGGCACCGCATGATCACTCAAAGCATCAGATAACCGGTGGCGCAATTCATCCAATGTCAGTCCAGAAATTATCACACCCTGCTCTGCAACTGAAATTCTCCCCGTTTCCTCCGAAACGACGACCACAAAAGCGTCCGTTTCCTCGGTGAGCCCTACCGCTGCCCTGTGTCTTGTGCCGAACTGAGCTCCCAAACGCTTGCTGCGGGACACAGGCAATATACACCGCGAGGCCTCGATACGATTACCATAAATAATAACTGCTCCATCATGCAGTGGGCTCTTTTCGTGAAAAATAGAGATCAGGAGATTGCTTCTGAGAACTGCCTGTAAAGATTCACCGGTTTCCACATAGCTTCGCAGACCATTCCTTCGTTTGAAGACAACAAGAGCTCCGGACTTTCGTCGACTCATGGTACCAACCGCGGTAAGAGTTTCTGTGATGATCTCACTCTGATCCCCTGATGTAAGAAGACGTCGCAGCCAAGGGGTTTGTCCCAGTAAAATCAAGACTCGCCGAATTTCCGGCTGAAACACAATGATCGCTGCTATCACATATATGTCACTGAGCGCGGCGAACATGGATTGCAGAATCTTCATGTCCGTTACCTCCACCACAAACTGAACCAACAAGAGACCGATAAGCCCCGCAAAAAGCGAAACGGCGAGCGTGCCGCGCATCGTCATATATAAACGATAGAACACAACCGCTACGAGAACAATCTCGAAGAGATCAATCGCTCGCACAGGTACTACGCCAAACAGATTCATCTTCAGGCGTGCAGGACCGCTTCTAAACCCTGGATCATTTCATAGGTCGCACGAACATCGTGCGTTCTTATAATTTTCGCTCCCCGAAGTACGGCGGCTGCAGTCACCCCCAGTGATCCAAACAGACGGTCGGATACCGGCGCCGGTTCGCTATCCTTGCTAAGTACCCGGCCAACCGTACTCTTCCTGGAGATTCCTACCAATACAGGATAACCTAGTTCAGCAAGTATATCCAGATGCTGGATCAAGTGCAAATTATCTGCGTGTCGTTTTCCAAAACCGAATCCGGGATCTACCACAATGCTAGTTACGCCTGCAGAACGAGCCCGATCAGCGGAATCTGACAGAGCCTGACAAACTGACGCGACTACACTATCGTAGCTTTCCTCATGTACCAGACTACCCCGGCGTTTGATAGAATGCATAACAACATACGCTGCGCCGACGCGGCCCGCAACCTCTGCTGAAGCTGCGCCCTCCCGCAAACCGGATATATCGTTAATCATATGCACACCTGCCTCGAGCGCAGCCGTCGCGACTGCTGCGTCGAAAGTATCTACAGAAATGATCGCCTCTGGGAACGATTGCCTGATAGCCCTTACAACAGGCAGAATCCGATTTGTCTCGTTTTCCGCCGACACTGGTGCCGCACCCGCACCATAAACTTGGCCCTGCGGCCTTGACGAGGCGCCGCCAACGTCAATGATACTGGCTCCTTCATCTAACATCACTTCTACTCGTTGAAGTGCTTCGGAAGGATTCAAATATCTGCCTCCATCATAGAAGGAATCTGGGGTCACATTGAGAATGCCCATTACTATAGCCCCGCCGGACAGATTCAAATGGTGTTCGCGACAGACTAATTCCATTCTTAAATTCATATCTTCAGTTCTACTTAACTGATTAGAGGACATGGGGATCATGCACCGTATATTGGGGTTCACGTGCGGCGAGCGACCATGCGCATAACTGTCCCTGACGCATTATACTGCACATAAAGCTTCTATCTGTTGCGAATCGTCTCCCATATACGTACGCGTACACCTGCTGAAACGCAGGCGCACCTGCTGCGGCGAATGCTGCAACGGGCGTCAAATACCGAGTGGGGCCGCAAATTTGAATTCGCACACATTGCGCAGCAATCGGACGTGATTGACGCGTACCAGTCGCGTGTTCCAATACACACCTACACGGACCTCAAGCCCTACATAAACCGAATAAGAGCAGGGGAACATGACCTGCTGTGGCCAGGTGATGTTAAGCATTTTGCCGTTTCGAGCGGTACGGCTTCCGAGGGCAAGGTCATTCCGTTGAGCAAAGATATGCTCCGCCTGAACCGGGGCTTCTCGGTTGGTCTCGGATTTAGCTACCTGGTTCGCACAGGCGCCTACAGGACCTTCCTTGGCAAGCACCTGACTCTTCCCGGGCGTGTTGAGGATGATCCTGACTACCCGGGAACACTAGTAGGAGAAGTGAGCGGCTTACAGATTCTGTTCGCGCCCGGATTCTTCAGGGCCTTTCTTCAAGCGGTTCCGATTTCAATAGCTTTTGCACCCAACTGGGATTCAAAGATACAGGCTATTGTCGATCGGACGCTGAATCAGGATGTGCGTATGGTGGCGATGGCCCCAACCTGGGCCCTGGTGCTTTTTGGGCTGTTGATTGAAAGGTTTAACGAAGTAAATGGAACCAGCGTACGAACTGTCGGAGAAATCTGGCCCAACCTGCAGCTATACATTTCCGGTGGCGTAGCTCTGAGTTCGTACCGCGCAATCCTTGAGGAGCAGATTGGCCTACCCAGAATGCATTTCCTTGAAGCTTACGGTGCGTCTGAGGGATTTTTCTCCTATCAAACGGATCTAAGCGATCCCGCTATGCGATTACATCTGAATAACGGAGTCTTCTATGAATTCATCCGTCTGGATGAACTGAATACCGAGAATCCCGAGCGGCGAACGATTAGCAACGTGGAACCCGGCGTGCGGTACGCAATGATTCTCACCACCTGCAGTGGACTGTGGTCCTACTTACTGGGAGATGTCGTGCGCTTTACAAGCACTGATCCGCATAAGATTGTAGTTGCCGGCCGAACCTCTGAAATGATTGACAAGTACGGGGAAGCCGTCTTTGGTGAGGATGCCCGGACCGCGATCAATAGGTCGTGCAAAGCCACAAACAGTCATGTGCGTGACTACCATGTTTCGGCCATCCCCCCGAACGGCACACAGGTTCCTGCGCATGAATGGCTGTTTGAGTTCAGCCGCCTCCCCCACGACTGCGAAGCATTTGTGCGATCACTGGATTCTGTACTCTGCGATATTAATCGACACTACCAAATCCGGCGTGAGGCCAAGGCATTTGGCCCGCCAGAAATTGTACTCTTGCCGGACGGTACATTCAATGCGTGGCTTAAGTCCAGCCGGGGAGACATTAACAGTCAGGCAAAGGTCCCGCGAATGAGCGAGAACCGAATTGTGGCTGACGGTGTCCTCGCACATGCCGGCCATCGGGCCCGCCGGATCCTGGTAGATTAATCGGTAGAAAGCAGTGCATTAAAGCGCCTGACCATTTCGGAGTGCCCTCCTATCATTAATCCCGGGGCCCTGCATGTGAGCATATCTTTCAGGCTAACCTGATCCCCGTTTACGTACCGCAGCTCTCCTCCGCTCTCTCGCAACATTAGCAGTCCCGGAGCCACATCCCATAAGCTCACACGAGTCAGAAGTGTCGCGTCACAATTACCCGCGGCTGCGTAGCAAAGGTGAGCTATCGATGACCCCAGGCTCCGCACTTTCCCGGGGTACTTGGAGCTGAGAATATATTGGCGATGCAGTTTAGAGTAGCTAAGTAGTACAGATTCACGATGAAGGGAGCTTGGCGGGCGAACCGAAAGGCGTTGCTCTCCCTTGTATGCCCCCTCTCCTTTCAGTGCCCAGAATTGCTCCCGTGTCACCGGTGCAGAAAAAAAAGCAGCTATTGGCTCATAGTCCTCCAACAACGCCAATCCTATACCCCATATTGGTAGACCACTCACAAAGGCTGCCGTCCCGTCGATTGGATCAATTGACCAGTACCGGCTACCCGTCGCCGGCTCTTTTCTGAGATCTTCCTCTTCTGCAATGATGCCATCATCGGGGTAATGATGGTTGAGCCATTCAACGATCAGATGCTGTACTGCAAGATCAGCGTCCGTAACATAGGACATTGAATCCTTCCATCGGGGCGTAACACACCCAAAGTACTCCATCGCTTTGGCAGCAGCCACACTTAACAAATTCCCTACTTCGACCGCGCACACCATGGTAAACCGGTGCTTCTGTATTTAACTGAATGATCCCACCGCCGTATGCAAGACTATCCGTGGTTTTTCGATTAGGGGTGTCTGCGGACGCACTGAGCTGATTAGCCGTCCAATCCTGTGCCTACCATCGCTAAATTACAAGTGATGGCATCGCGTCCGTCGGTTTACCAAAATTGGGGCTGTTTGTTTATGAACGAAAATCCTAGGACCTATCACAACATCAGGTACAGATTACTATTCAAATGAACATGGTGCCTCGGGTACACATGTATGTAATCCCCAATTGTTAATTCCCGTAACGTATTTTCTTTGATGAAACCGGCTTCATTACTTAGATGTCGATAGACAGCGGAAGAGTCATGCACCTGTTCAAGCATGCAGAATTGTGCGGGACGTTGATTCGTGCCCCTATTATGGCGATCGTCACGCAGATCCTGCCGGTTGTCTAAAGAATGTCAGATAGCCAACATGACGCTCGTAGTCTGACAGACTCCGCCGATGGACCGCCATCGAGTGCGGTGTGCCCCAATTGCGAGTCGCCGAACGTTCAGGACTATTGTGCTTCCTGTGGACAGCGGTCCGGGACATTGCATGTTCCGGTGCGTGCTATTGTATCCGAAACGCTGCTAAGCATATTTGCCTTCGATTCACGGATTTGGCAAACACTGTTCATACTAATACGGCGCCCAGGGCTACTTACCAAGCACTATCTGGATGGTAAACGCGCCCGTTATGTGGCTCCACTTCGGTTATATCTTTTCATCAGCTTTGTGGCTTTTTTGCTGATGGCTGTATTTCCTGGTTCCGATGACCCCATGGTCAATATTGACACTTCGGATTCAACGGCTACCGATACGACAAATGTACAGACCAGTGACGACAGCCTGGAATCTACCGTGCTGGATGAAGACGGCCATTGGCTTACAGAACTTATTCGACCTGCGCAAGAAGATCCTGGGTGGGTGTCTGATAGGTTTTCCAGACGGCTACCGTGGGTCTTCTTTATCGTGATGCCGGCATTTGCCGGCGTGCTGCGACTTCTTTATCGTAAACGTGAGCCCTTCTATGTGCCGCATTTGATTTTTACCTTGCACGCGTATGCTGCTGGATTCCTCATGTTTGCCGTTGGCCTAGTCATTGAAACATTGCTGGGCTCTGGTATTTTTTTGAGTGTGGCGATACTTGGCATGGTATGCCACCTGTATTGGTCTCTCAGGAGTGTATACTGTCAGGGACGCCTACGTACGCTGGTCAAGCAGTGCGGTCTCCTGCTCGTCCATGGTGTTGTTGCACTGATCGCAATGGGCATCATTCTACTGTACGTGTTAATGACCATGTAGTGGACTTCTTTGTTGAGGTTTCTACCGTCCACTTCTACATCTCTCTCAAGTACGGAAGATCAAAACGGTCAATATTCATGACCTTTGCCCAAGTACCCGCAACGTTTGTATAAAGTGATCATCGGCACCATCACAGGCAAGTGTCTCCGTAAAAGCGCGTAGATGTGAGTTTGGGCCGAATATCAAATCAACGGCCGAGCAGGTCCATTGAGCGAGTAGATATTGTAGTCCCGTCCCTCAAAGACTCCATCCCCCGAAGTCGACGGCCCAAGAGGTTACTTAGTCGTATCCTACGGGAATACTCGCCCGATTTGACGTTATCTTCATCAGGGATACTGGAATCATACCAAGTTCCGTTGACCTATCGTCAAGCCAATTATCGTTGAGAGCTTCCGTGTCCATTCACTGGTCATAAGGGGCAATAATCCGAACGCTTATCGCGTGCTGTTGGGGCAGATCTCCCACTAAATTAAGCCAGAGGGTATCTTCCAGTAATCCAGATAAGAGAAAAACTGGTCAACCAGGATGGACGGACCACCTACCATCGGGAGTGGTGCTGGTCGACCGTCAAGAAGGACTGAGAGATCACAATCGCTTCCATCCAGGTAGCGCAGGACTCCGCCATTTGCACGCAACATCGCGTAGCCCGGCGCCAAGTCCCATATCTTGTCGTGTCCAATCAAAACTAAATCCGCTCCCCCCGTTGCCACCAGAGACAGGTGGATGGACGCCGTTCCCAGAGAAAATATGCGGCCTGGAAAAGACTCGGCTAGGGTATAATTCTGATGGGGCCGCGTATGCGTTAACAAGATCATGTCGGCATCCAGCGAAGTACGCTTACTCAGTGACCTGACCACATCGCCCCGAAACACAGTCTTCCCAGTCGAATAAAAATAATCCCCCGTAGAGGGGACATGTATAAATCCTGCGACCGGCTGACCCTCCTCAACCAGTCCCAAAGCAATGGCCCAACTCGGAATTCCAGCTACAAACGATACCGTGCCGTCAATTGGGTCAACCGTCCAATAACGTGAGCCTTGCTGTGGGGTACGTAGTACGTTGTCCTCCTCTGCTATGATACCATCCTGCGGAAAGTGCTGCGTGATTGATTTGATGAGATACTTCTGGATAGCCTCATCCGCAGCAGTAACTGGCGAACCATCACGCTTGACCTGGTGGGATGAACGAAGAAACCACTCCATAGCGTACCCGGAAGCAGTCTCTAGTAGTGGGCGAATGATCTTGTCTAGTGATTCCATAATCGGTAAACTATTGTATTTCTTCCAAATAGCTACAGTAAAATTATTTTCTGTGTAAATGCCATAAATTAGCGCACCTCACGTACCAGAACCGACCCAAAACGATTCGCTATGCCCTTACGCATTAACCTTTGTAGCGGTCCCAGGAATGTGTCTACCGCACTCATGTATGCGTTTGCTCAACGTTCCGATACGCATGTGGTAGACGAGCCGCTCTATGCCCACTACTTGCAGCTTACTGGCAAGCAGCATCCCGGACGTGACGATATTTTGGCCTGTATGGATTCGGTGGGCTCGCGTGTAGTTCAGCAGTCTCTACTCGGCCCGTGCGACCGCCCCATACTTTTTGTCAAAAATATGGGGCATCATCTTGTGGATCTTGACTGGGGATTCCTGAATCAAATGACAACCGTTATGCTGATTCGGGATCCTGAGCAGATGCTGCCTTCACTCATCAACCAGGTTCCGCAGCCTGCACTTGCAGACACGGCATTGGCCAGACAGCGGAAAGTCTTGGACTATCTTCTGGGACAGGGACAGAGGCCATGCGTGCTTGATGCACGTGAAGTATTGATGAATCCGGAAAAGGTCCTTCAGCTCCTTTGCGAACGGCTCGGGATTGCCTTTGAACCTGCCATGCTACGCTGGGACAAAGGCGGTAGGCCCGAGGATGGCGTTTGGGCGAAGCATTGGTACCACGTAGTACATAAGTCAACGGGCTTTGCACCGTACGTGCATAAATCGGCCCCATTCCCGGATTTTCTGCGCCCGTTGCTTAACGAATGCATTCCCCATTACGAATACTTGTTCCAATACGCCATTAAGGCCTGAATAATGCACATCTCAATACCAGATAGTCGCAACGACAACATCGTCGTCTGGGTCAAGGATCGCCTGCTCCCCCGATCAGAAGCCAAAGTATCTGTATTTGACAGCGTAGTCCAAGGCGGAGATGCCGTATGGGAAGGTCTCCGCGTATATGATGGTCGGATTTTTCAGCTAGACGCGCACCTGAACCGGCTCATGGACTCTGCACATACAATGGGCTTCACTGATGTGCCCTCGCGCGAGTTTATTACGGAGGCCCTGTTTGCTACACTGAAAGCCAATGGGATGCGCGATGACACGCATATTCGTTTGACCCTGACCCGTGGAGAAAAAACGACTTCCGGCATGGATCCGCGGCTTAACGTGTACGGTCCGACGCTGATTGTATTGGCTGAATGGAAGAAACCCGTCTACGCAAAAAGTGGTATTCGCCTCATTACTTCTTCTGTGCGCCGCAATACCCCGCAGTGCCTGGACTCCAAGATTCATCATAACAACTTGGTCAATAACATACTGGCCAAGATTCAGGCTAATTTAGCTGGCGTAGATGATGCATTGATGCTGGATATACAGGGCTACCTTTCTGAAACCAACGCAACAAATGTATTTCTCGTCAAACATGGCCAGCTGCTTACGCCTCACGCAGACAGCTGCCTGCACGGTGTCACACGGGCAAAAGTACTGATTCTAGCCGGAGATCTCGGAATCCCGGCCACCGAGCGAAATCTCTCTCCCACAGAAATGTATACTGCAGACGAAATGTTTACCACGGGAACCATGGGGGAACTATCCCCGGTGCTTGAGGTGGATGGACGTGTGATCGGTAGTGGAGAACCCGGACCTATGACCTTGCAACTGCGCGATGCCTATTGGAAAAAAACCCAGTCCGAAGGCACACCACTGCCCTTCTGATCAAGGGATGCCCAAAACTTTGTGAGTCTGGACGCTGAGCCTCCACTGCGGGTTCTGTAGACAGTAATTCAGCGCCGCCTTCGTATTGTCCGCGAGTTCCGGGCCGTCCATCGGCTGCAGGAAAAAATGATCAAATGCGAGCGTTTCAAACTGGACCGGCATTGCCCCGGGCTGTGGGAAGACCAGTTTCAATTCGTTCCCCTCGACAAGAACCAAAGGAGCTTCTGCTTTGGGGCTGACACAGATCCAGTCCAGTCCCGGAGGCGGAATAAGCGTACCATTGGTCTCTATGGCGACCTCAAATCCACAGAACTGGAGTGCCTGTATCAGATCTGCATCCAGTTGCAGTAGCGGCTCACCTCCCGTGCAGACTACATAGGGTCTGACATATGGTGCTGGGCTGTCTGGCCAGGCTGCACGCACAGTAGTCGCCAGCTCTGTCGGTGAGGCAAAGCGCCCGCCCCCTGCTCCATCAACGCCAACAAAATCAGTATCACAAAACTTACACACAGCGGTGGATCGGTCCCGCTCGTGTCCGCTCCACAGATTGCAGCCGGCAAAGCGCAAAAACACTGCGGGGCGCCCGGTCATATGACCCTCCCCCTGAAGCGTATAATAAATCTCTTTTACTGCGTAAGCCATGCAAGGCGATCCTCCTGTTCCGGTATATTGATTCCCCAGTCCAGAATGGCCAAAGTCAAACGACTAGCAGTAATCTGGCTACCATGTTCGTCCACAATATCAATCCGCCAGACCTGGATTTTTCGTCCCAGTTGTAACGGCTGGGCGGTCCCTACAACCTGACCGCTACGGGCCGCACGCAAATGATTAGCATTAACTTCAAGACCAACGCAATATTGCTTGCGTAAATCCACACACAACGCTCCTGCAACACTTCCAACGGTTTCTGCCAGCACTACCGAAGCACCTCCATGAAGTAACCCTATCGGTTGATTCGTACGATGATCAACCGGCATGGAGGCGCTGAGATAATCGGGCCCGCGATCGGTGAACCTGATACCCAGGTGCTCGACCATAGTGCCTGTGCCACGTCGATTGAGCTGTTCCAGTGTAGGTTCCTGCTTCCAGATTCTCTTCATTAATCATGAGATTTTGATTCCTGCCGACGCCCTCTACTTCATTGCGGTAGGCTGTGCCGGCGACCCTTTATACGCATACATCCGTCATTCTACCGCTAACCTAATCAGGTAAGGTTCTTGCGCCAGTAACGTGCAAGACCGTACCAGCTCTCACGCGGCTGCCCCATGTAACCATATGGCTCTTGGTAAGCAATATCTACCGAAGCGTTCATATATGTCATTTCCGATTCATGAAAGTCGGCCGCACGTGCGGCATCCGATTCGTAATCATCATCCAGTGACTGTCGTACCGCATCACTCCACGCGCACAGCCGCTCACGCATCCGGTGCAAATGTGCTTCCACATCCTTGATCAGACCAAAGTGCGTCAAGAAAAGTCGCTTGGGGCTCTCTGCTTCCAGCTTTGAAAGTGTCTCTTCCCATGCGATCAGATCTATATCTGGTGGTGGAGCTACCGGGATAATGTGATCTGCTCCTTCAATTCGCATCCCGGCCGCATCACCAGCAAATACCACGCCTGCTGCATCGTCAAACCAGACAATATGGTGAGAGGCATGTCCGGGTGTATAGCATGCCCGCAGTGTTCTCCCGCCTACTTGCAAATGCGTACCGTCCGCTACGGCACATACCTGACTGGCCGGGACCGGCAGGATAGCTCCCCACAACTGACCCATTCGCTCCTCATATATCCGTGTTGCACTTCGGATCAACCGTTCAGGGTTGATCAAATGCCGTGCTCCGATTGGATGCGCATGGACCATTACTTCAGGCAGGTTTGCAACTAACTGCCCGACACAACCCGCGTGATCCAAGTGAATATGCGTCAATACCACATCGTTTACTGCCCGCAACCCGCCTAACGGGATCAATGCACGCTCAAGTGTCTTCAACGTGCTTGTCGGACCGGGATCAACCAGTATCAGTCCAGCATCTGTTTCAAGTACCGCGCAGGCAATAAGACGGGAACGCCCACGAAACCGTACATCCGCCTGCCATGTCGGAAGTTCAAGGTTCAGAAATTTCACCAGACCAAAGCTTTGTCTCTTCTCAGTCACGTTTTCCGTCCACTACTAAACGGGAGAGGTTCCCAGGTCCTCGTCGGTCAGAATGGGGAGGTCCTCCTGTACTGACGGCATGAGTGGGCGTTCACGCTGCCATGCCTCATCCAACTGCACAGATACGTCATCGTGATGGATCAACACCGGACCATTGTATCGGGCTTTCATTGAACCGTTCTCAAGACGAAGCACTCCACGCGGACACACGGTCGCACACATGCCACACCCCACACATGAGGCCCTCACGATATTCTGTCCTCGTTGCGCGTACCAACGAACATCAATACCCATTTCGCAATAGGTTGAGCAGTTGCCACACGAGATGCACTGTCCGCCATTGGTCGTTATCCTGAACCTGGAAAGGTATTTTTGCTGTATTCCCAGAATTGCGGCCATTGGGCAACCAAAACGACACCACACACGGGAACCCATAATCGGATAAAATCCGACTCCAATAACTCCTGCAAAAATCAACCCGATGAAGAATCCATACAGACTAGAAAATTCCTGAGACAGCCCGCCTAATAAGCCTCCCCCCGTCCAACTGTTAATCCAGAGCACCAAGGTCGTAACGATAACAAATACCAACACACTGTGAACCATCCACCGCTCCACCTTCCAAGCCTTTGTTGACTTGTCCGAAAGGTGACGGAAGGGGTCTCCTGCGGTCTCTGCCAGTCCACCACAACCACAAACCCAGGAACAGTACCACCGCTTGCCGAAGAAATAGGTCAGGACTGGTGTGGCGACAAAAGTCATTACCGCCGTCCAGAATAGCAAGAAAATGCCCAGTCCCGGCCCCTGGGTCAGAGAGCTAAAAGTAGATGGCCATAAATAGTCATACTTGAGCGGCCAGAAGTAACTGAAATAAAACTCGGGCTCATTCAGGAGCAACATCAGACTCGGCAGAATGAAAGCCAGGCCTAACTGAAAGAACATCACCGAGATTGTCCTGAGTATCTGATACTTGTTGTCCCGGTACTTGATAAGCATACGAGCGCCCATGATCAGAATCGCAAGCGTATAAAACAATCCATACAGAAACCACTGATCCGCAGGCCTGCCGCGGAGAGCGGAACTCAGTGCATCCGTACCTCGCACAAGCTGCTCAAGGTTTGAAGGGGTCCAGTAGAGGATGATATAGAACCCGGTGAACACGATTGCCATGATCCATCCGGCCATCCCCCGGGCGGTCGCACCAGAAAACCAAATACCATTGTTATTTACCCCGGGTGCCCGTTGCAGCAAGCCCGCAAAGAGCAGACCGCTACCCAGCAGAAAACCGGCCAGTGCAACCCCCATCGTAAGCGCAGGGTTGAGTGTACCGTCCCCGACAAGCATCACCAGAAGGGCCAATATTCCCACGCCAATCAATGCCAGGCCTGTTTTCTGGCGTGCAGAATATCTGGATCCTGGGGTTGTGAGCTGCAAACTGGCGTGAGATTCCATAGCGATTACTCAGTCTGAAGTGGCGGCAGCCCGGCTATAAACCCTTCTTGGTTGAAATTCGGAATCAAATCGGGCTTTTGCAAGAGATTTAAGTACATGGTCTACCGGAGTGCGACTGCGAATCCATGCTTCGCATTGATCCTGCCTCAGACGCAAACCCATTGCGTTGAACCCCAGCACCTGACCCGTCTTGCGATCGCTGTTGACACGCAAAAGCGCACGCCCCTGCCGAAACAGCTGTGACCGAATGTGTGGATCGGGCTGGGCAGGTACTTCTCCGTAGGTCTGATACTCTACAGTGAAAAATTTTGCCGAATTATAAAAAACTCCCCGCCGATAAGGCCTCCTATGCCCACACAGTGTATATGCGACGGTCTTTCCATGAGCGCGGCCAGTGTACCAAAGTTGTTCGACTCTCCGGCTACCAATCCCATCCGCATCAAATTCAGCACAATCACCTGCAGCGTAGACATCCGGTGCATTAGTTTCAAAGAACTCATTGACCAGAATACCCCTATTGGTGTGGATCCCCGAAGCAAGGGCTATATCCGTGTTCGGATGCACACCTGCCGTTAGGCCGACAAATTGGCAGTCTATAAGGTCACCAAGATTGGTTTCAACAGCAGAGGCACGATCAAGGCCAGTGATCGACTTGAGTTCTGTCCCGAGCCTCAAATCTATCCCATGTGCTACAATCTCATCATTAATCAGCGCGGATTCTTCTTTTGGGAACAGGTAATCCATATAACTTTGCTCCCGCACAAGAAAAGTCACCGGAATATGCCGGGCATGAAGCATCTCGGCCATCTCTATGCCGATCAGCCCTCCTCCAACCACGACTCCACGACTGATGCCGCGTGTATTGCGCTCCATTAAAGCAAGATCCTGCATCCCATAGAGACCCTGTACCCCCGGCAGGTCCTGACCAGGCCAGCCAAATAGATTGGACTTCGATCCGGTGGCCAGTAGAAGCGCATCGTAGGCTATGTCTACACCATCAGCAATCCGAACGACCTTGCTCTGCGTATCAATCTGGGTAGCATACCCGCGAACAAGGTCTATATTGTTTTGTGTCCAAAAATGATCTTCGTACGGTTTGGTCTCCTGGTACCGCATATGCCCCATGTAGATGTACATCAGGGCGGTTCGGGCGTAAAAGTGATCCGTCTCACTGGAAACCACCGTGATGCGATGGGCACTTAACTTGCGTACGAACCGCGCTGCAGTTATCCCCGCAACTCCGTTGCCAATAATGACTATATGTCGGGACATGATCTTGAACACCCAAAACGAAAGTTACACCAATCTCGTTAAAGATTAGCATACTCAAGTGCGTATTGCTCAATGGAACGACTGATCTATGGCATTACCGGAAATACGGCCAAAAATGAACTTTGGCCACTAGTCCAACAGTTGAAAAACTGGATGGATAAAAAGAATATTGTCTATCAGTTGCCCGCTTCCATTGTGGATGGCCTGCTGAAGCGCTCCATGATCACGCCTGACATTGCAGAAAAAATTTCTATCGGCGAACTTGCGCAAACGAGCGATGTTATCCTGTCAATCGGAGGTGACGGAACGCTGCTGCACACGGCCTTTGAAGTTGGAATATCCGGTACTCCCATTCTCGGGATAAACATTGGCCGCCTCGGCTTCCTGGCTGATGTCGAGGCCAGCAAGATCCAAAATGCCATGCTACTCATGGAGGAGGGACGATATACAATTGAAGAGCGAATGGTTCTGGATTTGTCTGGTCCTCATACAGGTCTGGCACTCAATGACATTGTAATTACACGCAAACCTGCGAGTGGACTTGCGGCAATAGATATCCAAGTGGATGCTACCCGGCTGAACCGTTATTGGGGTGATGGCTTGATCATCGCCACGCCAACTGGGTCAACGGCCTACTCGCTGGCGGTTGGTGGACCTATAGTGATGCCGGGCAGTAACGTGGTAATTGTCAGTCCTGTAGCCCCGCACAGCCTAACGGTACGTCCGATCGTGCTGCCCGCACAGGCAGTTCTGTCCATTCAATTGGCTGCGGTTTCTTCCGACTGCACCATCGCTCTGGATGGGCGGACGCACACTATTGTCGGCAAGAAAACTCCCTATACTGTGCGTCAAGCAGATCATCCAATCCGGCTGATCAGGCTCGAGGACATGCATTATTTCAGCACCTTGCGATCGAAACTTTCCTGGGGAATGGGACCACAGATGCTAGTATGAGAAAGATTGCCTTGATCTGTACACTAGCTGCCGCTGGATGTGCCGGTACACGTACCTCGGTCGTAGACCCGGTCAGTATCCCGAACCTGTACAACGCAGCAACTGTCCTCGACAGCATTTGGGCGCATCCTGTCCCGACCTCCATCAAGGCACAAGGTCAGCTTTCCATGGATACGCCAATCCACTCTGGAACGATGACGGCCGATATTTCGCACCGGCGTGGAGATTCCCTTCTGATGGCGTTCACTGTCCGCGGTCTGGGTATTGAGGTCGGACGGGCTCTGGTAACTCAGGACAGTATCTTTTTCTATGATCGTTTAAAACAATCACTGCACACCGCAGGCAGTAATTATCCTGCCATACCAGCAATATTTACGGTCCAGAGCGCAATTGAGAATATGCTTGGCCTAATACGCCCCACACGTCAAATACACCTGCGGTTGGAGCAAGTGTCGGATCTGCTCGTTCTCACGGACACACTTCAGAACAAAGCCTATACGATTGACCCTGCCCTCTGGCGCATTATTCATGTGGAGCAGCGGGATTCAACCGACGCGCTTATCGAATCATTATACTTCAGCGATTTTTTTACCGTTGGGGAGAGGCAGTACCCGCGGCGTGTAGTATATCGTAGTCCAGCTTCGGATATAAACGCCATACTCCATTATCGCTCGATCCAGATCGACGAGGCTATTGATTCTACGTCTCTTAACCTCCCCGACGGGGTAAGCCGTGTTGCGCTCCCTGAACGATAATCGCCGCGCGACTTGTATCTTAAAACCACTCTTTCAACCTTGATAAATCATGGCAGATACTTTTGATGTCATTGTTGTCGGGACAGGCCCCGGCGGTTACGAAACAGCTATACGTGCCACGCAACTCGGGTTCAAAACGGCAGTCGTCGAAAAAGACAAATTGGGAGGGGTATGCCTGAACGTAGGCTGCATCCCCACCAAAGCACTTCTGAAAAGTGCAGAAGTGGCTTCTTATGCCAATCACTTGTCTGACTACGGCTTAAAGCTTGAGGGGAAAATAACAGCGGATTTCCCAAGCGTGGTTCAGCGAAGCCGGAAGGTGGCTGCGAAAATGAACTCCGGCGTGCAATACCTCATGAAGAAAAATGGCATTGAGGTTGTTTTCGGACATGCAAAACTGACGGGCGGCGGCGCATTAAGCGTTACACCATCCGTCAATATGGATGACAAACGAATAGGAACTGCGCGCACACTCAAGGCAAAACATATCATCCTTGCAACGGGGGCCCGTGCAAGGGAAATTCCCTCCTTACCGATCGATGGGAAAAACATTATTGATTACAGAGGGGCATTGCTGCAGGAATCACGGCCCAACCGCCTACTGATTGCCGGTGCCGGTGCTATCGGAGTGGAGTTTGCCTACTTCTATCACCACATGGGTACGCAGGTCCACTTGGTGGAACTCCTGGATCGCATCGTGCCCATTGAGGACGAGGATGTATCCAAACAACTAGCGCGC
Organism: Rhodothermales bacterium; assembly: GCA_022821385.1. Taxonomy (GTDB): domain Bacteria; phylum Bacteroidota; class Rhodothermia; order Rhodothermales; family Bin80; genus Bin80. The sequence goes on from JAJEDR010000052.1 coordinate 38,449, forward strand.
TCATTCAAAAAAGCTGGCATCAAGGTGCGTACTAGCGCAAGTGTAACGCGTGTGGAAGAAGGTAGCGATGCCCTGAAAGTGCATTTGAAGACTGCACGGAAGAGTGAGGTAGTAGAAGTTGATCAGGTACTTAGCTCGGTCGGAATTACCGGAAACATAGAAAATTTGGGCCTGGAAAGTGTTGGCATAGAAACTGAGCGTGGCTTTATCAAGACTGATGAATTTTCTCGTACCCGGGTTCGGGGCGTTTATGCGATCGGCGATGTAGCCGGCCCTCCCTGGTTAGCACACAAAGCCAGTCACGAGGGCATTATTTGTGTTGAAAAAATTGCCGGACAGAGTGTGCATGCACTGGATAAGGGAAATATCCCCGGATGCACATACTGCCAGCCCCAGATTGCTTCAGTGGGATACACCGAGGCCAAAGCGCGTGAAGAAGGATTGGACATCAAGGTTGGCAAGTTTCCATTCTCTGCATCTGGTAAGGCTTCGGCAGCCGGACACACGGATGGATTCGTAAAGGTCATCTATGACGCGAAGTACGGGGAATTCCTGGGTTGCCATGTCATTGGACAGGATGCTACAGAGCTCATCGCGGAGGCCGTGACCGCCCGGACACTGGAGACCACCTACCATGAAATCCTGGACGCAATACATCCACATCCAACGCTCTCGGAAGCGGTCATGGAAGCTACGCGTGATGCGCTAGGGCAATCCATCAATATCTGATCCCATCCCGACTGGCAAGACTGGATGAACGGCTCGCACGCGACCGGATGTTGATTTACTTGTTCCGTTGGCTCAACAAACGATAGCGCCCGGCTCGCTTTCGGAAGAGATAAGCGCGAGATGTCCTTCTCGGTCTTCTGCCATCAAGAGCATGCCCTGGCTTTCCAGCCCCATCATCTTTCTGGGTGCCAGGTTCGCAACCGCAACCACCGAACGGCCGACCAGCTCTTCTGGTTGAAAATGCTCCGCAACACCCGCCAGTATCTGCCGCTGTTCGTAACCGAGATCAACCTGCAGTCTCAGAAGCCTGTTTGATTTTCGAATGCGTTCCGCACTCAGTATGCGACCCATTCGCAAGTCTAGCTTTGCAAAATCATCATAGCTGATTGTAGGCTTTGCCTCGGCATACGGTGGCCCCGGCGGTGCATTCGCAGATTCCAGTTTCTCGATCTGTGTCTGTATAGTAGTATCACTCACCTTACTGAAAAGAATTTCCTTCCTACCAAGGACATGGCCCGTCGAAAGCAAGCAAGAGCCCGCTTCCGCCCAGCCGATACCTCCCCCATCCCTGCTTCCTGGCATACTGGACCGTATCCCGTCAAGTCGAAGCATATCCCGAAGCTTTGCAGCAGAAAACGGCAAAACCGGCTCAATTAACACCGACAAAGCCGCGCAAATCTGCAGCGATACGTGAACTGTATTGGCACACTGCGCACGATCCGTCTTGCGCGTAGCCCATGGAGCCTGGTCATTGAAATACTTGTTGCCCAATCGTGCGACGCCCATAGTCTGGTGTACTGCCTCGCGAAACCTAAACCGCTCATAGGAGGCAGCGATCCGTTCTGGGAATGTTGACAGCTGCTCAATGACCTCCGTATCTGTGGCGGAAGGCTCCACCAATGGGGGGACACTATTGTCAAACTCGCGCTCAGCAAAGGTTAATGCGCGGTTTACAAAGTTCCCGAGAATATCTGCCAGTTCACTGTTGACACGTGTCTGGAATTCTCTCCAATTAAAAGCTGAGTCTTTCGACTCCGGGAGTGTGCTGGCAAGAACATAGCGGAGCAGGTCTGGCGGAAAATCCTCGAGATATTCGTGCAACCACACCGCCCAACCTCTACTGGTTGAAAGCTTGCTGCCCTCAATGTTCAGGAACTCATTTGCGGGTACCTGATCTGGTACCACATACTTGCCGTATGCCATCAGCATGGCCGGAAACATCAGTGTGTGAAACACGATGTTGTCCTTGCCGATGAAATGAATCAATCTGGATTCATCATCCTGCCAATACAGCTTCCACCGCTCTGGATCTCCCTGTTTGGCAGCCCATTCACGTGTAGACGAAATATATCCTATGGGGGCATCAAACCACACATAGATTACCTTGCCTTTTGCTTCAACCCCGACTGCTTCGGCAATCTCCGGGGGTACTGGGACTCCCCAAGGAACATCACGAGTGATTGCCCGATCCCGTAAACCGTCTGTAAACCAGGCCCCGATCTGCCCCAGTACGTTGGGTTTCCATTCGGGGTGACTGTTGATATAGTCCTCGAGGCGAGTCTGCCAGTCCCCCAGAGGCAGATACCAGTGAGTCGTAGGACGCAGTTCCGGTACCGCATCGGTTAATGTACTCCGGGGGTTCTTGATCTCCGAGGGGCTGTGCGATGCCCCACACTGTTCACACTGGTCCCCGTAGGCATCCTCATAGTCGCATAGCGGACATGTGCCTCGCACGAAGCGATCCGCAAGAAAAACCCCTGCCTCGGGGTCATACAACTGCTCTTCACGTTTAAGTACAAACTCGTCCCTTGCCGATAACCGCCGAAAAAAATCCTGGCTTGTATCTGTATGAACTTCCCGTGAAGTGCGGCTGTAATTATCAAAGCTGATCCCAAAACCTTCAAAGCTGTCCCGGATCATTGGATGATAGCGATCTACAACCTCTTGAGGTGTAATTTCCTCCGCCATAGCCCGCATAATGATTGCCACACCATATTCGTCAGACCCACATACATACACTACATCCCGCCCCTGCAAACGTAAATAGCGCACATAGAGATCCGCCGGGAGGTACGCACCCGCTAGGTGCCCGATATGTACCGGTCCATTCGCATATGGTAACGCAGAAGTGATCAGCGTACGCTTGAAAAACTTGGCCGGCATAGACGGTAAGGAAGTTTGGCAAGTTTTAACCAAGACCGTCCACTACGGATCCTGAGATATTTTCCTCAAGCCTCACCTTACGCCGTACTTGTGCGTACAAGCGTTCTCGTTGAACAACCAAGCTGCTAATGGCAGAATCTACTTACCCCAAACGAAGTGCCGCTGTTGTCCGCACGACAAAAGAAACGGATATCTCGGTCAAGCTCACACTTGATGGAACCGGGCAGTACAAGAATCAAACTGGTGTAGGATTCCTGGATCATATGCTGGACCTCTTCGCGAAACACGGCCAATTTGACCTAGAAACTACGTGCAGTGGAGACCTGAACGTGGATGAGCACCATACCGTTGAGGATGTAGGAATCTGTCTCGGGCAGGCCCTGCGTAAAGCGTTGGGCGATAAAGCCCGTATTGCGCGCTACGGCCATGCTTATGTACCTATGGATGAGGCATTGGCACTTACCGTTGTTGACCTTTCTGGACGATTCGCGATTCACTTCGAGAGTGAATTTGACCGTCCGACTGTAGGGGATTTGGCAACCGAACTCGTTCAACATTTTTGGTACAGCTTCGCCGAACACGCTGCCTGTACACTGCATATCAGTGTACCATACGGCACAAACACGCATCACAAGATTGAAGCCATCTTCAAGTCCGCCGCGCGTGCACTGAACATAGCCACACAACAGAGTGCAACAAACGCAGTTATGCCGTCAACCAAAGGATCACTCTAATACACTTTATGTCACTTTCTCATCAGACTGTTACTGTTATCGGTGCGGGCAATATAGGCCGCGCCCTCGTTGGGGGATTGCTAGCAGGCAATTGCCTGGATCCATCACAGATTCGTGTAACACGCCGAAATCCCAATGCCCTGGAGGACTTGAAGCGGGTACTTCCCGGGGTAACGGTAGGGAACGATAATCCGACAGCAGTATGCGGTGCTACCGTCGTCGTTCTGGCGGTTAAGCCTGCCAACTGGTTAACCGTAGTAAAAGAAATCCGTGATCATGTGGACTCGGAAGTTCTCATTGTTTCTGTACTTGCCGGACTTACCACTGCGCAGATTGGACGTGCATTCTCTCCCAGTCAGCCCATCATTCGCACCATGCCTAATACACCTATGGTTGTGGACTGTGGGGCAACAGCCATATCTGCGGGAAGTACGGCCTCTGACGAACATATGGCCCTGGTGCAGGAAATGTTCGAAGCTGTTGGTAATGTGGAGCGGGTCCCTGAATACCTTATGGATGCCGTTACAGGGCTTAGCGGCAGTGGTCCAGCCTACGTCTACATGCTTATAGAGGCGCTGACCGATGCTGGGGTGAAACAGGGACTGCCCCGCTCTGTCGCATTCAGACTGGCAAAACAAACGGTGCTTGGTGCAGCCAGTCTCGCCGATAAAACCAACAAGCATCCTGCCATCTTACGCGATGAGGTAACTACACCCGGCGGTACAGCCATAGCCGCAATCGCGGAGTTGGAAAAACATGGTCTACGTACAATGTTCATCCATGCCGTTGCCACGGCAACACAACGCTCCAAAGAACTCAGTCAGACCAGCGACTGACGACTATGATCACGATTGTTGACTATGGTATCGGCAACCTGCGCTCCATCGAAAGGGCTTTTCAGCACGTACGTCCCGATGTCATTAGAACCGATGATCCAGACCTTATCCGTGCAGCCGATCATCTGGTTCTTCCAGGCGTAGGTGCATTCGGTGCATGCATTCAGGAAATCAGGCAACGCGGGCTGGAGCAACCAATTATGGAAACTGTCGCACGCCAGGTGCCCTTTATTGGAATCTGCGTAGGTATGCAAATGCTCTTTGAATCCAGTTCTGAGCAAGGTGTGCACACCGGACTGGGACTACTGAATGGATCCATCAAAGAACTGTGTCCTTCGGACCCTACTCTTAAAATCCCGCATATGGGCTGGAATGTCGTTTCGCCCGTGAAGCACAGCCCTCTCCTTAACGGGCTACCTGCGGATGCTCGCTGCTATTTTGCACATTCGTTCTACGCGAGTGATGTATCTCCTGATGATGTGGTAGCTGTGACAGATTACGGAGATCCCTTGCCGGTGGCTGTTGCCCGTGACAATATATACGGCGTGCAATTCCATCCAGAAAAGAGCCACGACGTTGGACTCCGTATTTTTGCAAATTTTGCCACGCTTACATGATCGCCCCAATACCGGCTATTGACCTGCTGGACGGCAACTGCGTGCGACTGATGCAGGGCGCCTATGATCAGGTAACGACTTACCATAACGATCCTATCATTATGGCGCGCCAATGGGAGTCATTGGGCGCACAATTCCTGCATGTCGTGGACCTGGATGCAGCACGGTCAGGCGGCCGCTGCCACAATACCGCAGTGATTGCATCTATTGCTCAGACAATTACTATTCCCGTCCAGACCGGTGGAGGTATCCGATCCGCAGCGGATGTGATCCGAGTGCTTGATCAGGGTATACACCGCGTGATCATTGGTACTGCGGCTGTCAAAGATCCTGCGCTCATCAACACGATGATCGCAAAATACGGGGCTGACCGTATCGCTGTTGGTATTGACGCCAGAGACGGAGAGGTGCGTGTAGACGGCTGGACAAGCGGTACCGGATTGTCTGCACTTGACTTTGCCCTAGATATGGAGGCGCTTGGCGTTCGTCGTATCATTTACACTGACATTGGCCGGGACGGTACGATGGACGGACCTGACCTCAACGCCTACCGAGCGCTGGGCATGCAGTTAAAGCATGCTCGACTGACGGCGAGCGGCGGTGTATCTGGACCCGAGGACATGACAGCACTGGCCGAACTGGAATCTATTGGGGTTGATTCTGTGATCATTGGTCGAGCTCTTTATGAGGGGAAGTTTAAGGACTATGCACTCTGGCCAACGAAAACTTAGGGAGCATACCAAAGTAATTGGACAGTGCGGAATGAATCGCGCATTAAGAAGAGACCGACGAGAATTGGACCATTCTTCCATTACCTATCGCAACATCACATCCCGATTTATGCCTCCAGGATTGGGGAACCTTTCCGCGAAGCGTGTTCAAGTTGTGACCACAATGACCCCTACAATGACAATGTGAACTGCAGTCTAATGTTGTTTACCCAGCATATCACTCCCAAACCCGGTGGATGTCTATAGCCAAACGTATTATTCCCTGCCTGGATGTAGATCGTGGGCGTGTCGTTAAGGGCATCCAATTCGTCAATCTAGTTGATGCTGGTGATCCACTAGAACAGGCACACGTCTACAATGCGGAGGGCGCAGACGAACTGGTCTTTCTGGATATCACGGCAACGCACGAAGGGCGTGGGATCATGCACGATGTCGTGCGTCAAACCGCCGAGCAAATTTTCATCCCCCTCACGGTTGGAGGTGGTATTCGAACGTTAGAGGACATGCGGCAGATGCTTCATGCCGGCGCCGACAAGGTTGCCATGAATTCTGCTGCAATCAAAAACCCCGGGCTTATCTCGGAGTGCGCGGGAGCATTTGGTGCTCAGTGTGTGGTCATCGCCATAGATATGAAAAGACGCTCCGACGGTGGCTGGGAAATCTATACGCACGGGGGACGCCGTCCCACGGGAATAGACGGACTTGAGTGGGCGAAAGAAGCAGAAGAACGCGGAGCAGGTGAATTGTTAGTCACATCGATGGATCGGGATGGCACACAGATTGGATATGATCTGGAACTCCTGCAGGCGCTGGACGAGCTTGTTCAGCTTCCGGTTATAGCTTCCGGCGGAGCTGGTACGCTTGAGCATTTACGGGACGCATTGCTCGTCGGACGTGCCCATGCCGTTCTAGCCGCATCAATGTTCCACTTCAAACAAGTCACCATCAACGAGGCAAAACAATTTCTGCACAGCGCGGGAATAACCGTAAGGATGACGTAGGCACTTGCGAACAAGGCCGTAACGTACTATCCTTAGCTATCTACCCATTTTGCTATGCTCCGCCAATATCAAATCTATGCGGTTCTACTCGTGCTGGCAGCGTGCCAGATGCCCGGATCTGAGGAACCCAACATCCTGAGTATTTCCGACCTCCCAGCATACGAGCGATCACTTGACCATGCAGGTATAATTGAGAACTGGTCAGAGGAATTCTATCACCGTGGACTTCGTGTCTATCGCACCGCCTGCTTCAGTTGTCACGGAACGCCTGACGTTCCTGGCACGCTGCCGAACTCCCGACAGTTCTGGAAAGAACCTTTCAAGTACGGAGAAGACCCGCTCTCCCTATACAACACGCTTACGCGCGGGCGTGGACTCATGCCGCCTCAGGTACAGCTCACACCACGGGAAAAATACGCAGTGATCCTGTTCATTCGCGAAGAGTTTTTGCGCGAACAGAACCCGGAGGCCTATTTCGAGGTCACAGATGCTTATCTCAGCAGTCTGCCCGAAGGCGATACACTTGGCCCCCCACCCACCCGAAAGACACCTTGGAAAGAAATGGATTACGGACCATTTCTGATGAGAACCTACGAAATAGCACACGCGTCGGACGGACCAAAAGGGATCAACCAGCGGGGCAGGCCCATCCCGAACGAAGACTTTCGTGACCGCAATTTTGCTTATAAGGGTATTGCGATCAGGCTTGATCCGGGCGAGGGAGGCGTCGCCGCAGGCAAAGCATTTGCACTGTTTGATCACGATCTCATGCGCCTAGCAGCTTTCTGGACCGGTGACGGATTTATTGACTGGGAAGATATCCTGCTTGATGATCAGCATAATATTTTTCCCCGGATCGTGGGCAATCTGGTCGTCGAAACGCCTATGACCCCGGGTTGGGTCAATCCTGCTACAGGCTCCACATTGGACCCACGGTTTCGTGCAGTAGACGGCCGTCAGTTTGGCCCGCTTCCCCGGGAGTGGACACATTATAAAGGCCTGTATGTGCACAATAACCGGATCATCATTCACTATACCGTCGGACAGGCACGGGTGCTTGAAACCTATGCGCTTGGAGAGGACACGCTGTTAGTCAGAACGCTGAACATTACGGGAGTGACGCGTCCGCTGACCCTTCGTGCCGCGCCCGACAGCGTGGCGCTGACTGCCACCCCGTCGTCTGCTGTGACACTCACTCAAGCAGACGGTATGCATCAGGTAACGATAACAGCCGACACAAATTTTGATTTGGTATACGGATCCGACGACGCGGCATCTGGACCACCTGAAAATCTTGAACCGTATACACAGGGCGGGCCAACCCAGGAACTCCCCGTACTTGAGTCCCCAATCGTGGCCGGCACACAGGAAGGCTATGCTGCCGATGTACTGACCTTACCTCTCAGCAACCCCTGGAAGAGCCGCGTACGCCCAACCGCAATTGACTTTTTGGCTGATGGTGATGAGGCAGCTGTCACAACCATCGACGGTGAGGTGTGGCACCTTTCTGGTGTTACCCAGGAAAGCGGAGCCGTCGAATGGCGCCGCGTGGCTACCGGCCTCTTTCAACCCCTCGGGATCCGCGCTATTGGCGAAGATTTGTATGTCGGCAGCCGCAATCAGATTGCACGCCTGCACGACCTTAATGGCGATGGGCAGATGGATTACTACGAGAGCTTCAACAATGACCATCAGGTCACAGAACATTTTCATGAGTTTGCAATGGGCTTGCAGACGGATGCAGAAGGAAATTTTTATTATGCAAAGAGTGCTCGCCACGCACGCCCTGCACTCATCCCCCAACATGGTACCTTGATCCGTGTGAGTGCTGACGGACAAGAAAGCACGATCCTCGCCAACGGATTTCGGGCTGCCAACGGGGTTACACTTAATCCCGACGGCACTTTTATCGTAACCGACCAAGAGGGCCATTGGAATCCGATGAATCGGATCAATATGGTAGAACCGGGAGGATTCTATGGCAATATGTACGGCTATGGCGCCCCCCCAGACTCCTCAGATGAGGCTATGGTAGATCCATTGGTCTGGATTGACCAGAAATATGATCGGTCGCCCGCTGAATTGCTCTGGGCTGAAAGCGACCGTTGGGGGCCATTGTCCGGCAGATTACTCAACTTTTCATACGGATATGGCCTGATATTTCTTGTAATGCCCCACTCCGTGGAAGAAACACACCAGGCGGGCATCGTGGAACTACCCCTGCCCGCATTCCCAACCGGGATCATGCGAGGCCGAATGAATCCCCTGGATGGGCAGCTGTACGTCGTAGGGATGTCTGCGTGGGCAACTAGTCAAATGATGCAGACGGGAGGCCTTTATCGGATTCGGTATACCGGTGAAACTGTACGCATGCCTGTTTCCATGCGCATGCTTGAAGGAGCAATTGAGTTGACCTTTGCCACTTCACTGCAGGAAAGGGCCGCAACCCGCTTCGACAGTTATGAAGTGAATACCTGGGAGCTCCAGCGCTCACGACGTTATGGATCTGAGCGTCACGATATGCAGCGGCTCAGGATTTCCGATGTGTCTCTGCGTGATTCGACTGTGCAAATTGGTCTCCCCGGTTTAGGGCCAACCTGGATAATTGAGATCAAGTACAGTCTCGTAGATGCGGAGGGAACAGCGTTTGATGGAGTTGTCCAAGGCACTGTTTACGCCCTCGAGAAATAGGCAACAAATTCCGCTGCCTAGTCGCAAATGCAACTATCCTGAATACCTAGCCATAATTACCGAGTACAGATCGCAGGCCAAAACCCACCATGTTTGGATATAAATACGCCTTTTCCTGATTTAGCTTTCGCCTGACAGATGCGCATATCGCCCCTTAATGGAACCTGTTATCCGATTCCAGACTTGAGCCTACACCCACCCTTGCACGGGCTCACTCCCGGTCCATCAATCCCGTGCGGGAAGACCAACGGCCAAGTGAGACGAGCGGGTCCCGGATCCTTGCCCAGTCGTGCCCGACGGTCGAGCCGGTGGGCGAACCGATACTCTGTTACCTTAAAGCATTTGGCGTCGGCCGTTGGAATTCTCCCGTTTGGACGCTCCGCGTCCTAACGGACCGCTTGACAACTCGTCAACGGCGGCTCCGTAGACTAGACAGCCTCCGTGGCGTCTGTATGGAGGAATGCCGTGGGGTAGTGAGCAAATGAAGTTATCCAGATTATTAACATGATGTCGGCTGCGGTGAGCGTGGGGGGCTTCAGCGGGGTACTATCACGCGCACGACGCGATCGTCTTCATCGACAAAGGTGATTGGGGTCCGCGGAACATCGTTGCCGAGGTAGATCGCGGGGCCGAGGTCCTCGACGACCTCTCCAAGCGGTGGATCCGTTGACACAGACACCGTATATGCATCGGCCAAGCTAGCGTCTACCGTATAGCCGAGATCGGCGAGGACTTGGATCGAGATCGCACTCAGTGGACTGGAATGGTTTACAAATATGACGGGCGCCATCACTTCATCCGGGAAAACGGAATGGCGCCAATGGCTGTTGTCCCCGCCATTCTCGACGGGTACCTTTCCGTCTGAATAGCCGCTGCCACCGGCGGAGTTGAAGGCAGAGACTGCTCCGGCGCCGGGGAAATGCGTGTCCGCGTCCATCTCGGGCCCAACATCAGAGGAAGGGTTCGTGACGTACCAAAGGGTGCCGATGCCCAGGACATGGGCAATCTCGTGCAGGGCAACATCGTACAACCCGGTCGTTTCCGGCAGTGCATCGATTTGGTCGCTGTCGAAGACCATGGCGCCATATATCGGAAAGTTTGTTGAACTGCGGATCCAGCAGGGGCCGGCAAAAGCGGCCGTGCCACCCGGACCGTCTATCGGACGGCTGTCAACGAGGATCAGCAGATCGTCAATGGTCTTGGTGGGATTGGGGGTGAGCGTTATGCCATCGCAAGTAAGCGGCCTATCGTAGGTGCGGTCGTCCGCCTCCGTGCCCGCCAGGATCGACTCCCAGTGGCTACTGGCCGCTTCGATAACCATACGTGCGGAGGCCGACACCGTCTCGGTGAAGTAGAGTTCGATATTGAAACCGGGCACCGTCACCGTCACTTCAAAGCTATGCGACGCCTCTAGGCCACCTGGGTCGGTTGCCGTCACTTTGATCGTGGCCGAGCCCGCAGCCACCGTGGTCACCGTCACCATGCTCCCGGAAATCGTCACGGTCGCCGCCGCAATGTTGGACGACGAGGCAGCAAAACTCAGATCGTCCCCGTCGGGATCCGTGAAGTTCGAGGCCACGTCAACCGTGGAGGTCTCACCCGCATTCACCGAGATATCGGAGATCGTGCCGATCGCCGTAGGTGCCCGGTTCGGCACCGTCACCGTCACGTCGAAACTATGCGACGCGTCCAGGCCACCCGGATCCGTGGCGGTCACCGTGATTGTTAGGCTGCCTTCGGCTACACCGGTCACGGTGACTGTGGAGCCTGAGACGCTGACTGTCGCCAGGCTCGGATCCGACGATGCGGCCGTATAGGTGAGAACGTCGCTGTCCGGGTCACTAAAATACGGCGACACATCATCCACGCTAACCTCGTCGCCCACATGCACCGACCTAGCCGAAATGGTCCCCACCGCCACAGGCGACTGGTTAACTTGAATGGTGACATCGAATGACTGCGTGGCGGAGAGGCCACCCGGATCCGTGGCCGTCACCGCAATGGTTGCGCTGCCTTCGGCTACACCGGTCACGGTGACCGTGGAGCCCGAGACGCTGACTGTCGCCAGGCTCGGATCCGACGATGTGGCCGTATAGGCGAGTGCATCCCTGTCTGGATCGCTAAAATACGGCGACACATCATCCACGCTAACCTCGCCGCCCACCTTCACCGACCTGTCCGAAATAGTACCCACCGCCGCAGGCGACTGGTTAACTTTAATGGTGACATCAAATGACTGCGTGGCGGAGAGACCACGCGGATCCGTGGCCGTCACCGTAATGGTTGCGCTGCCTTCAGCTACACCGGTAACGGTGACCGTGGAGCCTGAGACGCTGACTGTCGCCAGGCTCGGATCAGACGATGTGGCCGTGTAGGTATGTGCATCCCCGTCTGGATCGCTAAAATACAACGATACATCATCTACGCTAACCTCGTCGCCCACATTCACCGACCTGTCCGAAATAGTACCCACTGCCGCAGGCGGCTGGTTAACTTGAATGGTGACATCAAATGACTGCGTGGCGGAGAGGCCACCTGGATCCGTGACTGTCACCGTAATAGTTGCGCTGCCTTCGGCCGCACCGGTCACGGTGAGCGTGGAGCCCGAGACGCTGACTGTCGCAAGATTCGGATCCGACGATGTGGCCGTATAAGTGAGTGCATCCCCGTCTGGATCGCTAAAATACGACGATACATCATCCACGCTGACATCGTCGCCCACATACACTGACCTGTCCGAAATGGTGCCCACTGGCACAGGCGACTGGTTAACTTTAATGGTGACATCAAATGACTGCGTGGCGGAGAGGCCACCTGGATCCGTGACTGTCACCGTAATAGTTGCGCTGCCTTCG
>JAJEDR010000003.1 GCA_022821385.1 Rhodothermales bacterium
GGGCTGGAACAAAAGTATCAAAATGACAGCAATACAGCTTGAGGAAACTTGCATTAACACGATACGGATGCTGGCCGTCGATGCGGTAGAGCGTGCCAGCAGCGGGCATCCCGGTATGCCCATGGGAGCCGCACCGATGGCCTATGTATTGTGGACTGAGGTTATGCGCCACAATCCGGCAGACCCCGCCTGGTTCAATAGGGATCGTTTTGTGCTCTCGGCCGGGCATGGATCAATGCTGCTCTATGCACTATTGCATCTAACTGGATATGACCTCCCAATGGAGGAGATCAAAAACTTCCGGCAATGGGATAGCAAGACGCCTGGACATCCAGAGTACGGAGTAACGCCAGGTGTCGAAACCACTACAGGTCCTCTTGGGCAGGGATTTGCAAATGGCGTAGGGATGGCCATGGCGGAAGCGCATCTGGCTGCACGATTTAATCGTGAGGATGCGACCATTATAGATCACTGTACATACGGAATTGTTTCGGACGGGGATCTGATGGAGGGAATTTCGCACGAGGCGGCTTCCCTGGCGGGCCATCTGGGATTAGGGAAGCTGATTTATTTGTGGGATGATAACCGGGTTACGATTGATGGCGGAACTGACCTGACGTTCTCCGAGGATATACCAGGAAGATTTGCTGCCTATGGATGGCAGGTAATACCGGGGATTGACGGGACAGACACGCGCGCTGTTCGGCAGGCACTCGACGAAGCCCGGACGTGTACGGATCAGCCGTCGCTGTTATGTGTACGCACGACGATTGGTCATGGCAGCCCAAATAAAGCAAACACAGCCGCCGCACATGGGGCTCCCCTGGGTGCAGAAGAGGTGGCCTTGACGAAGGAAGCTCTAGATTGGCGGGCGGATTCATCCTTTCAAGTTCCGAGCGAGGTTCGGTCAGCTATGAGCTGTGCATCATCCGGGGCCGAACAGCAGTCTGCGTGGACCTCCCGGAGGGATGCCTATGAGAGAGCCTATCCCGAGGCATCAGCGGCCCTAGATGTTCTCTGCAATCGAACGCTCCCCAATGATTGGACTGCAGAATTGGATATCCTTCCCGTAGATAAAGCGATTTCAACCAGGGCTGCAAGTGGACAGGCTTTGGGGGCTCTTCTCAAGAAGGTCCCTGGCCTTATCGGCGGATCCGCTGATCTGACCGGCTCAAACAAGACTCGTGGTGGAATGCAGGTTGATATGCAGCGGAAGAATCTGTCTGGTTCGTACGTGCGCTACGGGGTAAGAGAGCATGCGATGGCGGCCATAAGTAACGGTCTGGCGTTGCATGGTGGCCTGCGACCGTATTGTGGCACCTTCCTTGTGTTCAGTGATTATTTGCGTCCGGCCCTGCGACTCAGTGCGCTTATGGGGATTCCCGTTATTTATGTGTTCACGCACGATTCTATCGGCACCGGTGAAGACGGTCCAACCCATCAAGGCGTAGAACAGGTGATGTCCTTGCGAGCGATCCCCAATCTTGTAGTGATCAGACCAGCGGATGCAAACGAGACGCAATATGCCTGGAAGGAAGCGATAAGCAGAAAGGATGGACCTACCGCGCTCATACTGACCCGCCAGGGACTGCCATCGCTCACGGGCAAGCTCAGAGAAATGACCGGGGGCGGATACGTTGTAGTTGAGGAACGTGCATCGGAACCTCAGGTGATCCTCATTGGGACCGGCAGTGAGTTGCAGTATGCAATCGCAGCTGCACCTGTACTTGAATCGGAAGGCATTCCGACTCGTGTAGTCAGCATGCCATCCTGGGAGCTGTTTGCTGCACAGACCGAGGCATATAGAGAGAAGGTTCTACCACAAGCGGTAACTGCTCGCGTTGCCGTTGAGGCAGGTACATCACTTGGCTGGGATCGATATGCGAGTCATATGATCTCCATGGATCGATTTGGTGCTTCCGCACCTGGCAAAGTGCTGTTTGAGCAGTTTGGGTTTAGTACTGAGCGAGTAGTTGAGGTCGCGCGCAGCGTTGCGACAGGTATGTGATCATGTTTCGCTGCCTAATCATTTGTGGAATGATGCTGGCCACGTATGATGCTTTTGCGCAGCAGTTTAGTGGCGAAGAGGCCTGGAAAACATTTTTCGAACACGAGGGGCTCCGGTTTCGATACATCTTCTATCCCAAGGCGAACACGAATGATGACGGTGTCGTCGTAATGCTGCAAAACCTCAACGAATACTGTATCAGCTATAGGTTTACACTTATTTTCGAGTCCCCGGAGGGTTCGACATCCGCAGATGCTGAGGGGATGCTGGCATCACTGGAAATGAAGACGGGGGATGCTGAGGGGCTTTATTGGGTTCCATTTGATGATGGCCGGTCAATCGGGGCGATTGGTCTGCGGAACTATGCAGTAGACCGCATAAACGAAGGTGATCAGTCTTCAGCAACAGAAAACGGATGTCCATAAGTCGACGTCATTTTATTGCCGCTTGTTCTACCGTAGGGGCTGGGGCAACGATGCTGGCGGATGTTCTTTATCGCCTTGAAGCCCCCATTACGGCAGAAACAATTGCGTGTGCGGAAGAAATTGCAGGCATCACACTTTCTGAAGAGCAGCGTTCCGAGCTCGTAGAGGATCTGAAGCAACATGTGGAGAACTACACCTCGGTTCGCGAATTAGCGCTCCCGAACAATGTGCCGCCTGCGTTGATGTTCGATCCGCGCATGTCGGGTACATATCCTCCGTCCAGTGTACAGGGGGTTAGATGGGAGCCCACTCCCGTGGATCGGCCGTCAAATGACGAGGATTTGGCATTTATGCAGGTTGCAGAGCTCGCCTACTTACTCAAATCAAGAGCCGTAACATCTACAGGGTTGACTGGGCTGTACTTAGAGCGTCTGAAGCAGTATGATGATGTCCTGCAGGCTGTGATCACGTTAACCGAGGATTTGGCGCTCGAGCAGGCTGCCCGCGCAGATGTTGAACTTGATGCTGGTGTGTGGCGTGGTCCTCTGCATGGAATACCCTGGGGCGCCAAGGATTTGTTGAGCGTCCGCGGCTATCCTACGACTTGGGGAGCGGCACCATATAAGGATCAGGTACTTGACGAGAATGCCGCTGTTGTGGACCGTTTGGAATCTGCTGGCGCAGTGCTGATCGCGAAGCTGTCACTTGGAGCACTTGCATGGGGGGATGTCTGGTTCGGAGGGAAAACAAAAAATCCCTGGAATATAGAACAGGGTTCTAGTGGGTCTAGCGCGGGTCCCGGTGCAGCGGTAGCTGCAGGACTGGTAGGGTTTGCAATTGGGTCGGAGACACTGGGATCGATTGTCTCGCCGTCTACGAGAAATGGTGTGACCGGGCATCGTCCGACTTATGGTCTGGTGAGTCGGCATGGGGCTATGACCTTGTCCTGGAGTATGGACAAACTTGGACCCATGGCACGCTCAGCACTTGACTGTGCGCTGGTGTTTGAAGCTATACGTGGGTCAGATGCACGGGACCCGGTTACGGTAAATGCCCCCTTCCCATTCTCACTGGAGAAGGACGTGAGTGCTCTCCGCATAGGGTACGTGCAGAAAGCTTTTGAGTCAGACTATTCTGGAAAAACCAGGGATTCAGCAACTCTGGATGTTTTACGGAATATGGGTATTGAGCTTGTTCCTATAGAGCTTCCTGATGATCTGCCTATTGATGCCATGCTCACTACTTTGGGCGTTGAAGCAGCAGCTGCGTTTGACACACTAACATTGAGTAACGGGGTTGATCAGATGGTGCGACAGGGTGAAGGGACCTGGCCGCATGAGTTTCGTGTGAATCGTTTCGTGCCGGCAGTTGAGTTCTTACAGGCGTCGAGGTGTCGCTGGCTCCTTATGCAGCGCATGAATACTGTGATGCAGCAGGTGGATGTCTTTGTATCTCCGTCCTTCGGAGGTCGTACATTGGCAATCACAAATCTAACCGGTCATCCATGTGTGACGGTACCCAATGGGTTTGATGCATTGGAGTCAGACACGGACTCTCGTCGACGCAGGCCTCGAAGCATTACCTTTGCCGGACCACTGTACGCTGATGCCGATGTACTCCGAATTGCGAGTGCTTATCAATCAGCTACAGACTTTCATCTGCGGCGACCGCCAATAAACGGATAGTCAAGTGCCTTGTTAGTGGCATTATTGAGGAGTGCCGAACTTCTGGCTCTCGGAGACGATTGCAGATAAACGTTTTCTATGACCACAAGTGCTCTCCGGGCGATCCCGTATACGCTTGCGTACAGTTCGGTTTTCCAATGAAAAAATTTTTGTGTCTAAATCACAGCAAACTTAATTCCCCCAGTATTGGATAGATGATAGAATAGGGATTATATCTTCGCCGTAGTTGTGTTGGTTTAAAATGCTCCAATTATTGTTATTATTAGGGGGCAAAACGAAATGACAAATGTTGGGAAAGCCACTTGAACGCCTCAAGCTAAGTAATTTCAAATATGAAATTCCGCGGCATCTGATTGCCCAATACCCGGCCGAGCCTAGGGACTCGGCGCGTATGATGGTAGTTGATCGGACGAAGGGGACCATCGAGCATCGCCATTTTCGTGACATAGTAGATTACTTCTCCGCGAATGATGTTTTGGTCGTTAACAACACGAAAGTTTTTCCTGCAAGGCTACGGGGGGCGAAGGAAAAGACTGCTGCAAAAATTGAAGTGTTCTTGCTTCGGGAACTGAATCCCCAAAGCAGACTGTGGGATGTAATTGTTGATCCTGCGCGAAAGATCAGGATTGGAAACAAGCTTTTTTTTGGCAGCGATCTGTCGGCTGAAGTGATTGACAATACAACCTCGCGCGGTCGTACAATTCGCTTTGATTACGCGGGGGACAATGCTTCTCTGTATCGTGCGATCCAGGAAGAGGGGTACACTCCTCTGCCGCCGTACATAAAAAGGGATGTCGAGAAAGCTGATGCCGACCGTTATCAGACTATTTTCGCAAAACATCGCGGGGCAGTAGCCGCTCCAACAGCAGGACTTCATTTTACGCCTGAGCTTATAGACGAGCTTGCCGAAAAAGGCGTGCAGGTAGTTCAGGTTACCCTGCATGTCGGTTTAGGAACATTCCAAAGTGTCAGCGTTGAGGATCTAACGAAGCATCGCATGGGGTTTGAGTATTATCAGATCCCCAGGAGTACAGCCGAAACTGTCAATCGGGCGTTAGATTCTGATGTAAATAAAGTGACGGTATGTGGAACGACCGTAGTTCGGGCCGTAGAAACGAGTCTAACCGTGTCTCGTCACCTGAAGCCCCAAGAGGGTCGAACGGATAAGTTCATTTATCCGCCTTATGAGTTCGCCGTTACGGAGCGCCTGATTACAAATTTTCATATGCCTAAGAGTACCTTGATGATGCTCACCGCTGCCTTCACAGGATTTGAACTGCTTAAAAAAGCCTACGAGATCGCTATCGGGGAGGAGTATCGCTTCTACTCTTTCGGGGATGCCATGCTAATCCTGTAGACACATGGTAGCCGCGGTCATTCCTGCAGCAGGTACGGGGTCACGCCTTGGTGGACTTCCCAAGCAGATGCGCCTCTTGGGAGGGGCGCCGATGCTCTTTCGAACGACGTCCATTTTTGACCAACACCCAGCTATTTCCAGTATTGTGGTGGTAGCGCACCCCGACGCGCTTGAGGCCACGACGGATATACTTAGGCCTCTGAGTAAGCCATGTCGTGTACTTCCAGGGGGGGCAACGAGACAGGAGTCTGTCATGGCAGGAGTGGGTGCGGTTGAGGAGGATGTGAGCATCGTGCTAATTCACGACGTAGCACGCCCTTTTGTATTGGATCGTGTCATCAGTGATGTGATAGAAGCTGTAGAAAATACGGGGGCAGCGGCGGCAGCCTTACCGATTCAGGATACGGTTCGTTACGGGAATGAGGGGCTGTTTACCAAAACAGCATCTCGTGACGGGCTGTATGCTATGCAAACCCCGCAGGGATTCAGGCGTAATCTATTGATAAAGGCGATGCATCAAAATAGTGGGTACCCGCAGGCAACAGATGATGTTGCGCTGATGCAACGTATAGGGCAACCGGTTCGTATCGTTGAAGGTGATCCGCGAAATATCAAGATCACAACCCAATCTGACTGGGAGTGGGCTCAAAACATTTGGACCCAGAGGTAACAGTTGATGGTTTCAAGAGTGGGGATCGGCTATGATCTGCATCAGCTGGTGGAAGGCCGACCGCTTATTCTAGGTGGCGTACAGATTCCTCATCCCCTGGGTTTGGCAGGACATTCGGATGCCGATGTTTTGCTACATGCAGTCTGTGATGCTTTGCTGGGGGCAGCCGCACTAGGAGATATTGGCGTACATTTTCCAGACTCGAGTCTACACTGGAAGGGAGCAGATAGCCGGATGCTGCTCCGAAAAGTAAATGATTTGGTATCTGAAGCAGGCTACAGTGTCACAAATGTGGATGCAACCATTATCATTGAGCGTCCAAAACTACGTCCCTACATTGAGCTCATGCGTCGCACAATAGCTGGGGACCTGATGATCACACATGAGCAGGTTTCAATAAAAGCGACCACGTCTGAGAAGTTGGGGATAATTGGACGCGAAGAAGCTGCGGCAGCCTGCGCAGTGTGCATGCTCACTGGATCCGTTGCTCCGTAGACCCTCATGGAACAGTTTTTTACTGATCTCCTATTGAGGGCAGCAGATATTCCAGTAGTGTGGGGATATGCGCTGATTTTGTTTATTGCCTGGTTAGAAAATGTTTTCCCCCCGATTCCAGGGGATGTGTTGATCGTTTTTGGAGGTTACTTGGCGGCCGTTGGCCCGATGTTGCTCCTGCCGGTTATAATATTCAGCACGCTTGGTGGCGCCATAGGATTCATGTGCATGTACTACGTTGGGCGCTACGGCGGCCCGGTGGTCCTCAAGTCCCGGGCGATGCGTTGGATACCAGATGAAACGGTTTCCAGGGTGCAGGACTGGATTGATTCCTGGGGATACTGGGTTGTTACCGCCAACCGATTCCTGAGCGGAGCGCGTACCGTCATCTCCTTTACGGTCGGGATGAGTCGAATGCCGGCATTACCGGTAGCCGTGCTTGCTTCGATTAGTGCAGCAGTATGGGTTACCCTTATTGCAACACTGGGGTACGTGGTAGGCGACGAATGGGAGCGCGTGACGGAATACTTGTCGCGCTACGGACGATTCATGTCTGTTCTGATTGCACTGTTTCTGGTCTGGCAGCTTTATAAAG
Organism: Rhodothermales bacterium; assembly: GCA_022821385.1. GTDB lineage: Bacteria > Bacteroidota > Rhodothermia > Rhodothermales > Bin80 > Bin80. The sequence continues at coordinate 7,236 of JAJEDR010000003.1, forward strand.
CTGTCCGTCGGATACGCGCTCATAGAAAAGGTGGATCTTCTTGAATTTATTGCGTACAACGAGCGGCTGTAGTGTATCTGGGCATGAATAGTGATATGTATGGCAACGGGGTGACTCGTATTGCTGGCGTAGCTCAGCCGGTAGAGCAGCTGATTTGTAATCAGCAGGTCGGGGGTTCGAGTCCCTTCGCCAGCTCTTTTAGTATTCCGGAGATATTGACGGCACAGTAGCCGGACATTTGAGTAAAACACAGGCTGAATTTTTGATTTGGGGCAGGTACCCAAGTGGCCAACGGGGGCAGACTGTAAATCTGCTGGCTAAGCCTTCGGAGGTTCGAATCCTTCCCTGCCCACCCATACGAACTGGAACACTTGCCCCAGGCATCCGGGCGATGCGGGAGTAGCTCAGTTGGTAGAGCATCAGCCTTCCAAGCTGAATGTCGCGAGTTCGAGCCTCGTCTCCCGCTCCAGTTACTTACTTGACTGCCGCCTTAGCTCAGGGGTAGAGCACTTCCATGGTAAGGAAGGGGGCCTCGGTTCAAATCCGAGAGGCGGCTCCCCGATGAATAAATAGGGCAATTCAATGGCAAAGGAAGTATTTCAGCGTACGAAGCCGCATGTGAATGTGGGCACGATCGGTCATGTGGACCATGGAAAGACGACGTTGACCGCGGCGATCACGCGCGTGTTGAACGATCGTTATGGCGGGACGGAGAT
>JAJEDR010000033.1 GCA_022821385.1 Rhodothermales bacterium
GTACGGCTGAGGCTGAGGACCTAGGGACGCTGGAATCATTGGCAGCATCGTCTCCAGAAGCCTTGGATGTCACAGCTGAAGAGAGTGCTGAGTGGATAGTTGATCTTTTGTTGGCTGGAACGGGAATTGGCGGTTTGGCCATCACAGTTTGGCGCGGACACAGGATATTAAGATGGGGAACACGGCTCTGGCAGGGTTCTCAGAATGCCGCTCGAGAAAAAGATAGTCCTCGTGGTGTGGAGCCTGAGGAGGTGAGGAAAGCTATCGAAGCTTTTGAGGCTCAATCTCGCACACAAAATTAGGTAGAGCCCGATCCATGAGTACACTGGCAGGCTTGGCTAAGTTCGGATTCCAAGTAGGGAAGTCTGTCTTGAATATTGCTGCCTCGTCGATCCAGGCGGCTAAAAGGGAGCTTGAAAAGCTTGTGCGGGAGTATGCTCTGGACCCCATCGCACGCTGGAAGCGGGAGGAATCTCGCGCTGAGGCCGAAAGGCGTCAGTTGGAAATTGACGCGGAGATGGTGAGTATTCACGAGCGGGTCAAGCGGGACGGTTGGACAGAATCACTTCGGGAGCGCTTTGAAGCTTTACGTCGGGAGTACGAGAAAATATCCTTGGAATTTGGTCCCAGAGAGACAGCATCAATTGATCCAGACGACTATGAGGGCGTTATCGTAGATCCAGCGAAAGCACATATACTGGAATGGCATGCCGGTCAACATGCTTCCAAAAATTGTCCGAAATGCGGAATGCCGTTACGCCTGCAGTGGTCTCTACAAGCAAGTACCCAAGGTCATCTTAGGTTCTTTTGGGGATGCACCGGATATTACAAGCCGTACCCGATGCAATGTCGTTTTACCGAGCCCGTGACCGATGCGGATGCAGGAGCACTTATCCGAAGGGACAATGAAGCATTTGCGATGTCCCGTGAAGAAATGCTCCGTAGGACATCTGACGAGGATTACAGATGGGAGATTGGCAATGACCTCAGAGCTCTTCGTGGTCAACCCTTTGACATTTACCGTTGTCCCATCCACGGAAGACCCATGAAATTGGAGAAGAAGAAAAAACCAGTTCAATTATTGGACGTTTGGCATATGCGATGTCCGAGCATGATTTGGATGAACGGTAGCTGGGAGCGATGTAGTCAGATGGTTAAGATCAAATCCGTAGCGCAAGTGCTTGCAGTCCGGGAGTTTGGAACAGGTCGGATCTTTTGATCTCACACGATGAGCCAAGTTGAGCTTCATTCGCACGGGTACCGTGATTCTACCGTTGCAATCTTGTCGTTGGTCAGTACGAATCGAGCAGATCCTTTGCGGGAATCGCCAAATCACAAAAAAGGCAAACAGGAGGAGTACGCAGTTTTGCAAGGAAGTATACTTGGTGGATCCAATTTGCTGAAAGTGCATCCTACGAAGTATAGCAATTGCCGGATCACAAACAGTCGCCCTGCAGAATAATTGGGAAACTGAGCGCAACAGTATGAATCTTGTTTAGAGCTTGGCAGAGAAGATGTGCAGGATTCAGCGGACTGCTCAGATAAAGTTAATCCATTCAAATGAGGCCACCCATGGAGGGCTTTGAAGCGCATGGAGCCTCATCGCTAAGAAGTCTGATGAAGATCTCTACGCTCCACAAAAGATCACTGTTTAATTTTCTATTCCATCTTGAATCATAAAAGAAGTCGGTATCAAATTCGCCTCCATTCAATCAGGCATCAATTGTACCAATGAAGTTGGTGATCCATGGAACCCATACGTTCGTTATGACGAATATGCATCAATTATTGCTTTAGCGGACTCGTCAAGACTTGGAAGCAACGTTTCTCTTGTGATATTGACTAAACCAAGCACTTCCAGAACGCTCTCCTTATCACCCGTCGGTATCTCCCAAATGTGATGGCCATAAATCGGGACTCCTGAGGTAGAGTCTAGAACTTCGTTGCGTTCAAATCTTTCGTGAAATGCCGATATAAGGAAGGCACCAGATTGTGCCTGGATGCGTTCAAACGATTGCTCCGGCTCTACAACGAATACCCGATAGAAATCCTTGGGATCAATGCGCTCCTCGAAATATGGCTTTTCTCTTCGAATCAATTGGTAAAGCTGGTCAAGGGAGTGTTGGTAGTTGATTTGAAGATCCCGAGCAAGGCTCCTTTCAGTGATATCATTCATTGTCAAACCTAAAAGTATGTTTTGATCTTCCCATGGAAGTTTGGCAAAGTTGGCAATCACGGAAACTGTATCACTGCTAAAGGGCTTAATTAATGTCCTTGGCAAGGAAAAGACATGTAGTCTCCCAGGATGAGAGGCGTTGGTATCCAGACAGCACCAGAACAGAGCTACTAACGGATTACGTGTAATATCAAGAAGCCTAGTTTTGAGTCCGTGGTGCTGCGCAATCACCCATTGGGCGAAAGCTGATCGGGTTCCTTGAAAATCTATTGGCCGCCGCGCCATGAGGTCAAGAAGCATTTTAGCCTCGTTGGCTCGAAACCTAGACTGTCCTTCATTCGAGTGTCGCATTACGGAGGGACGCAAATCCCAACCATTCTCGGCTTCACCTCGGAAAAACAATATTGCATCGGGAAGATGTGATTTAACGATTCTGCATGCCTCAAGCAAATCTTCTATGCACTGAATGCTTCCAGTTGAAATCCGTGCCTCTCCGAATGTAGAGTACGACATGTGCCCGCGATACAGTTTAGCTTGCCAAGGCTCAGACTCGACCAAATCTGTACCTACAAGGTTGGCCATTGATAAATTTGCTCCTCTAAGACATGCCCTACGTATGATAGTATCCTTAAAAAGAGCAAATTTGAAATTAACATTTGTAAGATTTGCCTCAGAGAGATCCGTTTTTATGAAACTTGCAAACGCCACATCTGCGTCGCACAGCTTCGCACCATACATTTTTGTCTGGTTCAGCATAGCATAGCTGAAGTCAGCACCTTCAAGCCTTGAATAGGAAAAATTAGCATTGCTCAAATCAGCAGAACTAAACTTCGCTTTACCGAAATCTATCCCAGCCTTTATTCTCGGAAATCCAGAGAGATTTGAGTTTTTCAAATTAGCCTCATTGAGATTGATCCTAGGGAGAGACACATGACCGCTGTCATCCACATGCCCCGCTTCTCGGCATTTCATATATATATCTGTTCCAGAAAGATCAGGCATGAAATTTTCATTGCTCCTTCTTCTGTTCCAACTATCAATACCCTTTAGTAGCCACCGGAGGTGCTTGCGATTCGCCATATAATTTTCTGGTTTATTTCGCTACGTTTCCACGTGAAAAAATAAATTCAAGCGGATCTTCAAACCTTTTCCTTCAGAATCCGATCATCAATAGCCTTGCTCCGTAACGACATCAAAATTCCAATGGGAAATACCATACAGTTTCCCCCTAGTATGTTGATCATTTCATCCAGCCGTGTAGTGGGGATGTCGTTGGAGAAAAAGCAACCCTGGGCCTAATGCGCGGTACTCTCTCCCAAGCATGGTCTTTTGCAGTGCTTCAAAGTAGGACTTGAACTATTTGTATGCGGGCTGCCAAGTGTATTCTGTCCGTGCGGTCAAGCGGTAATGCTAAAACTTAGGTCCCTCGAAATGGGGGGAGGCTTACCACACTTCTAGGTGCCCTTCCTACCAGGTGATCTCCCATGCAATGACAATTGGAGCCCCCAAATTTTCGTCAACCTGACTCCCATAAGCGCGGCCTCCGCGTACCGTCATCAAGGACATCCCGTCCGGAATTTGTGCGGTGGCCACCATTTCACCCGCGTCATTCAGTACGAGCCATGTGCTCGTCTGCTCATTTTCAGGTCTACTCAGCCCGAGCCATATATGTCCAGCGTCATCCGTCAACAGCCGTCGGTAGGCCGGCTGATGCTCCGGGATATTCGCCAGTAGATCCTTGCGAAGCTGTTCAAGCTGGATGCGGGCAACGCTAGATTCTCGCTGGGACGCAGAGACGGAAACAGGAGTGTGGGGAAGTGAGATCTTGTGCACATCTTCGCCTTTCAGTGTAGTTCCGGTTAACTGAATGGCATCGCTCATACCATGGTACAGCACTTGATCTGCACTTAATAGAAAATGAGGTCTGGCAGAATAAGGCAAAAAGCGGATTGCAGTAGACGAATTTATCTGAAAAGTCACAAAGTCAGCACTTGGAAGTTCAACCAGATGGTCATCTGGGACATTGCCGTCCCAAGTTACGATTTTGGCGAAGTGTCCCGAGTCGTCCTGTCCTCGTGAACCAGGTATGTCGACGCTTGCAAACTCCATCAGATACCCTTGATTCGTAACTCCCAGAAATCTAAGGGGACGGGGAGCACGGGAGACTGGATTCCCAATTGTATTGCTTGCAACAACCGACTGATCCTCTGGAGAGAATTTAGAGAGACGATATTTATTTGTTTCCCATGCATACAGGGTATCACCCGGCCCAATGTGCACGCTTGGTGTAAACTCAAATTCTCCGGGGCCGCTACCCTCCCGACCAATCTCGCGAATTGGCACACCGTCCGGAGAAAACATTTGAATGTTCTTGCTTCCCATAAAATCCGTGAGATACAGTTGTCCCTCAGAGTCCACAGCCATAGAAACAACATTTCCAAAGAAAATGGAGTCACCTGCCGCCTCGTCTCCAATCCGATACGCTTCCGTGAATTCCACGACTCCTGTCTGCGCATTGACAGCTGAAGTACCGGCCAAGATCAGTGCACAGATGCATCCTACATTCAAAATCCGATTAAGCATTGAGTACAAGTTCATGTTTTTGGGTTGGTGGGCAACGACTGAAGACAGTTGATTGTTCACTGGGCGGGGGAGGAATGCACAAATCTGAGGGTTCCTCCCTCAATATTCGGTCAACTACCCCGAGTTGTAAATGCGTAAGTGATTTTTTTCCGTAACTCATCCTCTGTGGCCATGTTACAGGCCCCCGCTCCTCTGGAGCGATCCATTTTTCACACCCCGTCAGAACATACCGCTTGTGGTACATGGGCCACTCCTATCAACAGAGGCATTCCCTTCCTTTGAATTCCGTCCTCAGCTACCTCAAGTTATTGTACGAGTATGTGCTGTCCTGGTTATTTGATTACTCATTAGATACGTGACACATTAAACTGGACCTTCTCCAAGAATCAAAAAAACAGAATTACCAGACCGATACATTTTTCTAAACTGGAACAGTCCTATACGAACTGGTTTCAATCCGTCACTATGTAGTCACATAGGCTAGTTTCTAAACTGGTGAAGTCAATCAAAGCGTGCACCGAGAGCTTCTATTTGGTGACGGAAATCGGCAGTGCGGGGAATTGACGATTCCACAAGAGCGTTGATCATTTCATTCAGCAGTGTAGTAAGGATGTCATTGGAGAAGAAGCAGTTCCAGGCCTGATGCTCGATACTCCTTCCGAAACATGATCGTTTGCAGTGCTTCAAAGTGGGACACGATCTACTTGCCTGCGGGCGGCCAAGTGTATTTTGTCTGTTCAATCAAGCGGTAATGTCAAGACTTAGCTGTATCCTGCTGCTTTTGTTGCTTGCCTGTGACGCCGGCGAGGATCAGGACGATTTTGAAAATCAGGCGTTCTCAGAGCCCCGTGGGTACACGCAGACGAATGTAAGCGGAGAGGTACAGTCCAAAGATGACGATGACTGGCGAATTTCGCCGGCTTATTTTGGGCGTGTTGTGGTTGATCCAGCTTTTCCCAATCCGGCTCCATCGGGAGAAACAGTTGCAATCCCCGTCCGTGTCCGTTTGACAAACTCAATTCAGGGAGGTCTGGAGGTCACGGCTTATGATACGAATGGGATTCCGCGCAGGTTGGACAGTATCCCCAATGCCAGGGATCCCGGATCTTATGTATTACGGTTTTTGCCGCGCGCACTTGGAGTTACCGGGCTCGTCAGGGTTTTCATTGTTGACACTCAAGGTGGCCTTGTATCGTACGGAGATATACTGATGAACGAGTGATGAGATTTCCGGTCAATCAATCACTCAGATGGTGTGCTGCGCTGTGGTTTGTGGGGTTAGCTGTTGCCGTGCCTGCAGGTGCGCAGTCAGAGGATCCTTTGCGATTTATTCGCTGGCCGGTAGGAGATGTGCTGGCAGCACCAGGATCTATGTTCACGCTGCGGACGGGTTTGACAATTGGGGTGGCCACTGGCGGTATCTTGGCCGCATCGCATTTTGATCGCAGATTCTCCCGCAGAGCTGAACGCTTAGATGATGTAACTCCTACCCGTATGCGCAAGGTATTTCACGAAATCGGCAATGTAGATATTGTACGACCAATGGCAGCGGTCGTATTTGTAGGTGCGCTGACCAGCAGTAATATTCATTTTCAGGATGCTGCCTTTACTTCGCTGGAGTCCGTCATTTTTGCCAATTTACTGGCCAATGGTTTGAAACTCGCGATCGGACGTGCAAGGCCGAACGAAAACGCTGGTCCTAATTCGGTAAAGCCGTTCAGTGGGAGCCGCTCCTTTCCATCGGGACACGCCACGACGGTATTTGCCTTCACAACTCCCTGGATTTTTTACTATCCGGGTTTTGCTTCTGGGGCACTGTTTGCTTTGGGTTTGGGTACTGCTGTAGTGCGGATGGCGGATGAATACCACTGGTTCAGTGACGTTCTCGGGGGCGCATTCCTTGGGTTTGGGGTCGGTTATCTGCTTTCACGCAGGCATCAACGGCTATCACGCGCGCCGAGCTTGAGTTTGAGTGCGAACGGGGTATCGCTCACTTGGCGGCTTTAGCTGCACGCCTGATTCTATCCATGAGTGCATAGGCCAAACCCGTTTCGACCAGGCTTTGGCAATAAATCGTGGTTACTCCCGATCGATCACAGTCTCTAAAAAACTCGAAGAGTTTGTGGCTGTAATCTTCTACATGGTGGGCCACGACGCATTGTTTGAACTGATCGTCGGCATGCGGCGGCGCAAGGCCAATATATCCTGTTTGATCCCCTGGAATAGCTTCGTCGGGGGAGGGTATGATACAAATGTGTGCGGAGGGGGCGTAGTGATGATGGCGCAGGCCAGGGCTTCGGGATATATCTGGGGCATCTGTTGAGGTATCTGGAACAACGGCACTAAGCGCGTCCAAACTGATCGCACCGGGGCGGAGGAGTATTGGTGATCTCCCTGTACAGTCCACAACTGTGGACTCAAGGCCTACGATTGCTTTTGGTCCACGCAAGATACAACTGACCCGACCGTCTAGATCTTCTGCGGCAGACTGCCAAGTAGTGGCACTGGGACGTCCGCTAATGTTCGCAGAAGGGGCTGCGACCGGAAGGCCAACAGACCTCAGTAATTGCAGGGCTATAGGTAGAGAGGGCATCCGAACTGCAACGGTATCCAGTCCACCTGAGACAACTTTGGGCAAGGATGAGTGGCGGGGGAGGACGAGGGTGATTGGGCCCGGAAAAAAAGCCTCCATGAATGCACGTGCCGACGGGGTGATCTCCTTCACGACACGTGAAAGATCAGCAATAGCTCCAACATGAACAATCAGTGGGTTTGAGGAAGGACGCCCCTTCGCCTCATAGATAGATTCTACAGCCGCAACGCTGAGGGCATTCCCTCCCAGGCCATAGACCGTTTCGGTGGGAAAGACCGCAAGCTTGTCGTTGGATATGAATTCGGCAGCTTCAACCGGATCATCTGTGAAATATGTATGCATCCGAAGGCTATGCGACATTATTGGGTCGTATAATTGAAACCAGTATCTATGATTAAGGGTTTACGCGCCTCTGTGGTCAGGTAGCTCAGGTGGTAGAGCAACGGACTGAAAATCCGTGTGTCGGGGGTTCAAATCCCTCCCTGACCACCAAAGCTTGCGGCGCGCAGTTGGAAAATCTCCTTGAATGCCGTAGTTTTAACAAAGTCCGGTCCGGTAGTTCAGTTTGGTTAGAATGCTGGCCTGTCACGCCAGAGGTCGCGGGTTCGAGTCCCGTCCGGACCGCATCGGAGGGGCGCCTATCTGGCGCCCTTTTTATTGCGGCTAACGACGCGTGCAGACCTTCACTCTTTGTTACTCCAGCGCGCTACCTCCGCACGAAATTGCCTCAATTCCTCGTACAACTTATCCACCTTCTCCTCCAGTTCATCTGAGTTGTCTGCTACGAGTGTGTCCACAAACACTGCATTCGCAATAGAAAACCCAAAAATGCCGCAGATCAGCACGATTGAAGCAAAATAGATGCGAAGGCCAAGGATATAGTGGTCTGCTACGCCACGCTCCGCAAGCAGCTCGGGGATTTCGTACCAGCCTTCAATCGTGAACACTTTCAAGAGTGAGTACATGGAAGCGAAAGGATTTCCGAAGAACTCTTTCGCTTCTGGAATTCCCCCGAACAGCAATGTAGCCATCAATGATAGGAGCAGGTTTACGAACACCAGGATCAACAGTATCCCAACGGAAGCGCGTAGTGCCCGATATATCCCAGGCCAAAGCTTATTTGCATCGGGCACAAGCCGCATCGGTCGGATGAGGCGCAGGATACGCACTATTCTCAGAGCGGTCAGCGCTCCCATATTTTCTGCACTCAGAGAGATAAAGGGACTGACCAACGCCGGCGTGCTCAATGCAATGATTATGAAATCAAATACATTCCAGGGATCGGCAAAGTACTTCCTGAAAGAACCATAGTGACGGACTTTAATGAATACTTCAGCTACGAAGTAGCCGATGAATAACATGTCTACCCATTGAATCCAGACATGGAAGTGCGCATTCACGCTTGGAAAGGCATCCAGATAGAGTATGACTCCATTTAATCCGATGACTGCCAGAACAACGGGATCTCGGACTATGAAGGGGAGGGCCTTTGCCTGAGTCATGATTTATGAGTGTTCAAAACAGTAACGGATTCATGTCTGTTTACTTGGAGTCACCCCAGTTTTCTGGATGATCCCCGGCGTGTTTTTGCTGAAGCATACTCCTTCCGGCCGATCAGGCTTCCCGACCATACAGACTCGTGTAGGCGAGGCTTTCTCCTCTTAACGTGGAATGGTGGCCTCACAATATCTACATCATTAATCTCGCTGAAGCTCGCCCAAGCATCCAGTAGGCATAAAGATAGTCAGCTGATTTGGAACAGTCGTGCTATTTGGTCAGCGGAGGTTTGCAAATTGATTATACCGTCGGTTGCATCAGCGCCGTAGAGTGCGCAGGCGGTAACTGAGGTTTCCTCAATAGCGTTAATCAATGAAAGCAGCAGCAGTGGTAGGGAGAACTGTGCAGCCTATGGATCTGCAATGGAGGTGCCATCCAGGGACACGAATACCTGAGAGGCCGCGCTGCCATGCTCGGAGCGTGTAGATAACCTCTTGCTGTAACTGCGGACATATAAGGTCGTACGAAACCCATGAATGTCCTAACTGTAAGGGTAATAGATGCTTTGAGTTCATGTAGATTCATAAGTGTGTGTGCGGGGGCAACAAGTTGCAGAGGTTTCCGCGTGGCCATTACTATGTTAGTAGGTAATTAGTATATGGGCCTCGGCAGTTCTCCTGATTTGCCGTACGAACGTCTGGCAGCGTTCCCTGAAGAGCTGCAGTACAGCCTCCTCCCATCCATCAGGTCAGTGACTATATGCATTGGTTGATGTTCTTGCGCGGAATTACGCGGACCCTGATACGGCTTACAGTTGCGGGTACAATTCCATCCGGCGGGTGCTGTGACCAACAAAAGCCTTCCAGCGAGATTTTGCAGGTGCGACCAGCATCCGTTGAGCCCAGAATCGTGTACCCGAACGACGAGGCAGCGCTTCTCAGCTAAACCCCCAACTCGGCTTTGACCAAGCGCGTACCTTCAACGAGAGCATGCAGCTTTGCGCGTGCGGCCCAGCGTGCGGTTTCGCTGAAACCGCAATCAGGCGCAAGCACCAGTTGATCCGGGGGGACATGTTTCAGCACCTGGCGAATCCGGTCTGCCACGATCTCCGGGGTTTCAATGAAATAATTCTTCACATCAATGACTCCGGCCGCAACCGTTCGTGAGGCTTCGGCAATTTGTTTCGTGAGTTCCAGTTCAGACATTTCCCGGTTGGCGAACTCTAGGTGGATCTCTTGTGCGGAAACGTCAAGGATATGCGGAAAGAGGGGTGCATATGTTCGATGGGCCACGGGACGTCCGACGTAGTTGCCAAAGCATAAATGGAGGCCGATTTCCGCGTCCACACCGTCAATACAGCCGTTGAAAAGATTGACGAATGCACGAGGCGAGTGTTTATGAACGGCGTAAGAAGGTTCGTCCAATTGGATGAAGGTTGCACCAGCCCGGACTACGGCTTTCAATTCAGAATTGATGATTTCTGCGAATCGTTCAGATACAGCCATACGATCCGGGTAGATGCCACCGGTTTGGATGCGGCCAGCAAGTGTATACGGACCAGGGCAGGTTACCTTTAGCGGTCGTGAAGCACGAGCGCGGGCATAAAGAAACTCGGGAACCAGTCCGAGTCCGTCAGGGGCAGCAAAAGGCTCCAAAGCCTCGTAACGTTCACGTTGATCGTGACCACCTGGTCCCAGCCGTCGAAGTGGTTCAAGGGCAGAGAGCCCGCTTAGGCATCCGTAGAACCCAGCAGTAAAGAATCCAAACCTGCGCATTTCGCCGTCGCTCACTACATCTAGACCGGCCTCCTCCTGGTCACTGATCGCCATATTCACTGCATCATCTAGCGTTTCTTCAACGTCTTTGGGTCCATATTCTCCACGCTCCACAGCATTGGTCGCGGTGATAAGCCAGGGGGGCAGGGCGTAACTGCCAATCACACTTGTCTTGAGCATGTTCTTGGAAAGAGAAACAGTATAGTCAGATATCCGCTGGCCAATTTAGGGCGCCTCAGCGAAATTATTGATATGGTATATTTGCATCAAATTGATTAAATTAGGGGTCGCCAGTGTCGTTCCTAGTCGGTGCTGTCTGTCAAATTTTAACCAACCTAAGTTTCACATGCGTAAAACTACTCTTTTTAGCCTGTTTATTGCATTCGTTGCTGTTGCTCCAGTATTTGCTCAACAGGTAGACTTCCGGTGGGAGCCCAGCCAATCAGAGGGATTTCCCGGTCTCACAAACATAGTTCATGGTGGCATACCTGCCATTCCTGCCTATGCGCCAGGAATTCATTCTGGTGCCAGATCCATAGCTGGACCTGTGGATTTGGACGGTGACGGAAAAATGGAGGTGGTGTTGTCCGATTACTCGGGTGGTGGACGCGTACATGTCATCGAAAATGTTGGAGTAGATACGTGGGAATTGATCTATTCCGCTATTTCCTTGGAACCGACCGCTGGAACATCCAACAATGCTCGCGGCATTGCAGCGGGAGACTTGGATGGCAACGGTTTCGGAGAAGTGTATGTTTTCTCCGGGCATGGTCTGAGTGAGACCACTCTGGGGGTAATCGGTCTTCTCTTTCCGGGCTTTGCTCCGTCGCTTTTTTCAATATATGCTGAGGGTGACAACACGTTCGGAACGCTTCCCGAGTTCTGGGACTTTGATGGGGACACCCCTGATCGGTTTCGGACAGAGCAGATGACCATTGCTGATGTAGACGGGGATGGAGCTAACGAATTGCTGTTTGGCAATAATGGCGCTGACAACGCATATGACAGTTGGTACGTGCTTTCAGCAGCTGATTTAGGTTCAGGATTTGCCACGTGGACGCAAGAAGCACGTTGGAGCAGCAGGGCGGCGCAGGATTTTGATCCGGTTAACCGTGGTGGCGGAAGTGCTTATGGTATTGTTCCTGCAGATTTGGACGGGGACGGCACCATGGAAATCGTCCTAGGCTCATGGAACAACCTGAACTTCTCAAATGTGGATGTGACTGGTCCAGATACCTATGTGGATCCAACGGGCGATCGTCCATACGCCAGGGCGGCTTCCAGTGATCATGTATCATTTTTTGGATGCACAGTATTGGACATGGATATGAATGGTGACGATGAGGTTTACTGCCCCGTGCTGCAAACCGGCGCCCTTGCGCTCATGAATTATGAGGCCGGCGAGGATCCTCTGCAAATTTACTATACCTCAGATGTGAACGACGATGACTACAGCAAGAATAATTTGGTGAATCCGTTGGTTGAAACGGCAGGTGGTGGGCTTGGAATAACCAATGGCGACATTGACATGGATGGAGTTCCGGAGCTGATTCTGACTGGATCGTCCTATACACATCAGCAGTATGCAGGTGGCAATCCTCCCCGTTGGGTGAATATCGTGGATTACAATGGAGGGGATGTGGAAGATCCAGCTAACTACGAAGTACGTTCAGTTGATTTTCCAATGCCTGCGGAAATGGTCTTCGACACAGTCAATCGGGACAGTGCAGGGACGATGACCACTTACATGGAAAATGGTGCCCAAGGTCCAGAATTTGCGGGAAAAATGGTTTACCTGGGGGACGTAGATGGTGACGGCCATAACGAAGTCGCAATGTCTTTCCAAGGCGTGGATGACAGTGTCTATGTATACAATGAGGTGTTCAATCCAGCCGATTCCACGTACACCAGAACGGTTGCCGAAGCTAAAGCGCATCCTTATCGGGCGTTCATGCGCGTTCTCTCGGGAGACGGGATATCAACACGTATATCGCATGACAGGATCATCATTCCTTCGGATTTCGAATTGCATGGCAACTATCCGAACCCGTTCAATCCATCAACAACATTCTCCTTCACGCTTCCGTTGGATAAGCGTGTCAGCGTGAGAGTGTATGACATGACCGGGCGACTGGTCAGAACCTTGGTCAATGACGAGTATTACGCCGAGGGTACACATTCAGTGGTCTGGAATGGGCTCAGCGACAGCGGATACTCAGTTGCAAGTGGACAGTACATCTACACGCTGGAGTGGGGACAATTTCGACATACGCGCCGCATGGTGCTTGTGAAATAGTGAAAGAATTCTCCTGGGATCGGAGGAGGTGTTCTCGCCTCTTCCGATCTCATCCGGGAGGAACCGGAGGCGTTTACCTATAGGCGTTTACGCCCGCACGTTCGTGTACTAGGAAGATTTTTCAGCCACAATGCACAGACTTCTTGGGCTGGTATTTTTCGCTGTTTTGTGGTCCGTTCCCGCGCTCGGCCAGGGCAAGATCACCGGTCATATTGAAGATGCGGATGACGGCGAGGAACTCATAGGAGTGGCTATCCTTGTTGATGATGGCACTGGGCGCGGTACGACGACGGACTTAGAGGGCAATTATGTGCTCCTCAATCTGCGTCCGGGATTATACACACTTGAGTTTTCGTATATCGGGTACCAGACCCAATTAATTACTGATATTCAGGTTACGAGTGGGCAAACAACGCGAATTGACGTTAAGCTCCGTCAGAGCGTGATTGAAGGGGAAGAGCTAATCGTTCAGGCAGAGCGGCCGTTGGTACAAAAGGACCTGACAGCGTCAAAGAAAACAGTCGTTGCTGCAGAGATTGAGGCCCTGCCCGTGGAAAGCTTCTTCGGTGTCTTGGCTACGACCGCAGGCGTTACGACCGGGGCCAGTGGAGAATTGCATGTTCGCGGAGGACGCAGTAACGAAATCTCCTATCTAGTCGATGGACTCGCCGTCAGCAATCCGTTCAATACCAACGGAATAAACACGCGTGTAGCGATCGACGCCATTGAAGAATTGACTGTGATTTCCGGGGCTTTCAATGCAGAGTATGGCAAGGCGATGTCGGCGGTCGTTAACTTGGTTACCAAGGAAGGGGGAGACCGGTATGAGGGCTCGGTGACTGCCTATGGAGGAGATTATCTTACACGCAATGACGACCTGTTCCTCTTGCCAGAGGGGGTGGACCTGAACACGTTAACATTTGAGGGATCTCTGAGTGGACCTATTCCAGTGGGGCCTAGAATGAGGTTTCTAGTATCGGGCAGGTACGATAACAACGACGGGCACTTGTATGGTATCCGTCAGCATCTGCCGAGTGACTCTGCCAATTTCAACAGCAATCCCTGGTATTACGAAATCCACGGCAAGCCGTGGTGGGATTATGCGGACAGTACTGTAACGCTCCCGGACGGGACGGTCGTTGAGGGTGGCGGTCTGGCACTACCCAATGATCGCGTGGCCATGAATCCGAGTGAACGCTTTAATGTGCTTTCAAAGCTGACAACACGGCTGACACGCAATACACAGTTAGAGTACTCTTACCTCATCGACAACAGTGAGGCCAAGGGCTTCAGTTTTGGTTATCGATACAACCCGGATGGTGTCGCCTCCAATCAACGGCGTAACCAGAACCACAGTCTACATTTTACGCATACGCTCAGTACACGAGCTTTCTATACGGTAAAGCTTTCTTGGGCCAAGGCTTCGTACAAATACTTTCTGTACGAGGACCCGCAGGATCCCCGCTATGTCAAAGATATTGGGGCGATCGGTGCAGGGAACGTGATCGGGTTTCCCGGCAACAATTACCTTTTCGCCGGGAACCAGAAATCCCATATCTACGAAGATTCCCAGTCGTTGCGGGGCAAGGCAGATTTCACACGCCAGTTTGGTATTACACACGAAGTGAAGGCAGGACTGGAGGTGCAGCAGCATAGCCTGAGTCGCCAAAATTTTGTTGTGCTATATGATGGCAATCAGTACCTGGAGCCAACAGTTGAGCCGGTCGATAATCCGTCTCACGATCGTTACGACGACCAGACCGTGCTGGAGCTGAGTGCATATGCTCAGGATAAGTTGGAATTTGACAACTTCATTATCAATGCGGGGCTCCGATTTGAGCGCTTCGAGCCAAACGGCACATACATCCCGGATTTATTTGATCCTCAGGGAGATCTCGCGGAGGCGTCAACCAAGAATTTGCTCTTGCCTCGATTGGGGGTTTCGTTTCCGATTACAGAGCGAGGTATAATCCATTTTTCGTACGGGCACTTCGCTCAGATGCCCTCTCTGCGCAATCTGTATGTAAACCCGGAGTTTGAGTTTCCCAAAGGCAGTGCGCCTACGTTTGGCAACACCAACCTGCGCCCGGAGCGCACAGTCCAGTACGAGTTTGGCCTTCAGCAGCAGATCGGTGACCTGTTGGCTGTGCACCTGACAGGATACTTCAAGAACATCCGGGATTATATGGCGCTGCAACTAGTACGCCACTCCACGATTGCCGGTGAAGACCTGTACAATATTTACCTGAACAAGGCCTACGCCAATGTTACGGGGCTTACTGTTTCGCTTACCAAGCGTCGGGCACGCAACGGTTTTCTGTCTGCTACGCTGGATTATACATTCCAGATTGCCGAGGGCAGCGACGATGATGCGAACAGGTTTTTCTTTAACAGATTATCTGGACGAGAGAATGAACTCGAGGTTGTTCCGCTTACCTTTGATCAGCGCCATGTGATTTCGTCAACGGTAACGTTGTCGCGTTCCAGAAGCCTCGGGCTGTCTTTCAATGGACAGTTCTCAACAGGGTATCCATATTCGCCCTTCATTCTGGATCAGAATGTAGACCTGCCTACGCGTAGCGGGCGAAAGCCATCCAAGTTGAGCCTGGATGTACATCTATTCAAGGAGTTCAGGGTGATGGATAATGTACCAATCCGTGCTTTTGTCAAAGTATTCAACCTGCTGGACCGCTTGAACGAGAACTTTGTGTTTAACGATACGGGTCGTGCCACCTACTCGCTGTCGGATCAACGAAACCTCCATGCTACTTGGAAACCAAATTACGATCTCCCAGGCGTCCACACGCTGGCAGAATATGACACCCGACCACACTGGTACAGCTCGCCACGCCAGGTAAGGGTCGGCTTGACGGTGTCCTTCTAATGAATTTTCGACTCAACAGTCTCCTGATCCTGGGTATATCGCTGTTCATCGGGCAGGTGAATGCCCAGCAGATCGGCACGGATCGGTTGCGTGGATGGGATCAGTTTGAAGTGAATGCCTGGTTGACGAATCTGGCGAAGATGCCGCTTATACAAGGTGCCAATCAGGATTGTGACGAGGGGCTTACCAACCGAAGGGACGCCATATTGAATGGCAACCGGATAACGACTCAGATTTTCAACTTCGGGTCAATTTCCGCGCCTGGAAATACGATCACAGATATTGTCTGGAATGGCCTCGGTTACGGCTACGAGTTTGGACCGTTTGTAGCCGCAGAGGTGGTTGATACGTATCGTGAAGATGGGCGAGCCCGTGACCCTCAGAGTGTTCTGTTGCGGGATGAAAACGGTAGTCCTGTCTTTGATGCAAACGGTAATCCGGTCTACGTCATGCGGATTGTCTCAGATGGGCTGGTCTCCAATGGCGGCGAAATCTCTCCAGATGGTTCCACTTACTGGGGCTGGCAGCCGATACCGTGTGCTGAGCCGGTCGGAAGTTTTGCAGGAATTCAGGTGGTCAACCCGGCGTCGAACAAGATTCCTACGAATGACGATACCGACGACAATCTGGATGGGAAACCAGATTCATGGCCCGACGACTGGTACAACCAAACCCTGGAACAGTACCTGTGGCCCGGCGCGCTGCGACAGGGTGCCTCCAATGCAGATAAGGAGACACTCTACTTTATGAATGACTATAACAACAGTGAATTCAGCTATTGGCCATTTCCAAGCGACAGCACGAAGCGAGGGCTGGGCTTGGAGGTGGAGGTGCGGCTGTACCAGTGGGCCAATCCACTTGCGGAGGACGTAATCTTTTTGATCTACAAGATTACCAATAAGAGTGAAAAGGACCTTGATAAGGTGATCTTCGGGATGTGGGGAGACCCGCATGTAGGCGGTCCAGGGGACTGGCCGGATGACTGGGCATTCTATGATGAAAATCTCAACATGGTTTTTGCATGGGATGATGACGGCCGAAGTGATATAGCGGGTCGTGTTCCTGGATATTTTGGCTACAAGTTTCTGGAAAGTCCGGGGGTGGATGATGACGGAATCGATAATGACGGAGACGGACTGATTGACGAGTCCTGGACGGACGGCATTGATAATGATGGTGACTGGGATCCAGACCTGGATGATGTGGGGATAGACGGGATTCCGGGGACCGGAGATTTTGGTGAGGGCGATGGTATTCCCACAGCGGGGGATCAGTTTGATATTACCAAGCCCGGAGAGCCCAATTTTGAGTTTACGGATATTGATGAGAGCGATCAGTTTGGATTAACCTCCTTTGCGTCTCCTCCCTTTGCAGGCAACCGCGTTGATAATGATGAACGCGTATGGAGTTTTATTCAGCCGGGGCGTTTTGATGTCGTCCCCTCAACCCCGGGCGATTATGTGTTTCTGTACGGATCCGGGGATTTTCGACTGAAAGCCGGAGCGACAAAACGGTTCTCCATAGCGCTAATTGTCGGGCAGAACCGTCAGGATCTGAGGCTTAACGCAAACGTAGCTCAGCAGATCTACGATGTTGGATATGTGTTTGCCAAGCCTCCGCAGAAGCCTACATTACGAGCGGCAGCCGGAGATAAACGCGTCACTTTGTACTGGGATGACGCTGCTGAGCAGTCCGTTGATCCGCTCACACGCGAGGAGGACTTTGAGGGTTATGTGATCTATCGTTCGACGGATCACGAATTCTCGGACCAGCAAACCATCACTGATATTAATGGGAGCAGATTTCTGTTTACGCCACTCAAGACGGCCCTGGGGGTATATGCCCGTTTTGATTTAGATAATGGGCTAAAGGGACCGAGCCCGATAACGTTCCCAGGTCGCGGCGTATCGTATGATCTGGGCGATGATACTGGACTGTTCCATACGTTTGTTGACTCTAATAATGTTGTTAATGGACAAACGTACTACTACACGGTCGCTGCCTATGACCGTGGATATGCGGGCACAGAGGAGGAAGAGGCTTTTGCGAATGGAATCCCCCCGAGTGAGACGAGCAAGACAATTACCTATGATCCGACCACCGATCAGTATATATTTGACCTGAACACGATTGCTGTTGTACCTGGTCCAAAAGTGGCGGGGTATGTTCCTCCCTCTGCGCTGGATCCATCAGGTCTCGTCCACGCGAATGGGCATGCAACGGGGGCCATAGTGATCAATGTGGTTGACGAACTGGCGGTACGTGATGGTCAGACCTATCGCATTGAGTTCAACGAAATCGATGAAGGTATTGCTTACTCGGTTATCAACGAAGGGCCTGTCACGGTCAGGGTGCTAGCCTCTCCAGGCAAGAGTCAGCGCACGACATATCAGAATATTATCGAAAGCTCGCTTGAAGTGCGAACAGCTGACGGACGCTTGTTAGTACGGGGGACGGATTACAGCGTTAATGGGGTTCACGGGGCGATAAATGTGTTCCAGAGCGCCGGTATCACTCCGGGGCAAGAGTTGTTCGCTTCATTTCAGTACGCACCACTCTTCGAGAGTAGATTGCTGCAGAGTGAAGAGGCGAACATCGTGTTTGATGGGTTGCATGTTTTTGTGCAGGATGATCCACTAGAGCCGAATGTGGAGGCTTCCGGCTGGACAGACAGCGGCACAGAGATCCCCTATCAGCTTCTCCCTCCCAGCACTGGTCCAAGGCGAATGCTGTACCCCGCGGACTACGAAATCAGATTCGCGGACTCGCCGATCGGCAATGGGTTCAATAACAATTTGCCTATTCCGTTTGAGGTGGTAAATGTTACGCGCGCCAACATGCCTATTGATGTGTTTGTGCCGGATGTTAACCGTAACGGAGTCTGGGATGTGAATGAACGAATCGTATTTCTGGAACAGGTTGATGGCTTACTGACTGCGACCTGGGAGGTGCGAATGGATGATGTGGGATCCACGCCGGGAGAGGGAGATGTTCTTTATCTGGCTACACGTAAACCTTTTGCCAGCGGGGAAACGTATACCTTTCGGACCGTTGCGGCAGCAACTGAGTCGACCTTGGCAGCTCAGGAATTACGCGATATTTACGTAGTCCCCAATCCTTATGTGGCTACTTCCGTTTTTGAGCCCCGCAATCCCATAGCCCGGACCGAGCGTGGAGAACGCAGGCTCTATTTTGCGAATGTGCCGCAGCAATGCACGATTCGGATTTATACGCTGGCGGGTGAGCTGGTCGAAACACTTTACCATGACAGTACGCTGGATGACGGTAAAGTATTCTGGGATATGCGGACCAAGGATAATATGAATCTGGCGTATGGACTTTACATCTTCCATGTAGACAGCCCGGATGGGTCCTACATTGGCAAGTTCGCGGTGATCAAATAGGCTCATGTATAAGTGTCTTTCCATAGCGTTTCTGCTTTTGGGGGCATCCATGGGTGTCTCGGCAGTGGCACAGGAGAATCCTGACACTCCGGACAGTGGAACGATCACACGTGTTGGAACGACTGCAGCGCAGTTTCTGAAGCTGGGGGTTGGAGCTCGTGCAATTTCGCTCGGTGGAGCTTATGTAGCTGAAGCCAGCGACATGAGTTCGGTTTACTGGAATCCTGCGGGGTTTGCCCGTCTTCGTGGAAGTCATTTGCAGCTAAGCAATACACGTTATCTGGCAGACATTAACTACAATTTTGCTGCATTTGGAACTTCAATTGATCGCGTTGGCTCTATGGGCCTTGCGTTGCTTATGGTAGACAGCGGGGATATGCCAGTTCGAACAGAAATGCAGCCGGAGGGCACCGGCGAGCAGTTCAATGTGGTCAGCTTCGCGCTGCAGATCACTTACGCGCGTGACCTGAGTGATCAATTTTCGATTGGAGGCTCACTCAAATATGTTCAAGAGCGTGTATGGCACAGTAAGGCCTCCTCAGTCGCGTTTGATGTCGGTACGCTTTTCACTACTCCGTTCAAGGGATTGCGTCTTGGTGCAAGTATGTCCAATCTGGGCCCCAAATTGCGCATGGATGGACGGGATATACTTTTCAGTGAAGATCCCAGTCCAAATACGGAGGGTACCGCCGAGATCATTAATGCGCAGTATCGCATGGACTCATTTTCCATGCCGCTGATCTTCAGGGTTGGTCTGGCCTGGGATGCAGTGGACACTGGGACGCATCGTGTTCTGATCACAACCGATGCGGCGCATCCTAATGATAACGCGGAATATGTGAATGCTGGTATGGAGTATACTTTCAGGGACCTTATCGCATTCAGGGGAGGGTACCGTAACCTGTTTGAGCCGGATACAGAGCAGGGACTGACCGCCGGCGGCAGCTTAATCGTTCGCATCAACAGAGATTTAGCTGCGCAATTCGACTATGCGTATGCTGACTTTGGTCGACTGACACAGACGCACTGGTTCACCTTCAACCTTTCTTTCTAGCGCCGGATGAGGCCGTTCCTGGTCAGTATTGCCATGCTGGTTGCGTGGGTGGCATCTGCGCAGGCTCAGCTTTTACATGATGTGATTCATGCAGAGATTGAGCTTAATCCGCCCGAGGTTACTGTAGCAGGGAAGGTTGCCACGACAAGGGTTGTTAGTCAAGATCTTTCCGACCAGTTCACCGGGATTGCATTGCAGGGTTTTACAGCCAGCGACTCTTTATCTGGTGCAGTCCGTTTCTTTGAGAACAATATCTGGGGACCGTGGCACCCGCTTTACATTGTTCGAAGTGGTACGGATGAGGCATTTCTTGCCGCATACCGTGGGGAGATGGTTCGTATGGCATCAAGCATTGAGATTCAGTTCCAGATAGATTCTGCCTATGAATTACGGATTTTGAGTGCGGGCACATTTGATCAGCGTCTTGATGAGGAGGATACGCCAAGTCAGCAATCACAGAAGACAGGGCAATCAAAAGATTTTTCGATTACAGCTCCGCAATTGCGACGCAGGGCGGAATGGGGCGCCCAACCTTTTCGAGGTACACCGATTGCTCTGAACAGGCCCAGTTACAACTATATGACATTGCATCATACTGCGGGCTTTTCAGCAAAAACTCTGACCGAAGGCCTTGATCAGGTTCGGCGGATTCAGGATTTCCATCAGAATGGTCGCGGATGGAGCGATATCGGGTATCACTTCCTTATGGATCAGGAGGGGCGTCTATATCAAGGTCGTCCGTTCCTGAATGAATCGATCTCTTTTGATACGGGTCCTCCGCTAGCGCATGGTGCCCACGCTGGAGGTGCGAATACAGGTAATATCGGAATCTCATTGATGGGATGTTATCATCCACCGGAGGGGTCAAACTGCCTGGATGAAATGACGGATTCGGCAGTGGATTCACTGGTCGCAACTTTCGGATTCTCCTCTGAGCGTTATAGTGTGTCCCCGAAAAATATGCGTGGCCACCGCGATTTTGGCAGTACAGCTTGTCCTGGTGACAATAACTATCCGAGGATACCGGACTTTATACAGCGGATAGAGGGTTTGCTCGTGACCGGCAACAGCCCCTTGGGGCGGGCGGCAATGGATATTCGCGTGGATGATGATGGTATAGTAACCGTCTCTTGGGCATTTACGGCAGATTTTGGGATTGCTGAATTCATTGTACGGCGGCGAATTGGAGATGACAATACTGTAAGGATCACTGGTGGGGCAGGTGCGGTTGATGGTAGGACGATTGACACCCCCGGTGTAGGCCGTCATACTTATGAACTCTGGGTGCGAAGTGCGAGTGGGGTTGAACAGAGGCTGGCGAGCATAGACATTGATGTAGGGGCGGCTGTTGGTAATTTTCTGGCGCAGTCATTCCCCAATCCAACATCAGGTCAGGCCACGATCAGGTACTTCCTTACGAGTGAATCTGGCATCATCTCAATCGAGATGTTCGACATTACCGGTAAGCTGATGCTCACTGGTGAGAAACAGTACAGAGAAGCGGGGGAATGGTATGTAACGCACTTTGACACATCGGCCTTGCCGAGTGGTGTCTACTTTTACAGGATCTCGGTGGATGGGTTTAGCGGTACCGTATTTGAGGCGACACAGCCCCTGATTGTCATTCGGTAGATCCGTACACTCGGCGCACTCGCGCACGATAGTCATCAAAGCATTCATCAAAACGCGCAGCTGATGCTTCGCTTCCGATGTGATAACTGCTCGTTAATACAATCGGCGGACTACCTTGTTGCGTGAGTTTTTCGGCAACCAGACATTTCAGGCTGTTCACGAGAAGGGCTACGCCGACCGTTGATCCAGGACCAATCAAGTCAGGATGTCCGTCTACTCGTACCATCGCATCGCCTGCCGGCACACAGTTGTCAAGGACAACATCAGCCAGGTCAATCAGTCGTTTACCACTGCTGTGCCGTGCAGTAGAAGCACTGCAGTGTGCTTTAGAGACCACCGCGATCACCGGCAAATTTCGTGCTTTGGCTTCCAATGCGATTTCTACAACAACTTCATTCACACCGCTGTTGGAGAAGACCATGAAGCTGTCGGGGGGCTTGAGTACAAAATTTCGAAGGATAGTTTTGCCCAGCCCCTCAACACGTTCAAGGAAGATGGCCTGTCGCTGACCATTTGCTCCCACGACCTGGTTATGATATGTGAGGGACAGTTCTACGATTGGGTGAAACCCTGGAAAGCTTCCATAACGAGGAAAGACCTCTTCAACCCCCATTCGCGAATGGCCGGACCCAAAGAGATGTACAAGGCCCTTCCCGGCAATGCTTTGAGCGCAAATATCAGCGGCATCTTGCAGCGCATCCATTTGACTCGTGCGAATTTCTTCAAGCACACGAGAGGCTTCGTTCAAATAAGTTTGTGCAGAATTCATGTAAAGCGTAATTTTTGTTCGGGCTACGTCCCGAATGTTTTATTATGGGAATTATTCAGGCCACACTAACAAAAACTTAATCAAATGGCGCAGAAACACAATATAACGATGCTTGGGACTGGTCTGATTGGACTGTTCTATACCATGACATTACACGGACAAAGAGGACGTGACCACGTCAGTTGCGTATACTCGCGAGACATTGACCGTGCCCAGGCATTTGCCAGGAAGTGGGGAATTGAACATGCAGTAACCGACATGGAGGAGGCCATTAAACACACATCCAGTGATGTTGTTATCATTGGATTACCCAATCATTTGCATGAGGAGGCTGTACGGCATTGTGCAGAGGTAGGCAAGGCTGTGCTTTGCACCAAACCATTGGCACGCACTGCTGCAGAAGCAAAGCGGATCCTGGATATTGTCGAGTCAAGCGGTATTTTTGCAGGTTACCTGGAAGATCTCGTGTACACCCCCAAGACTCTCAAGGCATTGGAATCGGTACGTCAAGGTGCCTTGGGAGAAATACTCTGGACGCGTTCGCGCGAGGCACACAGTGGTCCGCACAGCAGTTGGTTTTGGGACATAGAGCAGGCAGGAGGGGGCGCAATTGTAGACTTGGGCTGCCACTGTATTGAGATCATCCGAAATTTTGTGGGCAAGGATATTCGACCCGTAGAAGTAAGCTGTTGGGCGGATACGCTGGTGCACCCCATAAAAGCGGAAGACAACAGTATAGCGCTGATTCGCTTTGAGAATGGCGCTGTAGGTCAGTTTGAAGTCAGCTGGACGTTCCGTGGAGGTATGGATTTGCGTGACGAGGTGGCCGGTACCGAGGGTACAATTTGGTTAAACCATTTTTTGAGGACAGGTTTTGAGATGTTTTCGAGTGGTGCAGGAGGCTATGTTGCGGAAAAAGCTGAGCAGGAGTCAGGGTGGCTGTTTCCGGTGGGTGATGAAGTACACGAATTGGGCTACACGGACATGTTCACGGACATGTTTGATGCGATGGATGAAAGTCGTGAACCGATGGAGACGATCTATGATGGGTATGTGGTCAATGCGGTGATTGATGCGTGCTACCGCTCTGCTAAGTCCCGCAAATGGGAGTCGGTAGAGTTGGAGGACTGGCGTGGACGCAATGGAGTTGCACGGATACGGGGTCTAAAGGAGATGATTGATGGACTTGAGCTGGTCAAGCGTGAACGCCTGCCAAATGGCGAAGTCAAGCTCATCCTAAAGGATCCCGGTACGGGCGAGGTCACGCAACGAGTGGTCGAAAATGATTAAGCCCCTACAGAAAGGAGCAGTGCTGCTTGCAGATATCAGGGGCAGCGCAGTGCTCCCTGAGCAATGGCGTATGTGGTGGCTTGGCCAAAGTGGATTTTTGATTAAATGGGAGGAGCGGTACTGTCTGTTGGATCCATACCTCTCAGATTCGCTGACAAAAAAGTACGCCAGTACGGATAAGCCACATATACGTATGACAGAGCTCGTGTTGGCTCCGGAAAGGCTTGATTGTATAGACGTTGTCAGTTCAAGCCACAATCACACGGACCATCTGGATGCCGAAACACTCAAGCCGCTGCGGCGCGTGAATCCAGACTTGGCCATGGTTATTCCAGAGGCGAACAGGTCATTTGTTGCTGAACGGTTGCAATGTGATTCTGCGTGGCCGATTGGGCTTAGTGATGGGATCCAGTGTGAATTGCGGGGATTTCGATTTGTGGGTATCCCAGCCGCTCACGAGGCTCTGGAAGTGGATGAATTAGGGCAACATCGGTTCATGGGATACATTATTAGGTTTGGGGACTGGACATTTTACCACAGCGGGGATACTTTGCTTTATGAAGGCATGGTTGATCGGCTAAAACCGTGGTGCGTGGACATTGCATTATTGCCCATCAATGGTCGAGATCCGGCACGCCGTGTTGCCGGCAATTTAAATGGCAGGCAGGCGGCCCGATTGGCAAAAGATATCGGAGCCAGGCTCGTAGTGCCCTGTCATTATGATATGTTCACATTCAATACCGCGTCACCAGAGTCATTTGTCGCTGAATGCAATGAGCTGAACCAGCCGCACTATGTTATGAAGAACGGTGAAGGGCTTGATAGTATATCGCTCACGGCATAGCGTTACGTGTTTTGCATGAATGTATTGGGCGAACTCAGTGGAAGGAACATTCTTTGCGTGTAAGGATGGGAACTATACTGTATCTGTCTGAACCGCATTAGAAATAATTGCGGAGCAACGCAATCTGTAGATAGTGCCCGTCAGAAATCTCTATTTTCGGCACATCACCGACTTTTCTTTGGTTGGGTTGATAACAGTAAGATTCGATTACTGCGCATGAGCGAGGGATTCCCCTGGCCACACAGGCAGTTGGGCATACTGTGTAAATGCACGTCGCAGACTCCAGTATCGGAGTGTGTTGATACTGGTCAGGCGACATTCTGCTACGATTGCGTACGCGGTCTCAACCCGCACATCGATTGATGGTGCAATCATGGGGAAGGTCTAATCCTCCGCACTTCTTCCGCTCCCCTGTGCGCAGCTAAAGCAAAAAGGTTTAATTGCCAAGTAGTTGGACATTTGGCTAAACCTTTTCGTTTATTCCAGCTTTTTTGAGTATTTCGTTAGCCGTATGACGCTTTTTGATTTTTGCCGGGACAGATACGTTTATGTTGTCTTTGCCCCAGATTACGTGACTGCCTCGAGGGTTGCGTTTTACGGAGAACCCATTTCTTTTTAGCAGCTTCAAAATCCTCCGCTCATACCCCGCCATAGCTTACGCATACTGTACAGGATGTGAGCGCTCATTGCTGCTCCAAGACATTCTCGGTAGTGAATTCGAGGAGCTGGATTCTTGCTGGAGAACAGCGTCTGTGGTGCGCTTAAACTCCACGTGCAAAGTAGCATTTGCGATTTGTTCATCAGCTAAGCCATGATTCAACCGCAATAAGTCAGAAGCAACTCGTGGAAGTTCAACCAACAACTTGTCGAATGTGCCGACCTCAACTATCAGTCCCGTAATATCGCTATCAGTGACCGCCAGTGTACCGTCTTCGTATGCCAAAACAGTAACAGAAAAAGTTTGTGCCATCAGAGGCTCGGGTATGGTGGCTTTGTTGGTTAGGAGTGTCAATGTACGGATACGACTTAAAAAGGTGTCTTTCCCTGTTCAAAAGTAGGGAAAACAAGGGGGTATTGTGTGTGATTGTTGGACAAAACTATCGAATTTTTGTTGCTTTATGCAACAGTCTCTTACTTGTAAGATAGAGGAGTATTGCGGGATTGTGTAAGAATTTCAGATTTGGGGCATTCCACTGGAGGATCTGTCATCTCTTCGTAATCATGGCTTCAAAATAGAGTGAGGCAATTACGAATCCATCCATGTCATCCATTGTTCAACCCGTGATGTTCAAGGAGGTACCGACCGAGAATGGTTGTATACTAAGAATACAAGTGTCGGCATTTCCGTCTTAGGCGGGGATCAATCGCTGCTGTATTGCTATATTCAATGCAGGTTCTTGCGCAGATGACACCGAATCTTTTGATCCAAGGCGGAACGCTACTGCATCCTCTGACCGGGGATGCTCATCGTGCAGATTTGCGGATTCGCGATGGCGTGATAACCGAAATCCGGCGTGACATAACGGGTTCCGGGGAGCAGGTGCTGGATATAAAAGGGCGCATGGTGTCACCGGGATGGATAGACATGCATGTCCACTTGCGTGAGCCGGGCGAGGAACACAAGGAGACCGTCGAAACAGGTTGCCGCGCAGCTGCCTTTGGCGGCTTTACTGCAGTTGCCTGTATGCCCAACACGACGCCTCCCGTAGACACGAGAGAATCGGTTCATTCGCTTATAAAGCGAGCGGAAGCATTACCGGTTGATGTGCATCCCATAGCCTGTGTGTCACGCGGGCGTGCAGGCAAAGAGCTCTCAGAAATGGCTGAGCTAGCAGCTGCAGGGGCGGTTGCTTTTAGCGATGATGGATCGCCGGTGCAGGATGGAAGCTTAATGCGTCGAGCACTTGAGTATGCCCGTGCGCTGGACAAGCCCATCATTAATCACATGGAGGCCATGGAGCTTGGCCCCAAGGGTCATATCAATGAGGGGCAGGTATCCACCAGGCTTGGCTTAACTCCTATACCGACCTTTTCGGAGGAGTCAATGCTTGCACGTGATCTTATGCTGGCTGAGCTGACAGGAGGACATTTGCACGTTGCTCACGTATCGACGGCACGCTCAACGGACATGATCCGGGAGGCCAAGTCCCGCGGTATAAGGGTCACAGCAGAAGCATGTACGCACCATTTTTCGTTGACCGATGAGATCGTTGAGCATTCCGGTTTTGATGCACAAACCAAGATGCATCCGCCCCTGCGCACGGCTGCAGATGTGGAGGCTATTCGTGCGGGGTTCGTTGATGGAACGCTGGATGCAATATGCACAGATCACGCTCCGCATGCGCCCTTTGAAAAAGAGGTTGATTTTGTAGCTGCTCCATTTGGTATTATCGGCCTGGAAACTGCATGGGGACTGACTGGTCGGTACCTGATTGCCCCGCAGTATCTGAGTGTCGCCCGTGCAGTATATAGCCTCTGTGTGGCTCCCCGCGTGATTCTAGGACTTGATGTGCCTGCGCTTGAGCCCGGAGCCACCGCGAACCTGACGATCTTTGACGCGACGACAAACTGGACATTCGAGGCCCGGCATATCCATTCCAAGAGCCGGAATACTCCGTTTGTAGGCACGGACATGATTGGGCGCGCGTGGGCGATCTACAATAAAGGACAACTCGTCGAGCACGAACCGTGAAAATAAATTCAGTCCCTGCCGACCTGCATGTAGTTCTAGTCTATGGCGGACAGTCAGCCGAGCATGAAGTGTCTCTTGTGTCGGCGAGCAATATTCTCGATGCACTTGACCTGACCCGATATAAGGTCACGTTGGTTCGAATTGATCACGATGGCACATGGTGCCAGATAGCAACGGTCAATGACATCAATCGGCAACAAATAAACCTGAACGCGCGCGGCGAGCCGGTTTTGTTGGGGCCTGGCAGGAAGCTCATTCCGGTCAAAACGCCGGATAGGCCAGTGACCGTGGATGTAGTATTTCCAGTGTTACATGGTACCAATGGGGAGGATGGTACAATTCAGGGATTACTCCAGATGTATGGTATTCCTTGTGTCGGGGCAGGCGTTTTGGGGTCAGCAATATGTATGGATAAGGAGGTCTCAAAACGCCTTTTGCAGAAGGACGGTATTCCAGTGCCTAGTTATAGCGTGCTATACCGAGATACGGTGGATTTTCCCAGCTATGACTCTATAGCAGAGGTGCTTGGCGAGACATTCTTCGTGAAACCGGCCAACACTGGATCATCGGTCGGTATTTCCCGCGTAACATCAGCTGCTACGTGCGAAGCAGCCATAAAAAAGGCTTTTCAATTTGACGACAAAGTGTTAGTGGAAGAGGCCATTAATGGGCGTGAGATCGAATGTGCTGTATTGGGGTACGCTCCTATGGAGGTTTCTATTTGTGGAGAAATAACCACAACCCATTCATTCTATTCGTATGAAGCTAAGTATGAGGATGAGGAAGCAACAACCTTAATCATTCCGGCACCAATGCCAGACGATGTTCTGGAATCTATTCAGAACATGGCTGGCAGAGTATGCAGAGTTCTCGAGTGCGGCGGTATGGCCCGCGTGGATTTCTTTCTTGAAGAAACAGGCCGACTGTTGGTCAATGAGGTTAATACTATTCCTGGCTTTACCACGGTAAGCATGTATCCATTGCTTTGGGAGCATTCGGGGAAGTCACGTTCGGAAGTGGTCAATATCCTGATTCGAGACGCACTTGATGCTCATTTGCAGCGTCAGGAACTGATACGCAGGCGTTAATGCCTTTTTCAACGGATACACGGACGTTACAACCTGGGGATACGTATGTAGCGATTCGGGGCGAACGCCATGATGGGCATGATTTTGTGCAGCAGGCTTTTGATAGAGGGGCATCGAATGCGGTGACTGAACGGATAATCACAGGAGTTCGTGCAGACAGGGTAACGATCGTTCCTGATACGATAGTTCACCTTGCAGAATTGGCCCATGAGAGGGTCGCTCGCGCGCGTGCACGCGTGGTAGCTATAACTGGCTCTGTAGGAAAAACAACCACGCGCAACGCGGTTGCGCAGGTCCTGGAGAATGCAGGGCCGGTGGTTGCTTCAGTTGGTAATCTGAACACACTCCTAGGCTTATCGCTGACCCTGGCGAACAGTGAGTTCAAGCCAAATACGTGTCTGGTACTCGAAATGGGTGCCACTAGGAAGGGCGACCTGTCGGAGATCACCTCCTATTTCAAGCCAGATATTTCCATTGTGACGAATGTGAGGGGGGTACACCTGGAGACTTTTGGCTCGTTGGAAGGCGTTCAGGAGGCGAAGAGTGAGCTTGTACGGGCGCTTGGACTTGACGGTATCGCTTGTTTGAATGCCGATGATCCTCGTACCCGCGCCATGGTCGCTGATTGCAGAGGGGAGCACATGCTCTTTGGAGTTGCTCCGGATGCCCAGATCACGCCACTGGATATTACCGCGAACGTTCCCCTGTTAGGTGAACATGTAATCTACGTGGCGTTGGCAGCTTTTGCGGCTGGGAGGGCAATGGGTATGGATCCTAAAGTGATCAATGAGGCTTTATGCAGGCTCAAACCCGAAAAAGGAAGACTCAATCGACTTCCCGGAAGGAGCCACTCCACTCTCATTGACGATACCTACAACGCCAGCCCAGATGCAGTGAAGGTTGCTTTGAATGTATTGGATAAGCATCCAGCCGAACGCCGTATCGTGTTTCTTGGCGATATGCTGGAGCTGGGGTCCATTGAACGCGCAGCGCATGTGTCTGCGTTGCGCCAGGCTGCCAAAATAGCAGATCTTGTGTTTGGATGTGGACCCAGAATGCAGCAGGCTGTAAACGAGCTGCCTCCGGAAATGTCCCGGTATGTGTATGGTTTTCCGAGTTCTGAGGAGGTGGCCTCAGAGCTTACTCATGGGAGGATATATCGCCCAAAACGAGGAGACGTGATCATGGTGAAGGGTTCGCAAGGGGCACGTATGGAGCGCGTTTGCCGTGCGTTGCTTGCAGAGCATGTCTCTCCCGAATCTGTATTGCCTCGTCAAACCGAAGCTTGGCTATCCATCTAATCGAACAAGCACAGCTGATCTCCGTTTAAGCTACGCATTACGGAATGTGTCCGTGTAGGGGGTTCATTCGGCGCCGAAACTAGTCGTTTCCAGTGTTCTGATAGATTCGGGAGTTCGGAGGTTACCACGCTGTGCAAATCGAATCCTGCCTGCGGTAGTACCGGAAACGGAGTTTTTTGGATCCACTAATCGTCCTGATGCCTTCAGCTTTGGCATGTTAAAGAATATTCTCGGTGTACTGCTTGATCATCAGCGTTTCGTGATCACTACCCACCAGCGCCCTGACGGAGATGCAATTGGTTCACAGATAGCACTCGGAAGATTCCTAGAGAAATTGGGCAAGGAGGTGGTTATGTTCAATTCCGACCCAGTTCCGCCTAGGTTGGACTGGATACCCGGTTCGGGGGCAATACGAACGGGTAATACCCAGGCCAACCGTAGTGCGATGGTTGGCGCGGATGTTGTTGTGGTTGTGGATACCAACAGCCGTGATCGATTGGGCCGGGCTGTTCGGGAGGCCCTTTACCGCTATAATGGGCCCGTATTGTTGATTGATCATCATACAGGCCCGGAGTCCTGGTTTACGTGGATGTTGTGTGACGAACATGCGGCGGCAACGGGTGCACTTGTTTATGATCTGATTTGCACGTACGACGCAGATTTGATTGATGCGCAGATTGCGACCGCCCTGTACACGGCGATTATGACAGATACAGGGTCTTTTCGATTCGCTGCGGTGACTTCTGCAGTTCACCGCATGGCTGCCGATCTACTTGATCGCGGAAGCTATTCTCCCTCGGAAGTATACGCTGGTGTTTATGAAAACCACACGCCCTCCTGGCCTCCCTTTCTGGCGATGGTACTTCGGAGCCTGACCTTGTTGTACGATGGCGTGCTAGCTTATTTAACCGTCACACCACACATGCTCAAATCTGCAGGCATAGGTTACAGTGAAGTAGAGGGTCTATCCGAATTTGCAATGTCAGTCGCGGGCGTAAAGGCTACCCTGGTCTTCACAGAAACGAAGCATGGGACCAAAGTCAGTTTTCGCTCTAAAGGTGACCTGTGCGTAGATGTCTGGGCGCAGGCCTATGGAGGTGGGGGACATCAGAATGCATCTGGAGCATTTCTCAAGGATCAATCAATCAGGACAGCCGTGACGAATGTTCTGGAATCTGCTCCGCGTTTTCTCGGGATTGAAGACATCGACGATATGGTTTTAGCCGAAGAAGACCAAGCCTACTTTAAAGCACTGTCCAGTCCGAACTAATGAAAGTTTCCGTTACTACACTCAGCCTGCAGGATTTGGATGTTGATCTGCTCATCCTTCCGATTGGGTATATGATGGCGAAGGCGCGTGCTCTCCAGATTGGTGGGCCGATAGGAGCTGCGCTTTCGAGCGCACTCATAGACTTTGAGGGCAAACCGGGAGAGACAATATTGTGTTATCCCACCGAAGGCCGCGCCCGCAGGGTTGCGATGATTGGCCTAGGAGATCCCTACGACATTGACCGTGAGGGACTACGTAAAGCTGCCGCTGATGGAAATCGCGTGGCCATGCAGACCAAGGCTTCCACAGTTGCATTGTGTCTGCCTGAATCAGGTATTGATGCAGAAGCTGCGGGACAATCATTGGTGGAAGGCTATGTGTTGGCCGCCTACGAGTACGACCGATACAAGACTGATTCCGGCGAACCAAGATCCGGCACAGAACGGTTGGTACTGCATGCGTCAGGTGATGAAAAATCTGCCCGACGTGGTGCAGAGCGGGGACGGGTTGAGGCAGAATCAACCATCACCGCACGCGATTTGGTCAACCTGTCTCCACATGAAAAGACCCCCACACTTCTTGGCAAGATCGTCGAACGATCCGGCCGTAAGTACGGCTACGAAGTGTCGGTCTGGGATAAGTCAGATATTGAAAAAGAGAAGATGGGAGGACTTCTGGGTGTCAACCGTGGTAGTGTTGAGCCGCCGGTCCTCATTGAAATGACCTGGAATCCCAGTAAAGCAAGTAACTCTCGACCAGTTGTGCTGGTGGGGAAGGGGATCGTTTTTGATACAGGAGGCTTGTCGCTCAAGCCGACAAAAAACTCCATGGATCACATGAAGGCCGATATGGCAGGTGGAGCTGCTGTGATCGGCGCTATGGAGGCAATAGCCCGGTTGGATGTTCCGCTTTATGTGATCGGCTTAGTCCCGGCAACAGATAACCGCCCAGGGCAGGATGCCTACGTTCCCGGGGATGTGCTGCGGATGCACTCGGGAATGACGGTCGAGGTGCTGAATACGGACGCAGAAGGGCGTCTGATTCTCGCAGATGCTCTGTCATACGCGAAACTCTACCGCCCGGAAATCGTGATAGATCTAGCCACACTTACAGGTGCACAGGTTGTAGCGCTGGGAAGTCAGGTCGCGGCTGTCATGACACAGCAGGATGAAGACGCGAATGAACGTTTGGACGCTATGATGACAGTAGGTAGTCGAACGGGGGATCTGCTCCATCCGATGCCCATGCATGCCCATTACGCCGATGCACTCAAAAGTGAGGTTGCCGACATAAAAAATATCGGTGACCGTGAAGCAGGATCCATTACAGCGGCGAAGTTTCTTGAGCATTTTGTGGACTACCCCTGGGTTCACGTGGATATGGCAGGACCAGCATTCCTCAAGAAAGCACTTCCCTATAAGCCAGCTGGAGGAACAGGTTTTGGTGTGCGGCTTTTGACTGAATTTGTTCGCGATTACGCCTACCCTAAGAAGCGTTAGTCCCGTGGCAACGGAATCAAAGGAACGTGTACCCGTAGCTATCACCCTTGGGGACCCCAACGGCATTGGCCCGGAGGTGATACTCAAGTGTCTGGATGATCCCCTGGTTCAGAGCAGGACAGAGCCGATCGTTGTTGGATCACCGGAGGTGCTTCGTATTCATGCGAAGAAGCTGGGAAGGCGACTACCCCCCTTGGTTGAAAACCTAGAAGGAAAAACGCCTAAGCGGGCTATTCGGATAGCTGACACAAGCCAGGAGGCCCAGACCGTCGTGGAAATAGGGAAGTTGACGCCTCGGGGAGGTAACATGGCGATGTTTGCGGTAGATGAGGGCCTCCGGCTCGTTCAGGAGGGTACGGCAAGCGCGTTGGTGACCGGACCAATTTCTAAGTTAGCGATCGTTCGTGCGGGATATAACTTTCCAGGTCATACAGAATATTTGGCCAAAAAGCTGAAGGCGAAGGAGCATGTCATGATGATGGTCGCAAAAAGTCTCCGCATAAGTTTGGCCACCGGGCATATCCCTCTCAAGCAGGTATCGGAACGAGTGACTGTGAATGGGCTGATAGCAAAACTCAAACGTGTGAAGGCATCGCTGGTGCAGGATTTTGGTATCATACATCCTAGAATTGCCATTCTCGGCCTCAATCCACATGCCGGTGAAGATGGTGTGCTTGGCAAAGAGGAAACAGAAGTCATCATTGAGGCTATCAAGGGGGCCGGCAGGCGCAGTATTGTAGCGCTCGGACCATTCCCCGCGGACGGGTTTTTTGGAAGCAGGCAGTATTGTGGCTATGATGGTATTATGGCTATGTACCACGATCAGGGACTCATCCCGTTTAAAACGCTTTCGTTCGGAAGTGGTGTGAACTTTACAGCGGGGTTGCCAATTGTGCGCACTTCGCCCGATCATGGGACTGCGTTCGGGATAGCTGGTCAGGACCAGGCCGATGCGGGCAGTATGATTCAGGCTGTTCTCTTGGCTGCTTCGGTTGTCAAGCAGCGTGGGCAACAGAGTTAAAGTAAGTAGTGTGTATATTCAAACCCTAACGATCTAAAAGCCTTGACGACATGGAAGTTTTTGTGAGTGTTCAGCAGTTCATTGACAGCATACTCGCCTACCCTCTGCTGATTATGCTGGTGGGGACAGGAATATTTTTGACCTTCAGGCTTGGCTTTATACAGTTTCGCCAGTTTGGACATGGGGTCAAGGTTGCCACTGGTAAATACGATGATCCCGAAGATGCGGGAGATGTATCGCATTTCCAGGCCCTCACGACAGCTCTGTCAGCGACAGTAGGGATCGGCAACATTGCCGGTGTTGCTCTGGCCATCCACTGGGGCGGCCCAGGAGCGATATTCTGGATGTGGATTACAGCACTTCTGGGTATGTGTACCAAGTATACTGAGGTAACACTGGCCCAACGTTATCGTGTCGTAGATAAGACCGGGAGTAAACTGGTTGGTACGGTATCAGGCGGCCCCATGTACTACATCGAGTATGGGCTGGGCAAGGCTTTCAAGCCTCTCGCGATGCTGGTTGCCGGGGCCATGATTCTGGTTGCATTCATGACTGGCAATGCGATCCAGGCCAACACTGTTTCGGATCTGATGAACAGTGAGTTTGGCATTTCAACATGGATAACAGGTAGTTTGACGGCAGCTGTAGTTGCGCTGGTGATCCTTGGGGGTATTACACGGATCGGACGTGTGACCGGAATTCTCGCCCCCGTCATGGGACTTCTGTACGTTTTGGGAGGCGTTATTATTCTGGCAATCAACTATGATGGAGTATTTCCGGCGCTGGCAAGCATATTTACTGAAGCATTCAACCCCACCGCCGGTGTTGCGGGTACTGGAATTGGTATCCTCATACAGACGATCCTCTGGGGAGTCAGACGTGGACTGTTCTCGAACGAAGCGGGGCAGGGGTCTGCGCCGATAGCTCACTCCGCCGCAAAGACACAGGAACCGGTTTCTGAAGGCGCGGTGGCACTTCTGGAGCCTTTCATTGATACCATTGTCATCTGTACAATCACGGCATTGGTTGTGCTCACTACTGGTGTATGGAAGAGTACAACCGAAACAGCTCTTACACTGGGAGACGGGGACTTCTCCTACGTTGAGGAGGTTGGGGGCCGATATCAGCCCGTTGCAAATGGAGAGGCTCCATCTGAAATCATGATTGATCAGGGTGCCCCCATACCTGGCGCGAGTGATGGAATCATGTTCGCTTGGCACGAGGTCCCGGTGGAGGCATTTTTCATTGACCAGGAGCAGACGATGCCCTTTACGGGCAGGATTGATACAGAGGCGGGCGTAGCAATCGCTGAAGGAGATGGAACGGAG
The DNA here is from genome assembly GCA_022821385.1 of Rhodothermales bacterium. Taxonomy (GTDB): domain Bacteria; phylum Bacteroidota; class Rhodothermia; order Rhodothermales; family Bin80; genus Bin80. The sequence continues at coordinate 34,997 of JAJEDR010000033.1, forward strand.
TACACCACTCTCTACGGCCCGGCCGTAGAAAATGGTGCGCCCATGACCGCTTTGGCGTTCCAGGCAGGACTCGGGGATATTGGAAGGTATCTGGTGATCCTTTGTGTTTTCTTGTTCGCGATATCGACGGCCATCTCGTGGAGTTATTATGGTGATCGTTGTTCCATGTACCTCTTCGGTAAGTCGTCGATCCTGCCATATAAACTGGTTTTCGTGGTCATGCATTTTGTTGGTGCGGTGGCAGGCTTGAACACGATTTGGGGTATCGGAGACACAGCCATTGCATTGCTGACGATCCCGAACGTGTTGGCACTGCTGTTATTGTCCGGGATTGCGAAGAAGTTGACGGATGATTATTTCAATGCTTTCAAACCTGGGATGACCAGGGACGAGTACCTTACTGTTGCCCGGACGCGTGTCAAAAAGCATGAATCTGGATCCGAAGTGTAGATAACCTATAAAAGAGGATGGAACGGAAGCCCAGCATTTGGCAAGCACTGCTCCCCGTAGCATTCTTGATCCTTTTGCTGGTTGCTTCAGTGAACTTCTTCGGTTCGGATGCATCATATGGTCCGAACCAGATTGCGCTCATACTTGCTGCTGTAGTGGCTGCATTGGTTGGACTGCGCCTCGGGTTCACATGGAAGCAGATGCAGGAAGCCATGGTCAAGGGTGTGTCCCTGGCTATGGGAGCGATCTTCATCCTGTTGGTAGTAGGCTCCCTGATTGGCACCTGGATTATGGGGGGAATTGTTCCGACCATGATGTACTATGGTTTGCAGATACTGAATCCCGCTATTTTTTACACTGCCTGTTGTGTTATTTGCGCGATCGTAGCGGTTGTATCGGGAAGTTCCTGGACTACTGCCAGCACAATCGGGATTGCCTTGGTCGGGATTGCTGCGGCATTTGACCTGCATTTGGGGATTGCGGCGGGGGCGATCATTTCAGGAGCATATTTTGGGGACAAGCTGTCTCCGCTGTCTGATACGACCAACATGGCGCCTGCCATGGTGGGGACAGAGCTCTTCGTGCACATCCGGCATATGCTATGGACGACTGTGCCAAGTATCACGATTGCCTTGATCCTCTTTACAGTGATTGGGTTTGTGCAGCAGCCATCGGCGACGGAGGCTTCCGGTTTGTCCGAGATACTGTTTGCTCTGGATAACAGCTATAATCTGGGAGTACATCTGCTTATTCCGGTGGTTATCGTACTGGTTCTGATTTACAAAAAGATGCCAGCTTTCCCTGCACTTCTTATCGGTGCGCTGATGGGAGGAGTGACTGCAATGATTTTTCAGCAGGAGGTCGTAATGGCTTTTGTGAATGAACCCGACATGCCACGGATGCTGGCGTTGTTTAAGGGGTTCTGGATGGTCATGTTTGGCGAGTTTACTGCGGATACGGGTAATGAGGCGCTCAATGATCTGTTGACCCGAGGTGGAATGGCAAGCATGTTGGATACAATCTGGCTTGTTGTTTCGGCGATGATGTTCGGTGCTGCGATGGAAAAGACGGGTATGTTGGCCGCGATCACAAGAATGATCCTTGGGGCCGCACGCAGCACGGGTAGTCTAATATTGGCTACGCTGGGCACCGCGCTGGGACTCAATATCATTGCCGGTGACCAGTATATCTCTATAGTAGTACCAGGTCGCATGTATCGGGCGGAATTTGAGAAGCGGGGCCTGCATCCTAAAAATCTTTCCCGTGCCTTGGAGGACTCAGGCACGCTCACCTCTGCGTTAATTCCCTGGAATACGTGTGGTGCATTTATGGCGGCCACGCTAGGTGTACCCACACTATATTACTTGCCGTTTGCTTTCTTCAATTACACCAACCCGGTTATCAGTGCCATTTACGGGTTCACCGGTTTCACAATAATCCCCCTGGAAGAGGGCGAAGCACGAGATAGCGACTAGCTGTTTTCGTCTGATTCGGCTTTGTCCTCCACCTCCAACTGTATCCGTCCAGGAATCGTATTTTGAACGAACCTCACCCGGATAATTGTATCTGTGTGTTATCCGCAGTTGCATACAGGAGCAGACCCTGCTCAGATGTATCTGCGGCCTGAACGGCACCGGGTACTGTCCGGCGACAATCAAACCTGAAAGGAGGAAGTTCAGTCATAGCCACGGATAAGGTCAGGAGACGTAATTCTTTATTGCGCAAATGTCAGATTTCATAAAGGAGGGGATCACAAGTACATCAGTATGGGCCAGCGTTCGTTGCTCCACGGGGCAGCGTAGCACCACATTCTGTCATTTCAGCCCCATAGCAAGGCGGGCTCATCGCTGGCTTGTATGTTTTTCTGCTCTGATCTCACTTTTCTCATTTCTGCTCGGCCCAGTTCTCGCGCAGATGCCCGAGCATGCCCCTTCCAGAGAGTTCGACGTCAGAGAATGGGAAAACCCAAGATGGAAGAACGTAGACATGGGAAGGTCAATTCTTGATCAGCATGAGCGCTTCCGGCTGAAGGCAGAAGCACGCCGGATCTTTCAGGATGAGTTCTACGGGGAAATGCCTGTTGCTGCAATTTTGAAAGTGAAGCCAGTCACACATGCGGGCATGAGTATTTGCGACCGAACGGCTGTCGTAATGAGTGCGATCTTGCGTCAGATTCCTGGTACGAATGATTGTGCAGAAGTTACTGGTACACAACTAGCCGCAATCGCAGATACTCTATCGTTAAACTCTAAAAATATTTCAAGCCTGAAGGCCGGAGATTTTGATGGTCTGATTTCACTGACTGGGCTTTGGTTGAATGGTAATTCTCTGGTCACGCTCCCCGAGGGCATCTTTGATGAACTGACCTCGCTGATCGGGCTTAGTTTGAGCGATAATGATTTGAGTGTACTCCCGGACAGCATCTTTGATAAACTGACCGCGCTAACTGGGCTTTCTTTGAATGGTAATGATCTGGTCACGCTCCCCGAGGGCATCTTTGATGAGCTGACCTCGCTGGACAGGCTTTTTCTGTATGGTAATGCTCTGGACACGCTCCCCAACGGCATCTTTGATGAGCTGACCTCGCTGACTGAGCTTTCTTTGTGGGGTAATGCTCTGAACACGCTGCCCATAGGCATCTTTGATGAACTGGGCTCGCTGGAGGGGCTTTACTTGGATCTTAATGATCTGAGCACGCTCCCCAAGGGAATCTATAATGAATTGACCTCGCTGACTGGGCTTGGTTTATCGGGAAATAATCTGAGTACACTCCCTGTGGGCATCTTTGATGAACTGACCTCGCTGACCTGGCTATACTTGTATGATAACGATCTGAGCACACTCCCCGAGGGAATCTTTGATGAATTGACCTCGCTGACTGGGCTTGGTTTATCGGGAAATGATCTGAACACGCTCCCCGAGGGCATCTTTGATGGACTGACCTCGCTGACTTGGCTTTACTTGTATGATAATAATCTGAGTACGCTCCCCGAGGGCATCTTTGAAGATCTTACTGAATTGTACTCGAGTAATTCTGGTGGCTTACTTCTTCAAGGTAACCCAGGAGCACCCTTCCGTCCGGTAGTCAATGCAAGCGCAGATCTAACGGTACAGCCGGGAGCTGAGGTTTCTATTTCAGGCAGCGTCACGGGTTCCTGGGGAAGTTTCGTTCGGTGGACTTGGACTCAAGTAGACGGCCCAGATTCAGACATTCCTGTTTCAGGGGCATTACCCTTGACGGGTGGAAATACGGCCATGCCCAGTTTTACAGCACCAACGACAGAAGGAGAACTGCACTATAGATTGGTTGCAACTCCGGGACATGAAGGGACGCCGCCCGAGGCCTACGGATATGCAATCTCAGATCCTGATTGGATTACGGTACGCGTGGGCGTCGCCACCAATGTAGCGGAAGTACCTCTGGTTGTGGACTTTGATTTGCTTGGGAATTACCCCAATCCATTCAATCCGTCTACCACTATTCTGCTGGATATGCCGGAGGCGGCAGCAGTATCCGTAGATATATTTAATATGTTGGGACAGCTGGCACATCGGGAAGATTTCCCGGCTGTAGCGGCCGGTCCTTCACAGCCCTTGCCCCTCAAAGTTTCTAATCTGCCTTCCGGCGTGTACGTCTATCACGTCACGGCGAAAATAGGGATAGAAATTCATCATGCCCGTGGTCACATGACACTCATCAAGTAGAACCAATAATGCGAACATAGCTACATTGCTTAACTGTCGTCGACTTCATTATTTGACCTGTCACCAAAAGATTAGTCCCGGTGCTGGATGATTTTTGGGAACTCTCACCTGCGGGTAAGCATTGCCATCTCATCAAAGTGGACTAGCTTGATACGAGGCTTTTGCAAAATTAACTGCAGAAATTCGCCAGTGTCTTTTGGCACACTCCGTGAAGCTTGGTACACTAGACCTCGTAGGCCTTTTGACCGAGCATCTTTCTATATCTGGAGTGCTCACTCCGGTAAGAGCGTTACCTGTACATATTGGTCGCGAAGCAGTGATCGTGCTGCTTCACGTATGTCTTCAGCTGTCAGTTCGTCAACTAGTACCTCATAGCGGTAGATATCAAGATAATCCTCGTCCGTGGTATCGAAATAAAACTGAATCTGGTCAAGCCAAAATCCGTTAGTCTCCAGACTGACCTCACGACTGCGGAGATGTTGGGCTTTGATGCGATCTAGGTAGGAGGTCAGATCAAGGCCGTGCTGAATCTGTGCAATATCGTCGAACACGGCCTGAATAAGCTCTTCCACGCGAGCGGGATCGCACCCAAAGAAGATGCTCAGCGTAAATTGGCCGTCAGGGAGACGGGTTGAACCCGATTGTACAGATGCGCTGTAGATTCCAGACCGTTTTTCTCGTAACTCCTCACGCAGCCGAATGTCCAGTACATCAGAAAGCGCACGCAGGATGTATCTGTTGGATCGTGTGTAGTCAAAATCGTCGTGAAAGATGATGGCTACCTGTGATTGAGGATCCTGTCCCTTGTAAACTTGGCGAATGACAGGGCCTTGTGGAAGATCCGGAGCTGTATCGCGCCAGGACTCTTCCCGGGAGGTTTGAGGTAATGCTCCCAGATACTTTGCTGCCAAATTACGCACCGATATAGAGTCTAGGTTGCCGACCAGGATGAAGGTGAAGTCATCCATATCGGCGAAGCGATCCAGGTAGATATCCAATGCATCCTCAGCGTTAAGGTCGTTGATTTGATCAATGCTTAGCAGCTTGTAGCGAGGGTTGTCAGGATAGAAAGCGGTGAATAAGGTATCCTGGAATGCCGCCCCGGGCGTGTTAATACGCCCCTCCAGTTGTGCGAGTTGGCTATTCTTGAAAGATTGGAGTGAAGAGTTGTCGATGCGGGGAAAAGTAGCATACAGGTAAATCAACTGAAAAAGTGTTTCTATATCCTCGGGGGTAGAACGGCCTCTGAAGCCCTCCGAGTAATCACCAATGAACGGCGATACCCGGACGAATTGACCCGAAAGCTTCCGCACTAGCTCCGACTGATTGAATGTACCTACTCCACTGCGTCCGACCAGGCCTGGAGCGACACTCGCGGTAAAATATTTGTCGTCTTCTATAAGGGAACTCCCCCCGGGGCTGAATGCAGAAAGCAGGATCTCATTGTTCCTGAAAGTAGTAGGTTTCAGTATGACCCGTATTCCATTATTGAGTGTCAGGATGTGAATCCCTAGTGTGTCGATTGCTGATTCATGGACGATGCGACCTCCGTGAGGTAATTCGTCAATAAGCGGGCGATCTGTGTTCTGATCTGCAAGTGGGACTGTTTTCCGGGACAGGGCATCATCCAGGAGGATAGCCAGTTCATCCTCCGTGGGAGGGGTAAGGTCCGCTACATCGGGCAGGGTGACAATCATTACGCGGGACTCAGGTGCAAGCTGCTCGCGAACTGATGCATGCAGTTCCTCAAGAGTAATACGATTCATTAGGTCACGCACCAGACGTAGTTGAGTCTCTGCATGCATTACCGGACTTTTGTCCAAGAAATGGTTGACCAACCGGGCGGCATATGTGCTGCTTGGCGTGTTTTCCTGATCATTGGCGGCACGCTCGTAGGCTCGCAGCAGGACACTCTTCTGTCTATCAAGTTCACCTGCGGTGAAACCATGCTGCAGTATTCGTGCAGTCTCTTCTAAAAAGCCTCCGAAGCCGGAAGTTATGCTGTCTGGTGTCACTTGTGCAGCCAGGCTGTGCGTACGTAGCGGTCGGACAATGGAACCGGTGGTCAGCCGTCCCCACAGAAATGGTGAACGTGTGCCATCCCTTGCAATCTCTGCAAGGCGACGGTTAAATATTCCTCCGGTCAATCGTTCAGCTAGATATCTCCGGTAATCCGCCTGTGTAAAGCGTGGTGCAGCAGGGCGCCGGTGTATAATTTCGAGTTGCACAGCGGAGATTTCAGGGTCAGTTATGACCTTGTATACGGGTTCCTTTGACAATGGGACGGCAAAGGTCGGGCGATCATGCGTGGAAGTGGGCTGTTCCCAGTCCGCGAAGTGTTCTTGGATGAATTCTCTTGCGGTATCGGCTGACAAATCCCCCACAACGACGATCGCCATAAGGTCTGGTCGGTACCACCTTTGATAATATCTTCGAACAGCATCTGGAAGTCCCTCCTGTATGGATAGCGTATCTCCAATTGGGCGGCGCACTTCGTATTGTGAACCTTCGAGTAATACGGGGATAATCTGGTCACGTGTACGACCGGCAGCGCCACGGCCGCGGCGCCATTCTTCCAGTATCACGCCGCGTTCAGCATTGATTTCTTCGTCGGACATAGTCGCATGCTCAGCCCAGTCCCGAAGCACCGCAAATCCTGTTTCAACGACCTGCATGCTGTCGGTTGGCACCTCAAGCATGTAGACAGTCTCGTCGAACGAGGTGTACGCGTTGAGATCCGCCCCAAACCGCATGCCCACTTGTTCAAAGAACGAAACGAGCTCCTGCCGGGGAAACCTTGCTGTACCATTGAAGAGCATGTGCTCAACAAAGTGTGCGAATCCGCGTTGATCGTCCTCTTCAAGAACGCTACCCGCATTGACGACCATGCGTAACTGCACCCTGTTCTCGGGCTCGTTGTTTTCAAGAATGTAGTAGGTTAATCCGTTGGCGAGCGTATCAATATGTACTCGGGGGTCCATCTGGAGGTGTTGCCCGTGTACACGAAGTGCACATACGGCAATACTGAGAAAAATTAGTAGACAGCGAACCCGTATCATTGCTTGGTGTGAATTACACCTATCTCTCTAAGGTCATGAAGACAAGACGGTTCCACTTTTCCTCTAAGTTGATTGTTCTGCTCACGCTCTTTATATCTGCGTGCGGCCAGGATGTGCTGCTTACTTTTGAAACTACAGGCAGAGATAAACTACGCCCACTGGCTATTGTCACTTTTGCAGTTGATCTCGAGAGTGGAACCTATACGGCGCGCGACCACACGGGTAAGCGTGCAGACTTACAGGTGGATGGGGACGGCATGGCTACGTTCCTGGTGACACGAGCGTTGCCCGGTGCCATTACGAGATGGACAGTCAGACTGGATCAGGATGCACCCCCAAAGGTTGAGGCAGTCAGTAGAGGCGAAGCCGTTCTTATCAGGGCTGATGGACGGGATATAGTAGCATACCGTACAGCAAAGGGTAGGGTACCCCGTGAGGATATACCGGACGTCTACAACCGGGATGGTTATCTGCACCCGGTATGGACCCCCAGTGGTCGTGTAGTTACGGATGACTATCCGCCTGATCATATTCATCACCATGGCATTTGGGCGGCTTGGACGAATACAATTTTCCAGGGACGAACACCGGACTTCTGGAATATGGGGCGTGCTACCGGGCGTGTTGAAATCGTGGCACTGGACAGTGTATGGAGTGGAATCGTCCACGCAGGGTTGAATGCCCGCCATAGATATGTGGACATGATTCACGAAGAAGTTACAGCGCTGAATGAAGCCTGGCATGTGAAAGTGTACAGAACATCAACCGATATAAATATTCTAGATCTTTCGCTGACTCAGATAGCGGCTACCGACAGCGTCTTGGTGCTTCCAGAGTACAGGTATGGTGGTGTTGGTGTTCGCGGCCATAGGGGTTGGGTCGGAGAGGAGGGGACAGAGTTCTTTACTTCTGAAGGGCTAACACGAGAAAATGGGCATGCTACGCGCGCGCGCTGGTGTCATATAGGTGGAATAGTAGATGGAGAGCGAGTGGGTATTGCCGTGCTCAGCCACCCAGATAATCACGAATCTCCCCAACCGATGCGGATTCATCCAACGGAGCCGTTCTTCAACTTTGCACCCACCCAGGCAGGTCAATTTGAAATTTCATCGAATGAGCATACGACTTGGAAGTATCGGTTTGTAACTTATGACGGTGCGTATGATCAGGACCTTCTTGATGCCTTATGGGCGGACTATGCCAATCCACTAACTGTGCATATCATTCGTTGACAGCTTATGAATTACCATCAACAGCAGCAGTATGATGCCATTGTAGTTGGTTCGGGAATGTCTGGCGGATGGGCTATGATGGAGCTTTGTCGGCTTGGTCTCAAGACGCTGGTTCTTGAACGTGGACGAATGGTGCGTCACGTCGTAGACTACATTACTGAACATAAGGCGCCATGGGAGCTTCCGCATCGGGGGCGTGTTCCTCCTGCTACGGTACGCGAGGAATACCCAGTACAAAGCAAGACGTATGCATTCTCCGAGGCCACCCGTCATTTCTTTATGCGTGACTCGGAACATCCGTACGTTCAGGACGAACCCTATACGTGGATACAGGCAAATGTGGTTGGTGGAAGATCATTAATGTGGGCCCGCCAGAGCTACCGACTGAGCCCCATGGATTTTGAGGCTAACCTAGTGGATGGTAATGGCGTGGATTGGCCGATTCGATATGCCGATTTGGCTCCTTGGTATGATCATGTAGAAAGAACTATTGGTGTGAGTGGGCAGGCGGAAGGCTTATCACAACTGCCGGATGGGATATTCCAGAAGCCCATGCCCATGAACATCGTGGAGCGCATGCTTAAGGAGCGTGTGGAAGCACGTTTCCCAGAGAGAACAGTTACGATAGGGCGGACTGCGACACTAACAGAAGCGCTGGGGGATCGCGCAGCATGTCACTATTGCGGGCCGTGCGAGCGAGGTTGCTCTACCAGTTCATATTATAGCACCCTTAGTGTTGCACTCCCGAGAGCAAGGGAGACGGGGAATCTTACGCTGCGACCGAATAGTCTTGTTTGCGGTGTCAACTATGATGAAGCCACGAATAGGGCGACAGGAGTAGATGTGATTGATACGGAGTCGGGGGAGCGGATGACATTCACTGGGCGGCTGGTTTTTTTGTGTGCGTCCTCAATGAATACCGCTCGTATAATGCTTCTTTCGGTCAGTCGAAACTTTCCAGACGGTATCGCAAACACCAGTGGAGTGCTCGGCCATTACCTCATGGATCATCACTATCATGTAGGGGCTAATGCTTCGTTTGATGGGTACACTGATCGGTATTATCAGGGGAATCGCCCGAACGGGATCTACATCCCCAGGTTTCGCAATCTGGGCCCGGAAACCCATCATCCTTCATTTGTACGGGGGTATGGGTTTCAGGGGAGCGCCAGCCGACAGAGTTGGTCCCGTGGCAACAGTATGAGCGGATTCGGGAGTGAGTTTAAGCACAGCCTGCGCGAGCCTGGCCGCTGGAGGTTGGGGCTGGGAGGCTTTGGTGAAACGTTGCCACGGTACAACAATTACTGCATGCTGGATCCCTCGGTGCTTGATCAGTGGGGGTTACCGGTGCTTAAATTCCATGTTACCCGTGATGATAATGATCGGGCCATGCGGAAGGACATGATGGAGACTGCTGCAGAAATGCTGGAAGCAGGTGGAGCAAGAAATGTCTCTACCTACGACACATGGCAGGACGCTCCTGGGTTAGGCAATCACGAAATGGGCGCCGCCCGAATGGGGCGTGATCCTGCAACGAGCGTACTGAATGCCTATAATCAGTGTCACGACGTAAGTAATTTGTTTGTGACCGACGGTGCATGCATGACTTCGTCAGCATGCCAGAATCCATCCCTCACTTACATGGCGCTAACTGCACGCGCATGTGATTATGCCGTTCGGCAATTATCGGCCGGCTCGCTATAGCTATAACAGTATTTGTAAATGCCACATCCAACAGTGATTGCATGCATGTTGGCGGAGGATGATCTGGTAAGGCTCCGGGAGAAATGTACAGTCTGTGTGAGACCTATGGGGTCTCCGATTGGTGATGACCATATCGAAAATGTGTTAGCCATAGTTACTACTCCATATGATCAAATTACCCCCGAATTTCTACAGAGAGCTAGGAATCTCAAACTTGTCGCGCAGTTTGGAGCAGGAACCGACAATATCAACCTCGAGGCCGCCAAAGCACAGGGTGTTATGGTTACCCATACTCCCGGGATAACTGCAATATCAACCGCTGAATTGACCATGGCCCTGATACTTTCACTGACACGTCGCCTGCCCGAAGCAGGATGTGTGCTCGGTAAAAGACCAGATGTGATGCCACTAGGAATGGAACTTGCCGGCAAGAAACTTGGTGTTGTCGGCTTGGGACAAATAGGATCTGCAGTAGCGCGTCGGGCACATGCGTTTGGGATGAAGATCTTTTATCACAACCGAAAGCCAGCCAACCCGACTATTGAGCGCGAAACCATTGCGACGCTCTGCAGCCTGGCAGAACTGTTCACAATAAGTGATGTTGTAACACTACACTGTGACCTTAACCCGGACAGTCATCAACTGGTGGATGCGAAGGCCTTGTCTCTTATGAAAAGCACCGCAATTCTCATCAACACTGCACGTGCGGGGGTTGTAGACGAAATGGCATTAATACAGGCAATCACCTCAGGATACATAGGAGGTGCAGGCTTGGATGTGTTTGGTCCAAAGGTATTAGATATGCTTCGTAATCATCCGCGAGTTGTATTGACGCCACACGCTGGAACAGCAACTTCGGAGACACGCACCGCTATGTCTAACTCGGTGGTTGAGTCTATTCTGAGTTTCCTCGACGAAGATGCTGATGTTCCAAATCGCAAGATTTGAGGCATGTTTCCTGGCAAAGTTTTGTATTGCGGTTCCGATCGTGTTGTTGCTTGGTGCAAAACCGGAGGTAGTCTGGGGGCAGGCAGATACCCTTAACTTGGTGGTTGTGCTGGATGGCCTTTCAGAAGGCAATGCAGATGTCTTGGTTGCCCATGCGGAGGATTACCTGGAGCTTGCGTTATTGGAGCAACCTCGACGGTACACGCGGTCACAGGCATTATATGTTCTTCGCGAGTTCTTCCGAGCGTATGCCCCCGCGGGATTTAGGCTTGATCGCAGCATGACACAGGAGGAAGAGTGGTGGCTCACCGGACGCTATACTGTTCTTGGCGAAGAGCAGACCTTCCGTTTTTATTTACGGTTTGGAGGCTCCTATCCCGCGTATAGGCTCATGGCAATACAGGTAATTCGTACCTGAGGTGGGGCATGCAGCAGCAAAGAACGTTTGTCGTGATAGCCGGGTTACTTTTGTTGATCGTCGGTTTTTCATGGATCGGGCAACGGGTACATGTGCTATCTGTTGACCAGGGAGTGGACTTGCGTCAACGGGAAGCCGTAGTAGCTGCTGAAGAGTTGTTGCTGTCTGAGTTTGCTGCCACTCAAGAGGCAATGCAGGTCGTTGCAGCCGAAGCGGCAACCGTGGTTGATAGCCGAAACGTTTCATTCAGGCGCGTTCCAGACCCTTTGCTGACCGAGGAGTTGACCCGCATCATCGTACCGGAACACGGGGCGCTGTCTATCTATGATATAGACATGCGATTGGTCGCATGGCGAGGAGAGAGTACTCCATTGGCCAAGGATGGCATATTTGAACGCCCCCGGTGGAGCATCATACGGGACGATGATTGGCGTATCACGCTGGTTCTATGGGAGCCCCTGAATGCGGGAGATGCTGAAATTGGCAGTATCCGCGTGACCCAAAATCTATTTGTAAGAGCGCCTGTACGTAATTCCGTACTAGACAATTATGACATCACAGACATCTGGACCCGCGAGACCGGATTAGAGGTTCAGGTTGATTATGGAGGGGATCTCGGTGAGAACACGCTTCTATCTGTAGACAGGAGCGTATTGGGGACATACACCGTGACTCCGCCGACCGAGGCTAAATTGATTGCTGCAACTGCTGCATTTTATGACAACCTGAAGGCGGCGGGGATGGCGCTACTGGTTCTTTGGCTTGTCTGGGGTACTTGGCGATGGTACTGGAGCGCTCCGAAGTTGTACAGACTTATGACCTTTGTAGGTGTTCTGGGTTTGGGGCGTATCGCTTGGCTTTACTTGGAAGTACCGGCAAGGTATCAGATGGGTAAAGCTCCATTCAGTCCATTATTTGATCCAGTACATCTTGCCTCTACGGTAGGGGGTGGATTAATGCGCACGACGGGCGATTTGTTTATTGGAGCGCTGTGTGTTTTGATTCTGGGGTTAGCAGTGCTTCGCTATGCTAACGCACACTCAAGCCCGTCTACACAGCACGGAAGCTATGCTTGGATTCGTCTTGGAAGCGGTATTCTCTTAACACTTGTGTTAGCATTGATGCTGGCGGTGGTTGTGCAGGCAAGTGTTTTGGATTCTACACTCAGTTATACAGGGCGCGGTGCACTTCTACCAAGCTCTCTGGAGTTAGTCGTATATATTTCTCTCGTGCTCCTGACGCTGGGATCAGCACTCATAGCGATCAGTGTACTACGCATGGGGCTGGAGATGCGCCCTAGTCGTGTGTGCCTAGTTTCTCTGTGCACAGTTGCTGTCGGGGTCGTTGTAACTCTGGAGTTGCTGCAGTGGGGCTCGTGGGTGGCCAGTCTAAGTTTATTGTCAGTCTGTCTGTACCTTGCAGCAAGGGCAGAAAGTGGAAGTGTTTATGAGTGGCTCTCCCTGCGACGGGCTGTGCCAGCGGTTCTAGGTATCTGTCTATTGCTTTATCCCGCCTACTACGACAATCTGGACAAGCGTAAGCGGGACCGGGTTGCATATGCTGTCGAGACTTTTGATCGAGGGAGTGATCATGAGGTATCGCTGGCGGTACGCGAAGCTGTCGAAGAGGCATTTCAAAGACCGGAGTTGTACAGCGCATTGGTATCTGGTGATGATATTGCCAGTGAAGTAGAGCAATTACTTGAGGGCACACTTCTTTCTTCACTAGGAGCATATGATGCCAGTCTGACCGTCCTCTCAACGAGTGGTGATGAGCTTTACAGTACTGGCAGCGTCTCCACCACAACATCTCCTGAAGCCACGAAGGCACTATGGGCACAGTTGAGAACTGGGATAGAACTGACCTCAAGCAATTATGGATTTGTTGAGCCGCAATCACCGGGAGCCGCTAGGTATCAGTATGCAGGATTGGCCCCACTTGGAGCCGGATGGGTTCTTGTGCGGGCACAGCCTCACATTGTGTCTGAGGAGGCCGATACCCCACTTCTGCGCGTGCTATTGTCGTCCGGTTATCTGGACCTGTACGAAGATTTATCGCTGGCTTCGTACAGTGACGGGCAATTAACCCGTACGTTCGGCCGCCGATTTGCCAAGTATAGACTGGATCCTGAGATTGAAATGGAACTGGCCCGACAATCATCGCAGTGGAAGCAGGAGTCAGTAGGAGGTGGTAGCACATATCTGACTTACTATCTTCGCAGGGGCAATCAGATCGTAGCTGCCCGAATGACAACGGATGGTCCGTTTGACCACCTCTATTACTTGCTTCGTTTGGTAGCCGGTGGATTACTCTTATGTATTCCGTTTTGCACGGTCGGATACATCTTGCAGTTAAGAGCCGGCCTTTTTCCGCGAAAGCGTGTGCGTTACCAGGATAAAGTGATGAATGCATTCTTCCTGGTAGGTGTCATCGCGGTAATTCCAGTCGGTATTGCCGGATACAATGTTGTAACCGAAGAGAATGAAAAAGCAGTTCAAAGCTGGCTTCGACAGCATCTGGAACGGGTTGAGTCTACGCTGGCACCGGAAAGAAGGCTGGGAGAGAACAATGTTGATGCGTTGGCGCGCATCAATATTGATTCCTTGGCTGCCCGCGTTGGACTGGATCTGAACCTGTACCGTGGTACAGAGCTTATAGCTGCGAGTCGACGCCAGTTGGTGGATGATCGAATAGTAGATACACGACTTCCAGCGGAAGTTTTCAGTGCCATTTATGGCAATGCGCAGCATTTTACGTTTGTGGATCACAAGCTTGGGGATTTTGAGTACACTGCGGGTTACCGCGCCATATTGAACAATAGCGGCAACCCGGCCTACGTCCTTTCAGTGCCTACACTACCGGAGGCCGAGCGGATAGAGGAGGAGCGGGCACGGACATTAGCCTATCTGTTTGGGGCAATGCTGGGTCTGGGTGTCCTGGTAATGTTTACGGGTTCAGTGCTCTCCCGGGCGTTGGCACGGCCAATTGCCAGACTACAGGAGGGTTTGCAGGAAGCGGCGCAAGGAAAATTTGAACGTGTGCTACCGGTTGAGTCGCGCGATGAGGTGGGAGAGCTGGTCAAAACCTTCAACACGATGCAGCGACAGCTCGCGGAAAACAGACAGAAGCTGGCCAGACAGGAGCGACAGCTGGCCTGGCGCGAAATGGCTCGCCAGATCGCACATGAGATCAAGAATCCGCTCACGCCAATGAAACTGTCCATTCAGCATCTCCAGCGCTCATTTGACAATGCGAACACAGACACGTCCCGTTTTAGGCGACAGTTTGCTCGAACGACAGCAACAATTGTCGCTCAGATAGATTCGTTGGCGCATATTGCCAATGAGTTTTCGACCTTTGCACGGCTTCCCGCCCGCAAGGTTGTACACGTTGATTTGCGCGAGGTGATCAGTGAAGCATATGGGCTTATGCGGGCAGAGGCGTCCGATAACGCTACTTTTGAGCTAGAGCTCTCCAACGATCCTTTGCCCGTTCGGGGAGATCCCAGTGAGCTTCTTCGTACTTATATCAACCTGATCAAGAATGCATTGGAGGCTGTGCAGGATGTTGACGGAGGGACGATCACGGTAACTGCCAGACAGGAAGCTGACCAAGTGATTACCGAAGTGATAGATAATGGTCCAGGGATCCCTTTGGAGGCCCAAGACCGAATCTATGAGCCCAGCTTCTCCACAAAAACCAGTGGGGCCGGGCTTGGATTGGCAATTGCTCGGCAGACAGTTGAGCTGTCCGGGGGATCCATTAGCTTTAGCACGGAATTGGGGGAGGGTACGACCATGCGGATTGATCTGCCGCTGGACTCGGTAGATGAGTAGACATTCCTGCTGCCGGAGGATATCTTCTTGAAGCGGGTTTCACCGGGTCGCTCTCAGGGCATAATCAAACTCCGCTGCGAGTGTGTATATCCTTCGACGGAGGTTACCCCTGCGGCATATTCAGGATCAGGTCCAATGACGAGCGAAGCATATTCTTTGTCACACTTTTGCGGTCACCATAGAGAAGGTGTCTAACGACAATTGTCAAAATTAAGACAGATCGTTTTGACGTAGAAACCTGACTTCGACAGGTTGCAACTTTCTGAAAGCCAGAAAAGCCGTATTAGTAGGGGTATAGGCCTGTTATTGGGGGTGTCCCGGAAAATTTGAACACTACAAAAGCCGCTTATCAGGCCACTTTTCGCGGCCTGAATTC
>JAJEDR010000082.1 GCA_022821385.1 Rhodothermales bacterium
GTGTGGTGATACGTATCGTGCCCCACTTCTTCAAGATCGTTGTGCTTACCAGAAACTCGAAGGCATTTTTGGGTATCTGCGGCCCGAACGTAAGACCGCGTCTCTTCCCCCAGAAAGATCTCCTTGAACTGGGCCATAACCGAGTTGATGAACAGCAGCGTGGGATCATCCAACGGGACAAGAGAGGCACTGGTGACAATCGTATGCCCCTTTTCCTCAAAGAAATCTAGGAATTCCTGTCTTATCTGGGATATGCTGCGTTGATTTACCATTAAGATGGATCAAGTCAGATCCCCGGTGGAACGATTGAATGACGGATCTTGTGCCTGCATGCGCGGCGAATCCTCCAGTCTTGGGGGTTTTGCATGAACAACACGAACTGTAACATCGGTCCATAACCGTACGTAGGCAAGCCTAGTCCGCCGCAATAAACCGAAACCAATTGGAAAATCGCCATGCGCTCATACCTTAATTCGCTCCCCTTTGCTGCGCTTTTACTTATCACAGCCCCAGTCAGCGCACAGGTCCAGCTTACACCGATCAGTGAAAATTTTTCTGCCAACCAAGTCGAAAACCTCATGCTCAGCGTGGTGGATGCCGACGTGAAGGTAAACACATCCAACGCATCCAGCGTGACTGTTAATGTCACCGTTGACGGCCGCGACCGCGATAAAGCATTGGAGTACTATGAAAAACAAAATTTCAGTGTGACCCTTGAAGGTGGAACACTACATGTCGTCTCAAAACCAGAAAAGAATCTCGGGGAATCCTTCGATTGGCGCAACCCGATAGATATCAGTGTTATGATCGACATGCCAACTGATGTGCCCTCGAGCATACGCACGTCTGACGGCAACCTAGCTATTGAGGAATTGACCTCTGGTGCCAAGATCAAAACCAGCGATGGCGATATAAAGATTGGTCAAATCTCGGGAGGAGACATTGTGATTCAAACCTCGGATGGTAATATCGCGGCTGACTTGCTCCACGGACCATCTGTATCCATCAAGACCAGTGACGGATATCTCATGCTCGGAGAACTCGTCGGAGATACCATTCGCGCCCAAACCTCCGACGGAGACATACAAATCGAAACCGTATCTGGGGAGTTTGAGGCAAGAACATCAGACGGTGATCTCAGCATCCGCAATATGGTGTCTTCCCGTGCCGTAGCGCATACTTCAGATGGTGACATCAGGGTTAGCAACGTTTCAGGCAGTCTCACGGTCCGTTCCAGCGACGGAGATGTAGTACTTGAATTGGTTGATCCAAGAGATATATCTGTATCCGTTGGCGATGGCGATGCGCTTGTTTCGATACCCACCGACATCTCCACCACACTTGATGTGAGAGCAAGTGATGGCGATGTGGAGATGGATGCGTTCTCGAATTTCTCGGGTAATATTGAGGATTCGAGAGTTACTGGCGACCTGAATGGTGGCGGACCGACGATTCGTGTGCGTACATCTGATGGGGATGCTGTAATGCGAAGCCTCCGGCGTTAAGACGCTGCGCCTGTCGCGCATTTCAGTTGAACAGGCATTTACCCCGGCCTGATTTCTACTGAGCTGGAACGAGTTTTTCGGGAGCCTCCACTGTGATGACAAAGTGGGGCTGCGCCCTCTGCGGGATTCTGTGCGATATGGCTCCTCTGAATCTAATAGATGGCCTGTCGTCGAGCTCTGCTTCCAGGGTTAATCAGTTCGCTGAGCAGGTACGGATAAACGCTGCCTAGGACTGGATCAGGCAGTCTGCATATCCTGCACGGTGCGACTGGAATTGATTCGAAGGAAAGCAGCCAGCAGTGCGGGTAAGAGCAGCATCAGGATTCCAGTTGTAACCATGATACCAACGCCTAATGATGCCGCAAACGGGGTCAGGTACTGTGCCTGAATTGCGGGCTCCAGGATAAGCGGCACAAATGCCAGGAACGTGGTCACTGACGTCAGCATAATGGGACGAAAGCGACTCTTGGCTCCCTCAATAATTGCCTGTCTTGGTGTACTTCCCTCTCGGATGCGTCGGTCTATAGAATCAATCATTACTAACGCATCGTTCACAATGACTCCGGCGAGTCCGAAAAAGCCCAAGAACGAAGCAGCGCTGAGTGGAAGACCTAGTATCAGGTGACCAACGATGACGCCAATGAGACCAAATGGTACAATGGCCATCAATAGGAATGGTTTACGATAGGAGCGCAGGGGGATTGCCAACAATGCATATATCGCCAGCATGGCGAGGATAAATCCGCGGTTTAGTGCATCCAAGGACTCCAGTTGTTGCTGCTGTTCCCCTCCGAAGGAATAGGATAGCTCGGGATCGGAAGCGATTATATCTGGGAGGAATCTATTTTCAAGAATCTCATTGGCCTGTGATCCAGAGATCACTTCATCATTCACATCTGCCGTCACAGTTACAATTCGTTGTCCATCTTTCCGTCGAATAACCGGCGGGGAGGCTCCCATTGTCATCGAGGCGACTTGATGGATCGGTACCTTCCCATCTGGTTGCGTCTGGATCAAATATCCCTCAACATCCGTGATAGCTTCTCGCTCGCTTGCGGGCAGACGCGTATAAACCCGGACTTCTTCTTCGCCACGTTGCAGTCTTACCGTCTCCACTCCAAAAAAAGCTGATCGCACCTGTTGGGCCAAATCTTCGACAGTGAGACCCAATGTTCGCGCTTCAGGTTGCAACTCCAGCTGTATCTCCCTGACACCAGGGGCATGATCCGATCGGATATCAAAGACACCGGCTACACTATATAAGTTAGTCACAATTGAATCGGCAGCAATGATTAATCGATCCGGATTTGGATGAGATAAAACAACCTCCACGGGATTCCCGAGGTTGATGACTTCTCCGCTGAAAGCAATTCCCCGAACATAGGGCAGGAATCCCACCTCTTCCCGCCAAGCCTGCATGACCGTGATAGTGGACATATCCCGTTGCTGTGCACTCAATAACTTGAATTCAATACTGGCAATATGTGATTGGGGGTTCATAGTAGGGGCTGGATCAAGTCCTCCTCCCTCTACACGGGGACCTTGACCAATCACCACGATTACTCCTGCCAGCAGTGAAGGGGCTCCCTCCGGTCTTTCCTGATCCAGGCGTTCAATCACCCGCTTACCGGCAGCTTCAAGCTCCATTGCAACTTCAAAAGTTCTCTCCGCAGGTGTTCCCTCCGGCATTTCAAGTGTAGCAGTGACAAAATCACCCTCCACTACCTCGGTAAGTGTAGTCGGAATCACGCCTGCTGGAACTAGCGACAGACAGAGCACAAGCAATCCGAGGGTTCCCGACATAATAATTGCAGGATAGTCCGTAGCAAAGCGAAGGGCACGATTCAGCGGGCCTTGCAGAAATCTGCTCAGCCCTTGACTTACATGGGTTCGGATACGGAAGAGGAATTTATCCACAAAATTGGAAGGCGTCCATTCTGGGCCTGGCAGGTGAGATAGGTGCCTGGGTAGAATGAAAAATGCTTCAATGAGAGAGATCACCAGCATGCCAATAATAACCGCCGGCAATGCAAACCACACTTCTCCAATACCGCCCGGAATAAAAAGCAGGGGAGTGAACGCCGCAATTGAAGTGAGCACTGCGAAGATTAATGCCGTCTTGATTCTTCGCGTTCCTCGAATCGCAGCGACCGGTCCTGCAAGACCTGTCATGCGCTGAGAGTAGACTCGCTCGGCTACCACAATGGCATCGTCAACGATGATGCCTATTGCCAGAACGAATGCGAAAAGTGACTGGGTGTTGAGTGATATATCAAGCCACAGCATGACCGCCAAAGCACCTAAACCAGAGGTGATCAGACCGAGAATAACCCATATTGCAAGCCGGATCTCAAGAAAGAGGGCCAGCGCAATGAATACCAGGATGAAGCCCAGAAAACCATTTCTAACCAGTAGATCCACGCGCTCTGCATAGACGGGAGAGTCATCGTTCCATACAGTAACCCCGATATCATCGGGAAATGAAGGCAGGATTACATCCCGAATATGCTCGTTGACCGCTTCGGAAATCGTTTTAACATTCTCGCCCTCTCCTCGATAGATCTCTACGAAAGCTGCTGGCATACCCTGATGACGAACAATCGTATTGGATTCCTGGAATTCGTCGCGGATCGTTGCAATATCTCTGAGACGCACAACCGTGCCGTCGTCTAGAGCAATAATGACGACTTCCTCAAAATCAAGTTGGTTGTAATTCTGACCAATAGTCCGTACACGGACCTCGGACTCCCTTGTGTCAATGCTCCCGGCAGAAAGGTTGAGTGAGCTTTGGCGGACAGCGTAGGCAATGTCTTCCAGCGTCAACCCGAGCGCACGCAATGTAGCAAGTGATACTTCAATAGAGATCTCATAATCTCTCGTGCCACTGACTTCGACGAGAGATACGCTGGGCAAAGCTTTTAATTCATTTTTGACTTGGTAGGCAAGTTCTTTCAACGCACGCTCGGTGGCATCACCAAAGAGTACTAATCGAACCACGCTGGTACGATTGTCCATTTCCCGAAACTGGGGGCGCTCCGCCGAAGCCGGAAAAGATTGAATTTGTCCGACAACAGCTTGCACCTCGTCCATCGCCTCACTTATATTCGTACCGGTCCTCCACTGAATTCTCACGGATGCCACCCCGGGAGCAGCCAAAGATCTGATTGCCTTGACATCCTCCAGTGTCTCAATTTGCTCTTCAATCTTAACAATAATGGATTCTTCAATCTCTTCTGGTGTAGCCCCGGGATAGGCTATGAAGACTTCAATCATGTTAAAGGAGACCGTTGGCCAAGCCTCCCGCTCCAGACCGCTAAGTGATACGAGGCCCAAGGCGATGATGCCAAACATCAACAAGTTGGGGGCAATCCGATTACTCGCCATGTAGGCGATTGGCCCTGCCGACTCACCTGAATAGGGGCCCTTCTGATTCATCAGCGCAATCGGATTCTAGGGTCTGGAAACAACATGTGGAGGAGAGGCTGATCAACTTTGAACTGGATGCTCATACTGCTAGGTCACTGTTGATCAGAATTTGACAATATTTCCTCGCCGTGTTCATGGATGCAATGCCTAGATTGCATGGTCTCAGTAGGCTATGATTACCTTATAATTGGGTCCGTACTGCCATCCCGTCAATGGCTGCCTGGATTCCGCTTACCACTACTTGTTGCCCTTCCTCGAGTGTCCCAGTAAGAAAAACCTCATCCTCTGATCGTTGCAGAACTTGTACAGGAACGCGGTTCAGCACATCGTCATGTACGACCCATACCTCAGCGTCCGGTTTGAGAGCTGATCGCCGTACTCTGAAATACTGGTCTGGAACTATCCCGTCAATTTCGACATTCACAAACTTACCTATTAAGAGAGGTGGAACGCTGTTCGACTGCGTGAATCTCCCGCGTCCAAGGCTAATCCAGCTGTGAACGGATTGGGCACACGAATGACCACCTCTATCGTGCTTGTCTGCCTTTTCAGGGCTGCTTCTGCACGATCAACATAACCCGCCCACGAGTATTGGTGGTCGCCATACTTCGCGATCACACGCGTGGAAATCAGACTGTTTTGGGTGCTTGGTCTCAATCCCCAAAGTCCGGGGATCAGCGCTGCGCTTTCGTCAGGGAGTGGTACTACAACCTCAACGGTATCGATGCTATATAAGTGCCCTACACTTTGGCCTGCTGCTACGAACTGCCCTACCGTTATGGACTCGCTCAAAACCGCGGCCGTAAAGGGACTGTAAATTGCAACCCGGGAAAGATGTAATTCGGCTTCAACGAGCTCGGCCTGGTCCCTGCTCAGCGCGGCCCGAGCAGCTGCAATTTGGGGTTCCCATAACGCCAGGGGGCTGGGTTGCCCAGTATTTCCCTCATTTTGCCACTTCTCAAACTGTGTCTTCGCAATGTCGGATTCTGTCGTCACACGCATCAACTCAACTTCTTGAGCGGCTACATTGGCGCGTGCCCGGTCCACTCTACCCAAGTAATCCGCATCGTCAATTCGGAATAGAACCTCACCCGAGGATACTAGTCCTCCACTTTGAAAGGTAGGATTCACCCATACAACTCGGCCGGAGATTTCCGCCGTCACATCTACTTCTGCATATGGGCGTACGGTGCCTCCTCCATGTATCGGGATAGGCCCCTCTCCGCTCATAACGGAATCAGTAGTTACAAACGGGGCACGTGAGGGGACAGCCTGACGGGCAGTTTCGGGGCGTTGGGCTACGAGAATCACGGCTATGACCGCACATCCGACAAGGATGATGCCGGCAACCAAAAAGCTAAGTCTTCTACCCATTGGATGGTGTGAAATTGTCAGATTCTTTATGCTCGCATAAAAGATTCTTTTTTCTTTTGAGAGAATCGGTCACTTTCGGATGCCTCTTGGATATGCAAATATTTTGGCAATTAAATACCGGTACTGATCAAGCGAAACCTGCCCCAGAGCCCACTCTGAACTTATGATAACCGCGATAAATCCCGATAATTTCTCATTGAAGGGTGTCTGCCGAATCTGTAATCTATGCACCGTGCACCGAAATTAGCCTGAGATCACTATTCATGTACACAATATTATAAGGGAATTATATGGCATAGTTGAATATCCCATCAATTTCACGGGTCTTAGGGGTCGGTAAACCGAACGCCCCTCGCCGTGCAGAAGCCCCAATCCCGGAGGCCAATATGTTCGCAGACGCGTTGAGGTCTGCATGATCTGCATGTCCACAAGACACACACCTGAAGCTGCGTTGTGTTTGACGGTTTACTTTGTCCACGTGCCCGCACGAGTTACACGTTTGGCTTGTGTACCGTGGATCGACACCTACTACCGTCTCAAATTTATAGTCGCAATACTGGTTGAACCTGCCATGCGAAGCGTTGAGCATGGATCGATTCAGGCCTGCCTTCGCTTTGACGTTCTTGCCAGGGTTCTCTACCGTGCCTTTCGCGGATGCCGTCATGTTCTTCAACTTCAAGTCCTCGCGGACTAACGCCTCTGCACGATTGGCAAGGAACCTGCTGTTTTGGTGGGCTTGATTCTTGCGACTATTCTTCTGTTTACGCTTCCACTTGGTGATCTTCCGCTTGGTCACTCGTCTGCGATTTGATCCTTTCTGCTGGCGCGCCAACTTGCGCTGATATCGCCGTATGCGTATATCTTTCTTGTCCAATCTGGCAATGCCCAGCATCCCCCGTTCGCCTGTAGTGTCCGTCCATGCTACGTTGTCCGTGTTCAAGTCAACGCCAACCGCAACTCCATTCTCTGTGCGCTTGCGTGCATCAATCTCATAGCATACAGATACCTTCCAATACCGCCCCGATTTCTTGATGGTAGCCCGAATCGGTCTACCGTCCGGATATGGATTGCCACCTTTTCGGCGCATTTGCATCCATCCAACCTTCGGAATAAACAACCGCCCATCCTTGATCTTTACGTTATCCGGGATCGTGAAGGATGGACACTTGCCGTATTTAGAATGGAACTTCGGATGCTTCCGGACTCCCTTGAAAAACCCTTGCCAGGCGTCCGCCTGATGCTTGAGCGAATATCTGACTATCTTAAATGAGTACTCGGAAAGCCAATCGACCTCCTTCCTCAATTGCGTGAACTGCTTGCCAAGCGAGAAAAATGATACAGAGGGCTTTTTGCCATCGGATTCCTTTGCCCGCTTGTATTCCTCTTTGTTCTTTGCAAGAAAGTAGTTCCAGACAAACCTGCATGCGCCCGCTATACCAGCAAGTTTCCTTGCATTTGCGCTTGAACCTGGGAGTAACCTGTACTCGACTCCGCGAAATTCCTTACCTTTTGCCTTGTCAGGCATGGCATCAAGCTATCTGATGTTATGGTAAGCAATGGGCAGGATGGCTGTCCTGTTCCATTGCGTCTGACGTAAATGTAAGCACTTTGGGGGAATGTGACATTCAACTATCCCATATAATTCCCTATTATAACCCAGAATCTTGCTACCTTCATCCCGAGAGTTTACAAAACAGCCTTACATAAAACAGCATACACAATCATGTTCGGTTGCTTCCATCATTTCCAATAAATGGGGATTCCCCAACCAGAATTCAGACATCCCCAAGCACAATTCGGAAAACGATTAACCCTTATGGATAAGGAGGGGGAGTACAGGATATGCACGTTATAGGCACTCTACCACTACTGCTGTTCCCCCACCCGTGCCGTGGCAGACAGCTGCAAGACCTAGCGATTTTCTACGAGTCCTGAGTGCGTGTAGGAGCGTCACGACAACCCTGGCCCCTGAACATCCGATTGGATGTCCTAAGGCAATAGCACCACCATTCACATTTAGTATCCCCGGATCAATTCCAAGATCACGGACGAAAAGCACCGTACTTAGAGCAAACGCCTCGTTGTTTTCATATAGATCTATGTCATCTACGCGCATGCCAGTCACCCCTAGTGCACGCCGGGCTGCCTCGGCAGGAACCTCTATGAACCGGTCCCATGTTCCGGCTGCCCATGCGCTACCATGTATACGGGCTATCGGCCGCAGACTGTGATCTCTCACGAACTTTCCACTGGCAAGAAGAAGTGCTGCGGCTCCATCGCTTATTTGACTGCTGTTGCCCGCGGTCAGTAATCCATCCTGTAAAAAAACAGGACGCAAATCGGCTAGTGTTTCTACAGTTGTGCCCGAGCGAATCCCCTCGTCCTTCTCTAGATTACCCTTCCTTGTCGGGATTGGGGTGACTTCGGCATCGAACCCGCCATTCAATGTCGCCCTGTGTGCCCGGGAATGAGATTCCGCAGCTACGGCATCCAGTTCTCGGCGGCTCACGCGGAGCGCCTGTGCCAAACGCTCCGCCTGTAACCCCATAGCTTCACCGCTTGTGGGATCTGATAACCCATCCTTGTATAACAGGTCTACCACCGATTCCCCCTGTCCAGGAAGATACTTATATCCCCATCTAGCACTGCTGGAGAGCGCGAATCTTGTATCCGACATGGACTCCACACCTCCCGCCAAGATCAAATTCGAGGCACCCGACTGGATAAATGCCGCTCCTGCAATCAGACTCATCATGCCAGAAGAACATACCATATCAATGCCAACTGCATCAACGGAATGAGGGATGCCTGCAAGCTTTGCGGCCTGTCGGGGAACAAGCTGTCCATGACCACCTCCTAGAACATGGCCCATCAAAATCAAATCGGGTGGCAAGTCTGGATCAACGGACTGATCCAGTGCTGACCGAAGAATCGGTGCCGCAATTTTCGCCGGACTCAACGAGCGGAACGCCCCTCCAAAACGACCAATTGGGGAACGTGTGGCACTCAAAATAAAGACATCATTCATCTTGGTCGGCATTTAATCCGTGGCGTTTTGTAATAGGGCAATAACCGCTTCGGTATCCTGGGTCGGCAGATCACATGTGCTCCCGTGACATACATGTATTGCCGGCTCATTACTGCCCCCAAAGACCGGACGTGAAAGAATCACGGCATTGGGAGCATAAATTCCTCTAAGGACCGATAACATCTCCTGCGTTCCAACAAGACTGCGGGCTCCCGACACTATCACCTCGCTGCTGGGACCCAACGCATAGTCCAAAGCAGACAACGCTGCATTAAAGCCATCAGGGTAGTGCCGCAATCCCGCCGAATGCGCGGCAATCGCGTCATGCCCAGCGGCTTCCAGTTCGGTCTTGCCGGTTATGCGTCCCAAACGTAACAGATTCATCATCATTACAGCACCGCCTGCCGGGAGTGCGCTGTCAAATGATTGCTTTGGGCGCAACAGGAGCGACTCGCTGTCCTGTGCAGTCAGATAAAAGCCCCCATCTTCATCTCCGAATTCAGCAATTACTGTTTGTGTGAGCCTCATCGCCCATAAGCAATAGTCCTCTTCGCCGGTAGCTTCATAAAGTGCCAGGAGTCCCATGACCATATAGGCATAATCATCCAGCATGCCCGCTATTGCAGCTTCTCCCTCACGCCATCGATGCAGCAGCCTGCCTCGCTCCGGTACCATGTGTGCTTCTATGAATTGTGCACATTTTACCGCACGGCGAATCAAATCAGCATCGTTCAATACCGCGCCACACCGCGCCAGAGCGGCAATCATAAGTCCATTCCAGTCTGTTAACACCTTATCATCAAGGAGCGGACGTACACGCTGCGCACGAAGATCGAATAGCTGCCTGGAGGCAGCGAACAGGCGTGCACTATCCGAAAGATCATCCCCCGGGGAACGATGAAGGATGTTGTTACCTGTCCGATCTTGGGTAGCTTCATCAATATAATTACCTGTCTCAGTTAGATTGAATGCAACTGTGACAAGGTTTGCGGCAGCTGGATCCAGCACGCTACGCACTTCTTCTATACTCCAGACATAGTATTTACCTTCAACCCCCTCAGAATCTGCATCCTCTCCGGTACAATAGGCGCCTTCGGTATTCTGTAATTCGCGGCGAACGTACTCCAGTATGCTTCGAACTGTCTGCTCATACTCCAGATGTCCAGTTGCCTGAAATGCCTCAAGGTAGACCAGCGCCAAGAGTGCCTGATCATACAGCATCTTTTCGAAATGCGGCAAGAGCCACATTGGATCCGTACTGTAGCGGTGGAAACCCCCACCTAATTGATCAAACATCCCCCCTCGACGCATTTGCTGAAGCGTATGTTCAACCATTTGCAGTGCTCGAGTATTTCCTGTACGATCCCAATAGCGCAGCAAGAATCTCAGACGTTCCGGTGAAGGAAACTTGGGGGCATGACCAAATCCACCATTGACTGAGTCAAATTGTTGCTCATGGTACTTGAATGCTGCATCAAGGACCTGTACAGATAACTCCCCTCCCGCAAGATCAAGCGTTGAGGCATTCTGCAACGCACCTAAAAAGTTATCCGCGATTTTCTCCAGCGCG
The DNA here is from genome assembly GCA_022821385.1 of Rhodothermales bacterium. GTDB lineage: Bacteria > Bacteroidota > Rhodothermia > Rhodothermales > Bin80 > Bin80. The sequence goes on from JAJEDR010000082.1 coordinate 10,904, forward strand.
GGTCGATCCTTCCGCCACATTTCTGCTATACGTGGAATGATCTGCAGCATTCCATCGCGTCCATAGCGCCCGGTCCTGGGGATATAAGTACCTGCAAAAAATGGGCGCATGTCCGGCGTCATCATTATGGAGAGCGGCCATCCACCACGCCCCGTGGCAACCTGACAGGCGCTCATATAGATGGTATCCACATCTGGACGCTCCTCACGGTCAACCTTGATGTTAACGAATGTGTCGTTCAGCAACTGGGCCACTTCTGCATCCTCAAACGACTCGTGCTCCATTACATGGCACCAATGGCAAGTCGCATACCCAATTGAGAGAAATATTGGTCGATCAGTTGTCCTGGCAGTTGCAAAAGCCGCATCTCCCCAAGGCCACCAGTTAACCGGGTTATCCTTGTGCTGGAGAAGATATGGGCTCTTTTCGGAAGCCAAACGGTTGCTCATGATGCTACAAGACCTATGCCTACATCCATCACGTTTGTATGTGTGGGGCCGGTGATCAGAAGTTGTTTCGTGGCACGAAGGCAGTTATATGCATCATTTGCTTCAAGGGCCGCGTACGGATCTACTCCGTGCGCCAATGCCACCGGAACCGTGTTTGGGGTTACCCATCCCCCCGCAGCATCCGTGGGCCCATCAATACCATCCGTACCGCCAGAAAGCAGCACAGCATCCAAAGATGCCCCCTCGAGTACACATGCCGCGGCCAATGCTAGCTCCTGGTTGCGTCCACCCTTCCCATTACCCCGCACGGTAACCGTGGTTTCACCTCCCCAAATAAAACATTGACCCGGTTTTAGGCGCAAGACACGTCGCGCCATGGCTGCTCCTACTTCCCGTGCTTCACCGCATACATCATGATCCACCGATACAACCTCGAATCCCATAGTTTGAGCGGCCGCTTTTGCCGCTTTCAATGCGTCAACATTTGAGGCCAACAGCTGAAAAACTGACTGCTCCAAGAGCTTCGTGTTTAGCTTCGGTGTATCTGGCAAGCTACCTTCAATTCCAAGTTGCAGACACTGGTGCACCTCCGTTGGAAGTTGCAAATCCAATCTCTGGATTATTTCTGTCGCGTCCTGCCAAGTAGTTGGATCACCCACCGTAGGCCCGCTCCCAATTACCGAACTATCATCACCGATAACATCCGAGACAGCCAAAGTGACCACATGTCCCGGCCACGCTGCTTCTGCAAGACGTCCCCCCTTTATGGCAGATATATGCTTACGGATCGTATTCAACTGATGTATATCCGCACCGCTCTGCAAAAGCATCTGGTTTACCGTTCGAATATCCTGCAGAGATAAGCCATTGATCGGAGCACTCCACAACGCCGAAGCCCCACCGCTGAGTAACACGACGAGTGTATCGTCCCGCTCACAATCTTTCGCGACACTCAGAGCACGCTCCGCCGCACGCTGACTATTGATATCCGGGATTGGATGTCCACCTTCGAAAATCCTTATCGCTGCAGGGCGTGCTAATTTATCTGGGAAGGAGTCCATGTATCCGTGCGGTACAACTACCTCGCCCTCAAATGAGGCATTCGGGAAGCATTGCTCCAGTGCTGCTGCCATAGTCATAGCTGCTTTGCCAGCACCAACAACACGACATGAACCGAAAATAGGCAAGTCGGCCACCTGCTCAAATACTCTATAGGCACTTACGCTGTGTACTGCGGCGCCAAATATTCTCTTGGCCGCAAAACCAAACTCTGACGCCCACAAATCCCTATTTTTAGGCTCATTCATCATTTACTCCCATGCATCGTCGTTCTTTTATGTCAACCGTCCCTCTGGCCGCGGCACTGCCATTTGTATCGCCCGTTAATCCCGGAAAACAACAACAGTACTTTGAACTCATAACGTACCACACGAATGTTGGAGCCAGTAAATCGCGCGTCGCAGATTTTTATCGGGATGTAGCATTGCCTGCTTACGGCAGAATGGGGATTGGACCGATAGGTGTATTTGCCCCTATTTATGGCCCCAACCAGCCATCTCTCTACGTTATACTCCCCCATCAAAGCATGGACTCTGCCACGCGAAGCAGTACATTGCTTCTGGATGATGTCGAATTCCAGCGCTCGGGAGCAGAGTTCCTGAATGCCACACTTGACAGTCCAGCCTACGTGCGACGGGAGCACCAACTCATGCGTGCCTTCGTGGATATGCCTCAGATAGCAAAACCTGCCACTGGACCGGATAGAATATTCGAACTGCGAATTTACGAGAGCCATAGCACAGTCGCAGGACAGAAAAAAATTGCCATGTTCAACGAGGGTGGGGAGATTGCCATTTTCCACAAGACTGGCCTTAATCCAGTATTCTTCGGCGAGACACTCTATGGACCTTTAATGCCAAATTTGACCTATATGCTGGGATTCGAAAATATGTCTGAACGAGACGCGGCATGGGCAAGGTTTATTGTTGATCCAGAATGGATCGCACTGCGCGACGACCCCACTTATGCAGATACGGTTTCCAATATTACGGATTTCATTCTTCGCCCCCTTCCATTTTCACAGATTTGACATGAAGAACTTACAAGCTTTTGTGATCCTGCTGGTTTTAGTCATATCGCTCCCCTTACTCGCATCTGCACAGGTTGCGCCAGCTCCAGATCGCGGGCCTGATGAAGGCGAGGGGCCTTTTGAGCGCCTGATCATCCGGGGGGCTACTGTGATTGACGGGACCGGCTCACCCCCTCGCAGTCCTATGGATATCGTGATTGAGGGGAACCGTATCGTACGTGTGACCAGTGTTGGTGCCCCTTATGTGGACATCAATGAGGATCGCCGACCCGGTGAGGCAACTTTTGAAATTGATGCACATGGGAAATACGTGATGCCCGGGATTATAGATCTGCACGCCCATACGGGCGGAATCCCCAAGACTCCCGAGGCGGAATACATCTATAAGCTATGGCTCGCTCACGGAATCACAACAGTGCGAGGAGTTTCTTTCGGAGGCTTTGAGTGGTCACTGAATGAGAAAGAGCGGAGCGCTAAAAACGCAATCACTGCCCCCCACATGGTAAGTTACCATCGGCCCGGCAGCGGCTGGGACCAAGGCCCCGTCACAACCCCGGAAGCTGCGCGCGCCTGGGTACAATTTGCAGCCGAATCTGGAGTAGATGGCCTCAAGCTTGGCTCCTACCCGCCAGACATCATGTCTGCCCTGCTGGATGAGGCTGCCAAGCATAACCTCGGATCAACAGCCCATTTAGGACAGATGGGGGTAGCTCAAATGAATGCGCTGGATGCAGCCAGGCTTGGACTTGGCAGCATGACCCACTTCTATGGACTCTTCGAGGCACTGTACGATACACATGATGTGCAACCCTGGCCTGGAGATATGGACTACAACGACGAACAGATGCGTTTCGGACAGGTCGCGCGTCAGTGGTCGCTGGTAACCCCAAATAGCGATCGATGGCACGCTGTCATGAATGAATTCCTGGAATTGGACTACTATATCAATCCCACCTTGAACATCTATTCGGCAGGACGGGATGTAATGCGAGCAAAAAATGCGGACTGGCACGAAAAATATACGCTCGGCAGTCTCTGGGAATTCTTTATTCCAAATCGCACCGATCATGGATCATATTTCTTCAACTGGACTACTCATGATGAGGTGGCGTGGAAGAAGTTTTATCAGGTCTGGATGCAGTTCCTCAATGAATACAAAAATCTTGGAGGCAAGGTTACAATCGGCAGTGATAGCGGCTATATCTATCAACTCTACGGGTTCGGAACGATCCTGGAGCTTGAACTGCTGCAGGAGGCTGGATTCCATCCATTAGAAGTTGTTCGCGCTGCTACTATGCATGGGGCCATGGAGATCTATAAGCCCCTCCAGAAACCCATCGACTTTGGAGTAATCCGCGCGGGCATGCGCGCGGATCTACTCATTGTAGACGAAAATCCATTGGCGAACTTTAAGGTTCTTTACGGAACGGGCGCTATGAAGCTCAACGATCAAACCGGTGAGGTTGAGCATGTAGGAGGAGTCAGGTATACCATCAAGGACGGTATCCTCTACGATGCAAAAGCTCTCTTGGAGGATGTAGCCAATATGGTACAAGAGCAACGGCACAAGGAAACGGAATAGACCTTGGTCAGTTACACGCATCCGTTTTAGCTTCAAAAACCACACTTATTTGATGAAACAAGCAATAACCCTTGTCCTGATTGCAACTTTTGTGGCTCTGCCAGCAAGTGCCCAGGAGCATGACAACAGCGCTTATCTCACTGCTTTTTCGGGTGATTTTGATGGCGCATCTGAAAAACTGCATTCTCTGGGAGAAGCCATCCCCGAAGACCTTTTTGACTGGCGCCCTGCAGAAGGAATCCGCTCAGTTCTCGAAGTGCTGGATCACGTATCAGATGCCAACTTTGGCATTGCGGCAGCACTTGGCCATGCGTCGGACTACGGGGCCAATAAATCCGAAACCAAAGAAGCCGCCCTCGAGCGTTTGATGGCTTCCCAAAATCACGTACGCGGACTCCTGGAATCCATGGGAGACTCGGACTTGGGGGAGTCTATCGAACTCTTTGGGATGCAGCTGAACGTATACGGAGCCTTGGCAATCATTGGCGGGCATACCCATGAGCACTTGGGACAGATGATCGCTTATGCGCGCTCAAATGGTGTCGCCCCGCCTTGGAGTGGTGGTTGATCGAGGAATCGTCTGGATTATTGGCCTGTTACTGGTCACCCTGTGTGCCTGTCAGACTAACGTTGAACAGGCCTATCCTTCCCGTCCGCTGACCGTTATCGTGCCCTGGAAAGCAGGTGGAGGTACTGATACCGCCACCCGCGCCTTGGCGGCTGTGCTTCAGGATGAGTTGGGGCAGCCTGTGAATGTGGTCAATCGAACTGGTGGCGGTGGGATTGTTGGACACTATGCTCTTAGTCAAGCCCAACCGGATGGCTATACGCTGGGTGCCATCACCGTTGAAATTACGATGATGCACTGGACCGGCCTTACCCCTCTTGACTATACAAACTACTCCCCGATTGCGCTGGTTACGGTCAATCCAAGCGCGATTACGGTGCGCAGTGATGCGCCCTGGGAAGACATTCATGATCTCATTGCCGCGCTCGAGGCAGATCCAGGAACCTTAACAGCAAGCGGTACCTCACTGGGCGGTATATGGGATTTATGCCGGATTGGATTTCTCGAAGCTGTGGGGCTTGATCAGTCCGCCATGCCATGGGTCCCGAGTCAAGGGGCTGCGCCTGCCTTGCAGGAGCTACTGGCAGGCGGAGTGGATGTTGTGACGGCCTCTCTTGCTGAAACCGATGCACTGCGCCGGGCTGGCCGAGTTCGAACGCTTGCTCTGATGGCAAATGAACGACTGTCCGTGGCCCCAGATGTACCCACGCTTAAAGAACTCGGGATTGACTACGCATCCGAAGGTGGCTGGATGGTGCTTGCCGCCCCGGAAAACCTGCCGAACGCACGCTTGGAACTGCTGCGTGTGGCCGTCTGGAATGCATCCCGAAAACCTGAATTCAGCGTGCCCCTTGAACGAGCAGGATTTAGATTGCGGCATCTTACCGGAGACGCTCTTGAAACATTCCTTCGGGAAGAAGATCATCGCAGCGGCATACTCTTGAACGAAGCAGGACTTGCCTTATAACAGTATCTATTTGCGAATACCGGGGATAGTATTTCTGATCCTCGCTGCCGCCATATGGCTGGGTACCCGTAGTTTTCCTTCCCTCCCAGAAGGCTATCCTGGGCCGGGACTTTTTCCAAATGCGTTGGCGTTCTTGCTGGCACTAGTCGGGATCGGCCTGCTTTGGCGGCCAACTGCTGAGGTTGTCCGCGCCACACATCAACTGTCTGGAAAAGGTGTCACACGCATTTTGGGAGGACTCTCAGGTGCACTTCTCTTCCTATTGATAAATCCCCTGACCAGTATTGGTGCTGCTGCCGGTATGACCTGCCTAGTGTGTGGCGTGGCCATGCGAGCTCGAATCAAGGCCGTGCTGATTACTTCTGCGGCTACCGGGGTCATGATACACCTGCTCTTCTCTGGACTGCTGGCCCTCTAATGGCATTCGTGAGCTGGGAAGGCGTCCTTGCGCTGATTGCCGGCGCGCTTTATGGTGCACTCTTCGGAGCAGTACCCGGATTGACTGCTACGCTCGCTGTTGCGCTTTTTATCCCGATCGCATTCTTTCTTGACGCCACTATCGCACTTCCGGCGATTATCGCAATTTCTTCGGTGGCCATATACGCCGGCGATGTTGGTTCAGCAATAGCACGGATTCCGGGAACACCGGCTAGCGCAGCGTACGCCGACGAACTTCATTCCCTTAGCAGATCGCGAGGTGCACTGTACGGACTCGGCATCAGTGCACTGGGATCGTCATTCGGTGGTATTCTCGGCACACTCGTTCTTGCCGGTGGTGCCTTGGCGCTGGCCACTTTGGCCGCGATGTTTTCGTCATTTGAGTACTTCTGGATTGCTGTCCTAGGTTTGACTGCTGGCATCTTTGCTTCGGGACGACACCTGTTAAAGGGATTCGGCAGTCTCTTGATTGGACTTCTGCTCTCAACCGTGGGCGTTGATCCTACGCTGGGTTACCCCAGATTTCATTTTGGAAACCCAGCTTTTCTCGGCGGACTGGACTACATCGCCGTAATGATCGGGTTGTTCGGTTTCTCCGAAGTATTGTACCATATGGGCGCCGGTACGAATTCTGCCCGTGCGGCAGATGCTTCAATCCGTCGCGAAGCACTCAGTAATTTTTACGCAGGCCCGCTGAAATTAATTCGCAAGGCCCGCAAACTCGTAGTACGATCCTCATTACTTGGAATTTTTGTAGGATTCCTGCCCGGCGCAGGCGCAGATATTGGTGCCTGGGTTGCTTGCAGTCTTGAAAAACTGACTGCAAAACGGCAGAAAAATGAGGAACGGGTCGTTCTGGCTGGCGTGAGCAGCAACAATGCTGCGGTTGCAAGTGCCTGGATTCCTGCACTTTCACTGGGGCTGCCGGGAGACACGGTCACTGCTATGGTTCTGGGCGTATTCATGATGAAGGGAGTGACACCCGGCCCACTCTTGTTTCAGGAGCAGATGCCCTTGATCTGGATACTCTTTGGCACCTTCCTGATTGCAAATATCTTGTTGTTGCCTACTGTAGGACTCCTAACGGCCCGCATAGCAGGCACAGCTCTGCGCCTGCCCTTTAACCTGCTGTTGCCAATCATCGCGGCAGCATGTGTTACAGGTGCCTACGCGATAAACAACAACCCTCTGGATGTGGGTGTTATGGTATTGATGGGAGTGGTCGCCCTAATGCTGCGCAGGGGTGGGTTTCCACTCGCACAAGTGGTCTTGGGAATGGTATTGGGGCCAATCCTCGAGCAGCATTTCATGGTAAGTGCCATCAAATCCAACTGGAATGCCCTCAGCTTCTTCGAGCGCCCCATTGCACTGATTTTGATGGGGGCCTGCGTTGCGACCGTGATCCTCGGCATCATTGCGCACAAACGACGACTCACCGGCAATAACGAAGGTGGTTGACCTGAATTATGAACTTTGCTTACCTTGGAGAATGTACCTAATACCGGGCCAACATAATGCTGCCAGCCGTCACTTCATTTCGCGGCCTCACTGCAACAACTCTGAAATACTCCCTGCACGAGCGGAGACTATTCCCGAAAGCAGATGTATTATACATTCGTGTGTATCTCCACGAACAGGGTTTTCTGTAAAACTTTGCAGAACAGTTTCTACACCACGCACGTCTTAGTGCTTAACACCTAGAATCTCAATCTTCTTAGTTACACATGTCAGTATCAATCTCTTGGAACAGAACAGAAAGCACTCTTGTCGGAAGCGTTAGAGGCAGAATTGACACCCACAGTGCTTCCCACTTTGAAGATCTGATCAAGATCCGGGCTAAACCTGATGAGCCGAGTCTAATCTTGGATTTTACTGGGGTCTCGTTTATCTCCAGTGCAGGATTACACGTACTGCTCCTTTTAGCACACGAGTACGGACAATCAGGCAGAACATTTGGCTTATGTGAACTCCCCGAACTAATTCATGAATTGATGGAGATTAGTGGGATCGTCAGGATTGTTCGCGTCTTTGAATCCTACGAGGCTGCAACCGGCAGACCTAGTCAATCGCCTGGGGACAAAGATGGAGTGGGATTCAGTGAATCCTTCGACCTAGAACTTATTCGAGACAAATTCAGTGATATAGCTGGGTACACTATCCAGAAACATGAACATGTTACTGGAACATCAATACCCTTAGAAAAACTTGAACAGGCACATGCTGAAATAATTGCCGGACTGAGGGACGTTGATGCAGATATGCGAAAGGCGCTGCGAAACTATCACATGAGGCTGTTTCACATAGCTGAAGCTAGACTCAATAAAGTGCTTGACGAGTGAGTCCTCAGTGGCGAGTGCTTGGGTGAGATTCGCTGAACTCTATCTTTCGATTCGCATCCTCCAAAAAGCCGTGTCCTACATCTCAGTCTGGTACGGACTGTGGTAGGCCATACCGCGAATATCCCGTCTCAATCCGACCGGACGGTGCCCTTCAAACCTGCCTCGATAGATACCTGATCCCGCAATCCAATACACTCACTCCGTCACAGGACGCGAATCCTGGATAGGTGAACTTAATACGTCAGGATTAACGGTTTCCTCCGAAGGCTGGTCAGCAGTTACTCCGGCTAGAAATTTTTTCTGGAAAATCAGGATTCCTATTACTCCGCCTACAATTCCAATATCCGCCACATTGAAGATGGGGAAAAGTGCCAAATACACATCCCCGATCAAGGGCACAGCAGAAGGTAATTGACCATACCAGATATCAAAATGAATGAAATCAACAACCCGCCCTTGAAAAAAGGGCGCGTAGCCAAACACCATGCCGTAGAAAAGGCGGTCAATGATATTACCCAATGCCCCGCCAAGTATACATGCTAGACTGACGGTGTACGGTAGATAACCAGTCCGTACGCGGAACATATAGATCGTTATCATCGCGGCAGCCAAGAGCGAAAAAACTGTGATCAGTCCCGCCGGGCCGAAAGTTATCCCGAAAGCCATCCCAGGATTTTCGGTGTACGTAAACTTGAGCCAGTCACCCAAAAGATTGATCGCACCAAGGTGACCAATATCCATATTGAGTCGCACTACCAGCTTCGTCGCCTGATCCAGCACCATTACTCCGGCGACAATCCAAAACAATCGCATGCGACAGACTAGCGATTTTGCTTTAGTTTGGCCTCAATAGAGATCTCAGTATGGGGGACCGCCTCTAGTCGCTCTTTCGATATGGGTTTGCCCGTCACCCTACATACCCCGTATGTTCGATTCTCAATACGTTCAAGGGCACGGTCCAGGTAACCAATGTACTTTTGCTGACGAGCCAGCATCAAGTACAACTTTTCGCGCTCCATTGCATCAGTTCCGGCATCCGCCATATGAAAACTGTAGGCCGAATCGCTCTCCGATTGCTCGCGCGAGTCCTTTATCTGGGCTTGCATTCGTTTGACCTCCTCGATCGCGTTTCCGCGCTTTGCCAAGAGTAACGCACGGAAATGGGCCAACAAATTGTCATCAAAAGGAGTCTCTGGACGGCTACCCTCTTCGGTCTCCGATGCTGATTGGGCTGCTTTCTGAACATTCATGGTAAAAACATTCTGCTTTTATACGGGGTCTCCTCACATTAGACGACTCACGCCGATGGTGAATGACTCCTCACCAATGCTGAACCGTTCCACACGCTCTCCCGTGGGAGACTTCGCGGGCTTCAACGTAACTGCCAGTGTTTCGTTTCTTACATGTTCAGCATATCGTTCTATCGCTTTGGACAGAATGTCTGTTGCATTGTACTCGATATGGATTCGGTCTGTAACATCAAATTCGGCGGCCTTTCTGAGGTTCTGGAGCCTATTGATACTCTCACGCGCCAAACCTTCATATAGCAATTCCTCGGTAATTACTGTATCTATTGCAACCGTATATCCCCCCTCCTGACCTACTAGCCAACCCTTGATTCCCTCGGTCACGATCTCAATATCCCCCGGCTGTAGATCCAGCTGGAATCCATCTCCGGTAATCGTTAATGATTCACCTGTTGCATATTTCTCGAGCTCCTCCGCCTCCAAAGCTGAAATTGCTTTTTTAATTTTGGGCATATGATGTCCAGCCCTACGGCCCAACTGGCGAAAGTTTGGACGCGCCTTTCGCCAAACAATGTTGCTAGAGGCATCAACATATTCTAAGGATCTTGCATTCACCTCGTCCAGAATTATTGAGGCAACCGGAGCAACCATATCTTCCGTACATCTCTTGTCCACGACCACCAATACGCGACCTACCGGTTGACGAATATTCAGCTTCGCCTGGTTGCGCAGTCCCAGTACAATTGACGAAACCACCTGAGCCAGCTTCATTCGCATCTCCAATGAAGCATCTACCAAGGTCTCATCCTTTTCAGGAAATAATGCTAGATGAACCGACTCGGCTGCCTCCTCAGTATTTATGATCAGCCGCTGATACAGCCATTCACTGTAATGCGGAGCAATCGGAGCCATAAGACGTGCGAGCGTCTCTAGGCAGGTATGCACCGTATGATATGCCGCCCATTTGTCGACATCTGATTCGGAAGGGGATTTAGCTTTTGCACTCCAGAATCTTCTTCTAGACCTGCGGATATACCAATTGGACAGATCTACTACAAAGTCCTCAACAGCGCGCGCTGCCCTCGTGGGATGATAATCTGCCAGCGCTCTGTCCACAAATCCAGCAATAGACTGTAGCCGGCTCAATATCCACCGGTCCAATTCTGGTCGTTCGGCTATCGGAGGAGCTGCCTCTGCACTGGTAAAACCATCAATATTGGCATAAGTGGCAAAAAAACTGTAGACATTGGTCAGAGTGCCGAACAGTTTCCGCTCAACCTCCTTAACCCCAGAGAGACTGAACTTGAGATCCTCCCAAGGCGGTGAATTACTCATCATGTACCATCTTACCCTGTCCGCCCCGTACTCTTTTATCACTTCAAAAGGATTCAATGCATTGCCTCGGGTCTTGGCCATCTTCTCTCCATTGGCATCCAACAGTAATCCATTGACAACACAATTGCGGAATGAAACATTATCCATAACCAGGGCAGCTATCGCATGCAGTGTATAGAACCAGCCTCGCGTCTGGTCTACCCCCTCAGCAATAAAATCCGCCGGAAAACTTCTCTCAAACGCCGCTTTGTTTTCGAATGGGTAATGCCACTGAGCGAATGGCATGGCCCCTGAATCAAACCATACATCAATCGTCTCCGGTACCCGACGCATCGTCCCCCCGTCCGAACCGACCCATGTAAGCTCATCTACAAACGGTCGATGCAGATCAATATCCTCATCTCCGGCCGGTAATTGATCCCCACACCGTTCACGTAACTCCTGAATAGAACCGATCACCTCAATGATTTCTGGATCACGGTCAGATACCCAAACAGGAAGCGGAGTACCCCAAAAACGCTGACGGCTAAGTGCCCAGTCCACATTGTTGGACAACCACTCGCCGAACCGCCCCTGTCCAATTGACCTGGGTTGCCAGCCAATGGTCTCATTGAGTTCCACCAACCGGTCACGAATTGCCGTTGTGCGGATAAACCAACTTTCCACTGGGTAACTCATAAGCGGAGTGCCCTTGCGCCAATCATGCGGATAGTTATGCACGTAACTGTCGTGACGGTGCAGGAGCCCGCGCCGTCGCAGATCCCGGATGATTTGTATATCGGCCTCCTTGAACCAAAGCCCCCCAACGAGAGGTATATCCGGAAGAAACTGTCCCCGTAAATCAATTGGATTCAATACTGGAAATCCATGAAGTTTTCCGACTGCGTAGTCGTCTGCACCAAAAGCAGGAGCTATATGTACGATTCCCGTGCCATCTTCCGTTGACACAAAATCGGCCGCAACTACCCGCCAAGCATCATGGCCTTGGTCTTTGAAGAAACTGAAGAGCGGCTCGTATCGCTCCCCCACGAGATCATCCCCGCTCAACGTGCCGGTGATCTCATAATCTTCACGCAGCATCTCCAGTCGAGCCCGAGCCAGAATCAACTCTGATTCGGGAAGGGAGGTGCAACGAACCGAAACATACTCAATGTTCGATCCCACTGCCAAAGCTGTATTAGCAATGAGCGTCCAGGGGGTTGTTGTCCAGGCAAGCAAGTACGTATCCGGCCGATCAAGTGATCTGAATCGGACGGTCACGCTGGGATCTTGCACCTCTTGGTAGCCCAGGCTCACCTCATGCGAACTCAAAATCGTGCCGGATCCCGGACTGTACCAATGAATCTTATGTCCCTTGTAAAGGAGCCCCTTCTCGTAAATTTTCTTGATCAACCACCATTCGGTTTCAATATACTTTGTCTCGAACGTCACGTAGGGATTATCCAGGTCAACCCAATAACCCATTTGACGCGTCAATTCGTCCCACTCCTCTTTATAGATCAGCACACTCTCACGGCACTTCTGATTGAACTTTGCCAATCCATAGCGCAGAATATCTTCGCGTCCATCAAGATTTAGCGCTTTCTCAACTTCAATTTCAACAGGTAATCCATGCGTGTCCCAACCCGCCTTGCGCTCGACGAGGCATCCCTTCATTGTATGGTACCTGCAGAACACATCCTTGATGGTCCGGGCCATCACATGATGTATGCCCGGGTGTCCATTTGCAGTGGGCGGTCCTTCGTAAAACGTATATGTCGGTGCTCCCGTGCGCGCCTGGATACTTTTCTCGAAGATACGCGCAGACTCCCACCAATCACGGATCTGCTGCTCAATAAGCTGGGCGTCAATACGCCGAATTTCCCCAAAACGCTGCATGCCCTTAGAGCTTGAAAGCAAGCACGCTGAACGAATCTTTGACGTTCTTGTTCGACTGGCGGACTGCGTACTTGCCCTGTTCTGGACAGCCCGTTTGTGAGACGCCTGTCCTGGAAATCACCGCCTCTGGAGGATTCCGCCAACGATTTGCTCTATCTGCACTTGCTTGATTTATTACAGCAAAGGAGCAATCTTGCTACTAATCTCCCACGGAATCTGAGAATGCGAGTAGCGCGTATCTCAGATTGGGTTTGTCCTGTTTATTCACTGTAACTGCTCTTCACCGAAGGACGCAACTATATCCGACATGATTGTTGTGAGCTTTGGCTCCGCAATACCCGCAGCTTCCAAAACTTCTTCAAGCGTAACAGGCTGAAGCGTATCCGGGAAACATTCATCAGTAATGATACCAATAGCCATCACACGTAAGTCCATATGTCTTGCAACAGTCACTTCCGGCGTTGTAGACATACCTACTACATCCGCACCTATCGCGCGCAGAAATCTGTATTCTGCCTTTGTTTCCAGGTTGGGGCCCAATACAGATACATATACCCCTTCATGAAGCTTGATTGCGTGCTTATTTGCAATCTGCTTCGCACGAGCCCGCAATGCTACATCGTATGGTTCACTCATGTCTGGGAATCGCGGTCCCCATGCATCCACATTTGGTCCAACGAGCGGATTGACTCCTTGTAAATTGATATGATCCGAGAGTAACATCAACTCGCCTCGGCGATATGCTGGATTCATACCACCACATGCGGTGGTTATAAGCAGGCATTCAATACCTAAGCCAGCCACCACACGGATGGGGAAAGTGACCTCTCTGGCACTGTACCCTTCATATACATGCATCCGTCCCTGCATACAAACAACTGGAACCCCCTCCAGCGTGCCGATAAGAAGACGACCTTGATGGGACTCGACCGTTGAAACCGGAAAATGCGGAAGCGAATCATACGGTATGGTATGCTGAACGTCAATTCTCTCGGCTAATTTGCCCAGCCCGGTACCTAGTATCAAGCCAATCCTGGGCTTAGAGTCCGTAACTGCATGCACAGCAGCTATCGCGGCATCCACTCGGGCTACCTGTGTTACAGAATCTGGAATGTTTGTCTCCATCTAATCCATTGAATCATATACCAACTATCGCCGGGGTCCGAACAGTGCGGAACCAATCCGTACATGTGTAGCCCCTTCCTCTATTGCAATTTCATAATCCCCGCTCATACCCATCGACAGGTGCTGACAGCCTAAATGTACATATCTGGACTGTATACTCCGCAGGAGACGAAATTCGTCGCGTACTTTGCGGACATCCGGGGAAGCCAAGGTCATCAATCCAGTCAGTCGCAAATACTCGAGATCGTTCATTTGTGCTATTAATTCATCAACCAACGGCGGGTGCAGACCAAACTTGGAATCCTCTCCGGACACATTTACCTGGACGAAACAGGGCAGTACGCGTTCCGCTTGCTCAGCGTGACGGTTTAGTGCCCTAGCCAGGCGTAAACTGTCCAACGCATGAAACTCCCGTGCGTGTGCCACAACCTGACGTGCCTTATTGCGCTGCAGATGCCCAATCATATACCAGTTGGCTGTTGGAAAAAGCGGCGCCTTGGCAACCAATTCCTGTACTTTATTTTCTCCAAAATCCATCAACCCAACCTCCAATGCAGCTCCTACAATTTCCGGGGGCCAAGTTTTGGTAACAGCAATGAGCGTTACCTCTCGAACATCACGCCCAGCGCTATGGCAGGCCTTGGTAATGCGTTCTTGAACCTGACTAAACCTTTCTGATATCTGGTGCATCGTGCCACGCTAGACTGCCAATTAACCTTCTGCACGCAATACAGAGAGCGTCGATTGCTCATAAATGCTCCTGCTGCTCAAGAAACCAACGGTTACGGTCAAGGCAATGACCACTGCAGTAACCAACAAGGTGGACTGACCTGAAACTATCAATGGGATATCAAATGCTGTCACAGATAGAATCCATCCGGCTACTAGAGCTAATATCAGGCCGGTGGCACTAGAAAGTAGCCCCAGAACGGAGTACTCCGTGAGTGCAATAATTAACAGTTGCTTTCTGCTTCCTCCCAGGGTCTTGAGTAGCCCACTCTCTTCAATTCGTTGTAGACGTCCAATCAAAAGCGCACCTATCAGTACTAAAATGCCTGCAGCAAAACAAAAATAAGCCATAAACTGAATGGCAAAGCCAATCCGATCAAGCACTTCGCGAATAATCCTCACAATGGTCTCCAAACTAAGTGCCGTGATAGTCGGAAAAGAGGCTGCTACGACGACCTGTAACGAGTCCGGTGTAGTACCCTCCCCTCTGCGACTTGAGATTATGTGTGTTTGTGGTGCCTCTTCCAAAACGTTGGTTGGAAATACAACGAAAAAATTCGACCTCATCTGCTCCCAGTCCACCTCACGGAAACTTGTAACCCTGGTGGGAACCTGCATTCCCTGGACATCGAAAACAAGCGTATCCCCAATCTCTGCCAGTAATTCGTCACGCGCAAACTCTTCTTCTATTGATATTGGAACGAATGCTGAATCCATATGATGTACTCCGGTAAATGTACCGCTGACGAGTTGCTCGGCATCCGTGAGCTGTGCACGATATGTGGACCTGTACTCGCGAACTAGCGGCCATGTAATTTCACGGCTGGAGTCCTGCACAATTTCTTCCACGGTCTGATCGCCGACAGCATGCAGGCGCATATTCACTATCGGAGAGCTGTCAACAATTGACCAGCGCTGCTCCTCAATTAACTCGGTGATTCCTGCTAGTTGATCGTCCTGGATGTCAAAAAAAATCATATCTGGTCGACCCTCACCGCCTACCAAATCAATCTGACCGGAAATCATGCTTTCGCTAATAAGCAGCACCATGACAATAAATGCGCCCAACCCCAATGCTATCATCACCAATACAGTCTGATTCCCAGGCCTATGTAGGTTGGCCAGTCCCTGACGAAGTGGATAGAATGGTACACGGCTTGTAATACGCCTTGCAAGCAGCATTAACAGCTTAGCGACCAGCAAAAGTGCACCCAGAGCAATAGTGATCGCTAATGCATAATAGGCGCTGGCGACCCAGCTTCCAGACTGCAGCGCAGCAGTAACAATCAAACCAACCACTATTGCCACATAAGCAAGTAATCGTACCCGCGCCGGAGTAAGCGGCTCAATATTCGAGCGAAGTGCACGAAGGGGTGAAACACCGCGGACATCCAGAAGAGGCAGGATTGCGAAAATCAATGTCACCGTCAGACCCACTCCGAATCCCATTGCCATGCTAGACCAGGAAATCCGAAATGCAATCTCAAACGGCAGGAAGGAACTCAGTGCATACGGAATCAGCACCTGTGAAAGCGCTCCGCCAATACATCCAAGTACTCCGGCAATGCACCCGAGTACGAACGCCTGGACAAAATAGACAGCAAAAACTCCCCCACTGCCCGCACCCAAGCATTGCAATACTGCAATATTGTTGAAGCAGCGTCGAACATGTGCTCTGATTGCACCTCCGACCCCAAGCCCTCCAAGTATCAGTGCACCAAACCCTGCCAAACCAAGGAATTCGCTGAAAAAATCCAGTGCTTCTTCCCAGTTATCCCGCTGATCTGCCACCGTTTCAATATTGGCTGCAAACCCGGAAGATGAAGTGCGCAAAGAATCACGTATCTCTTCAGGATCCTCGTCGGGGGAAAGCTTTACGTAGACTTCGTAGTTCGCCATAGCCCCAAATCCAAGCAACAAGGAATCCAGCGTTTCCAGTGGAATATAGATGGAGGGCATGACGATCATACTGATCTCCGACTCGCCCGGGGAGCCTACGAGTGAACCGGCAATAGCATATTTGTGTCTGCCTACTTGGACGGTGTCTCCTACCGCTACCCCCAGCATGCGCATCAGCCCCTGATCAACCAGGGCACCCGAACCATTTTGAAATTGGCTGGCTGCCTCTACCGGATCGGTTTTGAGTGATCCGTAAAGCGGATATTTACTCTCCGCAGCGTGAATGCCTGACAAACGTGCCTGCCGCTGTGCCGGAAAATAGGCCACGGACAATGTTGAGATTCGCTGTGTCTTCTCAACGCCTATTGTATCAATGGCCGCGCTTGTAGTGTCGGAAAACGGCTGATTGCTTGAGAAGCGCATATCTGCGCCAAGAAGCGCTCGTGCCTGTTCATCTACACTGTGCTGGAGACTATCTGATGTGGAGGACAAGGCTACCAGTAGCGCAACACCGACCACCATTGAAGACAGGAAAACCAATAGCCGGCGACGACTACCTCGACTTTCCCTCCATGCCATGCGCAAAGTCCAAGTACTGATCATGTCAATACAGGTACTTCAACTTCACCGTTATATTCCCGAACAATTCTACCTGCTTCAAGCTCCAAGATCCGATGGCACAAACGCGCCAATCTGAGATCGTGCGTTACAACAACCAGTGCTGTCCCGGCCGTACGATTCAAGTCAAGCAGCAGTTCTTCGATCCTGATACCCGTAGCAGTATCCAGATTGCCCGTAGGTTCGTCAGCGAAGAGGATAGCTGGACGATTAATGAATGCCCGGGCAAGTCCGACCCGCTGTTGCTCTCCCCCACTCATTTGTACGGGATAGTGATGCTCGCGCCCTTTTAGCCCAACTTCATGGAGCAATTCCAAGGCACGCTTGCGGGCACCACCTTGACCGCTGAGTTCCAGGGGAACCATAACATTCTGCAGCGCGGTAAGCGTCGGGATCAACCTGAACGTCTGAAAAACAAATCCGACCGCATTACGTCGGATTTCTGCACACTCATCCTCGGAACATCGGCTCAAATCTTGCCCTGCAAGCTTCACGGTGCCCGAAGAAGGCGAATCCAGGCCCGCGCACAGTCCAAGTAACGTAGTTTTTCCACTGCCGGACGGCCCTACTACTGCACAGGTATCTCCTGTATCAATTGCAAAGGTAACATCATCTAGGACTGTCAGTAATCGGGACCCACTTTTATACGTCTTGGTAAGCCCTGTAACTTCGAGCATCACAATCTCATGGTCTTGACTGACTTTTTTCCAACCCGCCTTCTATACACGGCTTGCCTCCTCTGTGTTCTGTCGTATGTACGAGTGGCCGTCGCGCAGGATTCAACCAGCCCTGTGCGTGTAGTTTTCTTGGGTAACAGTCTGACTTCAGGCTATGGACTGTCCATAAAGGAAGCCTATCCCGCGCTCTTGCAGACACGCGTAGATTCGCTGCGGTGGCCCGTCATCATGGTTAACGCCGGGGTGAGCGGTGATACCTCCTCAGGAGGTTTACGACGGCTGGGCTGGCAGCTGCGTAACCCGCCCGATGTTCTAGTTGTTGCTTTGGGTGGAAATGACGGTCTCCGGGGAATATTACCTGCACTCACAAGAACCAATCTAATACAAATCGTCAACCAGACCAGGGTAGCGAACCCTGCAGCCACCATTATTATCGCGGGGATGCAGATGCCCCCGAACCTGGGAGCACAATTCCAGGAAGACTTCAGTGCTGTGTTTCCTGCCGTGGCTGAAGAGACCGGCGCCGCTCTGATCCCCTTTCTTCTAGAAGGGGTCGGGGGCATTGCTAAACTCAATCAATCGGACGGGATTCATCCCACTGCGGCCGGACAACGAATACTGGCTGATAATGTCTGGGAGATTTTAGTACCCCTCCTGCAGGAACACATCGCGCGCTAGCGGTTTAGTTTTCACATCATCGTCTTGGTTGTAGATGTTTTCGCACAGTTTTCCGCTTCTGGTATCCACGCTCCTGTCACATAGTTCTGTTCACTTCGCATGGTCCGCGTCCGATTCAGGATCGTAGTAGATGAAACCGTGCGACGCAAGCACCAGATCGATCCATATGTATGGGAGTACTCAGGAACAAGCCTGTTAGATATTCGTGAATGGCCGTAAGCCTTGCTGATCACTCAAGTGAGACAGAGCTATGCGCAAATCTTCATCTTTTCCGTCTGGTTTCACTCCCGACCGTGGCCCCGCCAGATATTTTCACGGACGGGCGCAGGAACTGAGTGCTTTTAGGGGGCTTTTAAGGCATTCAATACAAGACAAAGGGGGCACGACTTTTCTGATCCAGGGTGCGCCGGGCGCTGGGAAGACCGCGCTCCTCATTGAATGCGAAAAACTGGCACAAAAGCGTGGATGGGAGACTGCGAGGATCCATTCGGAGGCCCTTTGGTCCGCCGCCGCACTGCGAGGGTGCTTAGGGGGGAAGAAGCTTCCTAGCGTAACAGGGGGAACGCTACAAATTAGCATGACTGTTCTCGCGAAGCTGGGAATCACCGTTGACAGAGATCGTAAAACAACACTGGACATCCTGGAAACAGGTAAGACACCGTTACTGCTTAAACTGGACGAAGCACAGATATTGGGCGAAGAGAATGAGCTTCCCGCGGACCAAATTAAGACAGTGCGCCGTGTACTCAACGCCATTCATAATAGTGAACTTAATCGACCTGTCATCTTGATCGCAGCGGGGTTAGGTACAACAAAAGCTGCCTTCGGAGCCTTGGGGATTTCGAGGTTCTCGGGAGGCGCTTTTGTGAAACTGGGAGCGTTGGACAAGGAAGCAGAGCGTACGGTTCTTTACGACTGGCTCAAGAAGGAGGGCAAAGCTAAAGGAGATCCCACGGCTTGGATTGATGCCATTGCCCAGGAAACCCATGGCTGGCCGCAACATATCTTGGCATATACAGACCCGCTCGCCGTGACAGAGTTGCAGGCGAGGGGCGGTGAGATGACGACTGAGGGATTGACGGCCGTTCTTGAGGCGGGGCGCGCAAGGCGGGCGGCGTACTATGAGCAACGGGGAGATGAGTTTCGCGGAGATCAAATCCGCTGCTTAGCTAAAGCAATTACGTGTGTTCCGCCGGGCGAACCTGTTGAATACAGGGATATTGTGTCTTCGCTGACGGTAGAGTATGGCGACAGTGAAGCTCAGCGACTGTTTCAACGCTTCCTGGAGAAGGGAGTACTTGAAAAGTGTGGAATAGGATATGCTGTCCCCGTCCCATCAATGCATGATTGGCTAGTATCCAATTACGCGCATATCCATGGAAAGAAAGGACCATCTAGGTTGATCGGCCAGAGTCAAGCGCAGAGTGCCACCGCTATAGTCACGCAGGAAACATCCGATCAGGGAATCCCTGCTCAATCCCAGAAACCACCACACGATGTGAAGGACCAGAATCCTGGATTGGATTTCGGACGCTAGCCTGAATTTCCAACCACGTTTTTTGCGTCGAGTTGAGTATCCAGGTCAGTGCGGAATTAGACATATTCAATGATGAGGTTTCGATCCTGCATCCAGGAGATCGGGCCTTGGGATCCGAGATAACCCGCAGCCC
>JAJEDR010000067.1 GCA_022821385.1 Rhodothermales bacterium
GGCTACTTTTAACCTAGGTATCGGGCTGGTCGTTATCGCACCGCCCTCTGCGGAACAGGACATACTTCGAATTGCCGCAATGCATAATGAAAACCCCATTGCTATTGGTTCGGTATACTAGTCTGGAAACCGCTTCGCTAGGTTATAGTTACCGCGGCGATATTCATCACTATCAGACATTTACCCCATGGCTTCTATTGCTGTAATACTGCTTTTGAGCTACCTGGCTGGATCAATTCCCGGTAGTGTGTGGATGGGACAGTTATTGTATGGTGTTGATGTACGTAAACACGGGAGTCTTAATGCGGGAGCGACCAATGTTTTCCGGGTGCTGGGATGGAAAGCTGGCGTGTTATCAACCATTGTGGACCTAGGTAAGGGCTTATTGGCTGCAGGGGTTATTGCCTCGATTCGTATTGACGAATTACCGTCAGGATTCGCCTTTTGGCAGGTAGAGTCGGTGGTGCGCCTATTGGCTGGAATTGCAGCTATAGTGGGACACATGTTGCCGGTCTGGGCTCGTTTTCGAGGGGGGAAGGGTGTTAATACCGCAGCGGGAGTTCTATTTGCCCTCACGCCTAAGACCATGTGGATAGTTATCGGGGTTTTCGCATTGGTGTTGTTCAGTTCCAGGTATGTCTCACTTGCCAGTATCGTCGCAGCTATAATGTTTCCAGCCACGATTGCGATACGGATGTTTGTTTTTGATATTGAAGCGCTGGATCGGAGTCTATTGCTTTTTGGAAGCATATTCGCGCTGGCCATTCTTTATGCGCACCGCAGCAATATTCAACGATTAATAGCCGGTACAGAAAACAAGGTCCAGAAATTTCGTTTGGCGCACGGTATGCGTGGACGTGGTGAGCTTTAGCACATCGCTGAGACACATGTCGTCCAGGATATCTGTTTTTGGCGCGGGCAGCTGGGGAACTGCACTTTCGATCAGTCTGGCTGGGCGCGGGCATTCGGTTGCACTCTGGGCACGGCGGTCAGATGTAGCAAAGACCATAGTTCGGGAGCGACGCAATCCCAGGTATCTTTCCGAAGCTGTCATTCCCGACTCAGTGATCATCACCGACAACCTGGGGGTAGCTGCGCGGGAGTCCGATCTTTGGGTGATAGCGACACCGTCGCACGCTGTGCGTACGTTAGCTAAAGATTTGCAGGAGTATTGTGACAAAGGAAAAACGGTGATTTCGGTTGCCAAAGGGATTGAGAACAAGACCGAACTGACTACGACTGCTGTACTTGCGGATGTGCTCACGCCACCGGTCCCCAAAAGTGATCTCGTTGCGCTGTACGGTCCCAGTCATGCCGAAGAGGTCGCGGCAGGACAACCGACGGCGCTGGTTGCTGCGGCAACTAACCTGAATAAGGCCGAAGCTGTGCGCGCAATCTTCATGACTGAGCGCCTCCGCGTTTATGTTAATGACGATGTGCGGGGCGTGGAGATTGGCGGAAGTGTAAAGAATATTATGGCCATTGCCTCCGGCATTAGTGACGGCGTGGGTTACGGGGATAACGCTAGGGCCGCACTGATTACCCGAGGGATTGTCGAGATTCAACGGCTGGGTAGTGAGCTTGGGGCCAGACCACAGACATTCACAGGACTGACCGGATTAGGAGACCTTGTCGTGACCTGTACGAGCCGGCACAGCCGTAACCGCCGTTTGGGAGAAGCAATTGGACGTGGAGCAACACTTGATGAGATCACGACATCAACGAGTATGGTTGCGGAAGGAGTACGAACAACGAAAGCGGTATTCCACATGGCCAGACGTCTCGGTATAGAAATGCCGATTACCGAGGCTGTTTACGCCATTCTTTTTGGGGGGAAACAGCCGGCAGATGCAGTGCGGGAGCTGATGACACGTTCAGCAAAACAGGAAGAGTTTCTGTTGGTATAGGTGCTGGGTAGAGCAAGCGCTGACGAATTTGATGATGTAGGCTCCAGAGTTAAACTGGCAGTGCCTGTTCGATGTGGATATTCCTCGAAAACACAGGCAAGGGGTTTTTCCCGGGCTGATGCGCACAGTAAGCACACCCAAGGATTAACAAGTACCATGAGCAGGGGCGACTTGCAGCAATTAGTGGCACAAGGCGAAGGCTTGCGACTCGAATTCAAACATCGTCTGCCGGAGCCTGAGCGGGTGGTACGCGAGTTGACTGCTTTGGCGAACACAAGTGGGGGGTACCTGCTTATAGGTATTGCTGATGACGGGACGATTAAAGGGGTCAAGGATCCAGAAGAAGAGGTTTATGCCCTTAACAGTGCGCTTAAGCAGTACTGTTTTCCGGAGGTTGCTGTCGAACTTGAGCATGTGAGGGTAAGTCGAACCCGGACAGTAGTAATAGTAAAGACCACTGCCAGTCCGATGCGTCCCCATTATGTACTAGATCCTTGCAGTCAGGACAGGTGCGTTTTTGTCAGATTTGAAGACATGTGCATAGAGGCCAGTCGAGAAGCACGTAAATTAATGTACAGTTTACCCGATTCCGAGAATGTGCTGATTAAGCTTGGAGCAAAGGAACGACTTTTGTTGAAACAGCTTGAGCAGAAGGGCAGAGTAACTGTTTACGGGTTTGCCAAGTATGCGAAAATTCATCCAGGGAGAGCATCCCGGATTATCGTCAGAATGACTCGGGCCAAGATTCTTGTTCACCATATTGATCTAGAAGACGATTATTTTACCGCAGGCGCCGCGTTGCTTCAGTAGTCCGCCGAGTAGTCATATCAGTGGAAGTTCGCACGGTTTTGTAACTTTCTGGCGTTGGCATTGTGGCCTTATCTAATGGTGATCGATCCAAATCCTATTTGATGAAGTACAGCGTCGGGAGGTTGTCCTGGCGCTCAATCAGAAACAATATTCAGTTGATCCTGTATGACGCCGGGCAATGAGATCTGAGTTGCAAAAACATCTGATCTTCTTATTGCAATGTCAAATGGGCTTGAAAGTTAATTTACTGTTCGGTAAATTGCCCCCGTGGTTTCCCTAGAATCAGACTAGCACTTCAGATGAAACATATTTTTACGATTTTTTGTGCTCTAACCTTTTTGTCCCTGCAGGTGGCCGTAGCACAGGTCCAAGTGCAGGGTACAGTGATGGATACTGAGACAGAGCAACCCTTTCCCGGTGTGCAGATAAACGTAAAGGGTACGCTTATCGGCACGACCACCAATGCGGATGGCGAATATTCGATTTCGGTTCCTGAGGTCGGGAATACGTTGGTATTCCGATTTGTGGGATATAGCGCTCAGGAACATCTTGTCACGGATGGAATGAGTGAGTTGGATGTACGCCTATTTGTAAGTATCCTGGGACTAGAGGAAGTAGTCGTCGTTGGATCACGGCGTTTGCCCAGACTTGTTAAGGATTCCGCCGTACCGGTTGATGTATTTGGGCCACGCGACTTGGCTTCAAATTCAAGTTCGGATATTGATGACATACTTCGTACTCAGGTGCCCTCCTACAACGTGCAGCGCTACGGAATAGATGATGAGGCTACGCTGGTCAGGCCGATTACACTTCGGGGGCTTTCTCCCGATAATGTTGTTGTGCTGGTTAATGGCAAGCGACGCCACCGTTCGGCGTCAATGGCGCTTCTTGCTAGCTCACTCAACACGGGTTCTCAGGGTGCGGATATGAATATGATCCCGAGCATTGCCCTGGGACGGGTTGAGGTGCTTCGGGATGGTGCGACTGCGCAGTACGGTGCGGATGCGGTTGCTGGCGTGTTTAATATGCAGTTGCGCGAGAACACCAGCGGAGTTCATGTACGGATGCAGGGAGGACAGTACAGTGAGGGAGATGGGACTAATTTTCTGGCAGCTGCCAATGTGGGACTTCCATTGACAAGTAATGGTTTCTTAAACCTCAGCTTTGAATTCCGCGACGCAGACCCGACAGTCAGGAGTGGCCTAAGGCGTGATGAAGGGCTTCTCCTAGAGAGGGGCTATCCAGGTGGCTCAACAAATACACCAGAATTCGGCAGAGACGACCCACCTGCACAGATCTGGGGAAGCCCGGATGTTAGCAACTCTATGGTCGGATTCCTGAACGCGGGCATTGATGTCGGCAGTAACATGCGCATTTATGCGTTTGGTGGTTATGGACAGCGGGAATCCGAAGGGGGCTTTTATTTTCGGGCTCCAGGGACCGGCAGTGCGAGATCCAGCGTATTTCGTTTCGGCTCTGGCGATAGTGCCGTTCGGGCCGTTGCTGACCTGAATCAGAATGATGATATAGTATGCAGCGATGTAGTGCCCGGTCTGGATTCTGATTTCAGCGCTGTGCAGAGTTTTATATCCCAGTACAGTGGGCAGTGCTACCTGTTTAACCAGGATTTCCCCGGTGGTTTCACTCCACGCTTCGGAGCCAATATTTACGATTTAAGCGGGACCGCAGGCATCAGCGGAGGAGCGGATGATGGTTTTCGTTGGGATCTCAGCTTCGGGTATGGCAACAGCGACATAGACTATTTCATCTACAACACGGTCAATGCCTCAATGGGTCCAGATAGCCCCACGTCGTTTGATCCCAGGGGCTATGAGCAGACAGAGATGACAGTTTCTGCAAGCGGGTCCATGCCCGTGGACATTGATGCTTTTGCCACGCCGCTAAATGTCGCCGTGGGCGTTGAATGGCGCCGTGAGGAATTCAGCACATTCCCAGGTGACGAGGATTCATACCGGGTTGGTGATTACGGCGAACAAGGCTTCAGTGTTGGTTCTAACGGATATCAGGGCTTGAACCCCAAGTTTGCCGGTACATGGGATCGTCCCAACTTCGCCGCTTATGTTGATTTAGAGACTGATGTGTCTGAGCGTTGGGTCTTGGGTGCAGCTGGTCGTTACGAAAACTATTACAATGATTTTGGTAGTACACTGACGGGTAAATTGGCCGCCCTGTATAGGGCCACTGACCGCATTCGCTTGCGCGCTACCGCATCTACGGGCTTCCGCGCTCCCACTCCTGGTCAGGCAAACTTGTGGGCCCTGCAAACTGCCTTGGCAGGTACAGGAGACCAACTCGTTGAGACCGGACAGCTTCCGCCAACGCACCCAATTTCCGCTGCTTTGGGGGCAGAGGAACTCACCGAGGAGACCGCACGCAGCTTCACGCTGGGAACCGTCATGGATATTTCGCAGGATCTAACGCTTACCCTGGACTACTTCGATATCACGTTGATGGACAGGATTTCGCTGACGGGTAATATTCCGATTACACCGACGATGCAGACCATCATGGATGAGCGGAATCTGCTGGGCGGGGTTGAGAACTTGAGAGAGATAAAATTCTTCTCCAATGACTTTGATACCCGTACACGCGGGATTGACCTGCTGCTGGCATACGATTTAGAGGATGAGGAAGGTAACGCGACCCAGGCTACGGTTGCATATAACTGGACAGCGCAGCGCCTCGTGTCTTACTCTGCGCCTCGCCAGATCAGTGATTTTCTGGGAGAGCAGCTTAGTACTCCGTTCACGCTTTCACTGCTTACGCCACGGCGGCAGATTGAGATTGAGGAGGTGAACCCGGAGCATCGCCTTGTGATGATGGGACGGCATGTGCGCGGGGCACTTCATGGTATGCTGCGACTCAGTTACTATGATGGCTGGTCTGCCTGTCGGAATAACAGTAATTCTTGTGTTGACGGCAACGACATGAGTCTGCTGGACGACTACGATGGAGCAATCATTGCGGATCTCGAATTAGGCTACCGCCTGTTTGATGGCTACCAGGTTTCCTTGGGGATCGATAATCTCTTTAACACATTCCCGGATGCGCACTCGGACGAGACCCTCAGCCAGGGTAATATTCGACCAGAGAGCACTCCGTGGGACTACAATGGACGGGCCTACGTTCTTCGCTTGGTAGCAGACCTGTTTTAGTTAGCTAGTTAAACCGTAAAGAGCAAAAGCCTCGGGACACCTTGTCTCGGGGCTTTTGTTTTTCTGTCTATAGACAATCCGATACAACCCTTGCTTTTTTTCGGACACGGAGACTGGCAAGCGGGCAAATGATGGATAGCAGGAGAGGTCTATGAGCTTATTGAAATCACCAACACTATGTCAGGATCAACGTAAATACCAGACGATGCTTGGGCAAGCGATTAGGTGTAAGCCCCTGTGGCCTCTCAACGCCATAGCTCGACGTTAGCGGTAGTTCAGTCGCAAGTATCAGTGATCGGATCAAAACCATCAAAATCCGGTATTGGGGATTCCGTGGTAGTGGGGCTTGTAAGCGCCAGAACTTCCGTCCTGAACGGCCCGGTCTGTACCCCGAAGTTTTCAGGAACTGAGTTCTTCACAATTAGAGGTGTAGGCCTGCTTTTTTTACATCGCCCGTTATATGTCGGCCGAAATCCTTATTCTCACGACCGGTGGTACAATTGACAAAGTGTACTTCGACGACAAGAGTGATTATCAGGTTGGAAATCCCCAAATCACAGAAATCCTTCAGCATGTCGGGGTTTCCGTCCCCTATGTTGTCAAAACGCTCCTGGCAAAGGACAGTCTTGAGCTGACTGAACAGGACAGGAACCGGATTCGAGACGAGGTACACCAGGCTACGCAGCGGTGCATACTGATCACGCACGGCACTGACACCATGGTCACGACTGCCCGACATATCCAGCCTGTCAGAGACAAGACGGTGGTTTTAGTCGGTGCTTTGATGCCGGCCAGGTTCAAGTCTTCCGATGCAGAGTTCAATATTGGGTTTGCACTTGCTGCGGCGCAAATATTGCCCGATGGTGTGTATTTGGCCATGAACGGTCGGATCTTTAATCCAGAAGAAGTCCAGAAAAATATTGCTGCAAACAGGTTTGAACCTGTGCAGTTCACCCGAGGCTGATAGCTAGTGTAACATGTACGTGCCTGTACGTCCGTGATGGCTCAGAGTAAATTCGATCCAAGGCTGGTTAGACGTGCACAGGACGGCGATGGGCTGGCCAGAGAAGTGCTTCTGAGCCGACTGGGCCAGGTCTTCAAGAAGTACTTCCGAGCAAAAGTCGGGAATCAGGCTATAGTAGATGACCTAATGCAATGTGCACTCATACGAGTCCATTCAGGTCTCTCTGCCTTGAAGCATCCCGATCGGTTCAAGGCTTTCGCCATGAAAGCGGCTTTGTTCGAGTTGCATGATTATTATCGTGGGCGTCATTCGCCCAAGGAGCAAGTATATGACACTCAGATTCTCTCGGAAAAAGCTGAGGCCGCCAGTGACAGATTTGCGAGTACTCTTGATATTGAACGGGTTCTATCTGTACTCACTCCCCATGCTAGACGTATCCTGGAACTTCGCGAGTACGGATACAAATACAAGGAAATAGCCGAAATTCTAGGCACGACTGAAACGGCCGTCAAGATGCAGGTGAAACGTGCCTTTGAGAAAATGAGAAATGTATTTGCAGATGAATAGGTTACCTTTTATCCATTGCCTGCGTCATATAGTCAGCGCAAGTTTCTGGAATGGATCAATTCGATAAAATAGACGCAATTCTTCACGAAGGTGGTCTGACACCGGAGGAGCGTCAAGCGTTCATAGAGGCCTTGGAGAGTGACCCAGAATTGGCGCGCTCCTATGCCGGCTGGCAGCAGATATGTGCGCATCTACGCGGCAGATTACCGGATGCGCACCAATTCGTGCTGTATTCATTAGTCAGCGGCGGGCATGCCGGGGAACTCAGTGAGGAAGAATCTGAGGAGATCAGGACCAACTGGGGTGCTGTGGATAGGGTGGTTGAGTCACATCCAGGATTTGCTGAGGCCGCGGTTCAGATTGACCAGGATCGACAAGATTTCCTTGAGTGTTGGGCTCAGGTGGATCGTCCCGCACGAAAACTACCGTCCTGGTCCTTGCGGATCGCGGCGGTGATCGCTATTCTCGGAGTCTGTTTTGTGGCGGTATTGATGCTTCGTGACAGTGACACTGCATTACAAACGATTGCTGCCGCATCAGGCGAGTATGAGCGGGTGTTGCTTCCAGATGGCTCGGTAGCTCACCTGAATGGTCCGGCGACAATCCGATTTGATGGGCGGGATTTCGTACGCAGTGTAACGTTTACCGGTCAGGCTTTTTTTGATATTGTGCATCAATCTGATCCGTTTACGGTGCAGACGAACGAGGCGTTCATCCATGTGCTCGGGACACGTTTTGGTGTGCGAGCACAGCAAGGTGCTACGCAGGTAGTACTGGAAAGCGGCCGGGTAGAAGTGGCTTCAAAAGCGCAAGATTCGCCAGCCGTTATGCTTGAACCCGGGCAGATGACCAAGGTCACCGACGACGCTCCGCCCGAACCATCAACACGAGTCGAATTGGAGAATGCATTGAATTGGACCGGGTTTATTTTTCTCCGACAAACCCCACTGAGCAGAGCAGCAATATTGCTTTCGGAAAGCCGCAATGTACGTGTCGAGGTGGATCCATCGCTGGCAAATGAACCCGTGACGGGCACCTTTGCCCCGGATGCAGAGATAGAAGAAATTCTGAATGCATTAGCCCTTGCGCTTGGAACCGAGGTTCACACAGAAGGGCGTGTGTTTCGGATTGCTCCATAAGCTCGCCATTGGAACCGAGTGAAGAATATCGTGTAACGCGCACATCAGATGTGCGTGATCCTCCAGAATCGGTTTCTACGAAAGTACTGTGCAGGCCTGTGTGTGGCTGTCGCTATCGTGTGGGCAATCTCGTCATCAACCGTCCGCGCTCAGGCTATTGAAATAGACGCGGTCTCTGAATCCCTCCAGAAAGTCCTAGACACATTTACTGCGACGCAGCGCGTTGATCTTGTATATGCGGAACGCCAGGTTGAGGGGCGTTTAGTTACGTGCAATTATGTAGGTACCGATATTGAGCGCGCTCTGGCATGTATCCTCGAAAACCAGAATCTTCGAGCTGTTCGGGTGAGAAGGAGGCAATATGTGCTCGTAGATACCAGCCGTGACTCCATCCCAAATTCTACTGAGGATAGTATTCACATGGGCGCGCTGCGGGGTTTTGTTACGGATGCCACATCACAAGAGATACTGCCTGGTGCCCATGTGTACCTGCCTGAACTCGCCATTGGTGCAATTAGCAACGAAGGCGGATATTTTGCTATCCCTGCCCTGCCAGTCGGCCAGTACCAGGTAAGGGCTTCTTTTCTCGGTTATTCGCTGCTGGATACGCTGATTACAATTTCCGAGGAATCAGTGATGCTAGCGCTTGAGCGCGGGGCGGTCGAATCAGAAGCCATTGTGGTTATTTCAGATCGTCGAGATCCGTACGAGGTTTCTCCGGGTGTGCGGGAGATCCCGGTTGACCTAATCAGCGGCTTCCCGGGACTTCCTGGAGAAGCGGATCTACTCCAATCCTTACACTGGCTTCCCAGTGTACAGAGGGTGCGCACAAACCAGGGAGGCCTTGTGGTTCGAGGCGGTGAGCCGGATCAAATTCAGTATCTGATTGATGGGGCTCCGATATACCATATGTGGCATGTGGGCGGATTATTATCCATTTATCAGCCTGAGGTCTTCAAAGATGTCCGTCTGTATCGGGGCAGCTTTCCTGCTGAATACGGAGGGCGTCTTTCCGCCGTACTGGATGCCGAACTAAAGGACGGTACGCAGGAGGGTATAACGGGGTTGGTAGGGGTAGGGTTGTTTAGTGCCCGTCTTTTTGTCGAGGGGCCGATTGGAAATGAGTTCTCGTTTATGATGTCCGGGCGCCGCTCTTATCTAGATCGCATTATCGGGCGCAAGCACCCTGTTGACGACGGCGTGACCAGGGATACGCTGCGTACGGGGATCTATCTGTATGATGTCAGTGCGAAACTGGCTTGGCGTCCATCCTTGCAACATAGATTGACTCTAGGTGTCTACGGCAGCGCAGACGTATTGGATATTCGGTTGCCGATTAATATTTCACGCATCGGCGAATCTGGATCAATTCTTCCATTGGCGAACTGGTTGCGTCCTTCCAGTCTGGTAGTTGAATTTGATACGCGCTGGAGTAACCGTCTGGTGAGTGCGCGATACCATTACTTGTATGCAGATCGATTTTTTTTGAGCGCAACAGCATATGCCACCTCATATCGTGCCCATGAACGCATATTTCTTCGACCGGTAGCAACTTCATCAATCAGTTCAAAATACGCCGTAGATATACTTGACATGGGCGTCAAGTTAGACCTGGATTATTACCTGTCGCTAACGCATCACGTGGAGGCAGGGGCTTCCATTGTTCTGCGGAGCTTCTCGAGCGAGTTGGAAGCACTTATTCTGCAGACTAACTCAATTTCCGAGAGTACCGATGAAGAGAGCAATTTTGACAATACAGAGCTGGTGTTCCATATACAGGATACATGGAAGCCTACACGGAGACTGCAGGTGCAACCGGGGATACGAATCAGTCGGCTCCTTGGCGGCAATGACCTAAGACTCAGTCCCCGCCTAGGCGTCCGCTATGCGCTGGATCGTGTCATTTTACGTGCAGCGGCCGGAGTCAATGTCCAATACCTGCATCAGGTTCGTGACCGTTATTCGGTGCTTTACGATTTGATTGCTTACCGGTGGGTACCTGCGAGTCGTTCGGTTAAACCTTCGCAGAGCTATCATGGATCTGTCGGCGGCGATCTGTCTCTCGGCAGGTATCTTACAGCCGGAATCGCTATGTACATCCAGAGAACAAACGGTTTATTGCTCCCACGGGATGCGGAACAGACCAAAGATGGGCTGCGGGGGCCTGGAATTTCGCTTGCGGCGATATTGGGTCAGTATACCAGAGGAGAGGCATTGGCATATGGCTTGGAGGGGAGCCTGCAGTATGAACGCGGTGCGAACATGGTCTGGGTCAGTTATGCTGCAGGACGATCACGCAGTCGTGCTCCTTTACTTGGGGAGGAAAATCTCCGCCCCACGCGTTACGATGTGCCGCAGCGACTTGAAATCGTCCTGCAACGCAACACGCGGACCTGGACATACGGACTAACCGGACAATGGCGCAGTGGCTACCCGATAACTGTTCCCGAAGCCCGCTATGCCATAGGTGATCCGCTCGCCGAAGAACCTCAGGGATTTCTGTATTTTCCCAAGATCAACAATGGACGCCTGCCTCCGTATGTCAACTATGGGCTGCAGGGAGCCTACAGGTTTAATGCAGGTTTCGTGTCTATGCAGGTCAGTCTAGAAATTAACAATATTACGTTCCGTCGTAATATTGTCAGGCAAACGTATACCTTCGAAATCCCCGAGCCGGTCTCTGTGATGTCCACGCATGGTATGCCGGCTTATCCACTTCTTGAACTCGTTGCTCGGTTTTAGCATATGTTAATCCGGTATGCAGTATTGGTGACCATTTTTCTGATGGGCTGCGAAGCGGTCCATCCTGAGGATACTTCGCTCCTTGTCGTGGAGTCGTACGTCGCAGCCGGAAAGCCGTTACCACCGGTAACATTAAGAAGAACGGCACCTTTGGAGGCGAATTACGATCTGGGCCACGCGACAGCTGCCACTGGTGCGCGCGTAGAATTCACGATGCAGGATTCTCCTATTCCATATACCATGCAAGGCACGGGAGTCTATGCTCCACTAGAACCTGTCACCGCAATCCCAGGAGCAAGATTGGACTTAAAAGTGTATTGGGGCGATCAGGTGATCACGGCAAAGAGCAGGATTCCACCACCAGTTTCTCTTGATAGTGTAAGTATTGAAGTTTCTGATACACCGATACCCGGTCTGATCTTGGATTCTGTGTTTGTCGACCCGCTCCTGGTAGACTCTCTAGGCCTGCGAGCATTGGGGGCGAATGCGCGTGAAGGGTTGGTCTATTTGGTGGAGGCTACATTGTATTGGACCGATAACACCCAAAGGGACGACGATGATTGGTGGATGCGGACGCAGCTTCTGCCACGTTTGGGACAGAGCCCGCGCTTGAGCAATTTTTTCCTCAGTCCAGAAGCACTGCAGCTGGAGAAGTCTGCGCCCTTTGCCAACGCTGAGCAGCGTTCATGGTCGGGGGCTTACGCAGTCCAGGTGCCTAGTTCAAGTAATCAAATCCCTGCACACGGGTTGCGCGTAAGTATTATTCGGGGTACACGGGATTATGCACAGTTTGTCTCCGGCAGTTCTAATCCTGGAGAGAGCGAGCCGCCCTCAAACGTAACCGGGGCGCTGGGAATTTTTACAGGATTAGCAATAGATACACTTACGGTAGAGGTTCAGTGATGGCCAGTGACCGCGAGCCTTTGGTCAAACCCGGTGAGATAACAGCGCTGAAACAGCAGGTTCGAAATTCTGCCAGAACATCGATTTTCATTGACGGAGAGTTTGCGTTTGGGGTCCACGCGGATCTGGCTGCGCGTGAAGGGTTATATGTTGGCCAACAGCTCAGCGAATCGGACTTGAATACCTTGATGTGCAGCGAAAAGGTTTTACGGGGTCGCTCTACGGCACTGCGGTATCTTGCTTATGCTCCGAGGACAGAACATCAGGTGCGTCAACGTTTAACCCAGAAGGGGTTCACCAAAAATGAACTGGATGATATAATTGCCGATCTCGACGAGCTTGGTTACATTGACGACCGCGCGTATGCAGTAGAGTATGCTGAGGCACGGTTCAAAAACAAGGGATACGGGCCAGGTCGGATCCGACGTGAACTTGTCGAGGATGGAGTCTCACATGATTATGTGGCAGAGGCTGTCGCAGCAGCAGCGAGTGCAGATATGTACAGTGTAAGCGCCAAAAAATTAGCGGAAAAGTTTAGGGATAGGGTGGAAGGCTCATTATCTGAGCGAAAGAAAAAGCTGGCAGATTACCTTATCAGACGGGGTTATGGGTATACATTGTCGAAAGAATTAGCGCGAGAAGTGCTGAACCAAAGGTGAATTATACACAGTCCAGGCTTAAACCTGCGAGTCTTCTGATTCATCGATGTCTTGGGGGCAGGCAACCTTCGGCTGCAATCATTTTGGGGTCCGGCCTTAGTATTCAATTGGATAGAAGTTACGGGGAGCTGCCTGCTTCGGATATTCCGGGTTTCGTTCTTCCGACGGTGGATGGACATATAGGACGTGTGGTGGCAGGTATCTTGGGGCAGCGTGATGTCCTGCTAATTCAGGGGCGTGTGCACTGCTACGAAGGTATTCCTGAAAAGAATGTCGCCTTCCAGGTACATTTAATCCGAGAATTGGGTATCAGAAATATCGTTCTGGTGAGTGCAGCAGGCGGAATACGGGGTGATCTGGATCCAGGGAGTATGATGCTCGTTGAAGATCATCTGTGTGCGCAACCGTTGCAAGCAAAGGCTAAGCGAGGAGCTGTGTATGACGCAGGTTGGAGGCAACGTGTGATTACGGCTTCCGACGGGTTGCGGGTTTCGTGCGGGGTATTTGTGTGGACAATTGGGCCGAGCTACGAAACCCCGGCCGAGATAGTTGCTTTTGAACGTAGAGGCGGCAACGCCGTTGGAATGAGTCTGGTACCAGAGGCGCTGTGGGCATCTGCTTTGGGTATGCGGGTATTTGCTGTAGCAGTCATTACCAACAGAGCCTCTGGATTAAGCAAAAGAAAATTGGGGCATTCAGAAGTGCTTCGTGCAGCATTTAATGCACAGGCTAATTTGACGCAGTTGTTGGTTCACGCTGTGGCTCAGTCTCCCAAGTTGCATGTTTAGGAAAAAAACACGATCATATATCAGTGAAAGCGGATCCAGCGATGAACGACGATTATAGAGACGACAAAGGTCATTGGGATGCGGCGCCGCCGCGCCGTAACAAGGAGTCCAGGTACCGTGATGAGGTATTTTCAAAACGGGTCCGAGCGGGACGACGCACCTACTTTTTCGATGTTAAAACAACTCGATCTGGCGAGGATTATTTCATAGTCATCACAGAAAGTAAGCGTGTTGGAGACCATCATGAAAAGCACAAGATCTTCGTCTACAAGGAAGATTTTGCCAAGTTTATCAAGGGGTTGTATGCGGCAATGGAGGATGTACGCACTGAGCGATTGCCGGATTATGAGTTCTACGGCTACCCGACGCTTGAATCTCCGCCGAGAGACGACGATCAATAGCCTGAGATTCGGGCCATGATCCCTTTGATTGCGGCGGAGGATTGGAAGCGGAAGCCAGTCAGTCTTCACCTAGAGGTAGAGAAGGTCGTTTCCGGTATAGTCAGGAATGTTTCCGAGCACGGAGATCGTGCTCTGTTCAGATATGCTCGCGAGTTCGACGGCGTGCAGTTATCAACAGTCCGTGTGCCCACCTCAAGACTGGAGGCGGCGTGGATTGAGTCTAAGCCATCATGGAGGCGTGTTTTTCGGGCTGCAGCAGACAACATACGTCGATATCATCTGAGACAGCAACGGGAATCATGGTACGTGGAGGATGGGGATAATGTGCGCCTGGGACAGCGTATTTTGCCGGTAGACCGTGCAGGTCTATATGTTCCGGGTGGTACGGCTGTCTATCCGTCCAGCGTTTTGATGACGGCCATTCCCGCTCAAGTAGCAGGCGTGGAAAGTATACATCTTGCGAGTCCACCCGGACCAACTGGATTGCCTCACCCAGAAATCATGGCCGCCGCATATATGTTGGATGTGAAGAACGTGTATGCCGTTGGAGGTGCGCAGGCTATTGCAGCATTCGCGTTTGGGACCGCGTCCATCCCCCGTGTGGATAAGATTGTGGGGCCGGGCAATGCGTATGTCACAGCAGCCAAAAAGCTGGTTTTTGGTCACGTAGATATCGACAGTCTCGCCGGGCCGAGTGAATTGGTTGTCCTGGCCGATAAAACCGGTAGAGCCGACTGGATCGCCCATGATCTTATCGCGCAGGCCGAACATGATCCCGAGGCATCAGCAATACTGGTTACGCCAGAGGTAGCGGTTGCAGAGGCGGTCTGCAAAGCGCTGCAGGGCTTTTCGGTAGACCTACCACGTGCGGATATTGCATGTGTAGCTCTGCGTGAGCATGGCGCAGCGATTGTAACGGATTCTATGGATGAAGCCATTAGCATGGTTAACAGAATCGCTCCGGAGCATCTGGAGCTTATGGTTGCAGATCCTTGGGGTACGCTGGAGCGTGTTCGGAATGCGGGTGCGGTATTTATGGGTCACTGGTCTCCCGAGGTAGTTGGGGATTACTATGCAGGGCCCAATCATGTCCTGCCAACGAGTGGGACAGCCAGATTTGCATCCGCCTTGGGGGTTGATGACTTTGTAAAACGGCAAAGTGTAATCAGTTACAGTCAGCAGCGATTGGAACGGACGGCTTGTGATATTGCCTTGATGGCTCGAAGCGAAGGGCTGGAGGGGCATGCACGTAGCGCAGAGTCTAGGATCAGGGCTGATGACTAAGCTAGCTGAAGTACTCTCCAGGGTTCGACCTGAAGTTCGCAAACAACGTCCTTACAAGGTTGGTGTGCCGACCGGCGACATTTTGGTTAAGCTGAACCAGAACGAGAGCCCTTTTGATCTTCCCGAAGCGTTAAAGGAAGCTGTATTTGCAGGCTGGAAGGAGATTGCTTTTAACCGATACCCATCGGAGCAACCAAACGATCTTGCGGAATTGATCGGGTCCAGCATAGGCTGGGATTCAGAAGGGATAATTATTGGCAATGGTTCCAATGAATTAACGTATGCCTTGGGTTTGACTTTTATCGAGACTGGCAGCAGTGTGGTATTGCCGCGTCCGATGTTTTCATTTTATGAGCGAGTCGTTCATATTTACGGAGGGAAAGTGATATCCGTCGCACCTCTCGAAACCCTTGGATTTGATACGGAAGGTATCCTTACAGCAATTCAGAGGACGGGGCCCTCCATGGTGGTCATAACTTCGCCCAATAATCCTACCGGCCTGGTGCTTCCTCTTGCAGAGCTAAGGACAATTGCAGAAGCAACAGCGGGGCTCGTGTTGATTGATGAAGCATATATAGAGTTTTCAGACGAACCGAGTATGCTTACGCTGCTGAGTCGTTACCCCAATGTGATTCTGTTAAGAACTTTCTCCAAGGCATTCGGTCTGGCAGGTTCGCGGTTAGGTTACTTGGTCGGTCATCCGGCCCTCATGGGTGAGATCATGAAGATTCGACCTCCTTTCATGATTGATCGATTCACGGTCTGTGTGACCAAACTGCTTCTTGAGCACTCACAGTTGATCCAGGATCGTGTGAGGTTGATCCGCTCAGGTACAAAAGGACTGATTGAAGAATTACAGGAGATGGAGGGTGTGCGAGTGCTCGCGGGGCAGGCGAACTTTGTTACCTTTCGGCCTCCATGCGACGGGCAAAAACTATTTGCCGCGTTAGCTGAGAGGGGAGTTCTGGTGCGCAATATGAGCGGATATCCAGAGCTCAATGGTTTTTTGCGCGTAAGTGCGGGGGCACCTGCCGAGAACAGGAGATTCCTAAAAGCGTTGACACAGGCAATGTTGTAGATTCTACATCCGTTCGGTATTGTACCATAAGCAATAAAATGAATAGGGAAATGGTTGCCGTTGAGGTCGTGGGATTGTCGACCAGCCCAGCCAGTGGCGGGGCGTTCATATTGGTATTGGGGGAGATGGACGGTCCTCGGAGATTACCGATAGTTGTGGGGGAAAATGAAGCTACCGCAATTATCCTCGGTATCGAAAATCGCTCTTCTCCACGACCCATGTCACATGATCTTTTTTGCAGCCTGATACAGCAGGCTGGAATGCAGGTAGAGGATATTGTGATTGATGGGTTGAGAGATGGTACATTCTATGCTAAGATCCGCTTCATCCAAGATGGAAACTATGATCAGTTGGACTCACGTCCCAGTGATGCTGTTGCCATTGCTGTACGATTGGATGTCGACATTTTTGTAGCCGAGACTGTACTTGAAGAAGCCGGCATCCCGATAGGAGAGCCGGAATTGCCGACGTACGAAGAGGAATCCTCGGAGAAAGTATCCCCAACTAAACAACTAGAGCAGCAACTGGCGCGCGCGATTGAAAAGGAAGACTATGAAGAAGCCGCGCGTTTGCGCGATGCCCTTGCCCGAATCAAGGAGCCGGAGTAATGGTCCGCAGCTTCTGCTACCGACAACCAGTTCAAGATGATACAAAAATCGATTCCCTATTTGGGAATGAAGGGGGTGTCTCGGCTTTTTGCGACATACGTCACGGACTACGGCCGATTGGCCCCATATTATACCGGGGACTGGCGCGAAGATAAGAGCTACGAGGCAGTTGCCCGAAGCCTGACGGCTAACCCTATTGACCGGACCGTGTTGGTAGATGTGCTGGAAGAGCAGAATCTGGGCTGGAATAATGGCCGTCTTGCGTCACAATTACGTGATCCGCGCTCACTGGCAGTGGTAACTGGTCAGCAGGTAGGTATATTCGGTGGACCCTTATACACGCTCTATAAAGCATTGACGACCATTCGGTTGGCGGAGCGTCTGTCGCAAGTACTCGTGCGTCCAGTCATACCGGTTTTTTGGATAGAGGGGGGAGATCATGATCTTGATGAAGTGAGCAGTGTCACTATTCCTGGGAAACAGATCTTGTACAAAGGGCACAAGCAGCCCGATTCGGGCAACCTTGGAAGCGTTGGAGATCTTGTTTTCGGGGAGGATATAGATCGGGTAGTCGCTGAACTCCGGGAGGTATTACCAGATACGTCGTTTCACGAGGACGTATTTGCCACTCACTACGCTGCCTATGACCAAGGGATGACGTTCGCAGATGCCTTCGCACACACATTGTCCTCTCTGTTGGGTAGTGGTTCAATGGTCTTTATGAACCCAGAAGACTGTCGACTTAAGCAGTTGGTAGCTCCTTTGCTTAGACGTGAGTTGAGCGAGTACAACGCAACACATGCTGCGTTGCAGGCAACCAGTACGGAACTTGAAAAGGATTACCATGCTCAGGTTCATGTAAATCCAGGAAATGTATTTATGTTGAGTGATTCGGGGCGTGAGGCATTGGATCCGACAGGTAACGGCTATAGAGCGCGGTACTCCGGGGATATGATTCCGCTTGACGGGATCTTAGACATTCCTCCATGCAGTCTTAGTCCCAACGTTGTTATGCGGCCGCTTGTGCAGGACTCGCTGCTCCCAACAGTAGCCTATGTAGCTGGTCCGGGCGAGATTGCCTATTTCGCTCAGTTCAAGTCACTATACACTTGGGCGAAGCGTCCGATGCCTGTCATTTTTCCACGGGCGAGCCTGACAGTAATTGAGCCACGAGTGGCAAAGCTTATGCAGCGACACGAACTGGAGGTGGATGAGCTGCGGCATGAGACCTCGGAACTCATGCGCAGACGTGTGCTTGTGGGGACAGAACTTGAACGTGCTTTTGAGAAAGCTGCAGTCGTACTTGACAAAGGTGTGGAGGGATTAAGGCCGACTGTAACGGCGGTAGATGCCACCTTGCGTCCTACTGTGGAGGCGATGCGGGTTCAGTGGGGCAAGGACTTGTCCAAACTGCAACGGCGTGCGGAGCGTGCAGAGAAGCGGCGTCATGAACAGACGCGGGCGCAGATTGAGTATTGTAAACAGGCACTATACCCTGACGGGAGTTTCCAGGAGCGTGTATTGCCTGCACTCTATTATCTGGTTAAGTATGGTGAGGATTTTCTGGATCAGGTGCGCACCGGATTGGATATTGAGTTGACTTCACAGCACCAGTTGCTGACATTATCGTAGGTAAGCATCAATGTTCTGGCCTATCTGGCTGGTTCGACAGGTCGGGCGCCACTACGTCGCTTAGCAAGATTAGGCGCCAACAATTTCAGAGTGTCCAGAGCGGTACTTTACTGTGAGCGTAGCGAATCTAGTGCAGCCACCAGTTCTGAAGCAATCTCTGGCTGCTCCTCGTAAAGGTTTATTGTCTCCTCTGGATCATCATCCAGGTTATACAATTGACGAGGAGGGTCACCGGCGAGGGTATCATATCTGGTAAAGCCACCGGATCCTTGTCCATCAATTAGTTTCCAGGGGCCGCGTCTGAGAGCAAGCATGCCGTGGACTGATTGGTGAACCGCCTCCTTACGAGGCCCGTTACCGCCCACAAAGACGGGCAGCAGGCTAAAGCTGTCCTCCCCGCGAATTTCGGTGCCGACAATTTCTGCCATTGTAGAAAAAAAGTCAGTTTGTACCGTGAGTTGATCAGTTACTGAGCCTGCCGCCACCACGCCGGGCCATTGCGCAATCAATGGGACACGATGGCCTCCTTCGTGGATATCTGCCTTCATTCCCCGCCAAGTGGAATTGGCTCGATGCTGAAAGCGTTCAATGAAGCCCGGTGGCCAGTAGGCACCATTATCGCTCGTAACGAGCAGGAGAGTGTTTTCTGTTTGGTTGCTTTCGTTCAGGGCATCGGTAATCTGTCCAATGGCGTCATCCACCATCACTACAAAGTCGCCATACTCACCTGCCTCACTTGTACCAATGAAGTCTTCTGTGGGTAACCAAGGCGTATGTGGTGCAGCTAACGGGACATACAGGAAGAATGGGGCGTCTGTTGCAGCTTGTGCGCGAATATAATCGGATGCTCGTCGAGCAATCTCGGGTAAAACATCCGTATGGTCAAAATCAGCTGCGATGGCTCCCGACCGCCAGAAGGCCCCGGTACAACAGCCGATAGGATTTTCGGCATGCTCCGAAGGGTACGCGGTTACTTGTTCATTCTCAACCCAGACATAAGGTGCCATGTCTAGCGAAGCGGGAATACCAAAGAAATAATCAAATCCCAATGAGCGCGGACCGGGCACGAGCGGTTCGTCATAATTGGTAGGCGAGACGCTTCCAAGGCCCAGATGCCATTTACCAATGGCGGCCGTATGGTATCCGGCATCGGTCATTATATCGGCTATTGTCGTTCTGCTTGTATCAGCAATCAGCGGGGAATAGCCATCTGTCACACCGGAGGTCAGCGACGGTAGCCTCCACGCATAGCGTCCCATCAGCAATGCATATCGGGTAGGTGTACAAACCGCAGAAGGCGAATGTGCATTTGTGAAGCGCATTCCTTGCGAGGCAATCGAATCCATGTGCGGCGTGGGAATACGGGAATCTTCATTATAGCTGCCAAGATCACCATATCCCATATCATCCGCCATGATGATCACTACATTCGGGGGACTGGGGCGATTGCAGCCCAGAAGAAGGGCAAAAACGGTCAGGAGGAGAATATTGCGATACACGGGACTAATATTTCTGGTGAGGACGGTACAGCCGGCGAGGTAGCTTTTCTAACGCCTTGAAGTTACGAAATGGATTACATAATGAGAAGGCATGTTCTGGCCGGTGTCGAAGGAATTTGAGTTCGGATAGCTGGAATCAGTGAGATGCGCTGCATCCATGATTACTGGATTGGACTATGTCGCATATTTTGGGCAAAATCGCTCCTAGGGAGGGGAAAATAGATGTCTAATTCAGTAACTTGCCAAGCTTCTATCTGATTATGTGAGGCAGGACATCATTTCATAGCCCGTTTATCCATGCCGGATCCATACGTACGATCTGAACAGACAATTAAAGCTCCCCCAAAGAGCTTCCGTACGCGGTTGCGCTTTTTGGGTCCGGGGTTCATTCTGTCTGCTTCAATAGTGGGTAGCGGAGAACTTATTGCTACTACCCGTTTGGGGGCCGAAGCTGGGTGGGTAACACTTTGGGTAATACTCGTGAGTTGCCTAGTAAAGGTTGCTGTGCAACTCGAGTTCGGGCGCCACACCATCTTCTATGGGGAAACGACAATGAAAGCACTTAGTCGTTTGCCAGGTCCTCGCATCGGGCGCGCTCACTGGTCAATCTGGACATGGATGCTGCTTATGGTCGTCAAGCTATTGCAGGTTGGGGGCATCGTGGGAGGAACAGCACTGGTACTGCATCTTGTGTTGCCCCAGGTCCCCTTATGGGTATGGTGTTACGGGACGGCATTCGTAGTCTCGCTGATCATTTACAGGG
The DNA here is from genome assembly GCA_022821385.1 of Rhodothermales bacterium. GTDB lineage: Bacteria > Bacteroidota > Rhodothermia > Rhodothermales > Bin80 > Bin80. Next base: position 20,921 of record JAJEDR010000067.1, read on the forward strand.
GACATTACAAGCCCATCGAAAGTGTTTCTGTGATCATGATCGGCCTTTTTACGCTTCTTACACTGGCGTCCGTGGTTGCCGTGCAATTCACGGATTACAGATTTAGTGCGATCGATCTGGCGAGTGGCTTCCTGTTTGAGCTCCCCCCTGAACTGGTATTGATTGTCATAGGAGCATTTGGGATCACTGGTGTGGGTGGTGACGAAATCATGGGCTACAACTACTGGCTCCTTGAAAAAGGGTACGCAGCCTGGACCGGACCCAAACAGGACTCTAGAGCATGGGCTGAGAGGGCGAATGGCTGGGTGCGTGTAATGACGATGGATGCGCTCTTATCTATGGTAGTGTACACGCTTATGACTGCGGCATTCTATATACTGGGAGTGGCTATTCTGCACCAACAGGGACTTCTGCCCGAGGGCATGGAACTGGTGACCACGCTTTCCCAGATGTACACGCAGAGTCTGGGTTCCTGGGCAGGGACGATGTTCCTAGTCGGGGCTTTTGTTGTGTTGTTTTCGACGCTGTTTGGCGCACTGGCCCTTTGGACGCGGTTATTCTCGGATGCATTTTCACAGGCGGGTTGGCTTGACTACTTGAACCCGGCTCAACGCCATCGGGCGATAGCACTTGTAGCCTGGATTGTTCCAATATTGTGGGCATCGTTATTCCTGTTGGTAAAACTCCCCACACTTATGGTGATCATTGGGGGAGTCGCCGGGACGGGGATACTTGTAATTGTGGTGGCTGCGGTGATACACTTCCGTTGCTCGCGGACCCCGCCTGAGCTACGCCCTTCCAGGTTTTATGACGTTTGGCTCTGGGTGAGCATACTGGTCGTTGCCGGTATAGCCGTGTACAGCACAATCCAGGTGCTGTAGCCACATTAATTCTCCTGAATGATCTGGAGGTGCGGGAACGGGATTTCGATATTAGCCTGACGCAGCCCCTCCCTAATGGCTTCGGTGTAGTAATAAATGATCTGGCGCTCCTCCTTCGGATCAGCAACATAAACCCAGAGGGCCAGATCTACGCTACTGTCATTCAGGGCAGTCACCACGACACTCGGAGTTGGATCCTCAAGGATGCGAGGATCGTCCTCTGTGAGTGCGAGGATAACTTTACGGGCTTGTTGTGGATGCTCCTTGTAGGCGATTGAGAATGGGATCTCAATCCTAAGAGCATCTGCAATCGTGTGGTTGAGTATTCGCTCGTTAGCCATCTGTTGGTTTGGCACGATCAGGACCTCGTTCTTTGGTGTTCGAAGGCGTGTTGTGCGCAAGGTAATCTGTTCAACCACACAGTAGATGTCGTTTACAATCAGGGTATCGCCAATCCGGAAGGCTTTATCGGTCAGGATATTTACTCCTGAGAGGATATTTTCAACGGTATCCCGGGCTGCAAAGCCAAAGGCGAGACCTGCCACACCAATGCCGGTTATCATTGCAGCGGGATTGATGCCCAGTGTCTGCAGGACTGTTAAGCCAATTAGAATCAGAGACAGGAGCCGGAACCCCTGCATTAGCAGCGATTCCAGACCGGGCTGGACAATATTACTTTTGTGGAGAATTCTGCGCAGCAAGCTAAAAAGGGCACGATAGCCCCAATAAAGGACGGCCAGTATCAGGACTGCTGCAACAATTTTGGGCCAGAGATCCACAAAGGAGGTCTCTAATGCCAATGTCATACGGTCCCAGGCGTCTGAGAATTGACCTTCGGCAACGAGCATCCCTACATCCACGAGATCCTGGGTAAAATTTGTTGTATCCGGTACACTGGCTACTTGCAAGGAATCGCTTGTGCTCAGCGTCGTATCGGCTACCTGCGTGGTGTCCTGGGGTTGTATGTTTGCAGGAGCAACTTGCATCAGCCAAGCAATTTTGCGGCGGTCATCGTGTTCTTTAAGAGCATTGCAATGGTCATGGGTCCTACACCACCCGGAACTGGGGTAATGTAGCCGGCCAATTCTTTAGCCGCATTGTAGTCCACATCGCCAGTAAGATAATACCCTCTTTTATGTTTTGGGTCTTCAACCCTGTTGATTCCAACATCTATAATTGCTGCCCCCGGCTTGATCATATCGGCGGACACAAAATGGGTACGACCAATTGCAGCCACTAGGATGTCGGCCGTTCGGCAAACTTCGGGCAGATTTTTTGTTCTGCTGTGACAAACGGTAACCGTTGCGTTGTATTGTTTTCGCAGTAGCAGGCTTGCCAACGGGCGTCCGACTAAGTGTGATCGCCCAAGAATCACGGCATGCTGTCCTTCCGTGGGAATGTTTGAGCGGCGCAACAGTTCTACAATTCCGGCCGGTGTGCACGGCACAAAGCCTTGAGAATCCGTAACCAGTCGACCGGCATTCACGGTATGCAGGCCGTCTACATCTTTATCCGGGTTTAGAGCAGCAATGATTCGTGATGAATCAAGATGACCGGGCAGTGGTAGCTGTACCAGTATTCCGCTCACATGAGGACTATCATTTAAGTCCTGAATGACAGAGAGAAGGGCCTTTTCGGATATGCTGGCATCAAATTTCAACGTGTCGCCTGCAATCCCAGCATCTTGACTCGCCTTGATTTTTCCCCGTACGTACGAAGCGGACGCGGGGTTGTCACCTACCAGTATCACCGCGAGATAAGGGGGAGCGTGCCCGTCGGCTGTCCATTTTGCAACATCTTCTCGCACTTCACTGCGTACTTCGGCTGCGATGGCCTTTCCGTCGATTATTGTAGCCACGGTGAATGTAGTTTGTTGGTATAGGGTACCTCTATTGAACGCTGAAGGTCCAAGATGGTAACAATTTACAGGCCACGTCTGACATAGCTATGCGCCGAATCTGCATTTTATTGGTTTTTGCGATATGTTCGGCGCTGCCTGCGGTTTCGCAAGTTTTGCGCGGATTTGTCACAGAAGTCATCAGCGGCGAACCTTTGGAGGGCGTTAACGTGGCCCTGTTTGGAGAGGGGGAAATTTCGTTTGGTGCCGCAACGGACAGTGACGGGTTCTATCTTTTGCCACGCCTGACACCGGGACAGTATGTTCTACGGACTTCATATGTAGGGTACGTCACCTACGTCGACTCTTTGGATATTGGGCCGGGCCAGGAAATATACCAGTTGGATATTGCATTGGAAGAGGATGAGTTTCAGTTGCAGCAGCTTACAATAGTCGACAATGCGGGCGGAAGTACGACTTTTTTGAGCGCAGGCACCGAGCGCATCACGCCCGCAGCAATTGAACGTGTTCCGATGCCGGATATTACAGCTGACCTGTCGGCCTACCTGGCCACATTACCGGGTGTTGTACTTGTAGGGGACCAGGGAGGACAGTTTTATGTACGGGGCGGCGAGCCTACACAGAACCTGGTGTTGCTTGACGGGATGCTGATTTACCAGCCTTTCCATATTCTCAGCTATTACACGGCATTCCCAACAGAGGTTTTGCGGAGTGTTGACTTACATGCAGGCGGGTTCGGTCCGCAGTTTGGAGGAAGGATTTCCAGCGTAGTCGATGCCTGGAGTCGTAATGGAAACAGCAGCCAGTTTGCGGCCTCTGGTTCGGTTTCCCCATTTCTTGTGGGTACCCACGTGGAAGGGCCAATTGTGCCTGGAGGGCGTTTCACGATGATTGCTTCCGCGCGGCAGTCAGTTGTTGAAGATGCTGCTGCGAATGTGATCGGGCAGGATATCCCATTGCTTTTCCATGATCTGTTTGCCAAGATTCACGGAAGGCCCAACCAGCATGGTCGTGTTTCAGTCAGTGGGATCAAAACTTATGATCGAGGACGTGTCGGGGGAACGAGAGGTATTGGTGCTCCAGATGAAGTTCGGTGGTGGAATGATGCTGTGGGTGGACGCTATCTGTTCTTGCCGGGCAATCTGCCGATTTTGGCAGAGTTCCTGATGTCATGGTCGGGTCATACCATGCAATTGGGTCCAAGCGAAGATCTGATCAGGACCTCAAGTACCAGCCGGATTAACATGGAGGCTAATGTTACCCATTACTCTCCTAGAGGTGATCTGCATTGGGGGCTGTTTGCACGTTCGTTGACACTCAAGAGTGAACTGGGCGGGTTGTATCAAAATCTTGACCTTAAAACCGAGTACGTGACTGAAGCAGGCATATACGCTGCCCCCGAATTTAAGCTTAGCTCTGGAACATCTATTTCACCTGGTTTAAGGATTCATCATTTTCCCAGTAAAAGCCGCTTGCTGTTTGAACCTCGGCTGCGTGCAAAAACTGTCTTGGGCAACAATGAACTCAGCGCTGCAGCGGGCCTGTACCATCAGGAACTAGTTGGCATCAATGATCGAAGAGATGCGGCCAGCGTGTTTACGGCATGGACTGCCGTACCGGTAGGGGACATTCCGCGTGCGCTGCACATTATAATGGGATACAGGAGGGCGCTTGCTGAAGGGATGACCGTTGTGACGGATGTGTATTACAAACGCATGCGTAATCTGTATATCGCAGAATGGACTGCTCGTCCGCGTCTGACCACCAAGCTCCAGCAGGCTGACGGGCGTGTACTGGGTCTTGACCTGCGATTTGAATATTCGCGTGCTCCATATTATGCGTATATCAATTACGGCTTGGCTACCACGGAGTATGAAGCCATGCAATCTGAGCTGGTCCATTGGTTTAACGAAGTCATCTACAAATTCCGTCCTGCACATGACCGGCGGCATCAGATAAATGCGATGTTTTCGACAAGTATATATGGATTTGATATTTCGCTTCGATGGCAGTTTGGGTCGGGGCGTCCGTTTAATCGAGCCTACGGGTTTGACGGATTTCTGCTCATGGATGGTTCTGTTAACGTGTTTACCGAGGCGGGTGAGCGGCGTGTGATCTATGAGCGTCCTTTTAATGGGGTATTGCCGGCCTATCATCGGCTGGATGCTTCTGTGAATCGCGCGTTCCAGATAGGATTCTCACGGGTCACGCTTCAGGCGAGCGTGATCAATGTGTACGACCGCGCCAACGTATTCTACCTAGATGTTTTTACACTGGAGCGGTCTGACCAGTTACCGCTCATTCCATCTGTCGGGATAAAGGTTGATTTGCAATGATCCGAATCTGGCTTCTTGTATCGGCCCTGGTACTTGGTGCCTGTGACGAGAGCGTGGATGTTGTACTGGGCACTGAACGTGCATATACCGTGTATGGGCACTTGAGTGTGCGTTCGGACACACAGGCTGTGCGGGTATATGCGATCGACCAGACGATTGATGTTGTACGACCAAATCAGCTTGATGCAAGGGTCATATCCAGAAATTTGCACTCGGGGGAAGTCTATACATGGAGGGACTCAGTTATTCAATTTGGCGAGCACAATTTCGGACATGTATTCTGGGCACGTTTTCGCCCGGACTTTGACGAGCATCATCGGCTTGAGTTAATGCGTTCTGATGGTGCAATGTCTGCGGTTGAGGTGCAGATGCCTCCCGAATCAATCCCAGAGCTTGTGGATCCAGTCATCAAACCCGGTTTTGTACATCTGCCGATTCTATGGCAGAATGCCCCCAGATTGAACAACATTCGTGTTCGCTATCATACCAACAGAGGGGTATTTTCCTTTGAGTATCCGAACGATCAGGTACGTACTGAGGGCGGACAGATTGCCACAGTCCTAGTTTATGTAGATGTTCGCGAGGTATTCCGCGAGATCTTCCGTGCTAATGGATCTACCAGTGATGCAAGGCTCAGAGCAATTGAGCAGATCGTGCTTGTTTCCAGTGCAGATTGGATACCTCCAGGTAATGTATTCTCGTCTGATGTGCTGATTGAACCAGGCACATTCTCCAATGTGGAGAATGGTTTCGGGTATGTAGGAGCAGGTTATGAGGCTTCCTTCTACTACGAGGTTTCCGACTCTGTCGCAGTAGCGGCTGGGTTTTCCCTTCGCTGATTCAGCCGCCGCTTGAGTACCAGCAGGGTAACATCATCATTGAGTGCTCTTTCTGCCCTCCAGGCGAGCCCGGCCTTTCGAAGATGAGCAATAACTTCACTAGGGGAGCCGCTGCCTGCTTCGGCAAAGATTCGCCTTACTCGGTCCAATTGAAGCATGTCACCACAGGGGCTCAAGAGTTCAAGCAATCCGTCACTCATGAACAGTGCCGTATCCCCGGGTTCAAGGGAAATGGCAAATTCTTCGTACGGAAATTCTGTAAAGCTTCCCAAAGGCATGCCTTTCAGGACGATATCCTCAATTTCTTGTGTTGCTGCACGGTATACCAGAACGGGAGGCATCCCTGCTACGATAAGCCGCAGTACGCCCTTGTAGTAGCGGGCGAGGGTCAGGTGCATGTACGTGTTTCGCAGGTTCAGACTCTTAAGAGTTTCTGACATGCGCCGAACGAGGTTTCGCAGATCTGATTCGGAAGCCAGAACTTTGAATAGCGCTTTGGTTGCAATGACCATCATTCCGGCAGTGGTACCGTGGCCGGTTGCATCTCCGACCGCGATGGTAAGTTTGCCCTCTTCGCAAAGAGAAAAGTCGTAATAGTCACCACTAACTTCGGTAGCTGTTTTCAGGAATGCATCGATCTCCAACTCGGGATGAGAAGGGATTCTTGCAGCGAGCATTTCTTGCTGTGCCTGTCGTGCAGTATTCAGCTCATTGGACTTGCGCAGGTACTCGGCTTTTATCTCGGATGGGAGACTCTCATCTTTAATAAAGTTATCTGGGCCTTCCCGGTTGTATCGAAGAACGATGTTTCTAACCCATTCCTCATTGTATCCGGTTACGTTAATGATGTCATTGACCGTCTTGCCCTGGTTCTTCAGATAGATGATTTGCCAATGGGTTCGCTCAGCGGCACCTATTGTTCGACGGTATCTGTCGAATATTTCCCGGCGAGACAGGTGCTCTCGCAAGGGGATCCCTGCTTTTGATGCGGGAGAAATAGATGTATCTTCCATTGATGTACTAATTTCAATTAGCCTCCCTATACACAAAGTCTGTACTGTATACGGTATAGAGACCAAAAAAATCTCCTTGTCTGAATATTACGATCCAGTCCGGGCAACCGGCTAGGTGACCGGTGACTTACCGGACATATTTTTCATAATGCCCATAATTTGCCGCTGCGGGTGGCTAGTGGTTGTGCAGGCTTTAACGTTTTTTGGGTAAAAACATCCCGCTTAGTCAGCCGGTTTGTGGCTACGTAACCACTTGATTGGTATAATGGATGATGTGGTCTAGAACAGCTTCTACAGCAATAGAGTATTCCATGGTTGCAGGCGTTTGACGGGCAACCGCTGTGTGCTCTTCCGGTAACGGTCACTATGACTTCAGAAGATGGCGTTACTGGGGCGCAGACACCTTTGCGAGGTTATCAAAATCAGGAGGTGGAAGCGCTGCGCTGGCAGCAGCCCCGGCTGACGTCCGTTGTCCTTTGTGATCGTCGGATCACCCATAAGGCGAGAGAACCAATAGCTGTGGCCCGGAAATCTTTCGAAAATAAGCCTATAAGTCCATACACGGAAGACAATTTTACCGACCCCTGTTCTGCCGCACGCCACATGATCGCGTCCGTCGCACTTCACGAGCGTCCCGCTTAGTAGCAGGCGCTGCCAGCAGCCGCGCTTCCTTCAGCCCATTAATCACTAACATCCCCCCGGTCCTTGTGGAACCTGGAGGCTGCTGTTTTTCTCCAGGAGCTCAAGGACTAAGAGAAAATCCGAATACAAGGTATGTTTTTTCAGTTGTCGGATTCATGATGTAGGCGGCGGACAGAGGCAGCGAAAATTGTTCTGTGATTTGTAGATCCTTACTGGCAGATAGGCCCATGTTCACCAGAGAAGTGCTTTCTACACCATAAAACTCACTCATACCCGCAACGAGGCCAAGCGTGAGGCCTAGCTCTACGTCGCCTATGCTGAACGGAAGCGCCCCTTCGAGATAGAGAGAATTGTCCGGGTCATTATGGACCATAAAGGCTGCTGAGAGTGTCACAGGGAAGGACTCCGGGAGCGTCAGTGCACCCATCAATTCGATCCAGTGTGCTCCATCACCATCGCCGTCAAAATTTAGCCAGTCGCTGTCGGTCGGGAAATAGTAGTCTGTGACAGTTAGTGCCAGACTAGTAGTGCTGCCTAGACCAAAGCTGTAAGTGGCGTACAGGTCATGCTCATTTGCCCCAGCGCCGTCGGCACTAATGGAATATGATCCCCAAGTCCCAAGCTCAAAGTCTCCCGCAGTGAAGGCGAGGCCGGGCTGGACACTAAAGGAATCCCCGAAGTCATACCCACGCCATATATAGCGGTTGTAGAAATCTGCACCGAACCCAATAGATTGGGCGTTGGTCAGCAATGGCGTTGAAGCCAGGAGTACCAGCATCATGAAAGTGCGTGAAAAATAATGTTTGGTCATCATGCGAAGGGATGAGTTTGTTGAAGAGATAACAAGAAGTCCTGCAAAAAGAGCCAAATTTTCCGTATAGACTAAAAAATACTAAGTGAGCCGCTATTTTGCCACAATAATACAGGCAGGATCGGCAATAGACTAAAGATCCGTGAATTCTTGGCACACGATGAACTCCTGTTTAAGTCATTCCTAATATAATAAGTAAAATTTTACAAACAACCAAATTAATTAAGGTAAATATGCTATTTATACATAATAATTTTAGACAAGAAATATTTTATCTGTAATCCCGATATTATTGCATTCCAAAAAGGAGTAGGGATTTGGTAGAGGATGCCGGTCAGGGGCGCGTTTGGCGTTTTCGGTTCGAGGGAACCGTACTTGACGGATTCGGGCTCCAAAAGGCAGGGATTGCGATGTTGATTCAGAAGCAGAGTTTAGGACAGATGATGAAACAGCAAGGATTATATGATCCCGCATTTGAGCATGATGCGTGTGGAGTTGGACTCTATTGTCGCATAGACGGAACGCCTTCACATGGTGTAGTGAAAAATGGACTCCAGATACTCATGGAACTGGATCACAGGGGAGCATGTGGCTGCGACGAAACTACAGGCGACGGTGCGGGAATCCTGGTACAATTACCCCATGCATTCTTTGAGTATGAAGTTTCTTCGCTGCCAGCACCGGGCGACTATGGTGTGGGGATGGTGTTTATCCCTCCCCGTCACGAAAAAACCTGTAAGCAGCTGGTCGAGAATATCCTGAAGGCAGAGGGAGCGGGATTCATAGCCTGGCGCCGGGTTCCAACCGATTCAGCTTCTATAGGGCCAGGTGCAAAAATAACCGAACCGGCAATATGGCAGTGCTTTGTGCAGCGGAACAAGGACATTGCACTAGATGCATTTGAGCGACAGCTCTATGTTATTCGAAAAGTATTTCAGCAGGGTGTTCTCGAGCGCAGACTTCATGGATGCTACTTCGCGAGCTTATCCGCAAAAACCATTGTCTACAAGGGTATGCTCATGCCGGAACAGGTCACGGCTTACTATCCAGATCTGAGCTCCAAGCGATTCAAGAGCGCGTTGGCCATGGTGCATTCCAGGTTCAGTACGAACACCTTTCCAGAGTGGTCACTGGCACAACCATTTCGTTTTCTTTGCCACAATGGAGAGATCAATACGCTCCGTGGTAACATCAATCAGATGCATGCCGCCGAAGTTATGTTCCGGAGTGAACGCTTTGGTGAGGATACACGCAAACTAGTTCCAATCATTCGTGAGGGGGGGAGTGACTCTATGGCACTCGATAATGTTTTGGAGCTGCTCTACTATACCGGCCGCTCACTCCCCCATTCAATGATGATGCTCATCCCCGAGGCATGGGAGCATAATGAGATTATGCCTGATGAAAAACGGGCATTTTATCAGTACCACAGTAACCTGATGGAACCATGGGACGGACCGGCAACCATACCATTCACAGATGGTCGCTTTGCAGGAGCGTTGCTTGATCGTAATGGATTGCGTCCCTCCCGCTACAATATATCCAAAGACGGTTATGTCGTTTTGGCATCAGAAACCGGCGTTGGCGGTATTCCCGAGTCAAACGTACTGCGGAAAGGCCGACTCAAGCCAGGACGTATGTTTCTCGTTGATCTGGAGGAAAAGCGTGTGATTGAGGATGAAGAAATCAAAGCCCGCATTTGTTCACGTGCGCCCTACCGTGTGTGGTTGAATGAACATCAACGCACGCTGTCGTCGCTTCCCCCCGCGGAATCGAAGACGATGGAGGGTTCGTTGCTTCACAGACAGCAAATGTTTGGATACACGCTAGAGGACCTACGTTTGCTAATGGCTCCCATGGGAGAAAAGGGTAAAGAGCCCGTGGGCGCCATGGGCAACGATACACCGCTTGCGGTATTGTCCGATCGGCCGAGACTGCTCTACGATTATTTCAAACAGCTGTTTGCGCAGGTTACGAATCCCCCTCTGGATGCGATCCGTGAATCCATGGTAACTTCACTTGCGCTAAACCTGGGATCCAGTGGTAATCTCTTTACGGAAGGACCTTGGCATTGTGAAAAGTTGCGCTTGAATCAGCCAATACTTACCGAAGCGGATCTGTCTTCAATTGAAACGGGGATTGCCGGTGTTGCCACGCTTAATATGTGTTTTCAGCCGGGGGAACTGTCGATGGCGCTCGAGCGCCTCCAGGAGGAAGCCACGCAGTCCATCAGTCACGGCTGTAGTCTGATCGTTCTCTCTGATCGCGAGGCCGGAAAAGATCAATTGCCTATGCCGGCCTTGCTGGCTACGGGAGCAGTGCACCATTATCTGATCGAAAAAGGGTTGCGACTCCGATGTGGTCTGATCGTAGACAGCGGAGAACCGCGTGAAGTACATCACTTTGCGATGCTGATCGGATATGGCGCAGAAGCTATCTGTCCTTACGTAGCGTTATCCAGTGTACGCCAGATGGCTCAACGGGGCCAACTTGGCGAAAATTCAGTAGCAGATGTGGAAGGGCACTACATCAAGGCCATTGGACACGGGTTGCTGAAAGTCATGTCCAAAATGGGCATTTCGACACTGCAGAGTTATCGTGGTGCACAGATCTTTGAGGCCATTGGGTTGAGTTCGCAGGTGATTGACGAATACTTCTGCCGTACCCCGTCACGGATCGGGGGCATTGGATTGAAAGAGATCACCAGAGAGGTGGTTATGCGTCACGAGCGCGCGTATCCAATAAAAAAAGTCTCCGGGGTTTACCCGCTGGATGTAGGCGGACAGTATCAATGGCGCCGGGGAGGTGAGCGTCACGCATTCAGTCCGACGGCGATTGCCAATATGCAGGAGGCCGCAAGGGCGCAGTCTCATAAATCTTACAAGGCTTTTGCAGATGAGATTAACAAAGGAGCTGTAAACACCTTAAGGGGACTGCTATCCTTCAACTATGCGAAGGCCAAACCGGTGGATATAGATGAGGTAATGCCATGGACCGAGATCGTTAAGTTCTTCAAGACGGGTGCTATGTCCAATGGGTCAATAAGTGGCGAAACGCACGAAGCACTGGCCATTGCTATGAACTCTATCGGTGGCAAGAGCAATACCGGGGAAGGAGGGGAAGGTCCAGAGCGATATGGAAAAAACAATTCTCGTCGAAGCCGAATCAAGCAGGTTGCTTCCGGCAGGTTTGGAGTGACGATTGAATACCTGGAGAGTGCTGACGAAATTCAAATCAAGATGGCGCAGGGGGCCAAGCCAGGAGAAGGTGGTCAGCTACCGGGCAAGAAGGTTTATCCGTGGATTGCAAAACTCCGGCACTCCACACCTTATGTGGGCCTGATTTCTCCACCTCCGCATCATGACATTTACTCCATAGAGGACTTGGCGCAGTTGATCCATGATCTCAAGAATGCGAATCCGCGTGCACGGATCAGTGTCAAGCTGGTGTCAGAAGTGGGAGTAGGAACAGTCGCGGCGGGCGTAACCAAAGGGAAAGCGGATGTCGTGCTCATCAGCGGAACAGATGGAGGTACAGGCGCATCACCGCAAACATCCATCATGCACGCGGGGCTGCCTTGGGAGCTTGGGCTTTCAGAAACTCATCAAACACTTGTAAACCACGGGTTGCGCTCACGAATTATCGTTGAGTGTGATGGTCAGATGAAGACTGGCAGAGACGTTGCGGTTGCGGCACTCCTGGGTGCAGATGAATTTGGTTTTGCAACCGCCCCCTTGGTAGCGCTGGGCTGCATAATGATGCGCAAATGTCACCTGAACACCTGTCCCGTGGGAATTGCCACACAGGATCCCGAACTGCGCAAAAAATTTCGTGGTCAGCCGGAGCATGTTGTGAACTACCTGCATTTTGTCGCAGAAGATTTGCGAAAAATAATGGCACGGTTGGGAGTCCGTACACTCGCGGAGATGTGTGGACGTGTTGATCTGCTCAAACCGCGACGAAATATCAAGCACTGGAAGGCACGTCACTTGGATCTGTCACGGATCCTGGTCCGCCCTGAGGTACCGGAGGAGCTTAAAGTCTTCTCGGCCACCCAACAGGATCACGGACTTGAAGGGGCGCTGGATCACACGCTGATCGCTTTGGCCAAGCCTACCTTGGATAGGCGAGAACCGGTAGTTGCGGATATTCAGATCAGGAACACCAACCGGACTGTGGGTACTATGCTAAGTAATGCGATCACGCAACGTTATCGTAAAGCACCTTTACCGGATGATACGGTGACCTTCAACTGTATTGGCTCCGCTGGACAAAGCTTTGCTGCCTTTGCCTGCAAGGGCGTTACATTCAATATCCAGGGCGATGCGAACGATTACTTTGGAAAGGGTCTCTCGGGTGCTAAGTTGACGATTATGCCGCCACCTGAGGCGACCTATGTACCGCACAAGAATATCACGGTGGGTAATGTAGCGCTCTATGGTGCCACGAGCGGGGAGGCTTACATACGTGGAGGAGCCGGTGAACGTTTTTGTGTGAGAAACAGTGGGGTTCGTGCGGTAGTTGAGGCTGTGGGGGATCATGGTTGTGAGTACATGACTGGTGGGCGTGTCGTCGTTCTCGGAGAAACCGGCCGGAATTTTGCTGCTGGTATGAGTGGAGGGATTGCGTATGTGATTGATGCCACACGTGAATTCAGGAGGGGACGCTGCAACATGGAATCAGTTGAATTGCTGCGTGTGGAAGATGAGAATGACATTGCTGAGTTGCGGGCTATGATTGAGAACCACTTTGAGTACACCGGAAGTCGGGCAGCACAGTGGATTCTGGAGAACTGGAAGAAAGCATTGACGGAGTTTATCCAGGTAATGCCTATTGAGTATCGCAATGCACTGAGACGTCTGGCCAGCGAGTCAGACCAGTTAGCTGTTGCCGCGTGACACTATGGCCAAGATTACGGGATTTATTGAGTACCGGCGCGAGCTTCCCGACCAGCGTCCAGTTGAAGAACGCGTGACGGATTGGCGTGAAGTGTATAACCCATTCAGTGAGGACCGCCTGCGTCGCCAGGCTGCCCGTTGTATGGATTGCGGGACGCCTTTCTGCCAGACAGGTTGCCCTTTGGGGAATGTGATCCCGGACTGGAACGATCTCACGTACCGGGGGGATTGGCGCATGGCCTATGAGCGGTTAAACGCAACAAACAATTTCCCCGAGTTCACTGGGCGAGTCTGTCCTGCTCCCTGTGAGTCGGCCTGTGTATTGGGGATCAATGATGATCCCGTTACGATCGAGCAGATTGAGAAAGAGATCATCGAATATGCATTTCGGTCGGGGTGGGTAAAGCCGGAGCAGCCAGTGAAAAGAACAGGAAAAAAGGTTGCTGTGGTAGGATCCGGTCCAGCTGGACTGGCGGCAGCGGATCAGCTCAATCGTGCAGGACATCGTGTGACAGTATTGGAACGGGATGATCGAATCGGCGGATTGCTGCGATATGGGATCCCGGATTTTAAGCTGGAAAAATGGGTGCTTGATCGTCGGCTTGATGTAATGAGGAAGGATGGCATACAGTTTATCACACATGCGGATGTAGGTAACACATATACCTGTTCACGTCTGCGCAGCTTTGATGCGATTATCATATGTACAGGAGCGACACGGCCCCGTGATTTGCCGGTCCGTGGACGCAAACTGAAAGACATTCATTTTGCATTTGACTATCTGCGTCAGCAAAACAAACTTAACGCGGGAGACGACTTGGTCCGCGAAGGCATCGACCATATAAGTGCGAAAGGCAAGGATGTCATTGTTATTGGAGGAGGAGACACGGGTAGTGACTGTGTTGGTACTGCCAATCGACAGGGGGCACGTTCGATCACTCAGTTTGAACTATTACCTATGCCCCCGGGTGAACGGCCGGAGCACCAGCCGTGGCCTTATTATCCGATGGTTTTACGGACCAGTTCCTCGCACGAGGAGGGCGCAGACCGTCACTGGAGTATTATGACAAAGGAATTCAAGGGCAAAAATGGCCATGTAGAAAGTCTAGAGACAGTCAATGTAGAGCTCCAGGGGCGTAAGGTCGTTGAGATACAGAGTACGAAGAGGCAGTGGCCGGCCGATCTCGTACTTTTGGCTGTTGGCTATACCGGCCCCGAGGGTGCAAGTATGGCAGATACGCTGGGGGTAAGACTGGATAAGAGAAGTAATTTCAAGACAGGCAGTGATTACCAGACGAATGTACCAGGTATCTTTGCGGCAGGAGATGCACGCCGTGGGCAGTCCCTGGTAGTGTGGGCTATCAGTGAGGGGCGGGAGGCCGCACGGCATGCAGATGCATATCTATCGGGGTTTATTGCGCTGCCGACAAAAGGGGAGGGGGATCTGCCACGGAGATGAATCAAGATTTTTTTCCAGAACGGCAAAACTGTTGAACTTTTCCTGATAAAGCCGTATAATAGTCCCAGTTGACACGATATTCGTGCCGGCTCATCAAGAAGGGTGGAGGGTTCAGGCCCTGTGAAACCCTGGCAACCCCCGCAAGGTTTGGACGCCTTGCGTGAAAGGTGCCACTTCCTGCCTCGAGTTATGCGAGGACAGATGAGCGGGAGGAATGATTCGATTTTGTAATCGACTCTGGTCCAATCCCTTCCGTCCATCCTACCTGGGAAGGGATCTTTCGTGGGAGAGCCAGAAAGCTTTTTGATGACGGCCAATGTTGTGCCATTCATCATCCTTAACAAAAGCAGAGGCTAAACTTATGTCACAGAACGGTCAATCGCTTCACTTTGATACACTGCAGGTCCATGCGGGGCAGGAACCGGATCCAACTACCAATTCTCGTGCGGTGCCGGTTTATGCTACGACCTCGTACGTCTTCAATGACTCCGATCACGGAGCAGATTTATTCGCGCTAAAAGAGTTCGGAAACATCTACACGCGGATCATGAATCCAACGAATGATGTTTTCGAAAAGCGTATTGCAGCGCTTGAGGGTGGTCTGGCAGCTCTGGCTACCTCCAGTGGACAGGCAGCCCAGTTCCTTGCTCTTGCAACGCTGGCAGAGTCCGGCGACAATATCGTCTCATCCAGTTATCTGTACGGCGGGACCTACAACCAGTTCAAGGTCACGCTGCCGCGGCTGGGAATCAGTGTTCGGTTCGCAGATGGCGATAAGCCCCGGTCCATCGAGGCTTTGATTGATGAGCGGACCAAGGCAATCTACCTCGAAACGATCGGAAACCCCCGCTTCAATGTGCCGGACTTTGAAGCCATTGCCAAGGTCGCCAAGAGCAATGGTGTTCCCTTGGTCGTTGACAATACCTTTGGTGCGGCAGGTTATCTATGCCGTCCGATTGATCATGGTGCCGATATTGTAGTTGCCAGTGCCACCAAATGGATAGGAGGCCATGGTAATACAATTGGTGGGGTGATCATTGATGCCGGCACCTTCTCATGGGATAACGGGCGCTTTCCAAGCTTCACTGAGCCATCCCCGGCCTATCATGGTCTGAGCTTTTGGGATGTTTTCGGTCCTCGTGGAGTTTTGGGGGCAAACCTTGCTTTCATAATCCGCGCCCGCGTTGAGGGACTGCGCGATCTCGGGCCGTGCCAGAATCCGTTTGGCTCCTTCCTGTTGCTCCAGGGATTGGAAACATTGTCGCTTCGCGTACAGCGCAGTTGTGATAATGCTCTGGAGCTGGCACACTGGTTACTCGCACGGCCAGAGGTGTCCTGGGTCAGTTATCCTGGACTTGAGACCCATCCATACCATGAGAATGCACGGCAATACCTGAAAAACGGCTTTGGTCCTGTACTTTCATTCGGCGTCGAGGGTGGTCTGGAGGCTGGTCAGGCGTTTGTAAACAACACAAAGTTGGCCAGTCATCTGGCAAATGTTGGTGACGCCAAAACGCTCGTGATTCATCCTGCTTCCACGACACACCAGCAGTTAGCGCGCGAGGAGCAGGTGTCTGCAGGAGTTACCGAAGATCTGATTCGTGTCTCGGTGGGTATTGAGCATATTGACGACATTAAGTCTGATTTTTCTCATGCCCTGAGTTCTGTTGGCGCAGAGGTATTATCATAACATTTTCTTGACGGGCTGCGCACCTGAATATATTTCGGGTGTGTGGCTCGGTGAATTCGATGCCAAGAATATTGACTATACCAAAATTGGAGTTGTCCAGTGGCACTGTATTAAGGGATGTCCCGGTGGGTTACGAACGCTGGGGCGAGCTTAATGAGGCACGGGACAATGTGATCATTGTTGGGCATTCCCTGACTAGCACCCCGAATGCTCGTTCATGGTGGTCGGATTGCATTGGCCCGGGTAAGGCACTTGATACGGATAAGTTCTTTGTCATATGTGCTAATGTGATTGGCTCTCCTTATGGGACGCTATCTCCGATTTCAACCAATCCAGAAACTGGTAAGAGTTATGGAAATACGCTGCCCCAGGCAACGGTGCGGGATACGGTTGCGCTGCATAAGAAGTTGTTGGACAGACTAGGCGTTCGGAGTATTGCGTTTGCTATCGGCGGGAGTATGGGAGGGATGCAGGCGCTTGAGTGGGCATATTATGGAACCGATTACGTGCGCGGAGTCGTACCCATTGCGGTAGGTGGACGTCACTCTTCATGGTGCATCGGTTGGAGTGAGGCGCAACGACAGGCTATCTATGCGGATCCCAAATGGGAAGGGGGCGGTTATGCGCCACACAATCCTCCCAGAGATGGCTTGGCGGCTGCGCGTATGATGGCCATGGTATCCTACCGATCGCTGGCATCTTTTGAGGGCAGGTTTGGACGAAACCAGAATGGATCAAACGCCTTTGAGATTGAAACCTGGCTCCAGCATCATGGCGATAAAATAGTCAGTCGGTTTGATCCGGCCTGTTATGTTTATCTGACGTACCTGATGGATACGCATGATGTGTCGCAGGGGCGGGGTAATTATGAAGCCGTGCTTTCAACCATTCGTCAGCCTACGCTAGCCGTTGGTGTTCGCTCAGATGTTCTCTACTTGCTGGAAGAGTCAGAAGAACTTGTAGAATACATACCGCATGCAGAGTTGGCGATTATGGAGGGGCCACATGGTCATGATACTTTTCTGATCGATCAGGAGGAGTTAAACCAGATAGTCCTACGGTGGCGTCGGCGTGAGATTGATCCGCTAATCGATTCGGTTGCTGAAAAAAGGAGTATGCTCAGTGCATGTGGGTGATAGGCACTATGCATTTTGGGGATAGCGGCGCTTGGGGAATCCCCCCGTAAGGGCTGTATCCTTCTCTTATAACACCAGTCCACGCCTTGAGGTCATTACAAAGGAAGGAACCGAGGACTCAAACCAGCCCAGATCATTGATTCCGGTCAACTCTGGTCGTTCCCAGCAAATTGATACCAATCAAATACTTCTTGGTGATCGAATCTCCCGCACTCTGGCCGTCTCTGCCCGAAAGGCTTCATGGATTCAGCACAAAGCAGAATGACAGGTTATTGTGCCCGACCTCTCGTCAGGTGACACAATTGTGATCAGTGATCGTAGCATGCCCGCCTGTATCACGTTGGTAAGGAATTAAGAATGACAAAGTTCAGAGTGGGAATTATTGGAGCTACGGGTGCTGTCGGGCAGAAATTTGTTGAGCTGCTTGAGGGGCATCCCTGGTTCGAAATCACAGACTTGGCTGCATCTGACAGATCGGCTGGAAATCAATACAGCAAGGCCGTCAACTGGATTGGGAGTACGCCTATACCGGATGCCATCGCCTCGATGGAGGTTGTGTCATTGAATGCCGGGCTATCATGTGATTTTGTGTTCTCGGGATTGCCCGCCTCTTTAGCTGATCATACAGAACCCAGACTGGCGAGCGAAGGGTATCCGGTGATCTCCAATGCAAAAAGCTTCAGGATGCATAAGGATGTGCCCCTTCTGATCCCTGAAATTAATCCAGAGCATACCGGATTGATAAAAAACCAGGATTGGGGACGAGGGGGATACATTGTCACCAATCCCAATTGCTCTACGGTTGGCCTGACGTGCGCACTTAAACCTCTTCATGATGCGTTTGGCCTTGAGGCGGTTCAGGTAACGACAATGCAGGCCCTTTCCGGTGCCGGGCATCCAGGCGTCCCATCCCTTGATGCGCTCGCCAATGTTGTGCCCTTTATTGGTGGAGAAGAGGATAAGCTCGTTCATGAGCCGAATAAGCTATTGGGTAGATTGGTTGATGGCGAGATACAAACCGAGTGTATTGCGATTAGTGCACAGTGCAATCGAGTCCCAGTTCTTGAGGGACACCTGGAGTGTGTTTCTGTCAAACTGGGGTCGCGTGCGAACTCGGATGAAGTGCGTGAAGCATTTGAGTCTTTTGTAAGCCCAATCCGAGACTTGGAACTACCTAGTGAGCCTGACAGGTTGCTGCGTGTATTTGAGGACGAGCGATTTCCGCAGCCGAGGCGTCATTCAGAGATTGGGGGTGGCATGACCGTCAGCATTGGCAGAATTCGTCCCTGCGAGGTTCTTGATCACAAGTTTGTGGTTCTCTCTCACAATACGATCCGTGGAGCTGCGGGCGGCGCTATTCTCAATGCAGAATTGCTCCTCAAGAAGGGATTATTGCAACCGCGCAAGGGATGAGAGCAGAGTAATGGGCGGAACAGCTGAAGGCTGGTAGAAGTACTACGTGGCTGAATTCTTATCGCGGGAATAGCTCAGTTGGTAGAGCATCTGCTTGCCATGCAGAAGGTCGCGAGTTCGAGTCTCGTTTCCCGCTCAATACTCTCCTCGGCGCATACGCTATCCCTGGTCTTTGATGTCGCCGGCACAAATTTGCTCATTACCGCTCAGTAAGGTATTTCCGGCCTCGCCCTTTGTGGGGGCGATCATTTTGCTGGTCTGGGTTCCTGTTTCCTGCACATACCAGGATTCTTCCAAGATTCCGGCACAGCTTCCGCCTGGTCCATCTCAGGAAAGCTGGAATGTCACAACTGTAATCTCACAGGCAGATTCAGGCACTGACACAAGTCGTACCAGATTGATCATTGATGCCGACTACGTAGAATGGGTAGAAGAGGAAGACAATTTCCTTCAGCTTTTGCGAGGTATAGAAAACAAGGTTCAGGTCGAAATTTACGACTCCTCTGGGGCACTTTCGGCTATGGTTGAAGCGCAACGTGTATCCTACTACGAGTCAGAAACGCGCTTTGTCGCTGAGGGGGAGGTCGTCGTACAAACAAGCGATGATCGAATGCTCCTGTCCGAGTGGATTGAATGGAAAGAGGTTGACCGGTTGCTGCGCACAGATCGATTTGTTCAGATTACTACACCTGATGAAGTAGTTTCGGGAACGGGCCTTGAGGCCTCGGAGGACCTGTCTTCCTACGAGATTGGTGAGTTTAGGGCCGAAGTCGTACTTGACTCATGAGGTGCATTACACTGTGGCTGCTGGTTGTGCTGCTAATGCCGAAAGGCAGTCATTACGGGTACGAAAGCGTTTTTTTCGTTCACGCGGATACGGATTCCGTGGTCGTGGAAGGGGATCTGCTAAGAGGTCAACAGGAGGGGGGAGAATTTGTGCAGTACGTCGTTGGGAATGTGCGGGTAACCCTTGAAGGGACAAAAGTGACCTCGAGTCGGGCCATCAGAAACGTAACTCGGCGCACAACTACCTTTACGGGCGATGTCGTATTGGTTGATAATGGTGATACATTACGAACAGATTCATTGCACTATGAAGAAGAGCTGGAAATAGGCTATGCCACAGGCAATGTTCAGCTATCCGATGGAGAAGTTGTTGCGATGGCGCCCATGGGTACTCATTACGTTGAAGAGCGGCGTGCAGTGTTCCCGCAGGGGCTCTTGCTGAAAGACTCCATCTCCGTTCTGACAGGAGAAGCCGGAGTCTATCAGATTGAGGACAAGGTCGCTGACCTCACCGGTAATGTCATAATGGAGTCTGAGAACGCAGAACTTACTTCTGATTCACTCACCCACTACAGAGATTTTGCAATATCGCTCGCTCGGGGTTCAGTATTGTATTTGGCCGTATCAGGAGAAGATTCAACCTGGATCGCAAGTGAACGGGTCGAACGAAATGCCGAAGACTCACTAAGCATTGTTCGTGGCGATCCACTACTAGTGCATTTTGAACGTGATTCACTCTCGGTGGATACGCTCATAATCGGGGCAGGGGCCTTTCGTATACAGGAGAGCAAGGAAGTATTCAGCCTTGAGGCGATGCGTGATGTTCGTGTCTGGAAAACCTCCTTCGCGGCCCGTGCAGACTCGGTGGTTTACGATCGCTCGGAAGATGGGCAACGTGAATCTGCCTGGTTTTATGGCCAGCCGCTAATATGGACGGATGACATTCAGCTCACTGGCGACACGGTTGGCGTAGTTATGACGGAAGGGGCCATTGACTCTTTGTTTATTCGTGGGAATGCTTTTGTCGCTGAGGAGGACAGCTTGACGAAGCGGATCAATCAGATGCGCGGAAAAGGTCTTGTTGGTACATTCCAGGGTGATTCTCTACGCGTATTCAGGGTTGGACCGAATGCAGAGGCGATTTATTACAGCAACAATGAAGATGGTGAGTCTAATGGAGCGTTGGAGGCATCAGCAGACGAAATTTACATGCAAATTGTGGGAGATTCTCGCCGTACTATTGGGTTCAGTTTGGATGTGCAGGGCAAACGATACCCTGAATCTCTCTTGCCCGACACGCTTATGCTTGATGGTTTGAGGTGGGAACCAACCCTCAAACCCATGCGCGAACGGCTTCTGAGCAATCCCTTATTGAGCAAATTGCGATGGAATCGCTAAAACTTCGAACAGAAGGATTGACCAAACGCTTCAAGAGGCGTACGGTCGTGGATGGTGTTTCGCTCGAGGTGCAGCGTGGTGAGGTTGTCGGTTTGCTAGGTCCAAATGGCGCCGGTAAGACAACATCGTTTCATATGATTGTGGGTCTTGAGCGTCCCAACCGAGGACAAATTTATCTGGGCGACAGGGATATTACAACTCTGCCGATGTACAGGCGAGCACGTTTGGGGCTGGGTTACCTAGCACAGGAGACGAGCGTGTTTCAGAAACTCACGGTGGAGCAAAATCTTCACGCGGTACTAGAGTTTCAAAAGCTGTCCAGGCCAGAACGTACTGAACGTGTAGATAGATTGATTACCCAGTTTGGTCTGGATACTGTAAAAACAGCAAAAGCCTATACGCTCTCTGGTGGGGAGCGCCGTCGAACTGAGATTGCTCGCTCAATGGCGCTGGAACCCAGTTTTTTCTTATTGGATGAACCGTTTGCCGGGGTTGATCCAATCACGGTCGAGTATATACAGAATATTGTGCGTCAGTTGGCAGATTTGGGTATAGGAGTGCTGATCACTGATCACAATGTTCATGAAACGCTGGCAATAACTGATCGGGCTTATCTGCTTTTTGACGGTAGAATAATGAAGTCTGGAACGGCAGAGCAATTGGCCTCCGATCCCGACGTACGCAAGCATTATCTCGGTGAAAGATTCACGCTCGAGCGTTATCGCTGAACGCGCAGGAAATGCGGAAGTAAAAAACGCAAGATGCAATCCTGGTGAGATTATGGTTGTTATTATGAAACGCGACGCCTCGCAAGAGGAGATCGAGGCGGTCATAGCGAACTTGAGCGCGTTTGGATTTAATATTCACCGTTCTAGTGGAGTTAACCAGACCGTTCTGGGAGCCATTGGAGTAAAGCCGGGGTTTGATCATCGCATAATTCGGGGGCTTAAGGGCGTTGCAGATGTAAAGCGCGTAACAGAAGCCTACAAGCTCGCTAGTCGCGCAGGGCGTGATGCATCGACGATCGTTGATGTAGGAGGGTTGCAAATTGGTGGACGGTCAATCACCGTTATGGTTGGACCTTGCAGTGTAGAAAGCGAAGAACAGATAAAGGCAACGACAGCACATGTTGCTTCCCACGGAGCATCACTCTTCCGTGGAAATATTCTCAAACCGCGTACATCCTTTTATGAGTTTTATGGAGTGGAAGAGGGTAGACTGGAATTAATCCGCCCGGCGGCCGACGATGGCGATTTGAAGGTAGCGATTGAGATCACCGATGTTACCCGCTTGGATATGATGTCGGAATATGCGGATATCCTGCAGGTGGGAGCGCGTAATATGCAGAATTTTGAGCTGTTGCGTGCGCTTGGAACGTCAAGTAAACCAGTCCTGCTAGAGCGAGGACTGTCTGCCACGGTAGAGGAATGGCTTATGTCGGCTGAGTATATAATGAGGTGTGGGAATACACAGATCATTTTGTGCGAGCGTGGTATTCGTACATTTGAGTCGGCAACACGCTACACATTGGATTTATCAGCGGTATCCGTTGTTAAAGCGAAGAGCCATCTGCCTGTTTTTGTTGATCCGTGCAGGAGTACAGGCATGCGGAACAACATTATCCCCTTGGCTCGTGCTGCGGTCGCAGTGGGTGCTGACGGGATCATGGTAGATGTGCATCATGATCCGGCTAACGCATCCGGTGCCGGGTTGAGTGCGCTTAATTTTGATCAGTTCGCTGAATTGATCATCCAGGTTCGGGATGTTGCTGAAGCGGTTGGTCGTAGTTTAAGCGTAGGTGGGGGGACCAACGGGCTTCACTAAACGTCATTTTTCACCACATTCCGTAATGTGCGGGTTCGTGTGTAAATCAGCAGCCGAATAATTGGATGATTGATTTGGAAAAACGAAAAGAAATAAAAGAGCGCTTCCAGTCGCTCACGGATCTTATTGCAGATCCCGAAACGGCGGCAGATCCCAAGCAGATGGCTACTCTGGGGCCTGAGCACAGGGAGCTATCGGAAGTTGTGGAGGCAATCCGGAAGTACGAGACCACGCTCACGGAGGTAGAGGAGATGCAGAAGCTGATCCGTTCGGAGGAGGACGCTGAGTTGGTGGCACTGGCGCGTGAGGAATTGGATGTGCTGACATCCCGGCTCCCAAAAATGGAGGCGGCGCTGCAGCGGGCGCTCATTCCAAAGGACCCTACCGATGCCCGGGACGCGATTGTGGAAATTCGAGCGGGTACGGGTGGCGATGAGGCTGCGCTTTTTGCCGCTGATCTGTTTAGGCTATACGAGCGCTATGCTGCCAGCAAGGGGTGGAATATCTCAATTGTGAACAGTTCCGGGGGTGTTCTGGGTGGATTCAAAGAGGTCGTGTTCGGCGTGAGCGGGAAAAACGTTTTTGGCAATCTCAAATATGAAAATGGGGTTCACCGCGTTCAGAGAGTACCCCAAACCGAGTCCAGCGGGAGAGTACACACGTCAGCGGCGAGTGTAGCTGTTTTGCCGGAAGCAACAGATGTCGAGGTCAAGATTGCACCTAATCAACTAAAGATCGATGTTTATCGCTCCAGTGGTCCAGGTGGGCAGAGCGTGAACACGACCGACTCTGCGGTTCGGATTACCCACATTCCAACTGGATTGGTGGTTACGTGTCAGGACGAGAAGAGTCAACACAAGAATAAGGACAAGGCAATGCGTGTTCTTCGTTCACGTCTATACGAGCAGAAGCTTAATGAGCTTAACGCGGAGCGGGATGCTGTTCGGAGAAAGGCAGTTGGATCTGGAGATCGATCCGTCAAGATTCGGACTTACAATTTCCCGCAGGATCGTGTGACGGATCACCGCCTGGAAGGGAGCCATAAGAATCATCCGTTGCGCAAAGTGATTGAAGGCGAGCTCCATGAGCTGGTCGATGCTTTGCGGGCAACAGATCATGTGGAGCGTATGGCAAATGCCTGACGGGAACCCTTTTGCCTATCAGGTATAAAAGCGGTTCTTGCCCTGCTCCTGCGAGACACAGGGGCATGACCAATCAAAAACCAAGTCATTCCGTAGGGATAAGTATGACAATGAATCGGAAGATGTACGAACTGACGTACATCCTAACTTCGGTGCTCACGAGCGAACAGACCGCCGAGGTCGTGGTTCGGGTGAACGAGATCATCGAAAGCGCTGGAGGCTCAATCAGCGAAGTTGAGGAATGGGGGGCACGCAAGCTAGCCTATCCCGTGGACAAGAAAAAGAATGGTTACTACGTGAACCTCTATTTCGAAGGTCCTGGTACGCTGATTCCACGCATTGAACGAGCACTTACAATTGACGACAATGTTCTGCGCTCATTAATTTTGGCGATGGATAAGAGCATGGTGGCCCATTTCCATGCACGTAGGGCGGGCAGGCAGGTTGCGACTGAGAATCAAACGAACGGCGAGGCCGCTACAGTTGGATCGCCTCGGAGATACATTGATTACAAGGACACCGACTACCTGAGACGCTTCGTTAATGAGCAAGGCAAGATGCTGCCTAGGCGAGTCTTGGATGTTCCTGCAAAAAAACAGCGGGCGATTGCTCGTGCAATCAAGCGCGCAAGGCACCTTGCTTTGATGCCATATGTTGCCGATTCTGTACGCTAGGCACAGATTGAACGACCTTAAAGATAATATCCAATGAAGGTAATACTCTTGAACGACGTCAAGAACCTTGGTAATGAGGGAGATGTCGTGAGTGTGAAGAACGGGTATGGGCGTAACTGGCTTATTCCCCAGGGGCTGGCACAGATG
This sequence comes from Rhodothermales bacterium, assembly GCA_022821385.1. Taxonomy (GTDB): domain Bacteria; phylum Bacteroidota; class Rhodothermia; order Rhodothermales; family Bin80; genus Bin80. Next base: position 45,868 of record JAJEDR010000067.1, read on the forward strand.
GCTACTCCCGGTGTTGTCAGAGCGCTGGAGGATCAGATGCGGCAGCAGGCTAGGCGTCGCGCCCAAGAACGCAACAATGCGGAAGAGATTCGGAATCAGTTGGAGAATGTGGTCGTCAAGGTTGAGGCAAAGGTAGGTGCGGAGAACCGAATTTTTGGTACAATCACGCCTCAGCAGGTTGCCCTCGGATTGGCCCTGCAAGGCTTCAAAATTGATCGCCGTACCGTTACCCTTAATGAGGACATCAAGGTCCTTGGTGAATATAAAGCGACGGTCAAGTTACATGCGGAAATACATGCTCAACTCAGTGTGCATGTGGTTCCGGCCGGTAGCCTCTCCTAGACAGGCCGCCTCGTTCTTGATCCTGCTTGCGTGGTCACTGATAGCCGTCAGTGATCTGGTGGCTCAGTCTACAGTATCGTGGCTGACCAGGGCGGAATATCACGGTGAACTTGCACGGGTGGTCGTTGAAGGCAAGCTGCCTCCGAGTGATCCAGAAGGAGGAGCTTGGCGAATGTACGCGCTGGACTCTCCTCCGCCTAGCCGAGCACTGAAAGTGCAAGTCGAATCCTTTCCTAGCGGACTGACCGCATCAGATTCATTGAATCAGGTTGAGGTGCTGTCGGGGTTTGACCCCTTTTTCGACAAGGTTGTTACTTATTTCCAGGGGCGGGCACTTGTTTGGGCAGACTACACGATAGGTCCGGGTTTTTCTGGTGGAGAAATCCACGGCAGTATCGAATTTATGATCTGCAACAATCTGATCTGCCTGCCTCCAGACTCCATTGAGTTTACTGCAGTTTTCACCGAGGCATCAGCCCCATTGGGGAGCGTACCCGTTGCGACGGCTGCGCCAATAGAATTATCTGATTCGGTTGATTTACTCAGCGTTGAGGAACTACCAGCCTCCGACATGGAGTCAAGTGGTTCTTCCGGGTTGTTCGGTTTTTTGCTTTTGGCTATCGGGGCAGGTTTTGGAGCGCTGTTGATGCCATGTGTCTATCCTATGATCCCGCTCACGGTCTCGTACTTCGCACATCATGCTCAGGGTACGCCGATACGGATGGCCTTGCTATACGGCGTCGCTATTGTGGTAACCTTCACGGGCCTAGGCGTAGCTCTTTCGTTACTGGTTGGCAGCGCAGGTACTCAAATCGTGGCAGCAAATCCCTGGGTTAATCTCATCATAGCGACGGCTTTTTTGCTTTTCGGGTTGTCGTTATTGGGTTTGTTCAGTATTAGACTGCCGTCTACGCTCGTGAATTGGTTTGATCGCAAAGGGAGGGAGCGTCAGGACTATATTGGTGTATTCTTCATGGGGCTGGCGCTCACACTCGTTTCATTCACATGCACCGTACCCTTCGTGGGCCTTTTACTTCCGAGTATTGCCTCGGGGAGCTGGTTTTACGGAGTACTGGGGATGGGCACATTCAGTATGACGTTCGCGCTTCCATTCGTGGCATTCGCATGTTTTCCCAGAGCTCTAAAGGCACTTCCAGGCAGTGGGGGCTGGATGCGAGAGGTTGCGATCATCTTCGGTTTCATAGAAATTGCTGCAGCAATCAAATTTTTCTCCAATGTCGATCTGGTTTGGGGCCTCGGGCTGATTGACAGGTCGCTGGCGATAGCATTTTGGGTAGTACTGGCTGCATTGGCAGGACTATATCTGATTGGACATTTGCGGTTATCGTCCGATAGCGCGAGTGCTCGTGTTGGTGCAGGGCGACTGTTGTTCGGGATTCTATTTCTAGGGCTGGCAGTTTATATGGTGCCTGGCCTGTTTGGAGGGCGACTTGGGCGGCTAGACGCATATTTGCCGCCGCGTGGGCCGGATGAGTTTGTAGTAGGTTCTTTTGGTGCTGGGGTTCAGCATGAGTGGATAACAGACGACCTGCCTAGTGCATTTTCGGAAGCGACCATCCGCGATCAACCGTTATTTATTGACTTTTCAGGCTACACATGTACGAACTGTAGAGAGATGGAGGTAAATGTGTTTGAGCGTGGAGAGGTGAGTAAGCTGCTGGCGAGTGATTTTGTATTGAGCCGGCTCTACACCGATGGTCCGGAGGGGCGAGAATTTCAAACCTTCCAGGAGAGTCTGACCGGGACCCGTGCACTCCCGACGTACGCGATCGTGGACGGACAGAGGCCAGACCAGCCACTGTTACAGTTGAGTGGTGTGGTATCGGCCGATAGGTTTGAAGATTTCCTGCGTCAAGGATTGACAGAATATTCGGATTGAGCCATAGACGATTGATATTCAAGAATCTGAGTTAAAGGTATATTGACCGGCCGATTATTGCACATCAGTATCAATTAAATGGAGTTTTTCTGGTATGACTATGAAACCTGGGGGAAAAATGTGCGACGAGATCGCATCGTACAGTTTGGCGGGGTAAGGACGGATGAGGAACTTGCAGAGATCGGGCCTCGAATTCAGCTCAAGTGTAAGCCAGGTCTGGACTGTCCCATCGGTCCCGGTGCAGTTAGTGTACACGGGATAATGCCAATGCAAGCTCACGGCGAGGGGGTGCCGGAAAGCGAGTTTGCCAGATTAATCCACGCTGAATTGAGCAAGAAAGGTACGTGCAGTGTGGCATACAACGGCATGAGTTTCGATCATGAGATGACCAGGATGCTATTCTATCGTAATCTGCGTGATCCTTATGCATGGGCGTGGAAAGATGGAAACACGTATTGGGACACACTGGAGCTGATGCGGGCGGCATTTCTCTTGAGACCGGAAGCACTTGAACACTGGCCACGAAAGAGTAATGGGCAGCCATCCTTTAAGCTAGAGGCGCTGTCAGCAGCAAATGTGGACAGCCGGTTACTTGGATCATTTCACGATGCAGTGACAGATGTGGCTGCCATGTTAGCTGTAGCAAGACAGGTACGTGGACGGGCTCGTGACCTGTGGGAGTACGCATTGGGATTGCGTTTCAAAGAGACAGTACGGGGTATCATGAGCACAACTGAGCCAGTACTTCACGTCGTCGGAAAAATTGACACGAGCCGACATTGTGCGACCTTACTGACTCCTCTGGATTATCAGAATCATAACGACATTTATGGTTTTGATTTATCGAATGATCCCAGATCATTGCTGAAGCCGTTTGAACAGTGGACGCCGGAGGACAGGAGCATGGCGTGGCGTTCTATCCGGTCGTTCAAATGTAATCAGTCTCCGTTTGTATGTGGGTGGTCAAATGTGCCAGATTTGCTCTCGCCTGGACTGTCTGGCAGCGATATATTGGCAAGGATGCAACTGAGTGAAGCCGAAATACTAGAGCGCCATGAAATGCTTCAGGAGTATGCAGCCCATGGACATCAGCATGCGATTCATCAGTATCTCAAATACGAGGCAGCTGAAAAGAGACTTCGGTATTCCCGTCCGCTGGATCCAGATGAGGCGATATACGATGGTTTCTTTTCTGAAGAGGATGCACTTCTGATGTATCAGGTTCTGCAAGAGGGACCGAATTTTGATTGGCGTACAGTCCGATCAAATGATCGACGTGTTGAGCCGTTGATTTTCAGGTATATCGCACGAAATTTCCAGGAGGTCTTAGATGAGGCCGCAATAAAGCGGTGGGAAGATTATTGTCGAGCACGGCAATTAGAGCAAAGGGAGCGACGTCAAGTAACCTTGGACCAAGTGTTCAGCTACGAATTGAGGGATAGCATGGAACCCTTGGGGAATCTGAATGAAGATCAAGCACAACAATTGACGAGATGGCAGGATCGGGTCAGGGAGGTGTTGTTGCGAGACGTGCATGAAATAAGGAAGGCTGAGCGATTACTGCAACGCAGTTTAGATAACCGAAATGCTCGGTTTCGGGAAGGACAGTGGGAGGCGATTGATGAATTAGTAAACCGGAGCTCCCGTGTACTGGTTGTACAGCGCACAGGGTGGGGAAAGAGCATGGTCTACTTTCTGGCTACTCGGATATTGCGAGATCAGGGATACGGGCCGACACTCATTATTTCGCCTCTATTAGCGCTGATGAGGAATCAGGAGGAGGCCTCTAAGCGCATCGATCTGCGGTCAAGAGTAATTGCTAGCAATAATAGAAATCACTGGGATGACATTGAAGAGGAATTAAGGGAGGACGCGGTTGACTTGCTTCTGATTTCTCCAGAGCGCCTTGCAAACGAAAGATTTCAGAGCAACGTATTGCGGAATGTGAATTTTGGGTTGATAGTGGTTGATGAAGCACATTGTATCTCCGACTGGGGGCACGACTTCAGGCCAAATTATCGTAGGATTGTTGGTTTGCTCAGGCAACTTCCTCCCAACATTCCCGTGGCCGGAACCACTGCCACAGCAAATAAGCGCGTCGTTGATGATATTAAAGAGCAGTTTGGTAATATTCAAATTCATAGAGGCAAGTTAACGCGTGATAGTCTAGAGCTTCAAGCAATTGTCCTGCCTGATCAGGTATCGCGAATGGCTTGGTTGGCAGAGCAAATTCCAAAATTAGAGGGCACGGGCATCGTGTACGTACTCACAAAGAGGGATGCTGAATACGTAACAAGGTGGCTCAAATCTGTGGGGATTCGTGCACACGCTTATTACTCAGGGATGGTGGATGGTGACTTTGTAAACAGCGACGAATACCGCAGATATACAGAAGATCTGTTTCTTGATAATAAGGTCAAAGCGCTAGTTGCGACCACTGCACTTGGGATGGGTTATGATAAACCTGATGTAGGTTTTGTTATTCACTACCAAGCCCCCAGTTCAGTGATCGCTTATTATCAACAAGTTGGGCGTGCGGGTCGAAATCTTTCCAAGGCAGCAGGTGTATTGTTGTCCGGCCAAGAGGATTCTGAGATTGTTGAACATTTTCGGAACAGCGCTTTTCCTTCCGAGGAAGTTGTTAATAGTGTACTTACCTTCATCAAACGTCATGATGGTGTTACGACCTGGGAAATTGAACGGGGCCTAAATCTGAGGATTGGACAGGTTAGGCAAGTTCGCGATTATCTCGCTGTACAGACACCATCTCCAATTGTGCATGTAGATAATAAGTGGAGGCGTAACCCAGTGAAATTCTCAATGGATACAGCGTCGATTCAGAGACTCACTAAACAAAGGAAAAAGGAGTGGGAGCAAATACAGAAGTATATCCGTACGAAAGACTGCCGGATGGCTTTTTTGCTGGATGCTCTGGATGATTCAAATATTCAAGATTGCGGTCGCTGCGAAAACTGCACCGACAGACCATCGGTTAATCCAGACTTTAGCCAAGAACTAGTAAATCAGGCCCTAAACTTTTTGAAAAGATCTGAATTTCCTATTGAGCCCCGCAAACGGACGGTTATTGGAGCATGTCCCGTGTATGGATTTCAGGGTAAGTTACCCGAAGATTGGCTCGCATCTGAGGGACGGGTATTATCGCGATGGGAAGATGCTGGTTGGGGTAGGCTTGTAAAGGAAGGAAAAAGCGCAGGTTTTTTTGGGGATGATCTCGTTGAGGCAACTGCTGAAATGATAATAGATCGGTGGCGCCCGACGCCTTTCCCCGGATGGTTAACCTGCATTCCTTCAGCCAGAAATCCAGGTTTAGTACCTTCGTTTGCAAAACGACTAGCGAAAAAATTAGGATTGGAGTTTAGAGAAGCATTGGTTGCTAATGGCAAAAGAGAACAGCAAAAGCTACAAAAGAGCAGTTTCCGTCAATGCGAAAACCTTGATGGTGCTTTCAGCATAAAGGAGTGGATGATCGGTAAGGATCCTGCATTTCTGGTTGACGATATAGTAGATTCGAGATGGACATTCACGATTGCGGCAGCTCTATTGAGACGGGCTGGTAGCGGAGAGGTATTCCCAGTCGCTTTGACATCAACTAGTAATTCATAAAGTACTAACCTCGTGTAGCGAATTGCAGATCAAGAATCCAATTTATGCTCCTTTAGATTGCGTAAGAAAAGACAGGGGAGAGTTATTGAATAGCTCATACAGCGTCAAATTACAAAGCTTTGATTCTGATGGAACTTTCTGACGATGCTAAGGCAATCCTGCTTTTAACAGGACATCTCAGGACCAGGAAAAGTTTACGCGAATTGGGGCTGCTGAATTCCAAGCAGTGGAACCGACTTCGTCTATACTTGGAACAGAATGAAAAATCCCCTGGGGATTTGTTTGAAGAAGAGACGATTCTTCACCAATGGGCTGTTCAGGACCAATGGTATCCGTCAGAAAATGCTAGTAAGTGTGTGAAGCTTCTGCGGCGGGGGACTGCTTTGGCTGATGCTACATCATATTGGGAGAGTTTAGGTTTCTGGATTCTGACTTATCTAGATGATGATTATCCTTGGAGGCTTAAAGAACGGTTGTCTGGTCATAAAGAAGCGTATCCAGTACTCTATGGAACAGGAGATAGATCATTACTTCAGCATGGAGGTCTTGCCGTTGTTGGGTCACGCAGGCCTCCCGAGGACTTGGAGGACTATTATTTCGATTATGCTAGGTCACTAGGTGAGGAGGCAGCTGAAGAAGAAGTAACGATTATTTCCGGTGGCGCTACAGGGGTTGATATACATGCCATGCAAGGCTCTCTTAAGAAGGCGGGGGGTATCGTTATAGGTGTATTAACACATCGGCTTTTGGAACAAGCCACAAGTATTATTTATCGCGATTACTTGGAAGAGGATCGGTTAGCTTTGGTATCCTTGGTTGATCCGGAAATTAATTTTTTCGAGGTTAATGATCGTTATGTTTACGGTCCGGTCGCCATGCAGCGAAACAAATACATTTATTGCCTTTCAGATTCTGCTGTGGTCGTTCGTTCTGGGGAAAAGGGTGGTACTATAAGGGGGGCAACGGAGAACCTCGAGAAAGGTTGGGTACCACTGTGGGTGAAGCACAGTAAAGAGCATGACGAACAAGCAGGGAATAAGATTATTGTAGAAAAAGGTGCACAGTGGTTTCCTGAGACCAAGGAAATAAAGGATCACCTTCATTTAGCTCTTGAAGAAAGAGACATTCGCAGAGCAGTGATTCTACTCACGGTCAACTTGAGTAGTGATCGGTCCGATCAGTTGAAGCCATTGGATTTTAAGGAGTGGGGCAAGTTTGCCAAGTCTCTTTGGGGCAGGGATGTGACACCTGCCAACTTGATTCATGAGCCTTATGATAAGATTCTTAAGAAGGGATATCAATCGGATAGGCTAGGCGAGCGAATTCCAGGATTGTTGAGTCCAGAACGACAAAACAGACTTCCACAGGAAAAGAAAAATTGGCGCAAAGCCGGTATTTCGGTATTAACGAGAAGAGACAAAGGCTATCCCAAAATATTGAAAGTCAAGCTCAAGCACGAGAGTCCTGCTTTGGTGTTTGTGTCTGGTAACTTGGGACTGCTTGCTTCTGATCAAAAAAAAGCTGCCATTCTAGGAGCCAAGCGAAACATCAATGAGACTGATCTAAGCTATGCCCACTCATTCGGAACTGCACTTGCACGAGAGGGAAGAGTACTGATTTCTCCCAATGTCACCAAAACTGAGAAAGAGGCTGTGAGAGGAGCGCTGGAAAGTGGTGGAAAATGCGTTGTTTTACTGGCCGGGAAATTACAGGAAATCCTGAGTGATGGTGGCTACGATAAGTATTTGGATAATCAACAACTTGTGCTATTATCAGCATCTGCCCCCCACGCCGCGCCAAACTACACCGTCTCCAGACAGCACTATGATATTGCCTGTAGTCTATCCGATGCGGTGGTCGTTGTACGTTCTGGGAAGAATGATATGGTTGCAAAATGTGTGAGGAGTTGTCGAAAAAGAGGAGGTCTTCCTATTTGGGTAAGAAAAACAGAAAGAGACATATCGGGTAATGAACTGATTGTCAAACAAGGAGGGCATTGGCTGCTGAACGGAAAGAATGAGTTTTTCCGGTTGCGAGATGTTTTTGATTATGTGGATGCACCAGACTGGCTGCAGCATCAAAAGCAGCTCTCAATGTTCCCGCGTTACGGACGATAAAGCACCCGGGGAACCCTAACGCTTCGACTTCTCCCACGCCATCGAAGCCGCTCCTAGGACAACACTGTATGTGGCTATATCGGAAACCTCAATCAGGATGTCTTCTCCGGGAGGATACCGGAAAGTATGTTGATTAACGTGCTCATGTACATCGTCCAGAAAATAGGGTGCAGCTGAAGCCGCACCACCACTCAGGATGATGATTTCTGGTGCGTACATATGAACCACACTCACAAGGAACCAGGACAGTTCCGTTCGCCAGGTTTTTAATGCATCCAGGCATAGGGCGTCGTTCTGGGCAACCCCATCAATCACGGCCGCAAAATCTACACTGTGAGGGTCGTCAAAATAGCGCTCATTAAGGACGGAGGGTAAACCCCGGATTAACCCATCCCGAGCAATTACAGCCAAGGCCGTTGCCGAGCAGAGGATATTGGCAGTTCCGCGGGCGCGTGTGATACAGAGTCGGTCACTACTTGATTGTTGAACGATATGGCTTGCTTGTGTACCAAACTGAAAATGAGGATCACGAAGTATCTGCCCATCAAGCATTATACCCGATCCAACACCGGTTCCCAACGTGATTGAGGCAGCCCAGCGATGACCTTGTGCTTTCCCGTAGCAAACTTCGGCCACTATCGAAAGACGTCCATCGTTATCAGCAATTACAGGCAACTTCAAGGTGCTGGAGATATTAGGCACGATCGGGTATCCTTCCAAGCGAAGTTTTCCCGGAAGAAGTATGACGCCTTTTGTTGGATCCACTGCTCCCGGAAATCCTAGTCCTATTCCGAGAGGAGCATCTCCTACATCGGTCTGAATTCGGGAGATTTCTTCAATCACAGCCGCTTCTAGAGCTTCAGCTGTCAGTGCGAACCCCGATGAACGTGCACGCTCGGCCATGAGTGTACCATCCCGTAGCACGGCACCTGCCTTTATGCGCGTGCCGCCAATATCCACTCCAATCACATATTCAGTCATCCAGTGAACAAATGAGAGAGGCTTTTTCTGTAGGCTTCGTAAAAATCTTCAAGCTGCTCTTCCGCAGTTGTATCTCCAATGAACTGGTGACTAGGCAGAAGGACCGGTTTATGTCCGCGCTGAAGCAGACGTTCCGCAACAGAAACACGCAGCATGTTCATCAGCATGCCTCCTGTCACGGTTGAGACGGGCCCAGTTCGCCATTCAAGACCGTCAAGCTCAATAATACAGTCTCCGGGTGGGCATTGGTTATCCAGTACGATGTCTGCCACATCAATGAGCTTTAGGCCCGAGGAATGGGAGGCGTTAGTTGCCTCGCAATGCTCCTTTGAGACAACGCCGATTACGGGCATATCCCGCTCTTTTACACCGAGAGCCATTTCCACGATCAGCGGTCGGATCCCGCTCGTAGAAATGATAATGAACGCATCATGCGGACCAAACTGGAAGCTGCGAAGGATTTCTTCTGCGTACCCGTCAATTTTTTCGAGATAAAGCGGGCCACGTAGGCCATTGGGTCCCACAATAGCTGCGTGGTTCGAGAGTGCCTGTTCAACGAGTGCATAAAAGCCCACGAATCCC
>JAJEDR010000061.1 GCA_022821385.1 Rhodothermales bacterium
TCCATTCCCGGTTGACCTGTTCCTTGATGGTGTCAAGTTGATGGGAGGCCTTAACTTCCAGAGTGCAACTGGCTACGGTCACTATGCCGCAGGAGATCATGTGATTTCCGTCATGCCGGTTGTTCCTCCTGGTGTTCCTGCCGCTCCCATTGAGATTCCGCTGCCCTCTCTCGTGAACGAGCAGAACTATGCGGTGATCGCCCACGGTTCGGTAGCCGATCCGAAAATCCAGATTCTCAGTACCAAGCTCCGCTCTTCAGTGGATAACATGGTAGATGCGATCCTGGTCCATGGATCTGGTGATCTGGGAGATGTAGACGTACGAATTCTGGATCCTGCCGACAATATGACTCCGACAAAGTTGTTGGCGAACAACTTCGGCTTCAATTCGGCAACCAGATACATCTCGCTTGAAGCTGGAGCCCATAATGTCCAGGTGACGTCACCGGATAACAGAGAGGAAGTAAATGTTTACTATCTGGATCTGAATGGCTATCAGGGAGAAGCGTTGATCTTGAATCTGTCCGGTGGTAAGGACGATCTAGGATTTATGGGAGTGAGAACAAACGGAGACGTATTTCTCTCACAGGTGGTTACGGGTGTTGAGGAAGAAGGAGGCCCGGAGATTCCGACAGAATTCACCCTGCATGGAAACTATCCGAATCCGTTCAATCCATCCACACGGATCGAGTTTGATCTTCCGGAATCGGCGCAGGTAACCGTACAGGTGGTAGATATGTTGGGTCGCCAAGTGATGACGCTGCCAGCGCAGGAGATTGAAGCTGGTGCGAACCGGACCTTGGAGTTGAATGCGACTAACTTGGCATCAGGACATTATCTGTACCGGATGATTGCAACCGGAGCAGAGAATCAGTATGTGAAGACTGGACGCATGACGCTGGTGAAGTAGGAGTGTTGATCAAGTAGTCGTGTAAACTGCACGATTACTGAAAGAGCGCCCCGGTGCTGCAAAGCGCCGGGGCGCTCTCATGTTATAGCACTTTGTCAACAGCGGGGTAAAAGTCTACAATGTGGAGCGGGTGGTGTAGATATATTTCGAGCAAAAACGTGGAGTAGAAACTGGGGTAAGAAGAATAAGGGGCCGCAACATCCAATTCATCGAACCGTTGTCGGACTGATGATAAGCGGGGAAAAATTCTGACAACTCAACGAAGGGGAGAAATTTGAAAGGAATTTGCCCATCTGCTTGAAGCTGATGGATTGCGCCGGATTCGTGTTCGAGCTCAGGTTGGAATATTGAAGCGGGCGATCTTGCAGGCGCGTTTATCTGGAGCTTAATGAAGTTCCCGCTATATCAGTAGCATATCAGCGTATCATACGAGGCCCCCTTCTCAGCATATAATATATTTTACAGCCACGTAACCTCATTAAGTGAAACCATAGAACCTTGAGTAATGGATATGCCTTTAGACGCCATGCTCGTGGCACTGCTTTCTTCTCGGGCCTATGCTACGGTATAGGCTCTCGTATTTTTTGATCGTGGTGACGTACCTTGCCTACCTTGATCGATTTGGAAACGATGGCCCTTTTGTCAGCCAAAATCAAACGCAATACACCACGCGTCCAGTGTTCGGACTTGCTAGCATCGCTATGCCCGCCGATCCCGAGATTGTTTGTGCGCAGGATCGTGGTTCAGTCAGAACTGCAGTGCCATTTTCTTCCCGGATCCGCACATGCATCAATAAATGCGGTCTCCCACAAGGGCCACCCGCAGTAAACAAACCAAGCCCGCAGCTTTTTGCATCTGTGAGGACAGCGTAGCAGGATCATCTGCACACCTTGCATGGAAGGAATCCGCCCCTTCAGCCGACATTAGGTCCATAAAAATGACGACGCCGTTCAATTTACCGCGGCATTAAAATGTCTTCAGCTTGCGGGGAATATTTCCAATCACCGTCGGCCCTGTTGCCTCTCGACGTTTCCTTCCGTTCAAAGAACACTCTAGTGTCGTCAGTATCAAGAATGCAATCATGGCTTGCAGTTGCCCGTGCATGTGAAAGGCTTTCCGAATATAGTCCTTGCTTTTCGGCCAGTAAGCACTCTCCCACCCTACTTTCCATTGTATACATCGATTCCAAGCACTTCACTCGCGGCAACTTGGATTGATGTGAACTAGTCCTGTACACCGCCGGAGTACACAGAGGCCTGTATTTTCATAATGTGCGCCCCCGTGTTCGGTTGTCCCCGAACTAATACCGTGGGCATTGCAACTTCTCAATTGCCCTGAGATGCATGGAGACGATCGATGTATATCTTTGCTTGTTCGCGATCGCCACTCCTGCGATAAAGCTCTGCCAAGTATCGGATGAGTGCATGGCGCTCACTACCGCCAAGTGCATCTATGCGTGCTTCTGCCATTCGCGCGTACTTGATTGCTGCCTCGAGGTTATTTCTGAGCAGGATGGACGCATCGAAGGCGGCCCGTGCTGCAGTGCGTGCATCCAATGATGCACTCTGTAGGAGATAAGCAAGCGCGCTCTTAAGGTCTCCGGCGTTTCGAAGGGTCTGTGCCAGGTTGTAGGTCATGACCGCATAATCATCTATGAGTGCCTGCCTGCCCGGCGCCTCCGCGACCAGATTCTGCATTGACGCGGCTGCATGCTCCTCTGCACCTGACGCATAATGCGCTAGGGCCAGTTGGTGACGCACATCTATACGGGCATCCCATCTGTGAACATCTGCAAGTAATGCCGTCAGCCCCTCTACTGCCGCTTCAGGATTGCCGGCTACGTCACTCAGAAGTATATCAAACCGTTTGCGCGCACTTAGATTACCATCATCCCATGCTAGCCAGATACTGTCAGCATGCACGAGTGCGCGCTCTGCCGCTGTTCGCTGCCAGGACCGTGCGCTGTTTAGTGACTCCTGCGCGAGCAGGCTCCGGTCCGACAGAACGAAAGCCCGGCTTGCACGAATGTGATAGGCAAACAGAACCGCGGAGTCAGGAACCAGGGTCAACCCTATGTCCACATCATCCAGTAAAACCAGTGCCGCACGCTCCCAAAGTGCTCCCGCAGCTATCCCGGCTTCTTTTGTCTGCAGCTGTTCCTGCGCCGCTGCCAAAAGAGCGATATAGTCATGCCTGTCCTGGTTGCGGGCAACCAGGCGATGGAGAACACGAAGCTGATCCTGAATAGCACCGTCCCGCAGAAAACGCTCAGCCAGGATCTCGTACACATGTGCCAGCCACCGACTGGCTTCGTCATCGAATGCATCCGCATCAAGGGCCTGCTCAAATTTTTCTGCGGCTTCTTCTAGTAACTTAAGCGCCTGCAGACTGTCCGCCTCGGACAGACGATCAAGAACATCGGCACCTGCATTGAATGCCATCAGCGCTTTGACCGTATCTCTCGTTTGGGCTACGGGTGCCCGACCCAGTAAACTGTCCGCCAAGAGAGCGAGCCTGTGGGCTTCTACAGATAAGCGTGTAGCTTGGGCTGCATCCCGGGCAAATGATTCTGCGGCAAGCTCCCAGGCTGTCTGGACGCGTACACTGTCCACGCCAGGTAGTGTGGGTTGATCAGGTTGAACAGGTGGTACAATTGTAGTTGAAACTGCACAGCCTGTACCCAGCAGCACCAGCGTGAGGAATAGATATCTCATTCTAATGTTAGTCTCAACTTATCCCACCAGGCAAGGAACACTTCATAATGGAGGGATACTTCTGCGCTGGAAGCTGCACGTTCTTCGGAAGTGATCCCGGTGATCTCACCACCGTTCCGGCGGACTACACCCAATCGGAATCGCCGCCCTTCCCGCTTGAAGCTCGGATCCACGATATAGTAGGACGCCTCTCCACGAACAATCACAATGTGCAATTCCTCGGACGGCATGCGGGCCATCAGGTAGATCTCCCAGGATTCGTTAGCCTGCTCAAGCATTGCCAAGGCGCTCAGGTTGCCCGGTTGGTAGTCGACATGTCGCTGTATTCCGGGTGGAAGCTCGGATCTGGTGAGTCGCATCCATTCGATAATCTTTTTTGCTTCGGCGGTCTGCAGCACACGTTCAGGGCGTGCAGACGTATTGGTTTCTATCCGCAGGGTGGTGTTCGGCGCAGCCGCTCTTTGTGCCACGCTTACAGATGCAATCTCTCGGGCGCCCTGCTCATCCGCTCGCGCCCCCCTTTGCGGCGTGATCTCCAGCGATTGTGGGAGCATTCGGGCGGTCACACCTGCTGAGGGGACTTCGGTTGATGGGCGGCTGATCTCCAGATTGATTCCCGTCTCCTGCCGCAAGAGGGAACTTGGCGCTGTTCGCCGAACCGGGGCTGACACAAGCGGCGGTACCGGTGCAGTCTGGGTTATCTGAGGGGTACGCCGCTCGACTGAGGGGGGCGTAACCGATGCCTCCGGGACAGATGCAGAAACTGCCGGGCTACTTACTGCCGGCGCAATACCTTCTACAATGGGAAGCTCGCGAAGCTCTGGGGTATGGCTTTGCACTTCTACCCAGGCGGCAACCAACCACAGGATCAGTATGATCGCAGCAGTCATTGCACATGCCAATGTCCGCTCTTTTGTTTTTGTACTCATTCTGGTGTGGCTTCAATCACGCACTGGAGTCCTGCTACCACGCAGGCGTCCAGTAGTGTGACGATTTGTTGCACCGTAGCCGCCTTGACGGGAGCCAACAGCAACCGTATATGAGTCTGCTTTGCCATACAGGCCTTGAGCGCCGCTATGCCAGATGCTTGACAAAGTATCTGTGAGTTATCCAGGCGCTTTACAGACCCGTTCCAGTCATGATCAAACACAGCACGGGCCACAGCCGTCTCCCGGGAGGTGCTGGATTTGCCGGGGAGTTGTACCTGTAAGGTGGGGTTCAATTCTGCAACGGACAAAAATGCCAACAGCAGAAGCAGCCCCAGATCAATAAATCGAAGTAAGTGTCCGCTGCTCCTTTTCATGGTAGCTCTCCACCCATTTGCCGCACCCTGAACGCTGCCCGTTGATCCAGTCGGCGCGCGATGGCGTGCACTGCCAGCAGCTCGCTCGCTGGCGCTTCAGCATCGGCTATGAATTCCACTTCTCCAGACCACGACTCCAGAACAGATTCCAGCTCCGTAAGGGACACGGCTTCGCCTCCCGGCAAATGAATACTGCCCTCCCGGGTAATCACAATCTGCATTGGAGCAGGAAGCATCCCCTGATCGGTGAGTTCGTGCGTGACCGGTGGATCGGGACCGTCTGTCGTAAAGCTGGCCGCAGCCATCAGGCTCAGGAGCAGAAGCAGCGTAATGTCGACCAACCGCATAATCAGTGATCCTCTCATGCTTCCTCCTCAGAAAGGCACAAAACACGACTACGCACCTTCTGGGCCCATGCCTGTGCAGATTCGATGTATCGGCTCACATAGCCGTGGGTCACCGCTTCAAAGAATTCAAGCAGTATGCTCGTTACAATGCCCAAAAGCGTGGATACGACAGCGATCGCAATGCCCGCAAAGATCGTCTGTGCATCACGGGTACCCGTGGAAAACAGTGCATAAATCCCTACCAACGTCCCAAGGAGACCCAGCCCGCCTGCTGTGCTGGAACAGTAGGTTATGACACGTTGCGTTCGTGCATAGGCCGCATGCGCCGCCGCTGCCACATCGCTCACCTCTCGGCCCATAGCTTCCGGGCTGCGTTGCAACTGCAGCACACCGGAAAGAAGCCGTATATAGAGACTGTCCCCGGCAATATGCTGCACATCTATGAGCGTCGATAGGTTGGTTGATTCTACGTTTAACCGTATCAGTGGCCGTGCAGCCAGATGATCCCGAAAAAGACGCACAATGCGAAGCATCAGTACGACCAGTCCAGCAATGAGCACAGCCAGTATCGGCCATTGAAAGCCGCCCGCCTGGCTGAAAAGTTCAAGAATCGAAAACGCCTGCACTTCCTGTGGCAGAGCGACCTCCTGTATTGTTTCTGTCATGGGTTTGTTGATTATGATTGACCGCATAAAAAAGTGACCGTTATGTTTCCCTGGTAGTGTGCTTCGGCGCTGGTTGCATCCGTGCGCACCGTACCCCCGATTCGGAATCCCATCCGCCCACCATCGACATCAATCCGTCTGCTTCCAGAACCTTCGATCAGAGGCACATATCTGCCCCCCGGAATCGTTTGATAAGCAAGTTGACTGGTGAACCCGATAGTACCGGCAGATGAGGAAAGGGTAACCGGTGCCAGGACCGTTACCATCACTGATTCCGCACTGGTAGTCAGCGTCAGTACAGCTGGAGCATAAGTGGACGCCCCGCGTCCATATTGCTGGTTGCCCTTGTAGCTTCGCCCACCTGTTATTGAACTGAGGGTAACGGATCCGGGCCTGTATGCTTCTGCTTCCCCAAAGTCCAGCTTCCTGGTCGCACTGACCGCGCAGCTTACCTTATCGGCATGCACTTCATGGGTAACCGGGATCGAGGTTGAGTAGGTACCCGTTGGTCCGCTCACGGTGAGTATCGCATACCCCTGATAAATGCCGGGTACCGTGTGCGGCTGAAGGGGGATCACCCCGTTCAGAGACCAGATAAGCACACCTGAGGCCTGACTCCTGCACATACGCGCGGCGGCGTTGCCATTGGAGTGTCCGCATGAGAGCTTCGGCTCCCATGCAAGCGTCTGTCCTCCCATCCTGAGTGGACTCCCCTGCACCACCGCATCATACCATGCATGGGCCTCCGGGGAGAAGGTGGACTCTATAAGCGCCGGCGCACTGTGTTGATGTAAGATGAGCGGCCGGTGCACAACAAGTTGCGCCGCGGAATCAGGAACCGGCACATAGAGCAACACCAATAGCAGTAAGCGAATCATATCCGGTCCTGTTCCAGATCTATCGTTACGTGTAATGGGGCTGTACCGACCTCAATGATTTTTTCTGCCAGTACCTCCTGATCCAGCACATCCATGATGGTGAGTGTGTGGCGGCCTGGACGTGCCTGTAATGCAAAGCCTCCATCACGATATACCTCTGCGTGCTCCTCACCGTTAACCAAAACCCTGAGCCGGAGCGGCGCCCGATCCAGCGCAGTAACCTGTCCGGCAACGCGCACCAGTGGCTGCATGGGCACTTGGATGACTTTCCTCCGTCCCGGATCCGCCGTAAAGCTGAAGGTCCATCCCGTAGCTGGATGCAGTAATGGATCACGAACGGAAGCTTCCAGAATACGCACCTGATAGCGCTGGTACGGCTCCAGGTGTGCAGAATAGAGAGCGCCTGTTTTGAGGCGTGTCCATCCGCTTTGGTAGAGCTGTGCGTCTATGTGCGGCAGTATCTGCTCGTTGGCATCCTGTTTGCCATTGCCGTTGAGGTCTTCAAATATTCGGAGCTCGGCTGCGCTTTCCTGGTGCCCGGATGGCGTCAGTGCCAGTCCGGGCCATAGGTGTACGCTTCCCTGCGCTTGCTGCGAATGCGTGATCCCATGTGCATTACGTTGACCGTGAGCAAACAGCCGCCCGAACGGCGACGTAATCTGGACGCTTAGGCTCGCAACCGGTATCTGATGGTTAACGTCCCATCCTGCACTGAAGGATAGAGATTTGTGCCGAAGTGTGAGTAGGCCTTCTGCGCCATACGCTTCCTGTACATGGTCACGTTGGGCATACGCAATCAGCCGCAGGCGCGCAAATGACCAGCCCACAGCAAAGCGCCAGCTTTGAGAGGTGACGGCCTGTACAAGGGGGCCACGCAGCCTGTTGAGCCCCCAATTGGCTTGCATCAGTAAGCCTGTGCGATAGTGTAGCCAGATTTCTGGGTACAGGATCAAGCTTCTGTAGCGCCCCACCAGCACCAACTGACCACCTCTCAGGAGAAGACTGAAAGGTCCTTTGCCGGCTGATGCGGTTATATTCGTGTTGGCGAATGCTCCATGCTGTGCATCTACGTAGGCATTCAGGTGCAGACCTGAACGCCACATACGAAGCGTCGTCAGCCAGCGCGTAGATGGAAAATCAAGCTGCCCGCTGAGCGCCAGAAATGTGACCGGACTGAGCGTGAAGCCGGAGGAGATTTCGGTGCGTCCCTGCACTTGTGACCACGCACCTCGCAGCGTCAGACTCTCGTGCACTCCATACTGAAGATTAAGTGCATACGCCTCTTCCCTTGCATATGCACTGTAGTAAACCTTCCTGTGGGGTACGAGCGAGGCGGGTGTCAATTGATAGTGCATTTCGGATGTCGCACGTAGGCCCCCTAATGGCTGCGTGCGCACTTCAAGTTTAGTGGTCCCATACCAGGCGGGCGCCTGCAATTCATAGCGCCCATCGGCATCTGCCTGTACCTGATCGACGACCTCGCCGCTGATTACCGCCTGGATGAGTGCGTGCGGTGCTGTCCGGCCCTGGATGGTGCGTACGCGCTGCAGATGCTGACGCGCCAAGGGCACGTTGGTGATGGATAGACCGATTATGCCATTACTATAGCGACCTGTCTCCACCTGGGTCAACCATTTACTCCTGGGCCGATCATATCGGTATACCCACTTATGATCATCCCCGATGTCTATCCCCACGGTACCCTGCAAAACGCTGCCCGTGAGACGCATATATGGACGAAGGCCAAACGCATCGTGACGCACCTGCCAACTCGCCATCAGTCCACCCCACAGCGCACGAGTTCGATCAAATAAATGAGGGCCCGGTACTTCGACCCAGGTATTAGTCCGCGCGCGCAGTGCACGTACATCAAAGGTGCTCGCTACCGAGGAAGCCCGCAGTTCCAGCCGGTCCTGATCGAAATACAATGCATCACCAAAGCTGCTCAGCAGATCACGCAACGCAATCCTGCAGGAGTTGTCCTGCGGCAAACCGGCACAGGTAAATGCATGGTGACGATGGGCATCAAGCGCTTCCAGTCGAGCCCCCTGGAATTGTACCGTAAACCCTAGCGCATAAAACAGCTCCTTGCCATCCACAAAGAACTTCTCTCCATCATACCAGGCACGTACCATTTGCTCTTTGCCCGGCACTTCCAACAGGAGAGGAACCTCCATGAGTACCTGGGCAGTTGCCACACGCAGCGCAAACACCAGCAGAACAGACGTCAGGCCCCATTTTCTCATAGATCACCAAGTCAGCTCAATGGGCGACGGGGCCTGCAGTATTCGCTGAATGGAGCGCGGCAATCCCGTATATGCTGTGTCAAATTGTAGCTGTATCCGGCGTTTGCCTGGATCCCGGGATATCGGAACCCGCACAAGACGCGTAGTATAGACCGCGGCCTCTGCCCTGCCGAGTTGCTCTCCATCCTGCAGAATGCGTATGCCCCCCAGGAAAGGCCATGGACTATGGCTCGCTAGATTCAGATGCAATTCGTTCGGTGTGCGTTCGGGCACACGGGCCGTGAGGGATGGGATCCCGCTGCCCTGTAGGTATACGAGTGGCGCAACCAGATTGTATACAATGCTGAGCCCGGTAGCAACGGCAGGCACCTGTCCGTCCACGATAGCCCCCCGCTCCTGCATCGCAAAATGCATCAATGTAATATGCCCGCCTTCCGGGGCCGCATTAATGCGATAACGTACGACCTGCTCACCACCAGCCGGAAGGATGCACCGGTCTGGAAAGAATGTCAAATGCCTGGATAGATCCCCCAGTTGACCCGCTTCGTCCAGTACTACAGCGGTCGTTGAATCTGTCGAAGCAATTACACCGTAGCGAGCACTGATAGTAACCTCTACGCCCTCGGTACCCGCATTGTAGAGTGTGAATGCCCCGTAGGGGGCTTCATCTGTGATCACAGCATAAGCCGGGGTCACACTGAGCGCTGCCTGACCGCGTGCCTCATGCACAGGAATGCCAATGATCAATAAAACAAACAATCCGCGTATCATGATCTACATAGGTGCGATTCGTACAGCAAGCTGCCCTGCATAACGGCCTTGGGGTACACCCCAGAGCTGAATAGTCCCTCCAAAACGAAGCGTTGCGCATCCATCGGCTCCAAGCATGCCTGTACCTCGCCTCGCAGGAGTGAGCGCGAATGCTCCCTGACGACAGCCTTCACGCTGTGCCCAGAGCGGCGTATAATTGATCCCGCCATCACTGCCGTGCTGCCGGAGTTGAACCGTCTGCTCGACGCTCACCAGGAACCCACCCTTTGCGGCTCCCTGCACGATAACCTCTCCCAGGGCATGTCTGCCGGAGGACTTTCCGCTCACAAGCCCCGTAGCTGGATCCAGTACAACTTTACCTGCATCTGCACGCTGCTGTGCGAAGTCCAATTGACTGCTGCTCACACTCACTGTTAGCACCCGGGGCAATACCTCCAGATGAACCTGCATCGTGCCGCTGGTTTGTGCCTGCGCCACGGTAGAGAAAAACATCAGACCAACAAACTGTATAGCCCGCATCATCAGTTACAGGAAGCACTTGCGGTGATGGTCCCGGTATAGGTACCGTTGGCATCGCTGAGAGCAATGCCACTCACCGTGCCCCCAAACCTGAAGTAGCGGGTAAAGGATGTGCCCGCCCCACTCGCCGTACCGCTATATGAAGAGCCGCTAATGGAAGAATAGCTGCTGTTGGAGCTTGAAGATTGTGCCCATGTTCCACTGTAGCTCAATTCATCATTGCCCTTTGTCAGTGTCGAGGGAAATGTCCTTGACACGGTATATGAAGCCACGTTCGTACCTTGCAAGCGTGCCTGACCTACAGTAGCGCTGCCGCTGACCGTCAGCGCACTGCTCCTCGCACCGGTCTGCGCGTTGATCGCGACAGAACCGCTACCCGTACCTGGTTTTTCCACCGTACCAAAACTCAGCGATGCATCCTGCGAAAAACTGCAGGATGGTGACGGGGCGGAAAGCGTAATGGAGGCAGGTACGGTTACCTGCCCAAGCGTGGGAATCGCCCACCAAAGGGCTAACAAAAGAAGTGTGATTGGAGATCTCATATGTGTTGTCAATTGCAAGTCGTGGTGATAGAAATTTGCCCGGAATACAGGCCTGGTCTGGTATTTGGCGATAGGCCCCGAATATGACCTCCCACACGGAAGTGTCGTTCGAAGCTGGACTCAACTGATGTGCGCCAGATTGACCCCTGTACAGATTCAAAGGGTTCGACGGCTGTGCCGGCCTGTGCCCACTGACCCTCATAAGCGAGCGGTGCTCCCGGGCCAGTGACATGCTCGGGAAAGTCGATACTGATCATGTAGCCTGAGGCGTGCTGACCAGTTACGACAAACCATCCAGGTGCCCGCCCGCGATTGCCGGGCAGGCTTGGAGATAGATTGACGGACTGCTCCCCTCCCTTTACGGCCCCAAAGTTGACATCCTGCCGCAGAGCGAGCGCGCAGGTGGCTTGCGGAGCCTTTACTGCGAGCCACACTTTGGTGTCCACGGCCTGTGCACGGACGCCACGCGTCAGCAGTATTGCGATGAGAACCATACTCATTCGCATGGGCGTGTATGAATGCGGCCCTGCTCCGCATAGGTCTGCACGCAATCAGAAGCATCCTTGAATGCCATGACGACCGCGGGAGCGGCGAACCGGAATGCCTGCCAGAGGGTGTCTCTGGCGACAGGCTGCAGAGGCAAGCGATAACGTAACGACGCTGGATCGTAATTCCAGATTTCCAGGCGAACCCCCGCCGTATCCTGAGACATACGCAGATCAAACTCGTCCCCCTCATAGTAGCGGGCAATGGCACCAAGCACATCGCCGGTGAGTGCAGCCCGTGCATCCTGGCGATTATGCGCATCGGAGGCAACCCGCATGCTCTCTTCCCGTGTCGCGTCAAGTCGGTAATCCGCAGCTATCTCCCATGATTTCATGGATTCCTGGAGGAGGCGTGGCACATCAGCACCCACTTCATAGGTTTCCATTGAGGGATAAAGAAGAACCAGATCATCGGGACCGAACCCGTTAGCTGTCACATCAATAACATCCACACGATCAACCCTTCCGGTAGCTGGGATCAGGAGTGCATCCAGTATTGCTCTGATCTGTGTGCTGTCCAACAACGCAGCCAAGGGCCGTGTGAGTTGATCAAACTCTTGCGCATTCGCGGTCCGAATGCACAACAGTACAAGGAGGGTTCCTGCCAATATTCTAATCATGGCGCTCACGTTTGAAGTATTTAAAGTCTCTCATCGGGTGGATAATCGTCAGCTGAAGTGGCACTTTGGTGATTACCTGCTGTCGATAGGTCATCGGTTCAGGTAGGGGTATGCGATACGTGAGCGAATAAGCAAAACAGCGTGCCTCGTCGTCACTATAGAGTTGAACAGGCCGTGCTGCCAGAAAGGCCTGTTCAAGCAGGTCGGTGCTTGCCTGGAGACGCCGGTTCACAGCATCATAGTATTCCATGATTGCTTTGCATTGGTCAATCCGATCTATGCGGACAAGCAACTCACGCATTAGCAGATCTGTCACTAACCGCCGCGCAAGCGGACTGGAGGCACTGTCACTCAGGACCACCCGAGCGACCATTGACGAATCATGTGCAGCTCGTCGATAGAGTTCGCCGGATAGGGGCTTCGTTGAGCGCATCCAGAAAACAAGCATCAATGCCAGTGCCAGCGCACCCGCACCATAATGGAGGTATTTGGTCTGCATCCATGTGTTTCATAAATCCGATGCAGTGTACCTCCCGAATATTTGCAGGTAACAGTTGACCCTAAACGATTCTGACAAAGATTGCCTGCATTGGTAGTATTTCGTTCTATCGTTGCAGAACCGAAACAGATATATAAATCCGACGGCTGACTCGTCGAGATATGCACTAAGAACGCAGATTCACGGAGAGTGACTGTGCAGGTTTGCCCGCTGATTATAAGACCCCCCTTTCCTCTGTAGTAGAGCCATACGCTTCAGCATTCCGACACCGCGATCAATGTGAATATTGCTCTCTGAATTCGTACAGTCCCAGCCAGGCTACAATATGGATCAATCCTTCTGCCATTGCGGTTTTCTTGCCAAAAAATGATAAAGACTGCCCCTGAAATCAGCATGGACGGATCCAGTAATTCTCTGATGTCCCTAGCCCTAAATAAATCCCGAAAATGGGGTAAGGAAAGTTCTTTATCTCCTATATTGTTGCGCGTAACAAAATTGTGTAGAGATGCCTGACAACGATACGAAGCAGAGGAAAAAGCTGAACGAAATTATCCGCGATATCAAAGAGGACCCTCCCCACGCAAATCTTGATTATGGTGACTCGATCTACTATTATGGGCTGACCGTT
This sequence comes from Rhodothermales bacterium, assembly GCA_022821385.1. GTDB lineage: Bacteria > Bacteroidota > Rhodothermia > Rhodothermales > Bin80 > Bin80. The sequence goes on from JAJEDR010000061.1 coordinate 13,188, forward strand.
CGCGACTGGATCATTGAACTCCGAGCATTGGCACCCCCATTTCTTCCCCCCGAGATCATTACACAGTTGAACGAAATCAACATAGATGTGGATCTCAATGATTTCACGGCCACATCCGAGGCTATGACGAAACTTGGAGTTCTCGTTCTACAAATTGAGGATTCCCTTACTACCATTGACCGTGAGTCAGGGAAACTCTTGTCTGAATCAGTGGCGAATTTCTCCGGTCGATTTGGTTTTGAGACGGAGCGTGAAATAGTTTATCGAACCGAAGCACTACCCCAGCTTAGATCCAAGATTGTAGACATCGCATACGGCGCCAGTATGGCGCCTGGGGATGTGCGAGAAACCATTTGCAAATGCCTGTGTGAGACTCCAAATTTCGGCAACAGAAACAAGGGGCAAATGATTGGAGAGAGTCGAGATCTTCTCGCCAATTGCGAATGGTATGATGTCTACAACGTCATTGAAGCTATCGACAAAGACTTGTCCCCTGATGGGCAAGAGTACTTTGAGACAAAGATCAATGCTGTGTTTCGGCAGATGGGTGTCGGTTGGCAGCTTGTTGATGGCGAGGTTACTCATCGTGGGGAAGAGCCATTCCAGGTCATTGCCCAGGCAGCACTGGAACAAATGGAGCAAGCCGACCTGAAAATAGGAGGCGAGGAATTCGGAGATGCCATTGGAGACTTGTCTCACCGACCGGACCCTAAGCTATCAGGTGCTCTCGCCCACGCGTACAGTGCAGTGGAATGCGTGATGCGAAGTGTATGTGGAGAAAATAATGCAACGCTTGGTGAACTGATAAAGCGCCGCAAGGGAATCATACCACCACCTCTAGATAAAGCCGTGGAGAAGCTATGGGGATACGCTTCCGAATATGGGCGACACAGAGCTGAAGGTAAGAATCCTGGCGCAGAGGAGGTTGAACTGGCCGTACATGTGGCAGCGGCCGTAGTAACGTACCTGTCGAAGAAAGCGATGATTGATTGACGACATTTAGGTATACGGTCGAAGACAATTCCCTCCCATGTTTTCAACAATCTATCCACGGCATTCTGCCCAGCCCTTGAACTCGGGGCATGCGTAGCTGGCATGGAAGGTGATTCCCAGCGGTCGGCCTGTAGCAACTTGACGAGACTGGCGCCGCGTTCGGCCAGATTATGGGCCATTCCCGTGCGACCACTGTGCCCGGAATATTTGTCCATTAACCTGCAACACGAGCGACAGCCCGTATTTGCAAGGAGCAAAACACTCGATCTGTATATGTCAGGAGACTGGTGGAAATGCCAATTACGAAACCCCGTGGACATACCGCTTATCTACCCAGAAGCCTGTAGCTCTACTGGGTTGGATCGTCAAGGCATCCAGCAACGAAGGGACGTAGTGCTTGATCTTATTTGCGGATGTGCTACGGCCCAAATAGCCGCTGACAGACTCGACGGGTAGTGTGTGGGAATTGACCTGTTCCCTCGCTGCGAAGCTCGTTCTGAAACGCCTGCAGGCGATAGGGGACCGCCCTTTGATGATGTTGTTCATCGAACGGGTATTTCACCCCGCACCGGCCTCCGAATCCTGCCCCATTATTGAACCCGCAAGCATACTCTCTTTGGCTAACAGGAAGGTCATTGTGCAGGATTCGAAACCGTTTTTCCCGGCTTCACCACACCAGGGATTGAGACTGGTGTGACGTGACGGCGTGTCCGTACTATGCGGAAGCTCTTTTGCCGAAACATCTCGCACCTGATCGGTAGCCACCCCTTCGTTAACTTCCGTTTCTGACCGTTATGTCGCTGAACAAGTGTTTGACCGCGTAAATGGCCAAACCAACAATTTGACCCAGATTCTGGACGAGTAGACCGGGCAGAAGCCAATCGTACTTCGCAAAGTCCAGTACGTCAGTGCCTACAAGAACTAGAACAACCATTTGGTAGACGATCATACCCAAAATGGAGCACATCAAGAACTTAGACCAACGACCCTTGTGCTTATAATGCTGACGAACCCCCTTATGATGTTCGTACTTCGTCCACGATTCCACGACTCGGGCATCAAACGTGGCAAGGTATTGTTGTCCACCAGCAGGATCGGGCGATGGCGACTCGTCAACTCCGCTCGGTAAAGTATTTTCACCGCCCTCACCCTCAGTGGCCCGTTGATGCATCCCTATCTACCCTTCATTCTTATTTCCATCATTATTCTTGACACGAAGAAAACGTCTGCCAGTGCAGCTGCGCTTACAAATGGATTCAGCACCGGCTTCAAAAGGTGATCCGGGACAAGAAGATGGGCAGCGAATGTGTTGGCTTCTCTTTCGCGCGGATCATTGTTGACCGGTCTGCTGAACCTCGGCAACACTGGATAAATACCCGGGTTGTGCACAAAAATGCTTCGGTGCATGAGCCAATGTCCCAACTCGTGTGCTATCGTGAAGCTTTGCCGCCGCGGTCCGTCTTCGACATTGACAAACAGCTTGGCGTTTCTGAAATCGCAGTATCCCGCGACCTGCCCAGAACTGGCCCCAAACTTGGCAAAGACTACGTTGACGCCATTCTGCTCCGCGATTTCCAGAACCGGTATCGGAGGCGACGAATAGTCCGCCGTCAACCTGTCTGCTCTGCGCTTGGCCATAGCTAAGTCAGGCCCCCCCCTATCGCGCACCATAAC
>JAJEDR010000073.1 GCA_022821385.1 Rhodothermales bacterium
ATCTGTTAACGAATCCAACAACGACAGATCGCACGCCACGCGATGGGTCGCGTGGCGGCCTTTATCGCGATGCTCGTCAAGCAGTGCGGACAAGGCGCACACCGATGATAGGAGCGTTGCCTATATGGGTTGTTGTGATTCCTTTGCCGGTGGACTAGCCGGCAAGAACTATAATGTCAAGGTCTCATTGTAGTAGCACGGCAGAGCTATCTTGACCGATTTAGTCCACGGCCGAGCGGTTTCGCTACATCGGATCAATCCGATTCACCCTAGCCCCCAGCTTTCATGGATCATAATTGGATCTAAGTTGGGATTGCCTTACATTGGCCCCGTGGCGAATAGCCCGCACGGAGCAGGCGATAGACTTTACCAAATCCAAGTTACTAATGATGGTAAGGGGAATTGTGAGATTTACGCTCGACAGTAACCTGACGGTACGATCCGGTTTTACTGCGAATACTATTCCTGCTCAAAATGTGGCATTGTGGAAAGACGCCTCTCAAAACCCAAGAGTGGCGACCAGTCAGGGTTTGTGCCGGCGTCTGCGGATAGTCCAAGTAGCGCTGACCGTCTTCTTCATCACGGTGCTGCCCAGTGGCGCTTTATTCGGGCAGCCTCGTGCAGAGGAGGCGGAAATAGTATTCACCGAGATACTTCGCCTGGGTGAGGACACGGACGAAAATGCCTACTTATTCGGCCACACCGTGGGCTTGGCTGTGGATTCTAAGGGTAGAATCCTAATCGCAGACCGACAACCACCTTCTGTGGCTGTTTTCTCGATGGACGGGGAATGGCTCGGTTCTGTCGGTGGGGTGGGTGAGGGTCCAGGAGAATATGTCTCTGTAAGTGATGTGGATGTGGGCCCATCCGACTCAGTCTACGTTATGGATCTGAGCAAAAGAATCTTGCGTGTGTACGATCCAACAGACTTCACGTATGTGCGCCAGATTCAGTTCCCACTCTATGAAGACGACTGGGGAGCGGCTTCATCAGTCGTAGGGATTTCCGATAATGGCCTCATCATGCGGTACAACATGCCGATGATATTCGACAACAGAGAGAAGCCCCGACACAGTTACGTCGTTCTTGTGTCTTCGGCGGGTGAGCGTATCCGCGAACTCGCTCGCCTGCCTGCCTTGGATCTGTATGTTGGCCTCGGACCCGATGGCAGTCCAATCGTGGAGATAATCAAATTCGCCCCAAACTCGGTGTTCAGTTTGAGTGCCAGTCAGCTTTTCTACTCGAGTTTGAATGCGGAAATTGACATCTTGGTGACATCACTGGCAGGTGATACGGTCCGAACTATTCGGCGGCCCCACGATCCTGTGGCCTTAGGACGCAACGATATCCCCGCGCAGATAGACGCGGATGCTCGCAGGATGTACCCTGAGTTCAAGCCTGCGTACAGGTACTTCGTAATTGATGATCAGGATAACATCTGGATCAAAGACTACGTTGAGGCCCCCGCCAGCGAAGCACGGTGGCAAGTACTTGATTCTGAGGGCAGGTTGATCGGTCAGGTTCTGCTTCCAAGAACCCTGGCTTTGTACGTGATTGATACCGCCAACGCGCTGGCTTACGGCACCCTGCGCAATGAATCCGGTGAGCATCTGGTCGTGATGTACTCGGTCGATTTTTGACGTAGCACCAGGAAGATGGGCCACAGAAACTACTGAGGCCCAGGACCAGTGGTGGATTTGGGTAGTCTACTTTGATTTCGTAGAAGTCAGGCGACGAAGATATGGATAGGGAGGAGTGGGTGGAGAGTACGAGGGAGTATTCAGACCCAAGCAGGTGGCACTTTCTGAAATCAATCTGCTGGTAGCGCTGCCTGGTTTAATACTTGTTGTCGGATCGCAGTCTGACGGCAACCTTTCCAAGTTAAGCCCGTGTATGTAATTCAAGACCGGTGGAGCCCAGGTTTAATCCTTCTGTATGAATTGCGGTAAAACCAATTTGGACGGGTCAAACCGCGATCTACAGCAGGTTTAGATCTAGTGTTTGCCCGAGAATTAAATTGAGTTTTCTGGAAAATACGACGTAGCTGTTTTCAGTGGATCCCGCATGAAGTTGGCATTGGCACAAATAAACACGATCGTTGGCGATTTGCACGGGAATGCGAACAAAGTATCGGATTATTGCCGAAAGGCCCGGGATCTGGGTGCAAGCCTTGTGGTTTTTCCAGAACTGACGCTCACAGGTTATCCTCCACTGGATTTGTTGGAATCCGAGGATTTTGTCGCGCGTGAACGGAAGACGCGGGAGTGCCTTGCACAGACGTATCCTGCCAATCTGGGTGTACTTCTAGGGGGTCTGGCCCGTAACCCGGGACACGGCAAACCGCTCCACAACGCGGCCTACCTGTACGAGAATGGTGATTGTGTGGGTGTATGCCACAAGCAGCTGTTGCCGACTTATGATGTGTTTGATGAGCAGCGACATTTTGCTCCGGGTGCAGATCCCATGGTGCTGCGTTGGCAAGGTTGTAAGCTGGGTGTACATATTTGCGAGGATCTGTGGAACGTACGAGAGTCTGGCCGTCAGCCTTACACACATGATCCCATCGCCACACTGGCCAGTCAAAACCCCGATCTTTTTATCAACCTCTGCGCCTCTCCATTTGCCATTGATAAGCATTTTGAGCGGTACACGCTCATGGAGACTGTCTGGCAACGGTATGGTCGCCCCTATGTCTTCACCAATCTGGTTGGTGCCAATACAGACCTGATCTTTGACGGACGAAGCTGCGTATTTCAGGGTGACCGGGTGCTGGAAGCTACTCCTTTTGAAGAAACGTTGCTCATATGGGATTCAAGCCTTCCGTCAGGCTCAGGACCAGCCTCTGCACCCCCGACCCAGCAAGTACTGGAAGCACTGAAGCTGGGAATTCTGGATTACGTAGAAAAAACGGGTGTTTTGGAGCAGGTATTTGTTGGGTTGAGCGGCGGCATAGACTCCGCAGTGACTGCTGCGCTAGCGGTACAGGCCCTCGGACCAAAGCGTGTGGTTGGTGTAGCTATGCCTTCTGCGTACTCTTCGAGCGGATCACTGCAAGATGCGAGCCAGCTGGCCTCAAACCTAGGAATTGAGTTGCATACAATCCCGATTCACAAGGTAATTGATGCGTTCAATCATGCGCTGAAAGATCAATTTTTAGGCTTGGACGCAGGAGTTGCCGAAGAAAATATCCAGGCCAGAGCACGGGGCACTCTGCTTATGGCCTTCGCCAATAAATTCAATGGGATGGTGCTCGCCACTGGCAACAAAAGCGAACTGGCCACAGGATACGCAACCCTTTATGGTGATATGAATGGAGGGCTGGCTGTTCTCGGAGATCTCTACAAAACCGAGGTTTACGAGTTGGCCAGATTAATGAACGCGTCCGGTGAGCTTATCCCGGAATCCTCAATCACCAAACCGCCGTCTGCTGAACTGCGACCAAACCAGGTAGATCAGGATTCGTTGCCACCGTATGAAGTACTTGACGAGATTCTAAAGGGCTACATTGAGGGGCAGCAGAGCGTCGACGGAATAATTGCACACACCGGGTTCGCAAGAACATTGGTTGAGTCGATCATACTCATGGTGGACCAGACCGAGTACAAACGAAAGCAGGCCGCACCCGTGCTCCGCCTCCGTAGGAAAGCTTTTGGGATCGGGCGAAAGGAGCCCATAGTTGCTCGTTGAACCTGAAACCGTGCATTCTATACCTGATCCCCGTGTTATGCAACCCCCACATAACACAGATCACAAAGGTGACCAGGGTCTATCGTTGTACCTATACTCAAACCCTGAAATCATTATAATTGCGCTTCGGCGCGGGCCGAAATATGCATGCCCTTGCGCAGGGCCTATTTGATGGAGATCAGGGACTCAGGGCGAGTGATTTCTTAAAAGTTCATGATCAGCCAGCGAATAGCCAGGCTGTATCCTTCAATACCTAGGCCAGATATCTGCCCCGCACAGACTGGTGCCAAATAAGAAAAGTGTCGAAAGGACTCCCGCGCGTGGATATTACTGATATGCACCTCTACGACAGGGAGATCAATAGCCTTCACCGCATCCCGTAAAGCAATGGATGTGTGCGTGTAGGCCCCTGGATTGAATACGACTCCTGACATTCCTGATTCGTATGCCTGATGGAGACGATCAATCAGATCGCCCTCGTGGTTGCTCTGGTAAAAGGAGAGCTGAACATCGGGAAATCCGCGCTGCAGATTGACTGCGAGTTCCTCGAGTGTGGTGTGGCCATACTTCTCGGGTTCCCGCGTACCCAACAGGTTCAGGTTAGGTCCATTCAGGACAAGGATCGTGTGTTCCATTGATCGTTAAGTTGTTTCAAGTACCATGCCATCATACCCCAACGCCATGCTTCCGGTCAGCAGGGTACTCTCTCGGGAATGAAGTACCTGGTGTGACATGTGAACAAATACTGTCTGATTTGCACGAATTCTCATCGCAACGTTTTTGGCCTCGTTGATCGAAAAATGACGTGGATGCTTTGTCGGGCGCAATGCATTGAGCACCAGCAGGTCAAGGTTTTTCAGTTTCCTGTACTCGGCCTCCGGAATGTGGCTCACATCCGTCAAATATGCAAAGTTACCAATCCTGTATCCGTTGATGGGCATTCGGCCATGCAGGATTTCAATTGGGGTGACGTTGATGGTATCTGGTTTGTCATAGCGGCTCTTGATCCCGAATGGTGTGTCCGCCGGATTCAGTTTCAGTGTGCCCGGATAAGCCTTACGCTTACCCCATATGTAAGGGAAGATACTTCGCAAAACATTCGCGCTCTTAGGATGGGCAAAGCATGGTATTGGTGCCTTGCAATCAAAGAAGTACGGCCGCAGATCGTCCAGTCCCATTATATGATCGAAATGATGGTGCGTCCACAGGACTGCATCAAGATGACGCACATTTGCACGTAGCATCTGCTGCCGAAAATCCGGCCCCGTATCAATGATTATGCTCAAGTTCCCAGCCTCAATATGGCATGCGGTACGTAGCCTTTTATCTCTGGGGTCTGTAGATTTGCATGTTTCGCAGGCACAGCCGATCATGGGGATCCCTACGGATGTACCTGTGCCCAATAGTGTGATGCGCATGCATCTTCACTCGGATGAGTGCTGCCGAATGACGGACTCCACACGCCTGCGCATGGCTCTGTGCATAGATATCTCTGCAAGTGGTGCATCCTGTAGGATACGCGCCAGCACACCAAGGTGCGCTTCCGTCGGGTGGAGTCGGTTCAAAATTATGAGTTCCTTTCCGTCCAGTGTGCAGCGACCACCGCGAAAGGGGCCTCGGTCCCATCGGACGACGTAACCAATTGCCTTTGCCGCTCCTTCCATTGCACGCAGTACAGCAATATCCTTTTTGGTCATGGCTAAAACTTGAGTTCAACAGAAATCACATGCATGTTGGTGGCGTAATCATATGCCTCGTCCACAACGGAGGAAAAGGTCCTTGACCCGTTCACGTTCCATACCTGGTAACGAAATATATAACTTATCGTGAGTCCCAGACTAGAAAAAACATCATCAACCTCCAGTCGAGCTTCTGCATCTGCAGCCCAAGATAAGCCGAGCGCGTTACCGACTTCGGCACTGGTGAAGCCAGCGAGCGGCATAGCCCGCAGCTTGATTTCCGTACGACTACCTAATTGATGCTCAAGAACCCCGCCTGCGCCCAGCAGGATTGCCTGTGTACCGAGCGGGGCTTGGTCATCACCTCCACTGGTTCGCTGCCATGCTGCTAAGGCCCCTATCGGGACGGCCAGGATTGTGTTCTCCAGCCTTTTGAGGGTAAATGATGGGAGCAGCCAGCCTATCCCGGACAGATTGACCAGGGTATGTCCCCCGTCAAATCGAGCGAAAAGCCCCGTCGCTCGCAGCTGTGGACCAGTATAGGAAAGTCCGAATGCTGGTCCCTGGTAGCTAATCCCTCTCGCGATTTCTTCGTTGCCTGTGTATCTGTGGTCAATTATGCCGACGCTGAGCCCTGCGGAGTGCATGCCGGACTCGAATAATTCTTCCTGCGCCACGACATCAGCAGATACCAGAACGAAGAGCACTGCCAGGAGTGGAGCTCTGTTCATCCACATGCTTCAGGTCTTGGTTGCCGTCCGCTGAGGCCGTTGTTTCCGCCGGGCCTGCCCATTGGTATTGGGACTCCTCTTGGCTTTTGCTGCAGTTTTGGGCTTCTCGGATGCATCCTGGTCCAATGCTGCCTTTATGCGCACCATTCGGGGACTGAGGTCCGTAACGTCGTGTCCGCTCTTCGCGTCCAGGAACCTGAACTCGTCTGGACGCAGCGACTTTTTCCCAACCACTCTAATGCGCCGCTTATACTGACGCTGCCACCGAGACTTTCTGGTGCGACGCCATGAACCTTGCTCCAGCCAGGCTGCAGTGAATGGATGTACATGCAGGTGCAGGTCCCCGCCATCGTGCTTGCCCAGCCAGCGCTCAATGTTTTTTGCAATCTTTTCTGGATCGGGCGGAGGCGCAGGATCAACCCGTGATTTGTTGGAGAGTCTATGTGTAGCAGTTACACTTACCCGCTTGCGCTCGCGGGTAATCTGAACGATACCATAGTCGCTCATTGGGAGACTGTTTGACGTCACTCTGTCTGTAGCCAGCCGTGCGGCAAGCGACTCATTTACTTGTTTCCGGTTGCTTTCATGTCTCAGATCAATAAAATCGACCACGATCAGTCCGCTCAGATCACGTAATCGAATCTGGCGGGCAATAACCTCGACTGCTTCAAGATTAACCCGTAGCGCTGTTTTTTCTGCATTCTGTTTTCCTCGGGTTCGTCCAGAGTTCACGTCAATCACATGCATGGCCTCGGTGGCTTCAATGATCACCGAACCGCCCGAAGGTAATTGCACCTTGGTATCAAATACCTCGTTGATCTGATCCTGGATTTGCGCCGCTGCGTACACCGGTTTTTTGCCTTTATGCTGTTTAACCACATTCACCATATGGGGGGCGACGGCCATAACGTACCCGCGGATAGCTCGATACATCCGATGGTTATCAACCAGTACACGGGAGAAATCATCCGAAAACAAATCCCGAATAATTGATGAAGCCAGACCTACATCCTCGTATAGCTTCAAGGGCGGTTTGGGGTGTCTTTGTAAAGCCTTTTCGACCTTGTGCCACCGATCCAGGAGCAACTGGAGGTCCGTTTCGAGTACTTCTTCTTTCCTGCCTTCGGCAACGGTTCGGGCAATCAGGCCAAACCCGGACGGGCGCAATCTCCTCACGATTGAGCGCAGCCGATAGCGTTCTTTTCTGTCTTCGATCCGTCTGGATACGGCTGCGTAATTCGCAAAAGGAATCAGTACGAGGAAACGTCCTGCCAGAGAGATATCGGTGGAGAGTCGGGAGCTCTTGCTGTGATAGGGTTCCTTGGTGACCGTAACGAGAATAGGCTGTTTGGCGCCTAGCAGGCTCGGGTCTCCCCATCGGCGACGCGACGATGGGCCACTTCTTGGTGGCTCCTCTTCCTGCTTTGTCGTCCAATTTTTCATGAAGTCGGCTACGCGCGGGCTACGCTCCTTCACAAAAGCCAGTTGTTGCTCCAGATTTGCTGAAAGGTCGGAAAAATGTAAAAATCCGTGCTGGTTCTCTCCTATATCCACAAAGGCAGCTTGAAGATTGGAACGAATCGAATCGACATGTCCCAGGAAAATATCACCTACCGTTCGCTCACTATCTGGACTTTCAATGTAAAACTCCACCAACTGCCCCTCATCAACGATGGCTATTCTCGTCTCTTCGGGCGTGGTGTTAATAATAATTTCTTTTCTCATACGGGTACATATTGAGTGCGCTCGCCGCGCATTCCTGTAAACCAGGAATGAATTTTAGTAGAGTTCAGGACATCGCAGCCCACCAGTTATCGATCGTGCCAGCAAGGCGGCGTGTTAGAGGTGCAAATACACAACAAATCCCCTACCCAACGGAAATGGCTTCCAATTGATCCCCCAAGAGCCCGCATTGCAGCAAAAAATGTGGTGAAACTATGCGAATCAGCTGTTTTGTAACGCGTTTTCGGATGCAGCTCGCCAAAAATCAGGATTTTACTTAATTCTTGAGGAAGGGGTTAAGCCGCCACAGAATAGGAGAAATTCTGATCAAGAACTCGAATAGAACCAAAAGATCAAAAGCCAAATAAAACCTGGAATCCAGACGGGAACCACTAGATACAGAAGAACCTGGAGCACGACGCAACTGTATTTGTAGTCGTCGTCGACTCCGCATTTAACTGACACCATGCAGTTTCTGAGGTCGTGATTTGTCGCGAGCATAAGGTGCGGACCAGAAAATAGCAGCATTTTTTGGATGGGGGTTTGTGGTTGTCCGTTGACGAAAGGCTCCTGTGACCGAAATTGTGATTTCAACCGAAAATCGGATCCGACAAAGCCGTCACTGTCCGGTTTGGATAGCAGGTGCCAGCAACGATTCGGGAACTACGGACAAGCAAAAATGAAGCGGAGCGTCCCCTGAGCGCGAATGAGAACCACGCCGAGTCCGTGACTTTACAATGCTCGCAAAAACTCCCTCTGAGCAGATTTTTAGCAGTAGATTTTGTGGCACATCACATGTCGTTCTTCGTTAAATGTGCTCCACGCCTACGGGCTGCACATAAATCGCACTTATGAATTCATCAAAAATAGCCCCAACTGGCCGAGATAGTCATGCAAAAGGATTGGCGGGCGTTATTGCTCTAAACTCTTCTATCTGTTTCCTGGACGGTCGCAAAGGAATCCTAGTTTATCGTGGTTACCGGATAGAGGATCTCGCAACGAACAGCACCTTTGAGGATGTTGCGCATCTCCTGTGGCATGGTCACCTTCCGACTGAAGCTGAGAGGACCGGATTGTGCGACGAATTGACCAGATTACGCGATGTGCCGGAACCGGTGCTTGATATGCTTCGTGGGTTGCCTGCGGGGAATAATCCAACGGGTGCGCTGCGAACAGCAGTTTCTATGCTGGCACATTATGATTCCGAGGCCGATGACATGTCTCCCGAGGCCAACTATCGCAAAACTCTTCGCCTGACCGCTCAGATCCCTGTTCTGATTGCGGCCCTTGCACGCTTGAAGCGCGGCGAAGCTCCTGTTGCTCCGCGCGCAACTGGCAATACAGCAAGGAATTTTCTGTATATGCTCAACGGTGAAGAGCCTGGGCCCCGTGCCGTGGAGGCTCTGGACGCAGCGTTGGTGCTACACGCGGAACACGGGTTGAATGCATCAACCTTCGCTGCACGCGTCATCGGAGCCACGCTCAGTGACCTTTACTCCGCCATCACCGGTGGGATTGGAGCACTCAAAGGCGCCCTGCACGGAGGGGCGAACACGCGTGTTATGCGTATGCTGCTTGAGCTCCATAAGAGCGGCGAAGATCCTAAAGCGTTCGTACGTCGTAAGCTTGCGGCAAAAGAGCGCATTATGGGATTTGGGCATCGTGTCTACAAAACTCTGGATCCAAGAGCAAACGTCCTCCGTCAAATGCTTATGGAGCTTGGACGCGAGCGGGATGCTATGCATTGGGTAGATCTATGCTATACATTGACGCAGGTTGTTGAAGAGGAAAAAGGCATTAACGCCAATGTAGATTTTTACAGTGCACCGATATACCACCTGTTAGGCATTGACGCGGATTTCTTCACATCACTTTTTGTAATGGGTCGTATCACCGGCTGGACTGCGCACTTGCTGGAACAATGGGAGGACAATCGATTAATTCGACCACGGGCGGCTTATACTGGTCCCATGGGTCTCAAGGTTAATCAGTGATCAGGTTTACGCGCAGGGATTAATGGTCGGTGATATTACAAAAATTGCTTCACAGTCAACTCGCTAGTTTACTTTGTTAAAATCATGTCTCGTCCGGATGTCACGTTGCTATCGGCCCTCATGTCTCCAGTTGGCCGCAAGGTCTTGACTGGAGTTACAGGAATTGGCTTGGTTGCGTTCGTGATTGTCCATATGATTGGCAACTTGTCGTACCTGTCACCGGACCCACAGGCTTATAATGCCTACGCGCACAAGTTGATGAGTTGGGGTTGGCTACTCTATACCATGGAGATCGGCCTGGCGCTTTGTTTTCTTCTACATGCCATTGTAGGCGTCTCTATTCAGGTGCGCCGACGCAAGGCTCGCCCAGTAGGCTACAAGGCATACAAGAGTGCAGGCAGCCCGAGTCGATCAGGGTACAGTGCACGCTCTATGATCCTCACAGGGATTATTCTGCTCGGATTCCTGATCCTGCACTTGAATTCTTTCAAATTTGGACCGGGCGAGGCGGAAGGCTACACGGCTATACTGCAAAGTGGTGAAGAAGTACGTGACCTACGACGCCTTATGACCGAAAAATTCCGGGAGCCACTCTATGCGTTTGGATACCCTGTAGTGATGGTTCTTCTCGGGATGCACATGCGACATGGTGTGTGGAGTGCACTGCAATCTTTGGGGATGATGAGCCGGCGCCTGTCGCCATATGTTTATGCGTTTGCAGCGGTTCTAGGTGCGCTGGTGGCCATCGGTTTCCTGGTCGTTCCGCTTTACATCTATTTCTCGGCATGAGTGACGAAGTAGCTAGTTCTATGTCAGAGGTATCACACAGTCCGCGCTTGGACGCGAAAGTGCCCGCCGGGCGTCTTCAGGAAAAGTGGGATGCATACAAGGATGCAGTTTCCCTTGTCAGTCCAGCCAATAAGCGTTCGCACAATATTCTTGTGGTGGGTTCAGGTCTCGCAGGTGCTTCTGCTGCGGCCACACTTGCGGGGCTGGGATACAACGTCAAGTGTTTCTGTATTCAGGACTCGGCACGCAGGGCCCACTCCATTGCGGCCCAGGGAGGCATTAACGCCGCCAAGAACTATCCGAACGATGGGGATACCGTTTGGCGACTGTTCTACGATACCATAAAAGGCGGAGACTACCGCTCGCGAGAAGCGAATGTGTATCGTCTTGCGCAAGTATCAAGCAATATCATTGATCAGGCCGTCGCTCAGGGCGTTCCGTTTGCACGCGAGTACGGAGGCGTATTGGCCAATCGCTCCTTCGGGGGAGCACAGGTGTCCCGCACTTTCTATGCAAGAGGTCAAACCGGGCAGCAATTGCTGCTTGGAGCTTACCAGGCGCTCAGTCATCAGATCGCTGCGGGACGCGTGACCATGTTACCCCGCAGAGAAATGCTTGATCTGGTTGTGGCAAAAGATCGTGCCCGTGGTATTATTACACGCGATCTGGTCACAGGCGAGCTTGAGCGTCATGCAGGCGATGCAGTACTGCTTTGTACAGGGGGATACGGTAATGCCTACTACCTGTCAACAAATGCCAAAAACTCCAATGTGACCGCCGCTTGGCGTTGTTACAAACGCGGTGCATTCTTCGCCAATCCCTGCTACACGCAAATCCATCCGACCTGCATCCCAGTTTCTGGGGATTACCAGTCCAAGCTCACACTGATGAGTGAGAGTTTGCGTAACGATGGCCGCGTTTGGGTTCCCAAAGATCCGAAAGATACACGTGCACCGGAGGCAATCCCTGAGGATGCAAGAGACTATTATCTGGAGCGTCGTTATCCGAGCTTCGGAAACCTTGTTCCAAGGGACGTAGCTTCACGCGCAGCGAAAAAAGAATGTGATGCGGGAAGAGGCGTCGGCGAGACCCGACTGGCGGTCTATCTTGATTTTGATGCTGCAATCCGGCGTTTGGGTGCCTCATCAATTCAAGACCGCTATGGGAATTTGTTTGAAATGTACGAGCGCATCACCGGAGACGATCCCTATAGAACTCCAATGCGGATCTATCCAGCGGTGCACTATACAATGGGAGGGCTTTGGGTGGATTATGAACTTCAGAGTACTATTCCAGGCCTCTTTGTACTTGGAGAAGCCAATTTCAGTGATCATGGTGCCAACCGTCTTGGAGCCAGCGCCTTGATGCAGGGGCTGGCGGATGGGTACTTTGTTGTTCCATATACGTTGGGGGCGTATGTGGCCGGCATACGCCAGTCGGAGGGCATTTCCGAATCGCACGAAGCTTTTGCTGCTGCTGAAGAAGAAGCCGGCGCGCGTATTGACCAGATGCTCAATAACAAGGGAGACAAGTCGCCAACGCAGTTTCATCGGGAGTTGGGTCAACTCCTTTGGAATCATGTAGGTATGGCACGTGACCGTGCTGGCCTGGAAGAAGCGATACCTGCAATAGAAAGCCTGAGAGATGAATTTTGGGAGCGGATCCACGTACCCGGCTCTGCCGACCGGTTCAACAAGAATTTGGAATTTGCAGGCCGAGTAGCAGACTTTATCGAACTTGGATCACTTATGGCCCAGGATGCCCTTCGTCGTGAAGAATCTTGCGGAGGACATTTCCGCGAAGAATATCAGACTTCCGAGGGGGAAGCTGTACGCAATGACGAAGTGTTCGCTGACGTAGCGGCCTGGGAGCACACCGATCGTCGTCCTGTTTTGCACCTCGAAAAACTATCCTTCGAGAATGTGCATCCATCCACACGCAGTTACAAGTAGTGCTATGGCAAAAAACATGACCATAAACCTGCGTATCTGGAGGCAAAAAAGCCCCGAATCCCCAGGTAAGCTGGTTGACTATACAGTCAGTAATGCGAGCGAGCACATGTCCTTTCTGGAGTTGCTTGATGTGCTCAACGAGCAGCTTATTGCCAGTGAGGATGATCCCGTGGAGTTTGACAGTGATTGTCGTGAAGGGATTTGCGGATCGTGTGGACTAATGGTCGCGGGCATTGCTCACGGCCCCCAACAACGTACAGCGGTCTGCCAGCTGCATATGCGGAGCTTCAAGGATGGGGATACAATTACGGTGGAGCCATTCCGTGCGAGGGCGTTTCCAATCGTTCGGGATCTTGTCGTTGATCGGAGCGCATTTGACCGCATCATTACTGCTCATGGGTACGTTTCTGTGAAAACCGGATCTGCACCCGATGCCAATGCCATTCCAATCTCTAAGGATGCTGCGGAGGAAGCCATGGATTTTGCGGCTTGTATTGGTTGCGGTGCGTGCGTGGCGGCGTGTCCTAATGGCAGCGCCTCTCTTTTTACAGCAGCAAAAATTGCACATCTAGCGCTACTTCCTCAAGGGCAAGTGGAAGCTTCACGACGTGTTGTGGCCATGGTGGATCAGATGGAAGCAGAGGGATTCGGGGACTGTTCCAACTATGCCGAATGTGAAGCGGTGTGCCCAAAAGGGATTTCCGTGTCTGGGATTGCGAGCATGCGGCGGGCTTACATGAAGGGGGCCTTTTCAAAATAGACACTTTTCCTTCCCTCCTGACATCCTTTTTTCCAGTACCATAGGATGCCTTCCGTGGTAGTTGATATTTTATTGCTGGTCATATCGATCTATGCCATTGTACGGTCGAGTGACTTACTGGTAGATCAGGCCAGTCGGATTGGAAATAGACTCCGGTTAAGGGATTATTTCATTGGCAGTTTTCTGGTTGGGATCGGCACCTCTCTTCCAGAGCTTTTCACCTCGGTTGCTGCCGTAAATCTGGGTACTCCGACCCTGGTAACCCCAACCATCTTCGGGACGATAATTGCCAACCTAGGGGCAGGTTTTGGGTTGGGCGTGCTGGTACTCTATTTTTTTGTCCAGACGGGAAACAGGTTTTATTTGTTCACCAAAACGCAGGCGTTGTCTAATGGTTATCTGACTTTCGACACAAAAATCACTTTTCCCGTGTTTTTTGCTGCCGCATCTGTGATCTTGGCTTGGGCCGTTTGTCTAGACAATGTTTTCAGCCGTGCGGATGCCATGTTGTTCTTTGGCTTCTATGTAGCCTTCATGGTTACGGAGATCAACCGCGGCCGCCGTCAGAGAATCAGTAGTACTGAGTCTGCTGTGCAGCAGCATGACGAACGATCCTTTTCTTCGCGCAGTTGGGGTAGCGAAGCGTGGCTGAAAGTTGGCCTTTCCTTTCTGGTATTTGCTTTGGTTTTTCTTCCTCCCATTTGGTCAAAGCTACTGGAGATGTCAAGGGATGCAGGAGATGTTGCTCGCTTCTGCTTCATCGGTGGGTTGGGACTGCTGTTCATTCTTCAGGCCTCGAGTAGTTTTTCATGGGGCCGATTCAGATCAGCAGCTTCAGATCGTCCAACAGCCCGTTCGGCCTCGCTTCGAACATGGGTTGCAGGCATACTGTTGGTCTTCAGCATCGTGGTTCTTTATTTCAGTGGAGTAATCGTAGTGCATGCACTTCAGGCACTTGAGACGGACTTGGGGGTAGATTCAGGGATTCTCGCTGCCAGTGCACTGGCAATTGGTACGTCCCTTCCCGACATTGCTGTCGCTCTGAACGTTGTCCGGCGTGGTCGGCATGAACTATTGGTCGGTCACATTTTTCAGTCGAACGTATTTGATGTATTCCTGATTATGGCCATTTGCGGCTTCATTACGCCCCTCCCGGACGTGGCATCGGGGCCCGCCATTATTTCTATCTTGGCGTCTGTGGTGCTGACTCTGCCATTATTGTGGACGCTGCGTTCCAAGCGGCTAACGCTGTCCGGTGGAATAGGACTACTCTTGGGTTTCCTGGTTTTCCTTGGTCTGCTATATGGCTACGGCTAGTGCTCGATCGGACAATCCTGTACTTTGCTCCTTATTTACGATTGATGCTCCTTGATCACTGCGGGATGATCAGACGCAAGATTGATTCGTTCTTGACACCAGGTCAAAGCCTCAAACTCCCAATCCGACCCGTAACGAAGGGTTGGCTTCCATGTAGTCGAGTTGGGGCAACTCCTTTGTATACCTTGGCTAGTCCATATAACTTCGGTAGTTTCATCTGCTTACTTTATGGTAGTAGCATAAAATTTTAGCCAACAGGTTGTGTTATGGTAGGTAAGCGAACCGCTGAAAAAAAGTTTTTGCGGGCGCTTGGTCAGGCACTGCAGCGGTCGAGCGCACACTGGTCTGCAAAACCTGAATGTGTGAGAATAGATGAACCCAATTTGTTGCACACAAGCAAAACTTCAGAATTAAACTCCGACATTCTAATTGATGATGAAATTTTTCCACCAATCATCATCGAATGCTCATTCAGTGCACGGGATGCGGACCGGGACGCAGTTGCACGACTCGGACTAGAGACGCGAACGGACCGAACCCAAGTCGTTACCACCATTGCCCTCTGTATCCCGAAAAGATTTCAAAAAGATCGCGTTCCCAATATCACGGACCTCCTTTGGGAAGGAGCTCCGATCATGTACGCAGTCCATCAACTCCTGGAAGGCACCCGAGGAATCCATGCTCACCGTGTGGAACGGCGCCGATGGCCTCAAAACGGATTTATCAAGGGCAATGTATTTGACCTTTCGTCATTCTTGTCTCGGGTAAGATTACCTCAAGAAGAAATAGATGCCGTTGGAAAACGTGTTGCTCAACTCGTGGAAGACGCAGCGGATGGACTGGAGGCAGCACTATCGCCCGAGGAGCAGCAAGAGATTGCGTGGCATCTGTACCAACACTCACCGCTCGGCGGACTTCGTACGGTAACGTTGTTGTGGTTGAATGCACTGTCAACACAGCAGAGACTCGCCAGGCAGGGTATAGAAGAAGTCCCGCTCATTAGCTCCACCAGTACATCCTCTCTGGACGTGATCGAACAGGCAGAGGCATGGCATATCATCAACAAACACTGCCAGAATTCTGTCTTTAAGCCTGCGATTGAAGCACTCCAGCTGGCCGGAAAATTCAATCCTGAAGAAATCCCGCACGTGCTTTCGAAGCTGATCAAAGCTACTCAGGAGATCGAGACGGCACGATTAGGACTGCATATCAATATTGGTGCTGAGCTATTCCCAAAGCTGAGCGAGGACCGGAAAGAGGCGGCTGCCTTTTATACACAACCAGCCACAGCCGAGCTTTTGGCTGATCTAACCATTGACGAGTCGCTGCTCACCGAAGAGGAATGGGCGGATGCAGACCTATTCGGAAAGCACTATCTGAGCGATTTGTCCTGTGGAACCGGCACACTGCTTCGTGCGGGTTACCAGCGTGTGTCAGCACTTCACGAGTATGCCGGAGGCAACTTGGAAAGCCTCCGCAAACTACATATGGCGGCTATGGAGGGCGGTATTATCGGGACAGATGTGAATCCTATTGCTGCCCACCTTACGATGTCCTCTCTGGCTGCGTTGGGATTTGGCGATCCATATGGAAATACGCAGATCGGATGGGTTAGCATCGGAGGAGAAAAAGGACAAACAGGATCCCTGGAATATTTTGCGACGCAGCGCGTGGTTGATCTTTTCAGCGCGAGGGCGGGGAAATTCGCGGACAACGGCGCTAAAAATGCTGTTTATGTCCAGGATGGTTCAATCGACTGGATTCTCATGAATCCACCCTATTCCCGGACCCGTGGAGGTTTAAGTGTTTTCGATATTGGAGGTCTGTCGGAGACTGAACGAAAGGCCTGCCAGAAGCGCTGGAAGAGCCTAGTGAAGAAAGAGGCAGTGAATAATCGGGCAGGATTAGCCGCATCTTTTCTTGCCTTGGCCCGCCAGAAATGCAAACCGGGGGGACGGGTTGGTTTTGTGCTGCCGTTGTCTGCGGCCTTTGCGGAATCATGGGCCGTTACGCGGCGCATGATTGAGCAGGAGTTTGAAGATATCATAGCCATAACTGTAGCGGATCGCCGGGCTTCGGTAAATCAGTCGCTTTCTGCCGACACAGGCATGCAAGAAATGCTTTTTGTGGGTACTAAACGGAGTACGCATGGTCGCAAAGGAGAACTTTCTGTCGCGAACGTGTACTGCGTTACACTACGTCAATCTGTTCTTCGCACCGGGGAAGCCGGCGTGATTGCTCGCTCGATTCAATCGGCACTCAAGCAAATCAAAGGTTCTTCGACCACTTATTCTATCAGGGTGGGTGATGATGAGGCAGGACAAATATGCGCCTTTACAACCAAGGCAGCCGGAGCTCCCTGGAACCCTTTGGGAGTTTTGCATGCCAGCCTTGCATTGACTGCCAATGCACTCCTGGAAGGGGTCATCCGCTTTGACGAGCATATTGCATCAATCGGTGTGCGTATGTCCACAATCGGAGATCTATTCAATGTTGGACCCACACACGACATGATAGGGCACCTGTCGGGCAGGGACCCGCGCGGGGCTTTCGAGTTCGTTCCGGTTGTCAGCCCGATAGACGCAATCGGTCCAGACCGTGCGCTCTGGAAGGCCGATAGCCACACACAGAAATACTTGACCGTATCGCTCACGCACAAGGGGATGTCTCCCACTGGGGTTGGATCGGAAGCCAAAAGGGAGGCAATGCGGCAATTTCGAAGTACGCTGTTCTATGCACGAAACATGCGCTGGACCTCTCAGGCATTATTGTCCGCAGTAACAACGTATCCGGGTATGGGCGGGTCAACCTGGACTTCGCTGCAACACGAAGATCAGCATGTGCTCAAGGCTTTTGCCCTGTGGGCCAATTCTACATTGGGTTTCCTGGTTCACTGGACACAGGGCCAACGGACGCACAGCGGACGATCCAGAACACAGGTCAAAGCATTAGCAGATATTCCCTGCCCAAGACTAGATCAGATACCGAAAACCCGACTAGAACAGGCTGCAGCTGCATTTGATGAATTTTCCAAACAGAGCTTACTCCCGGCCTGCCAGTCCCATGCAGACGATGTACGCGAGAAGATAGACCACGCGGTCCTTAAGATGCTTGATCTGACGGGTAACAATATTCCCGAAACCGTAGCCACAATACGCTGGCTCTGGTGCAATGAACCATCTGTACATGGTCAGAATCGAGAAGCACTTGCCCTCTTGGAATCAAAATTGTTACGCCAGCAACCCTGATCGGCCACAGAGACTCATGGATCAATCGAAAGTCTCTGCCCAGGATAAATCCGGCTAGAGCGTAAATTGTTGATATTCCGAATGCTTCGCACGGTTGTACCGTATCGCTGAGCAATCCTTGTCAGGTTCTCTCCTCTTTTAACGGTGTGCACGATGCGTGGATTAGCGTCCCCGCCCCCAATCGAAAGCTTTTGCCCTGGATAAATCCGACTGGAACGCAGATTATTGGCATTCATGATCTGCCGTACGGTTGTGCCGTAACGTCTGGCAATCAGCCCTAGGTTTTCACCCTGCCTAACTGTATGCGTCGTAGTTTGTGCACTGGTTCCTCCGATCAAAAGTTTTTGCCCAGGATAAATCGTGTTGGAACGCAAGCTGTTGGCACTCCTGATGTTTTGCACAGTCGTACTGTAGCGTTTGGCAAGCATTCCCAGGTTTTCGCCCCGCTTAACGGTGTGTGTTATACGTCCACTGGGAATCTTCAGCCGCTGGCCACGACCGATCCTCGTTCCACGAAGTCCGTTGGCTTGTTGAATGGCGCTGACCGTAGTTCCATATTCAGAAGCTAATTCCGACAGCGTATCTCCCCTGCGCACGGTATGTGTAATGCTTGATTGTGTGCTCCCCGGGGAGCTAGAGTTCTGGGTCTGGGCTGTTCGGCTTGACGAAGAGTTGTCTTCCGCGGGGCGGGTTCTGGCATTGCTTGCAAGTTTGACGGGCGTCCGGCGCGCTGCTTCGGCCATTTTACTATCAAACGCAATTGGCCTGTTGGCCCGCTTGCCCCATGCCACTAGTCTTGCACTAGTACCTTCAAGTTTAGCCACACCGCGGCCTGACATCCCCGGTATAACCAGCCGGTCATTTGGATGAATCCGCGTACGGTTACCAAGCCCGTTAGCATTCTGGATCGCTCGTACAGTCACACCATATCGCCTGGCGATCCTGCCCAGATTTTCTCCCCTGCTTACGCGATGCTCCCCGGGCATTGCCTTCTCCTCATCCGGGAGTTTCTCGAAGGCATCCGCAAATCTTGCAAATGTATTGGCCGGAATTCGCAGCGTGTATGGTGTGCGGTCAGGAGGCAATATTCCGCGCCGAAGTTCTGGATTCAAGTCCTGGATGTCCTTAATTGTTGTGCCTACCATACGCGCGATCGTCTCCAGTTTCAGCATCCCGCTAACTGTTACCTCATCGTAGGTGAACTCTGGTCCATTCGAGACTGCCGGCAGTCCGAACTCTGCGGGATTGGACATAACCACCGCAAACGCAATAAACTGTGGTACATATCCTTGTGTCTGGCGGGGCAGGTGTCTCCGAATCTGCCAGTATGACGGTGGATTTTTGCGCGTACCGCCTGCCCGCGAAACAGCCCTTAGTACGCATTTTGGGCTGCAGTTATATCCGGCAAGTGCCACCTGCCAATCATTTCCATAGTACTCGTAGAGATCCTTCAAATGGCGAGCCGCCGCACGGGTAGCCTTAACGGGGTCCATGCGCTCGTCGACGTATTCATCAATACGCAAGTCCATAGCACGTCCCGTGCTGGCGATGAACTGCCACATTCCGACAGCATTAGCAGAGCTTCGTGCACGCGGATTCAACGCGCTCTCGCCTATAGCAAGATACTTGAGTTCGTCCGGCACGCCTTCTTCCGCGAAGATTTGCTCAATCATCGGGAAGTACGTATCCGCACGATCCAACCACCGGATGAGAGATTCTCGGCGTTCTTCCATCAGCCAAGTGACTAATTCCTCTACGAACCGGTTCTGGGTCATCGGTATTGTCGTAGCCACGGGTTCTATTCTGGGCAGGCCTGTTGCCGTAGCCATGGGGGCTTCCATCCGGGATTGTGCCTCAAACATGGCATCCCGGAGCGCATAGATCTCCCCATATTCCTGTGGCTCAGTCACACCGGTTTCGGGGCCAGTCTCATGCTCGTAAACGATTGTTCTGTAGAGTTCCCGAAATTGGGGCTGACTCACGAAGCCGGACTGTTTAGACAGCACCACAAGCTCATCCATCACCTGATTCATGTAGCGTTCGGCAGAATACAGATTCCCGTCTGCCTGCGCCCGGATAGTACGGGATTGTAGCCGGTATGCACGACTGACGCGACACGTAATCTGGTCCTCAGTCAGCGAACCTCGTGGATTCCCGCAGTCCTGGGAAAGGGAGTATCGGTCATACCCTCGCGGAATAACCGGTGTCTGCATTGTGCCTGCACGATCTACGACCTGGGCTCGTGCTGCGTACTCTGTTGTGGCCGCGGGTGTTATCTCGGACAATATTGAGATCTCATCTTCTGTGATTTCCTTCGGGGCCCGTGTACCAAACATGGAACTTCGGCGTGCAAGGATGGACCTATACTCCGGGAATTCATCCAGATCCGCGCCAAAGTATTCCTCGTGTTCATGGACGATCGTTCTGTAAAGCTCCCGGAACTGGGGCTGACTCACAAAACCGGGCTGATCAGACAATACGACAAGCTCATCCATTGCCTGGTCCATATAGTGCTCCAGGGAACGCGTATCTCCTACTGCCTGCGCCTGAATAATACGTGACTGGAGCAGGTACGCCCGACTGACGCGATACATGATCTGAGTATCTGTTAGCGAGGACCACGGATTCCCTAGTTTTCTGGAAAGGAAATGCCAGTCATATCCCCGCAATTCCTCCACCGGAGCCGGTTCGGGAGGCATGATCTCCTGCGCCTTGCTTATCTCGACCGAGGCTGTTGCTGCAATGAGCAGGGTAAAAAGTAGCTTTTTCATCATCTCGTCGTCAAAAAGTCAACTACCTGTACGAAAAACTCTCTTGCCTTACTTAAAGTTTCCTCTTACATATTTACCCTTAGCTGCCTAAGTAACAGGGCATTAGGCAAGATAACCTCTTAATGTACAAAAAACACATCTGTTCCGTTTCGGCCGTAATCCTTGAAAAAAGGCCCGTCTGGAGACGAAAACTGGCAATTCTTAGTCAGAGGGGGATATTGCCGTGTTTTTTGCGTGGATTGTTCAGCACCTTGTTCCTGAGCACCTGGAGACCCGTAATGATACGATCTCGCGTTTCCCGGGGATGAATGACCTCATCGATATAGCCGTGCTCTGCAGCAACGTACGGATTGGCAAAACGCGCTCTGTAGTCGCGGGAAAATTCTTCCTCCAGCGCATCTGCATCATCGGCACTTTGCAACGCTGCACGATGCAGGATTCTGACGGCTCCCTTAGCTCCCATAACGGCAATCTCAGCGCTAGGCCATGCATAGTTCATATCTCCCCGGATATGTTTGGAGCTCATAACATCATACGCGCCTCCGTAAGCTTTCCGGGTTATGACTGTGAGTTTAGGGACAGTGGCCTCACAGAACGCGTACAGTAATTTGGCTCCATGTCGAATGATCCCATTCCACTCCTGATCTGTTCCGGGCAGAAAGCCGGGGACATCCTCAAGTGTGACAAGGGGCACGTTGAATGCATCACACAATCGAACAAATCGGGCGCCTTTTACAGAGGCGTCAATATCAAGAACTCCGGCTAGATGGGCAGGTTGATTGGCGACTATCCCTATTGCATGTCCACCTATGCGGGCAAAACCACATATCAGGTTGCGCGCAAATTGGTCATGAACCGGAAAAAAAGTTTCCCTGTCCACCAATAAATGTATGACATCGTGCATGTCGTACGGCTTGTTGGGATTCTCAGGGATCAACGTATCCAGATCGCCCGCCCCGCCGGCGGGAGGCTGATAGGAAGTGTGGATTTCCGGCTGCTCTTCACAATTTTGAGGTAAATAGCTCAATACGGTCCGGATAGCCTCCAGACAAACGACATCATTAGGATAGGCCGCATGAACTACACCGCTGCGTTCGGTATGCATTGCTGCGCCCCCGAGATCTTCCGCGGTCACTTCCTCCTGCGTTACCGAATGTACGACATCAGGGCCTGTGACGAACATGTAACTGGTGCCCTCCACCATAAAAGTGAGATCTGTGATTGCCGGGCTGTATACAGCTCCACCGGCACATGGTCCCATGATTGCGGAAATCTGCGGTACCACCCCGGACAGCAAGGTGTTCTTCAGAAAAATGTCCGCATAGCCGCCCAGAGAGACTACGCCCTCCTGGATCCGTGCTCCTCCTGAATCACTTAATCCAATCACGGGGGCCCCATTCTGCAGTGCTAAATCAAGTAACTGAACAATTTTGGAAGCATGTGCACGACCTAGCGATCCCCCAAAAACGGTAAAATCTTGTGCGTAAACGTAAACCAGCCGGCCGTGAACCGTACCATAGCCGGTCACCACGCCATCGCCGTAAGGCCGATTATCCGCGAGACCAAAGTCGGTGAATTGGTGTCGGACCAATTGACCCATTTCTACGAATGAGTCCTCGTCCAGGAGAACGGTGATCCGTTCGCGTGCAGTTAGCTTTCCCCGATCGTGCTGCCGGTCGATTCGTGATTGTCCACCCCCCAGCGTTGCTTTCTCACGGCGGCGATCCAAGTCCGAATAACGATCAGTCATCGGACGGAACTGTTAGATCTTCGTACCACACGACCAGGCATTGCGCCGGTGTGTTCACCATTGTTCAGTACCCGGGTGCCATTCACAAAGACATAATGCATTCCAGTGGCAAGTTGATGGGGTTCCTCAAATGTAGCATGATCCTGGATCGTTAATGGATCAAAGACGGCAATGTCCCCAAAATAACCCCTTTCAATCAATCCCCTGCGGTCAATTGATAGCACAGATGCGGGCAATGACGTCATGCGCCGTACCGCCTCTTCAAGCGTAAGGACCTGTTCTTCGCGAACATATTTTGCCAATAGACGGGCGAATGAACCGTACGCACGAGGATGAACCATAGAGTTCAGCGAGGCACCTTCCGGTGCCAGGGATACTGCATCCGAATCAATCGCAACCCAGGGTTGCCGCAGTTTAAGATGTACATTGGACTCATCCATAAGAAAATAGACGGCTCCTACCCTGCTTGTGTCCTCTATCACAAGATCCATCACCGTTGCCGGTACGGAGGTACCCCGCAAATCAGCTATTTCGGTTAGTCGCATGCCCATATACTGGCGCAGGGCCTGATTCCTGAATCCAGTTAGCATCACATTTCCGGGTCCCGCCTCAAGCATCAGGTTTTCCCAATCATCTGATGGAGTCATCATCTCTGTTTCCATTCGGGCCCGCACGATCGGATCATGGAGTCGTGCGTGCCATGCCATCATGCCACCGGCCCGGACATCGGGTGGCATCGCTGCATCAAGCCCGGTGGCTCCCGCCACATAAGTGTAGATGTCAGCCGTAATTGCGAGGCCCTCTGAGCGGACTTCATTCACGTGCTCAACCACGGCCTCCATTTTGTGCCAATTGTTTCTTCCAGCAGCCTTCAGGTGATAAATATGTCCGCGCACGCCTGCATCACGTGCAATCTGGATCAACTCCTCTATAGATTCCAGAAGGCGACCGCCTTCGCTTCGTACGTGCGACGTGTACACTCCATCATACTCCCCGGCCGCTGACGCGAGCGCAGTCAGTTCGTCTGTACTCGCAAAGAGGCCTGGCACATAGATTAATGAGGAACCTACGCCAAGCGCGCCCCCGGCCATGGCCTCCCGTACCAGATCCTGCATGCGCGCTAGCTCCTCGGCAGTCGGTGCACGATCATCCTCGCCGATCACATGCTGACGAACCGTAGCGGCACCAATTAGCGAAGCGACATTGGTGGAAACTCCCTTCGATTCAAGGAATGATAGATATTCATCGAGTGTAGTCCATGGAATTTGTTTGCCGCCCAGGAGTACGGCGGCCTCATCTTCTGATCCGACTTGGGCAACAAACAGGTCCCACAACTCAACCTTCATACGCGCGTTCAGCGGCCCATTGGATACGCCCTCTCCAAATACCTCCAGTGTTACACCTTGGCTGAGGTCGCTCAGCGAGCGTCCATCTATGATGAGGCTTTCTGTGGCCCAACTCAGCATGTTAATGAATCCGGGGGCTACGGCCAAGCCTTCTGCATTTATCTCTTCGGCGCCGCGTACATCCGCCAGGTTTCCAACTGCTGCAATCGTATCCGCATTAACGGCTACATCTGCAATGTAAGGAGCCGTTCCTGTACCATCGTATACGGTTCCCCCGCGTATGATGAGGTCATAGTCTGCCACCCGCGTGCATCCGCTAACCAACAGAAAAAGCACAAGCAAGTATCGCATCAGTCGCTATCCTGTCGGTCGTGCGACCCGAACACGCTCCCGCCCAAATTCATATTCTTTCGGGGGTGGAACTCCCAGCAGATGTTCTACAAAGTAGTCCCAGCGGCGACGCATCCAATAGGTGCGCCCTTGGCCAAACCCATGTGACTCGTTCGGGAAAACGACAAGATCAAAATCCTTGTTTGCAGCCACAAGTGCTTCCACAAGTAGCAGTGTATTGGAGGCCGGAACATTGTCATCCATGAGCCCATGAGCGAGCAGAAGCTTACCCTCCAGGTTTTCCGCCAGGAGGATGTTGGATTGGTTGTCGTAGTTTGTCGTTCCATCCGGGCTCACTTCCAGCAGACCCTGCCATTTCTCACCCCAATCATCTTCATAATTCCGATTGTCGTGATTACCTGCACCGCTGACCGCCACTTTGTAGAATTCGGGATAGCGCAGTATCGCCCCAGTCGAAGCAAAACCACCTCCCGAGTGTCCCCATATTCCCACACGATCCAGATCCATCCATGGATTTTGTGCACCGAGTTGACGAATCGTAGTAATCTGATCGGGTATACCATTATCTCCCATATTTCCATAGTAGGCATCATGGAAGGACTTTGAGCGACCTGGCGTTCCCATTGCGTCTACCTCTACAACTATGAACCCCAGCTCTGCCAGTGCTTGCTTATCTCCGCGGGCGGGCGTAAAACTTCTTGATCCAACGCTTCCACTCTGAGGTCCTGGATAAAGATAATTAAGCACCGGGTAACGCTTGGAGGGGTCAAAATTGCTCGGTTTATATAGTAAGCCATGAAGATCCGTCTCATTATCCCGTGCTTTCACTGAGAACGGCTCTGGCGGTCGCCAATCGGTCGTAAGAAGTTCGGATATGTCCGCTTCGCCCAAATTTACCGCGATGGTGCCGTCAAGATTCCGAACGGCATGCTTTTGAGGCACATCCGGCCGAGACCACGTATCCAGAATATAATTCCCTCCAGGGGAGAAGGATACGATGTGATTGGCCTCTTCGGGGGTCAGTAATTCCGGCTCACCGCCGTCCATACTGACGCGATACAAATACTGGAAGTATGGATCAGCACCGTCCCGACCTGATCCTGTGAAATACAGCGTGCGTGTATCCAGGTCGGTGCGACGCACCTGACGTACAATCCAGTCTCCACTTGTTATCTGCCGCTTGAGTTCACCTGTACTGAGATCATATAGGTACAGGTGCCCCCAGTCCGATCGCTCAGAATACCAGAGTACTTCACCTGTTTCAAAAAACACCTGCCAGTTCTCCGCATTGACGCCAGACTCATAGTAGGTATCCACTCTTTCGTGAAGTACCTCCCGCACGGCTCCGGATTCCGGATCGGCAACTCTCAGCCAGGCATCTTTGTGATCTCTTGATGAAGACACAAAGGCCAGCTGTTCGCTGTCATCGCTCCATCGTACATCCATGAAGGTGCCATCCCAATCTGCTATATGATCTGTGGTGGTTCCGCGGTGATAATCCGGCGCCATATCCAGTCGGACAGTTCGGGGTTCATCCACATGTATGACGACCCGGTGAATCATGAATACCACACTGTCTTGCGGCAGAGGGTATTTCCATGCTTCCAACTGTGACCGTCCTATCTCAGTGGAGACCATGTACATTTCGCCGACGCCCCGACCGTCATGCTGAAACGTTGCAATCTTTTTTGAGTCCGGTGACCAGAGTAGGACCGGGCGTTCATTCCTGACCCATCCCGCGTTATTGGTTGCGTAACCAAAATCCTTTTCGCCGTCAAAGGTTAGTTGCTTTTCCTCGCCGGTATCTGTGGCTCGGATCCAGAGGTTGTTGTCCTTTCGAAAGGCCTCATGGCTGCCATCAGGCGACAGTGCTGCTGTTTGCCGGACATTCTCCCTGTCTGTTCGCTCAACCGACTCGCAAGTATACGTGATCACGCTGCACGCGAGGTTTTCATCCACCTGCGGAGATAGGAGTTGGTCTGTTTCACCGTCATATGAAGCGCGCGAAAAGTTTACTTCTGCGCCGGATAATCCAAGATGGCGGTTAATTGCTTCGGTCATGCGCGCCTGATCAAACAATAGACGGTGCTCACCCTGGGCAGGATCCACCAACATAAATTCGTTGTCCGTCGGCATTATCTGAAGATACCAGAAACGATCATCCTCCAACCAGTTTGGCTGTATGCGCGTATGGTATACCATGCCCCGGGTTGTTGTCCCAAGTACAGACTCTGCCCGGGCATAGTCATCCTCGGTAATGGTAATCTGCGCGTCAGCCTGCGCCACAAAAAACAGAAACAAAAACAGCGTTGAAAGCTTTACTTGCATTGGATCATTGAATTGCTATGATTAACCGCCCCGGCGAACTATAGGGATTGTACCCAAACTATAGTATGCAAACCGGGATCCATCCACAACTTAAACCAACTGGTCTCGTGAAACATTACTTGTTACTGCTATCACTACTCTTACCCGGGCTGGTCTTGGCACAGGCTGACCCCAACCCCCCAATGGAGGACTTCAATATGGAGGCCTCTGATCCACAGGCGATGGAGATCGCCGATCAGGTCATGGCCAGCATGGGCGGGCGCGCAGCATGGGATAACGCCCGGTATCTGAGTTGGACCGTCTTCGGAGAGGATCATGTATGGGACAAGTGGACGGGCAGGTTTAGGTGGCAGGGAGACAGTACGGTCGTACTTATGAATATCCATACAATGGAAGGACGAGCGTTCACTAATGGTGACGAAGTCATGGATGCGGATGAGCTGCTCAAAGGTGCCTACAGAGATTGGATTAATGCCGGTTACTGGCTTCTTATGCCCTATAAGCTTAAGGATTCGGGGGTCACGCTGGGCTACAAAGAGGACGGCCAGACGGCCGATGGCAGGGAGGCACACATTCTTACTCTCGGATTTGAGGGTGTTGGTCTGACCCCGCAAAACGGTTACGATGTCTATGTTGATAAAGAAAGCGGCCTCGTAACTCAGTGGTCCTATTACGCGAATGCAGATCAGGAGGAACCTTCATTTACCACAACCTGGGACGGGTACGAATATTACGGCGGCATAATGCTTGCCAATACCCGTGCCGTACCTGGAGACGAGTCCAACGCCCGGGTTCTTTCTAATTTGGGTGTCTATTCGGAACTGCCTGATGCTGTCTTTGAAGATTCAGGCTGGATTTCCCTGGCTTCTTTAGGGACGCAGGAAGAATCTGCTTACTGAGCCCAAGCCACCAATCCCGAGCGCTGCATCGAAACTTGGTCCTGATGTTTGGGCAGGACGCGCACAGTGCATCCCGCTGAACCACTGTTCGTGCAGGTTACATTCGTAGCCTCGTACAGATGAGACGTTCCGTCTCCGACTTCTGCCAGAACCATGGGAGTGATGGTTGCATCCACTATTTCTCCTTGGGCAGGGCTTTGTTTCAAAAGTGTGACATCAGTGAAGACAGGTAATCGGGACGAAACCGGTCTGTCGCCTCTCCAGATACATGTAGAAGATCCGTTTCAGGCACGATACCATCATTTAGAGACCGCATACTCCATAGCGTCGCGTTGAGGTTATTACATCTTGTGAGTTTCTGCCAAATCGATCATTCTGTTCTATGCATGTCTGTCCTATCGTCGCAATACGAGCGGAATGGTCTTCGGCCTGTTATCGGATGAAATCAGTCTGAAGAAGTACACTCCATTAGAGTGACCTGTCGGATGCCATGCCACGCTAGAGTGACCATGTGGATACGTACGGGAGGCGAGAACCTCGACCCTGCGACCTAGCTGATCATAGATCTCAAGCGTCACGTAAGTCGGCGCTGTAAGGGCAAATTCAAAGATGGCACTGTCTTCCACGGGGTTGGGGTAGAAACCGTGCAGCTCAACAGGATCAAGAATCTCCTCTACCGACTCTACAGCTGTGCTGACTCCCCCGAAAGAAAGGGCAATGCTACCAGGTACGACAAGTCCCGACAAGAGCAGTTCCATTTCGGTGCCATCAAGATTAGCGCGCCGGATTGTGCCTTCGCTGGGCTGCGTCCAATAGATCTTCTGTCCCTTATTGTCTATTGCTAGCGCACTATCGTAGTTGTTCATGTCTGGGTTGTCTCCTGGTGCCTCGCTTACAATCACCTCCTCGACTTCGGTGCCATCCAGATTGGCACGTCGGATATTGCAACGGGAGCGTGTACAGACAATCCAATATACCTTCGACAGCGTGTGGGCCAGAGCGATATCGGAAACTCTGCCCGTTACAACATATTCATCAGATACCGTATCGGTAAGAGGCGCACGCAGAATCCCGGCCGGTATTTGATTCTCCCAGTCGTAGTTCGTCCAGTAGATCATCTGATTGCGTATATCAAGCGCAATACCTGACACTGAATAGTTGTCGTTTACTGGAAGTGTGACCAGTTGACTGGGGTTGTCTAATTCTGTGCGACTCAGGGCTACATCGTGACAGTTGGAGGCTTCACCCCAGTACACAACTCCTGCTACTAGGTCAAGCTCGATATCTTGCGGTGACGCAAAAGTACCACATGCGCCCGGTCCCAAGAATAACTCAGGGTTATCGCCATCCAGAGACGCACGCATAATGGAACTGAGGTAAAGGTCCCCATTTGGAAATGTCCCACCAGAATCTGTCCAATAGATGTGTCGGTGGAGAGTGTCAACGGTCAAATAGTAAAGGTACCGCTGCTCGTCCGGCCCTAGATCCTTGGCTTGCACCAGGGTATCTAGCGCACCGGTATCTGGGGCGTAGCGAAAAATCGTATTGCCCCGGGTTTCTTCCGCCTGGATTGCTCCAATCCAGTAGATGTGTCGATCCTGAGCATGGGCGAAGTGGGATTCACCTAGGGCCGCAAGCGTCAGGGCAAGGAGCAGAAATGCGGGATAATAGCGATTCATGGCGTAGTGCGCGTTGTATGTGCCGCGGGCTGGCATGTCCGCAAACAGGGTAGCCCTCGAGGGCGATCCTCACGCCTAAGGGTCCTTGTTCCCCCGAAGATGCCTTTCAATGGCTAATCCTCTCAAAGATACTAGGAACCTCCTTGATCTTCATGCAAGGTGATATTTTAATTCATGGCGGCATCAATGGCTGTCCACAAGACATGGAAGTCATCAGCCGTCTGTGTCTCATGGGTTTTAATACAGCCAGCACACGCAGATAAGATGCCTAAGAAAATCCCATCGTTTTCCGATCCCGGCCTATCGCTAATTGTAGCAAACAACGCTGATCCGCTATCGCCAGAATTGACAGGCGTGTCTGCTCGGATGTAGCAATGGAGGCGTGTTCGGCGGAAAACCCCATCTGGATGATAGACGAAAATCGCGGTATTTGCGCAAGCATCTATAATTTCACCCGTGGTCCACCCCGTCCGTATACCTACTTTGTTCACGTCCATACCTATAAGGGGGGACTGTGCCCTCGGAAGTGCCGTGATTCTTGGACTCATATGGTTCACAGAAGTTGATACTGACGGCAGCATTCTTTCGCAGACAGGCATCTCACCGAAATATGCTCACCCCTTCGTCCCTGCGGGGCAGCATCAGGTGAGCTACAGCGTGGATAAATGTTATCCAAGCGACTCTGGACATCATCTATGGGCTTGGCGTTTCGCTCATTATGGCCACATCTCGTTACCATCGATTATATGAAAGGGCCGCTACCACCCGTAGCGACAGGTGTTTGGCGGGATGTGCACCCGCCACAGGAAAGCACCTTTCCATGGCGCACGTTAAAGCCGGGTTAGACGTTTACATGGAACTGCCTGATGCCGTCTTTGAAGAATCAGGCTGGATTTCCCTGGCTTCGTTAGGGACGCAGGAAGAATCTGCTTACTGAGCCCAGGCCACCAATCCCGAGTGCTGCATCGAAACTTGGTCCTGGTTTTTGGGCAGGACGCGCACAGTGTATCCCGCTGAACCGCTGTTCGTGCAGGTTACATTGGTGGCCTCGTACAGATGCGACGTTCCGTCTCTGACTTCTGCCAGAACCATGGGAGTGATAGTTGCATCCACTATTTCCCCCTCGGCAGTGACGCGTCCCAGGTACAGTTGCACCTCAACATCATCCGGCAGCAAATCTCCAAGCTTCACACGTGCCCTAATGGTAAATGGCATGCCTACCTTTTGACTCCCCTGCGGGGAATCGGCAGCAACGCTCACTTGAACCTTTTGCCAGGCCTCCTGAATCTTCCGCTGCCACGTAGATAGTGCCCGCGCTCTCTTCAAATCTTCGGATTGTAGCGCTTTCGCGCGTGCAGCAGCGGCCAGGTAAATTCTTTCAGTGTATTCCTGAACCATTCGGTGCGTATTAAAGAAATCGCTGTATGCCGCAATTGAGCGCTTCATTCGGGCGATCCATTCTCGAGGCAGTCCTTCGTTTGAGCGGTCATAAAACAGCGGCACTATCTCGTATTCCAATTGATCGTACAATTGGGTAGCTTCCCACTCATCCTGATAGGCATGATTATCCATGACTTCGCCATTACCGATGGCCCAGCCGATATTTGAATCATAGCCTTCATCCCACCATCCGTCCAGGATGCTGAGATTGAGGCCACCATTGGCGGCAGCCTTCATTCCGCTGGTCCCACTCGCTTCTCTCGGACGCCGGGGAGTATTTAGCCATAAATCCACGCCCTGCACCAGATACCGCGCAATTGCCATGCCGTAGTCTTCTAGGAAGATGATATGGTTGCGCAGAGACGCTGTATTGGAAGCAGCAACAATCTGCTGGATCAACTCTTTGCCTGGATGGTCGCGAGGATGCGCTTTGCCTGCGAAGATGATCTGAACCGGCTGGGATTCATTGGTCAGAATTCGTACAAGTCGATCAT
Organism: Rhodothermales bacterium; assembly: GCA_022821385.1. Classification (GTDB taxonomy): domain Bacteria; phylum Bacteroidota; class Rhodothermia; order Rhodothermales; family Bin80; genus Bin80. Next base: position 30,938 of record JAJEDR010000073.1, read on the forward strand.
AGTCCTGAAGTAGCAGGGTTGCGCGTTTGTAGGTGGCGAACCGGCGGGCAAACCCTATCGTGAGTGTGTTTGGGTCAAGTATTTTTGCTGCCCGGTAAATTTCCTTTGCCGAGGCGCCCAATCGGTGCAGCCTGGACTGCAGAGATTTGCGGGCCTGCTGGACGAGTTGCTCCCTTTGCTTTACGTGGGTTTGCCAAAGTATTTCGTCTGGGATCTGCTCCGCCTGCTTCCATTGAGACAGGCTAATTGCCTTTTCGCGCCACTGCGGGCCTACATACCGATCAAGATGCTGCTTCATCGCCCCAGAGATCCACGAAGAAATGTGGATACCGTTTGTCACATGACTGATCGGCACTTCATTTTCCGGCAGTGCAGGCCATAAATTTTGCCACATGGCACGACTTACCTTCCCATGCAGTCTGGCCACACCATTGCAAGTACTACTCATACGTAACGCAAGCTTGGTCATGCCGAAGAATTCGTTATCATTGCCTGGATGTTCACGGCCAAGGGCAAGAAATTCCTGGCGGTCGAGGCCTAATGCATCCTTGGCGTAGGACACGAGGTAGCGATCCATGAGCTCAGGCGGAAAACGATCGTGTCCCGCCTCCACCGGCGTGTGAGTGGTGAAAACCACATTTGCAGCCGCAGCAACACTGGCTTCCTTGAAGGGCAGATGATGGTCCACCATCAGCTTCCTGGTGTGCTCTAGCGTCAGAAATGCTGAATGCCCTTCATTAAGATGAAAAACTTGCGGCTTCAGGTTCAGTAACTGCAGGGCTCTGTATCCGCCAATACCCAGTATAATTTCCTGTCGGATGCGGAGCTCATCGCCACCTCCATACAGGTAATCTGTCAGATTGCGATCTTCGCCATGCTGATTGGCATCGAAGTTAGTATCCAACAGATACAACGGCACACGTCCTACCTGCAGACGCCAGATACGCGCATACACCTTGCGTGCACCGATTTCGACGTGTACCTGTAATGGCGCACCGTTCGTATCACGCTCCAGAGTCAATGGCAGGCTGGCAAAATCATTCTCTAGATAGGATTCTCGTTGCCAGCCGTTTTCATCCAGATGTTGAATGAAGTATCCTTGTTGATACATAAGGCCAACACCAACGATGGGGATTCCAAGATCACTTGCACTCTTGAGGTGATCACCTGCCAATACCCCAAGTCCTCCAGCAAAAATTGACATGCACTCGGTCACGCCAAATTCGGCAGAAAAGTAGGCTGCCAGGAGTTCATCATCCGTGTGGGCGCGGGAATACCATGTTGCGCCCTCTTGCATGTATGCATCGAAGGATGCGCATACTTCATTCAGATGTGCGACAAAGTCTTCGTCCTCTGCAAGCTCCTCTAATCGGGTCACTGAAGTTTGGGCCAACATTCTCACCGGGTTGTGACCGGAAGAGTGCCAAAGGTCCGCGTCCAGTCTCCGAAAAAGGTCTACCGTATCTTCATCCCAGGCCCAGCGAACGTTATATGCCAGTTCCTGCAGCCTTTCGAGAGAAGGAGGGAGAGACGGGGTGATAGTTAGCGTATGAATTGGTTTGGGAATCATTGAGTTTCAGCGTGTCACAAGTATGGCGCAGTATGCAGTGAGTAACCTTATTTTAGTGCGTTAGAAGACGTAACCAGACGAAACTGTTGTAACCTCAGAATCTAATTAGCTCCGAGTATTATGCCTGAGCGCGCGCTTATACTTGCAAACGGACTTTTTGATAGCGTCTTCGCCAAAACTACGCACGGGCTTCTACGTGGTCCCAGCCGGTATACCATTCTGGGAGTGATTGATCCCGATTACGCAGGCCAGGATGCCGGTCGCGTTCTGGATGGGTGCCATCGGAGTATTCCTTTTTTTCATACTGTCGCAGAGGCCCTGAAACTCACCTCCGATCGTCCGACTCATTGTGTGGTTGGTGTCGCCACGGCTGGAGGAATGCTGCCGGATGCCCTCCGCAAAGAGTTACTCACCGCCGCATCTGCCGGGCTTACTTTGGTAAATGGACTTCATTATCTACTGTCGGATGATCATGAGATTGCCGAACAGGCTACCGCGGGCATTATTGATTTGCGAAAGCCCCGACGCGCATCTGAACTGAGATTCTGGACGGGTGAGATACTTTCGGTGTCCGCTCCACGCGTTGCTGTTCTGGGTATGGACTGTGCGATTGGCAAACGTACGACGGCCATGCTCCTGCGCGCAGCGCTCCGAGTGCAGGGCATCAATGCCGAAATGATCTACACAGGACAGACAGGCTGGTTGCAGGGGCTTCAGCATGGCTTTATTTTTGATTCGACGCTGAACGATTTTGTGTCTGGTGAACTAGAAGGTGCAATCCTGGCGTGCGCCAGGGAAATGAATCCGGATGTAATTCTCCTGGAAGGTCAGTCGGGGCTGCGTAACCCGGCCGGCCCGGCTGGGGCTGAATTTATCTGTTCGGCGCGAGCAGCCGGAGTAATCTTACAGCACGCGCCTGCGCGAAGTCATTTTGAGGATTTTGAGCATCTTGATTGCCCTTTGCCTCCATTGCGTGAAGAGATTGAACTGATTCGCCTGCTGGGTTCTCAGGTGTGGGCAATCTCTCTGTTCACACGTGGACTTGATGACGCAGAATCTTCACAGATTGCGGCGGAGCTTGAGGCATGCCATGGTTTGCCTGTGGTACGACCACTGGAGGATGGAGTAGGGCGCCTGGCGGAAACAGTCCGGGAAAAGCTGTTCTCATGATCATTACCGGTGTTGATACTTGGACTGATCAACTGCCCTTGACGCGCCCATACGTGATTGCTACACGAGTGGTCAGTACGGTCGACCTGCATTTTGTCCGACTGGAAAGTAATCGGGGTTTTTTCGGTCTTGGTTGCGCTGCTCCCACCGCCGTAACTGGTGAAAATGCGGAGGCGTGTCTTGGAGCTCTGGACTCTTGCGCGCATGACATTCTTAAGGGGAGCGATCCACGACCACTTAGATCTCTGACTCGCCGATTGCAAAAGGACTGTGTACAGCATCCCTCCGCAATGGCAGCCTTGGATATGGCATTGTACGATCTCTTGGCACAGAGCATGGGGATTACCGTAGCTGCTATGCTCGGACAGTGTGTGAAAGCCTTACCCACCTCCATTACGATTGGAATCCTGCCACTGGAAGAGACTCTCAGCGAAGCGCGTGAATATCTTGGGCGCGGATTCAAATGCCTCAAGGTCAAACTCGGATTGAATTATGAAGAGGATCTTGAACGCTTGCGGGCACTTCGGGAGTTCTGTTCAGCGGATATGAAAATCCGTGTTGATGCCAATCAGGGCTATACTATCGAACAGGCCCGACAACTTGCGCATGAATCGCATGCATTGAATCTTGAATTTATTGAGCAGCCTCTTGAAAGGGGAAAAGAAGGACATATGCTCGGGTTATCGAGAGAAGCCCAAAAGTTGATGGCGGCCGACGAGAGCTTGCATGGACCCGAGGATGCTCTTGGGTTGGCGGCTGACATGCCGTTTGGTATTTGGAATATCAAGCTCATGAAATGCGGGGGTATTACCGGTGCGCTGGGCATTTCAGATATCGCACAGCTGGCTGGTATTGACCTGATGTGGGGTTGCATGGATGAGAGTGTAATCAGTATTGCTGCCGCACTACACACCGCTTATGCCTGTCCCCGGACGCGCTACCTCGACCTGGACGGGAGCTTTGACCTCTCCCGTGATGCTGCAATGGGTGGATTTATGTTGTCTGATGGGTACATGCATCTCCTGGGAACCCCAGGATTCGGTGCGAAACTTGCCAATTGACCGCTATTTTCAAAAAGGGAATCATGTACGAAAGTGCCGGAACTGTTCGGAGATAGAAGTCGGGCTTGGTATCTAATTATCAGAGAAGGTCCAGCACCAGAACGGTGCCATAATGCGAACTCTCGCTTATTCACTGCAACACAGGTATCTAACCTGTGTCTATATGTGATTGTTGTATTCAGCGAGCAACCCGGCACGGCGAGTTCATCGAATTAAAGATGCGGGGCTGATATACCCAGAAAATTAACATTGTTCACTCTTGTCGTATATTGCGGTCGCAACCCGCCCAGAGGGGCAACCGCAATGCGTAGGCAACCGAAATATGGCGACTGGGATTATCCGTATCCAACGATGGAAGAACGGCTTCGGCGCACTGATCCATACGGAGAACTGGCACCGATCCAGCGATGCGAGAGTTGCGGCAGAGATGATATACCGCTAACGGGGTGTCACTCGTACGAGTGGAACGACTTTTTCGATGACTTTATTCCGACCGAATCGAACCGCCGATGCGAGGAATGCCATATGAAGACGTTTATAGGCAATGAGTGATCGGCTATGGGCCTTTGCGTTCACCGTGTAAGACTCCGATGTGAAAGCACACCCAGCAAGCGCAAATGGCAAACATAACGATCAACACATACGACATAGCTTCGGAAGTGTGTTGGAATGATTGATCATGCGGTCAACTTCCGAATGGACGGACCGTTTCATTGACGAATCCGCACGTATCAACGCGGATTCCTGTGAGTGACTGCTAATGCGAGGGAATAACGGCCAACTTTGTATATAATTCCATCCATTCTAGCTACTATCCAGTACTTCAGCCATTTCCCGACCATGCAAGCTAAGAGAGAAATTGGTTATGTGCCGATCGCTAATGAAGAAGTATCAGAGTCCAAAATTCAACAAATCTAGTGCACAGCGGGCATGGAGCGAGGAAAAGGCAAGTACGCGGATCAAATAGAAGGATCGCGGTTCAGTGTTTCCGTGATCCCTGATCTCTGGCGGCAGCTTTTCATGCAACACCGCTTCGTTCAATTGGTCAACAAAGGATTAGCAAATAGTTTGTCTGCTCGGATAATGATATACGTATGAATTCTAAGCGGATCTCAATTCCAGTCGAATGGTGGGAATTTGGAGACAGGGATTCTCACTTTGCGGAATATACCCCGGTGGGGGCAGTCCCCGGTATCCTGCTGGATAACCTGTCCCAACAGGCACGCGATTTTTTTCCAAATTCTGCTGATCGTGTTGCCGTGATAGGCACCCCGAATCCGGTAGAATGTCTCCGGAAGATGCTCTCTCAGACCGTCTTCTTGATCAACAGAGAAAGAGCTCTAATCCCTTCTGATGATGCGCGCTTCGCAGCAAGTATCCTTGAAAAAATTCTCATGCGCGGGAGTACGCCACTTCCAACACTTGGGATTGAACGCCAGGCCCTACAATTGAGTGACCTGTCCAACTCGGCAGAAGAAATAAGCAGTGAAGAACCGGAAATGGGTTGGTACTCTGACCTAGTGGCAGATCCTGCAGGAGTTCTAAAAGCGGTGATCGATCGGGACGAGTTTTCACTTGATCCGGCACTCGACTATCAAATTGGTCGAGATAATTCCGTTCTGGGAAGCAAAGCAGAAGCAAAATTTCTTCATAACTGGGTCCCAGATGTGTTGGGGCAGTCAGCCGGACATTGGTTTATACCTCAAGCTCCTCTTGGGCCTCTGCTTAAATCAGGATTAACAGAGAAAGGGAAGGATGCCCGACGGATTGATTTCCTGTTTTCGCACCCGCTTGTCCAGCCAATTGCAATTGAAATTGACGGCATACAACACTATGCGAATGCTTTGGTTGACAGGAGCCGCGACTCGTCACTTCAATCTATCGGCATCAAGGTCGTTCGAATTACGACCAGTGAATTGGATGCAGGAGTGGGACCCGTATTGACTAGCCTTCAGCAGGAGTTGCAGAGACTTTTCACTGCACCAGCCCCGTCAAAAGCGGATCAGCAGTTTGCGAAACTTCTCCTGAGCTGCACTGTGGCAGCCAAGGTGCAGTTTGCCGTTGCCGGTGCCCTGTGGCGTGGCTGGTTACGCCCTGGACGATACTGGAACATAAGAATCAAGGGATCTTGCTTAACCTCCGCTAGCGGTGTCGTTGATCTACTGGATATGTTGCAAGCGATTGATGCAATCTACGGCACATGTGTGTCACCGGCACATTGCTCAATTGAGCTGGAAGGCGGAAATGTGATGGACTGGCCCAATGATGATTCGCAGATAGGCAGTGATCAGGAATATGACAGTTTCACAATCGTTGAGGAAACCCGTAAAGGCCCCTGTCACACGATTCTCAGCAGCAGTGATTCTGACTGCATAATCAGATCCGTTTATCTGCCCGTTGACCTCGCTGCTGCACCAAAACCCCCAAACAAGGCACGTTATCCGGCGAAGAAGCGCAACGATCACGAGAATTCCCGTATCCATCACTCGATTCGTTTATTCCTCCAACATATTTACAGAAAACGAGATTTTCGAGAAGGGCAGTATAAAGCACTATTGAATGCACTCCGACACATTGACACGATCGTCCTTCTCCCAACGGGAGGAGGTAAGAGCATCATCTATCAACTCGCCGGTTTGCTCATGCCAGGCGTAACCCTGGTCATTGATCCACTAACCTCGCTCATGGAAGATCAGGTAGAAGGACTCCAATTCTACGGAATTGACAGAACGGAAGCGATTTATTATCGAAGTGACCAGAGGACAGAAGTGACACACCGTAAAATTTCACTTATGGAAAAAGGTCTGTATCATTTCGTTTTGGTGTCGCCGGAACGTCTGCAATCCCCCGCCTTTCGTAAGGCAGTTGAGAGTATGGCCATGAATAATCCTATTAATCTGGCGGTAATTGATGAGGCTCACTGTATATCAGAATGGGGGCATGATTTTCGCCCTGCCTACTTAAGTCTTACCAACTCACTTAGGAGACTGCGCTCTTCGGACACCGACACTGGCCCTCCGCTCTTGGCCCTGACAGGTACCGCTTCGCGAGCAGTACTCCGAGATATGATAAACGATCTCGAAATTGATAAGAACAATTCGGATGCTCTCATTCGTCCTGAGTCATTCGATCGAAAAGAAATCAAGTTCAAGGTGGTCAGAACCGCCTCAGGCGATGTAGCCCCAAAATTGAAAGAAGAGTTACGGAGACTGCCGAGCGACTGTGGCATTCCAATTTCCGAGTACTACAAGCCGCGTGGACGGAAGACGAATTCTGGAATCATCTTTGTGCCTACCGTCGAGGGCAAAAACGGCATTGCAGAAATTGCACGCGAAGTTAACCAGACCATTCCAGTAGAAACAACCTTGTTTTCCGGAAAATCGCCCTATAAACAGCTGGGAAATGACTCTAACTGGGATCAGGCAAAGCGCAATAATGCGAGTAAATTCAAGCAAAATGTAATATCCGTACTGGTAGCCACAAAGGCGTACGGGATGGGGATTGACAAGCCCAACATACGCTATACTATTCACTGTGGTGTACCGAGCTCCATTGAGCAGTACTATCAAGAGGCTGGCCGGGCGGGCCGTGATCAAAAAGAAGCCTTTTCAACGCTTATCCTCGGAGAAACCAGCGAGGCCAGGTCAAATACACTTCTCAATCCAGATTTAAACATTGAGAAACTTAGAAAACTCTACAAGGAGGAATCGCGAAATTATGCAGCGAGAGACGACATTACTCGTGCACTTTTCTTCCATTTAAAGGGGTTTCAGGGGATCTCAGCTGAGATAGAAAACGCAAAAGAACTAATTGCGCTCATCATTGACTGGCTTCCGATGATCCCGATAAATGTTCCGTTTGGAGAGAATAAATCTCAGCGTGAAAAGTCCATTTATCGTTTGTATAAGCTCGGATTTGTGAAAGATTATACCGTGGATTTTGGCCCTAAACAATTTCAGGTTATTACACACAAATTTGATTTTCAGAGATTCAAGGGTCGCTTCCTTGATTACGTGCGAAGCGTTGCCCCTGGCAAGGTAGGTTCGAGCCGTCGTAGGATTGACGCTATTGAAAGTTCAGACTACCGCAACGCTCTTGCTGAACTGATAGGAGCATTTATTGAGTTCACCTACGATGAAATTGAACGTGCACGTCGTCGTGCGATACTGGAATCTATCCTGCTCGCCCGACAATCCAAGACCGATTCCGATGTTCGTACTCGGCTTCTTGACTATCTGCAGGAAGGAATTGGCTACGAGAAGATCAACGAGTTAATCCAGTGTGAGCAGGTTGACCTCCTTGCATGGCTTGAACTCACTGCAAATATTGGGAATTCCATTGAGGCTGGTGAGATTCGGGGCCTGTGTATCCGTGCTCTTGAATCCTCACCAGATCATCCTGGACTGTTATTGATCCGAGGTGTCGTTGAGACGATGGCATCTGATTATTACTGGAATGTGGCCTCTACAAACATTGTTCGCGCGGTCACAGTCGGAATTGAGAAGTACGACATTACGCCGGATCACATCGAGACAACATTTGAAAGACTGTTCCAGCAGGCACGTGAATCCAGCGCGTCGGAGATTGAAGCAGGTCAACTTGAATCTACCCTTACCATTGCTCTTCTGGATGTAGCCAGCAAGGGAGTGAATTCCAAATACCAATTTGCGGAGAGTATTGCCATACGCCAAAGCTCTCACAGCAATAACTTGGAGACACTGACCATCCTGGACTGGTTCCGTCTAGATCAGCTGTCGAGACATCTGCAGGACATCTCAAATACGAGGGCACGAGATTATTCATACATCCATGAAACACACAATCTGAGCTTGGAGTAACTCCACTAACTTTAAATCTACCAAAGATGAGTGAACCAAACCCCCAGGGTAATCTGACCCTAATGAAAGAGATCCAAAACCGATTACGGAAAACCGAAGACCGTGCGGCTACGGTTATCCGCACGCTTGAGAAGGATCAATCTATGCAGGATTCCATCGATGCCGCTAGCAAGGGGCTGCGTGAAACAAGCGCGGCTGTTGCTGGATTTGCCGATAGGACTAAAAAAGCAACTGAAGTATTCTTGGATTCAGTGTCGGCACTCAGAGAAGTGACCAATGTGGTGCACCAAATGAATCCGTCAGACCTTCAACTAAAGCTTGATCAGATCACACAACAGATTGCTAAGGGGAGTGAGCAATTGCAGCAAAACATTGAGGAAGTCAACAAATGGGTTGATCAAAAGAGCGGGCGATTAAAGGATAGTATAGAGGACGTCAATAAACGGGTTGATCAAAAGAGCGGTCAATTGCAGGAAAGTGTGGAGCAACTAGGCAGCAGGATTGCGAAGGCATCCACATGGATCATTATACTTGTTATGATGGGAATTATTCTGAATATATTCTTTTAACCTCCTCCATCTGGAGTGTGTTACCCCAACCGGTTTGAGGAAGGCTGTGTGTGTCATGAATTCTTGACTTCGACAGGTTGCAACTTTCTGCAAGCCAGAAAAGCCCTATTAGCAGGGGTATAGGCCTGTTATTGGGGGTGTCCCGGAAAATTTGAACACTACAAAAGCCGCTTATCAGGCCACTTTTCGTGGTCTGAATTCCAGACGTTAAGTAACCCCTTGTGGCGTGGGTTACGGGTCTTTCTCTACGGGTACGGTCTGGCGCTGAATCGTCAACCCCAGCGCTTTGTAAAGCCGAACTTTTGTACTGCTGGCCGCCGATGGAATCGCAAAATGACGCTTGGTGCTGTTGTCCCGTACCACGGACACCTCTACTTCACGCAACTGAGCCAGAATCTGCCCCTCACTGATGGGCGCCTCGGCGCCATGCCGCGTGTTGTAGAGTCGACGCAGAATGCGCAGCATCGCAAAGGCGGCAAAGCAAATGGCAATGTGCGCGCGGACCCGGCGCTCAGTCCAGTGAAACACCGGACGAATCGCCAGGGTGTGCTTCAATACCCGAAAACCCTCCTCAATCTGCCATAACCCCCCGTACTGCGCATA
>JAJEDR010000020.1 GCA_022821385.1 Rhodothermales bacterium
TCTGTATGCGTGGTCCCAGCTCTTCAAGTACCGCCTGATCCAGCTTCACACCAGTGGCTTCCATATCAGACAACACATACACGAGCGGAAACTCAATATCGTTCGCTACATCAAGCAGGCTGGCCTCGTCGAGCTTTGTACTTAGTTTCCCTTGCATTTCAAGCGGGCATGCCGCCCGCTCACAAGCCAGGATTTTGAGCGCTTCCGGATCCACATCACGTGGATACCTTTTCGAGCGCCCGGTGCCCAGAATGCTGTCTATCCCGACGGGCTCGTAGCTCAACTGCTGTTTCACAACAGTATTGAACCGATGATTCTGATCTGGGGCGAGCAAATAATGCGCGACTTGGGTATCGAAGATTTTGCCACGGACCGGTACCAGAAGTAATCTGAGTCGAACTAGAAGGGGTTTAAGGTCATGACCAATTTTCTCAACTTTCATGTTGGACAAAATTGGTGCAAGAATACGAACAACCTCGGGTGGCGGTGTACCATCGGGCAGTGGAAGCGGTATATACACTGCACTTCTGGAAGCCCAGGAAAGCGCCAACCCTATCCAGTCCGCACGTACCGGGGAGCCCGGCGTCATGATACTGGCTAAACCCAAGCGCCGGGTTTCCTTCAATGACTTCTCGACGGCCTTCAATTCATCTAGCGTCCCAATTACTCTGTAATTTGCCCGGGCAGCATTGTACTGGCTGTACGCACTATCTGCCGCAACCTCCTCGGTTTCAAACAACTCTGATCCCGCTGTGAGACGCCGAATCAACGTGTCAAATTCGTAGCGACGGAACAGCGAAAGCGCCTCCGTATCTCTAGGGGAACCACAACGACAGGCCTCCCAGTCCAACTTCACATCTACATCCGTCCGGATCGTGACCAGATCCTTACTAAGCCGCACCATATCCGGGTTCTCCGTCAGTCCAGTGCGCCAACGCTTATATTTGTACTCGCTCGCTTTTGCCAGAATATTTTCCACGGTCTGGTCCAGCTGTACGAGCTTGGCCGCCCCTTTTTCACCGATACCACGTGCACCGGGCACATTGTCGCTGCTGTCCCCCATCAGCGCCAACATGTCGATAAAGTTCTTGGGAGCAATCTGGTATTTCTCACGGAATACTGCCTCTGTCAGACGCTGGAACCCTGCACCGCTGCGCGGCCGCAACATTTCTACACGTGGTGAGAGCAGTTGCTGAAAATCCTTGTCTGGGGACACAATTACCGCATGAGCCCCTGCCTCGTCGGCCTGACGGGCCAATGTACCGATCACATCATCAGCCTCAAACATATCAGCCTCTAGGGCCGGGATTGAGAATGCTCGGGCCAGCTCTTTGATCCGTGGTAAATTTTCCAGTAATGCGTCCGGTGGATCATCACGATTGGCCTTGTACTCGACATAAAGATCATTCCTGAAGGTCTTGCCTGGCCCATCAAACACTATCGCAGCGTGCTTGAGTCCTGCCTCTTCAATCAAGTTGATCAGCGTAGTAGTAAAGCCATACAACGCGCTCGTGTTTTCGCCCCTCGAGTTTATTCGCGGACGACTCAGGAACGAGAAGTGCGCTCTGTATGCGAGCGCCATTGCATCCAACAGAAAAATCTTACGTCTTTGACCACCCTGCTCCATTATGCCCTAACAATCCGTTCAGTCGGAATTTAACAGTTTTTCCCATTCTGCCATACCCAAAACCGTAACACCTAGCTTCCGCGCCTTGGTCAGCTTGCTGCCAGCTTTCTCCCCGGCCAAAAGGTAATCTGTCTTACTGCTTACGCTGCCCGTAACCTTTCCACCGTTGGCCTCAATCCGGGCCCTTGCCTGAGAACGTGTAAATCCTTCCAAAGTACCGGTAATTACAAAGGTTTGGCCTTGCAGTAACTGGGAATTCGAGCGCGATGACTGACGTTCAAACGACACTCCCGCATCCCGTAACTTAATAATCAACTCCCGATTTGCGTCCTCTTTGAACCAGCCAAAGAGTTCTTCAACCATAGTAGGACCTATTCCATCCAGCTCCAAAAGTGGTTTCATGGTAGTGAGCAGCTCACCAAGCGAAGTTGTCAACTTTTCGTCATCCGTGCTCAATTCCTTCATAGAGGCGGCAACCGGATCTTTGAGATGCACCTTATGCAAAAGAAGCGTGAAGAGTGAAGTATGCTCCTCTAATAAGCTGGCCGCCTCCGAATCAATACCGAGAATGTTTTCGGCTGTTGCCATCAATTCTTCAATCGAAAACCGACTGAGTAATAATCGTGCTGTAACTGCTCCAACACCGTTTATTCCTAGCGCAGCTAATAGCTTCTCAGGAGAACGATTGCGGGCCCGGTCTATTGATGCCAAGAGCTCCACTGCCTTCTTTTCTGCAAATCCCTCCAACTTTAAGAGCTCTTCCTTCTCGAGAGAGTACAGATCGGCTTCATCCTTTATCAAACCCGATGATATCAGTGCGTGCACGGTACTCGAACCCAAACCTTCAATATCCAACCCCTCTTTGGAAGCGAAAAACATGACTCTCCGCAGGACCCGTTCCGAACATTGGGGATTGGGACAAAAAAGATCAACGCCGTCTTTCTTTCTGGTCAACAAATCATCACAGGCCGGACATTGCGTCGGCGGGAAAATCGGAGTCTCGTCACCGGAACGGAGCTCAACCAGAGGGCCAACTACGTAAGGGATTACATCGCCCGATCTTTTGATCCTAATGGTGTCTCCTGTACGGAGATCTAACTGCTCTATCTGGTCGTAGTTGTGCAATGTAGCATTCGAGACGGTCACTCCACCGACAAACACCGGTTTGAGATGCGCAGTGGGTGTGATGCGCCCTGTACGCCCAATCTGAGGCTCTACATGCTCAAGTACGGTAGTCGCTTCCTTTGAGGGAAACTTGAATGCAATGGATCCACGGGGATCTTTACCAACCACACCAAGCCGCTCCGCTTGCGCATTGTCCGCAATCTTGATAACCACGCCGTCAATCTCAAAGGGAAGTGTGTCCCTAATGTCCGCCCACCAGTTCACGCGTGCCATCACTTCGTCCAGCGTCGACAGCAACTGCACGTCGGGGGGGATCATGAAACCGGAGCCGTGCAACCAATCCAGGCGCTCAAAGCGATCCACAGGTACAAACTCATCCGGGAACATTACATCGTACGCGAAAGCTGTCAGGTCACGTTTGGCCGTAAGTCGCGCATCCTTCTGTTTGAGCGACCCTGACGCTGTATTGCGCGCGTTTATGTATGCAGGTTCCCCATCCTCTACACGCTCCCGGTTCAACGCTGCAAAAGCTTCTTTTGTGAAAAGGACTTCACATCGTACTACGAGCACCTCTGGAGGCGTCGGTCCGTTCTCCACGGGAATTCGCAAAGGTACAGACCCTATAGTACGTGCATTGGCCGTTACGAGGTCGCCAACTTCACCGTTGCCTCGCGTGGCGGCCTGAGCAAGCACACCATTCTCGTAGCGCAATACCAGCGTCAGCCCATCAAATTTGGGCTCCACGACGTATGCAAACACCGAACCTGGAACCAACTTATGATTACGTGCCTCCCAAGCCTGCAAGTCTTCTCTACTAAAAGCGTTAGCAAGACTGAGTACCGGACGCACGTGAGGTGTTTTTGCAAAGTCCGAAGCCAGATCACTGCCGACACGCAGTGTGGGGGAATCTGGCGTGATAAGATCTGGATGCTTCCCTTCCAGAGCAGACAGCTCTTGAAAAAGCGCGTCATACTCCGCATCCGTTATGGTAGGGCTCGCAAGTACGTAGTACTGGTGTGAATGCCGGTTAAGGTGCGCACGTAACCAGGAAGCACGGTCTCTTATGCTGGTGTCCATGTGGCTGGCCATCTACACCAAGCACTACGATATTTATCGCCAAGCTCCCAGAAGCCCGGCCATAGCTAGAAAGACAATCAGGTTCTGCGCCTGATTCAGCACAAAAACCCCCATGTCCTTATCCTCCCATGCTACACTCTGCCAGCCTAGAGGCAGCGAAAAACCCACCCAAGCCGCAAAGCCAACCGTCAAACCGCCCGTAAAAGTACCCATGTCCATGAGCGTAATAAGCATTGACAAGACGTATGCCGTTAGTACTGAGCCCACTATTGACCCTCCGTAAGATTTGGCCGGATTGAGGGTCTCTTTGATCTTTTCCTCGGTCAAGTTCATCATCCGCATCCACATTTTGCCAAAGAGCGGACCGTACCATAGTGATCCTATGACCATCGGGAGAATAATTGCTACTACGAATGCGATCCAGTTTTCGGGCATATGCATCTTGAAAAGAATGATTTTGCGAATCAGTTATGTGTATCCAACCGAGCCGGTTGACCCAATGCTACGACACAGGTAGCGAGTCATCAGAATACTGTAAAATTCACTGTGAATCAACAGCACTCCAAATGGCACAGGCAGCTCCAGAAGGGTCACGAATAACGGCGTAACTTTGGCCGGGAGCAAATGTTTTTGCCGGTGAGATCAATTCTCCACCCCGATCCAGACAGTGTTGAATACTCTCATCTATGGATTTTACTCGAAAATAAGGGAGCCAGACCGGTGGCAATTTGGCATTAACGCCACGAGCATGACAAATTCCGGCCTGCGCTTCACCGCCCACACCCATCGCATAATCTTCGTACCCGCCCATTGAGACGGGTTCTGATTCCCATCCGATAACCGCAGCATAAAAATCGCGAAGTGTCTCCGCATCATCAACCGTGATATCCACCCACAAAGGTGGTTGCTCGTTCTCTTTCATTTTGTTAATATGTGGGGCACTTGGCGGCTAGGTACGGTGGGCTAACCATTTTGTTTGTATCTCGAAAAGCACACGTCCCGACGCTTTCATATCAAGTATGGAGGGAAGTCTGTCTGGCGGTATCGGTTGCCCCGGCCTGCACCTTGTTAATTAACTGATTAAGCCGTCGTTTTGCAGGGCTAATGTTCGTGTAGAACTGCCAGATTTACCGATTGCAGGAATTCTAAAGCAATGGGGAAATTGTGGGGAATAAAGGGTTAATTCTTGTTTGCAATTTGTTGGCTTGAAATGCGTATATCTCAATATTCTTGCATAAAATTGGGTTGCTGTTTCTATCATCCAATTACATGCAAGCTGCTACCCAATCCCGCACCCGGTCGGAACCAAAAAACGGCCATCGTCCGCCCTCTCGGGCTGCTAATGCACTCGAAACATTAACCCTTGAACATGTGCTCTACGAAATAGAGCTGATTGAGAATGCTGGATGGGCACTTGCACAGCGGCGCGGCCATTCCTGGTATGATCCAGACGGAGGGGCCTTGGCTGAGGCCCCACAGATCAGGGCAATCCGAATACCTGCGCGGTGCCACTAACGTGGAACCAATTCAATGTGCACGGTTCGATTCGTAAGATGTATTATGTTGTAAATACTCTTTGGCGGATCTTTCTTGCAACAGTTGGACTACTGTTGCTGTGTGTCCTTTTATGGCAATCAGATCAGTTCCACCGCTTCCTTGTCCAAACACCGTGGGCGCGAGAACTGGCTGAATTCGTCGCTGAAAACGTTGTGGATTCCCACCGCCAGAACCTTGGGAGGCTAGGACTTGTGCACGGTGAACGCTGGGATTCACTCCTTGAAGAGGCGCTGACCGATAGCCTCTGGGAAGGATCGCTGGAGTCGCAGGTGTCCTACAGTCGGATCAGTCCAGGGATACAGATCGGCTCGGTACCGCTTCGGCACGAGCATGGTACGGATTTCTCGCTCGTTGTAACAAAGATAGATCTGGCCAAGACGTATATACGTGTTCTCACCAACGACTCTCTTGCTGTAAAGCGAGATTTTGTTGAGGCCATGGCCAAGAACACCGGCGCCATAGCCGCCATTAATGCCGGGTTTTTTGATGAGAAAGGTGCACGAGGTCTAGTGCTGAAGAATGGGAAAGAACTGCGTGCTCCTAACCGCACACATGGATACCTGCTCCTGTGGGATGATGGAGCCCATATCGGCCCCACGCGCACCCTCGAAGCGGAAAACGCCATACAATCCTTCCCTCTGCTATTGGTAAACGGTGAAGTGATCAGCGATGCCGCAAAAAATATGGGGGACGTCGCGCGACGCTCAGCTGCTGCGCTTACATCAAAGGGTGACCTCCTCTTAGTAGTAACCGATGCCGAACTTGTTGGCCTTACTATCCCGCAACTGACCGTGCTCCTACGCGGCCTCGGAGCCAGAAACGCTATTGCACTTGATGGCGGAGCCTCCTCACAACTATACGTTAGAAACGCCGATTACAGAGTCCGGGAGTGGGATCCGGTCCCCGTAGCCCTGGGCGTTTTTTCGCGATCGCGCACCCGATAGACAAACTTCAGTCCCGACCAGACCTCGTCAATCGAGCAAATCTTGACATCTACCAGCCCCATAAATAATCCGATCTTCTGAACTGTGCCCATTGATAAGTCTGTCCGTACGCCTGATGTCTTCTTGGGCCAGGAAATCCACAACATACCGGAAGATGCCAAGGTTGGTATCGCAGCCTCGAGTAGTATCAACAAATGTCCCTGACGATCGCTGAATACATGTACGAAGTCCGCTTCACTGACCGCCTCTGCCTTCGGGACCGCTGGGGCGTCAGAAATCAGTTCATGATAGTGTGATGGTGCATTGACCGCGTACGCACGCATGCCCGCCTTCAGACCTAATTTCATAGCCAGTGTTCTGGCTGCCATTCGACCTGTGTGGTTCACTCTTAACAAATATATGTCTTATTGTTTACCATAAGAACCTCAACATTCTTCCTTTCTTATGCCGCGAATTATTATTGCTGCCATTCTCGTACTCGCTGGATGCACGCAAGCAGATCCACCGAACGTCATCTACATTCTCGCCGATGATCTGGGCTACGGGGAGCTCGGCAGCTATGGACAAACCCTGATCCGAACCCCAAATCTGGATAGGCTGGCTGCCGAGGGCATGCGATTTACGCAGCACTATAGCGGCAGCCCCGTGTGTGCGCCGAGTCGCTGCACGCTTCTCACCGGCCGACATACCGGTCACTGCCAGGTACGCGATAACTACGAGCTAGGAGGATTTGCAGACAGCACAGAGCGTGGACAGCTGCCGCTGGAGGAAAACACTTACACGCTTGGTCGCATGATGCAGGAGGCTGGGTATACTACGGCAATTGTCGGCAAATGGGGCCTAGGAGGGCCCAACTCCATCGGTGTGCCCAATCAACAGGGTTTCGATTATTTCTATGGCTACCTCGACCAGAAACAGGCCCATAACTATTATCCCTCTCACCTGTGGCGCAATGCGGAATGGGATACACTTGCTAACGGCTACTTCCATCCACATCAACGGTTTGAGGGCGCAGATCCACATGACCCGTCTGCCTACGACCGCTATAAAGGTGTTGATTATGCTCCAGATCTTATGGCGAATGAAGCTGAGGCGTTCATCCGGAAAAATGCAGAAGGACCGTTCTTCCTCTACCTAGCACACATCGTACCTCATCTTGCGCTCCAGGTACCGGACGAAGAACTAGAGGCATACGATAACATACTGTCCGAGTCGCCCTACGATGGAACCAGGGGCTACCTGCCACACATCCGTCCGCAATCGGCGTATGCTGGCATGATTTCGCGAATGGATGCGCATGTAGGACAGATCATGGAGGTACTCCGTGAACTCGGTATTGATGATGAAACGTTGATCATGTTCTCCAGCGACAACGGTCCCACCTATGTGGGAGGCGTGGATACGGAACAGTTTCAGAGTTCGGGAGGCCTGAGAGGTAGAAAAGGAGAGGTCTACGAAGGTGGAATTCGAGTACCCATGATTGCCACCTGGCCCGGTGTCATTGCCCCTGGATCTGTAACCGATCACGTATCTGCATTCTGGGACGTAATGCCCACACTTGCCAATGTCTTGGATACAGAACTGACAATCGAAACAGATGGGAATTCCTTTCTGCCCGTGCTTCTGGGCGAAGAGCCTCCAGCACCAAGCGAAATGTACTGGGAATACCACGGACGAAACTGGCGCGGAGCGCAGGCCGCCAGAATTGGCCCTTGGAAAGGCGTTCGTTTAGGCGGCAAGGATAGTGTTTCCGCCCCCGTGAGGGTCTACAATCTCGTAGATGATCCTGCAGAAACAACCGATCTCGCAGATACACACCCCGAGATCGCCTCAGAGTTGCTCGCACTTATGCAGTCGCGCAGCGACTCCAAAATTGCCCGATGGAATTTCGCTGAATAGTCACTTGTGTACCCTGAAACACAAGCTGCGGAATCCCCGGATGGTGAATATAAAACCGCCTCGTCCGTAGCGCAAGCGGTGGATTTTCGTGAATCCACCGACTGAGTATATTCGGAAGCATCAATGTTTGGTTCTGCCTTATTCATGCTTTTCGTTCTGTACTGACAGTATACAGGCCTTTTCTGTCGAACTATGACCGTATATTGTCGCGTCATTGGTTTTGTTTAACTCCCAAAAACATAGATAAATGGTCTCAATTCTCTCGCTCTGGCTCCCGATTCTTGTCTCTGCAGCATTAGTGTATGTTGCCGCCTTCGTGCTGAACGCAGCCCTTCCGCTGCATTCAAAGGATTTTATGAAACTCCCGAATGAGGATGCTGTCAGTGACGCTTTGCGTGCACAGGAAGTGCTACAAAGAGGGCAATACATGTTTCCGGGCGTAGAGAGCCGCAAGGAATGGAATACCCCGGAATGGACTGAGAAGGCCAACCGTGGCCCTGTGGGGTTTCTTTTCATTGTGCAGCCTGGCACGAGTATGACTAAGCAGCTCATCTTTGAGGCAATATTTTCGCTTGGTGTCGCCACGGCGGCAGGCTACGTGGGCACTGCCAGCCTCGGACCCGGCACATCGTATCTGGAAGTGTTCCAGGTAGTAGGTACGGCTGCTTTTCTGGCACATTCGGCTGGACATATCACACATGCCATCTGGTACGGATTCAGCTGGAAGGTGACATGGATTCGTGTACTCGAGGGCCTTTTTTACGGCGCGCTGACTGCCGGCGTTTTTGGCTGGCTTTGGCCTCAGTAAAACGTACGCAGCGAAGAATTCGCAACGGTCGGGATCTCATTTCGGAGTTCCTGAAATTGCTAAGGTTTTATGCCTATGTTGGCGCCGTTCACAAATCTATCATGAGGAAACTAGTAATGACAAAATTCACTCCGACACTCACCAAAACCTTGTAGCATTTATTGGTGGCCATGGCAATAGTTGCGATTCCCATTCTTAGCAATGAAAGGGCCCCGGAAGCCGCCGGAGCTGACGATCACAAAAGGTTTGCTTGGGTGCAAGACTTCAATTGTCGGTGTGGTGAGATGGCACATTGCATAGAATGCAATATTGTTGAGGTATGTTCTGACTGTATAGGAGTGTCTGCTGGCTCTCAAGGATGCCTATATTGTGATCCGTGAGTTGATTTTGTCGCGCTTGTGCGCAGCAACTTAGCTCGAATTTGTTTCCCAAGTTGAGGCTCTATCTGTGAGTCCTCTCGAGGGGTGCTTGATGGAGCGGGATTTCTAGCTGGTTGTATTCTCTGTTTTTCGTACGGGTACCACCGATATCATAAATTGATGCGACGGCTTTTGCTCTGTTGTGAAACAATTCGAGTTCCTGTTGCGGCAATCAGCCTTGTTGTGCTAACGCTCACCGGTTGTAGCAGACAGTCCGAGTCTTTGATCGAAGAAAGGATGACGGACAGTCTTGCTGCATTGCCGCGGCTTCCTTCGAGCAATTTAACAGGGTTACCGGCCTTCGAGCGTTATTTCCAGTTTGAAAACACAATACCGTTATCAGACGAAGTATTGCTCGGAGGCATACACAGCATGGACATAGGTCCTAATGGCAACCTCCTTGTTACGGATATGCTTTCTCGTGAGGTTGTTTTATTTGCAGAGAGTGGCGAGATGCTCAAACAGTTGTCTGTAGAACCATGCCATCCGGGAATTAACTGGGCACCTATGATGGCGAGGTTTACGCCAAACGGGAACATCTTGGTCGTCCTTGCCGGCCAGCCAGGCTTTTATTTCAGTGGGAGTGGTGTGTGTATCGAACGAATGGACGAGACTTTCTGGCCACCCAGACTGCTTGACTTTACCTCGAAGGGCAACCTTTTGGGATTATATATATATCCGCCAGAAAGTATCATTTCGACAATGAATCCATCCGGACAGGAATTAACCCGGTTTGGTGGGAGCAAAAAGAAGATCGGAATAACAAGCCGTATGATAGCCGGTGGACTCCTGACGGACAACCAGGACTTTGTTTATGTACTGTATCCATTTATTCCTCACGTTTACAAGTATGATTTAAGCGGGAAGCTCGTGAGACTGCTCGGCCAAAAGCCATCATACTACCGAGAGGTCAGCGATGTCGGGCTCCACGAGAGCGATCCAATGATGATGGAGGCATTGAGCGAAAGGATGGATGCGGCATCAAGGTCTGCTAACCTCTTCATGCTGACCGAAAATGTTTTACTTGTGCTCTACCTAAATAAATACAAATTAGGTACCAAACCAGAGGAACACATGGGCTTGATGATAATGGATACAATGGGAAATCCCCTGATTGAGGAAGAGATTAGCACAGGAGATGCTGGGAGGCTATTATTAGCGAAGGACGGTTTGACATATCGTACAACATGGCACACGGAAACCGATGATAGCATAACTAATCCTGTACTGGAGGTATACCGATATTCCCCGCCAACTCGGTCAGATCAATACTAATGGCTAGCGGACCTTCGGCCTTTATACATTTTCGGAGCTAAGCCCTTAAGGTCCGGTACTTCGTGATCTATGTGCCTTCACTGGTTGTGCACCTTAATCCAGATCACTATGGAGACGTCCCGTTACCTGAGCATGCCTCCAATCGCCAATAACATGCTCACATGCTGCGCCGATAACGACCGCCTACGCGAAACAGTGCCTCAGTGATCTGCCCCAACGAACACCATCGTACTGTGTCCATAAGTTCTGCAAACAAATTGCCTCCATTGTGGGCCGTGTTCATGAGTTTATCCACGGCCGCCTCTGACCGATGTCGATTGCGCAACTGAAATGCCTTGAGACCAGCAATCTGATGCTGCTTTTCGTCATCCGACGATCGCATTAGTGATTGTCCAGCTTGGATGGGCTGAGTGCGCGGCAGGAAAGTATTGACCCCAATCAGTGGCAGTGCACCAGATTGCTTCTGGCGCTCATAGTGTAGAGACTCCTCTTGAATCTTGCTACGTTGATACATTAG
This sequence comes from Rhodothermales bacterium, assembly GCA_022821385.1. Classification (GTDB taxonomy): domain Bacteria; phylum Bacteroidota; class Rhodothermia; order Rhodothermales; family Bin80; genus Bin80. The sequence continues at coordinate 11,249 of JAJEDR010000020.1, forward strand.
CTCCATGGCTCCCAGTACACCTCCCCGTGCATTTATCCGCTCAAATTCAAGCAGAACCGCCTCCTCCACTAAATCAGTCAGTTCGTCAATTATATAAGATCCTTGCAGCGGATTCTCATTTTGCGCCAAACCGAATTCCTCGTTAACAATTCGCTGGATAGCAATTGCACCGCGGACGCTCTCTTCTGTTGGTGTCGTTAATGCTTCGTCATAGGCATTCGTGTGCAGACTATTGCAGTTGTCATAAATTGCAAGCAGTGCTTGTAAAGTTGTCCGAATGTCATTGAAACTGATTTCTTGAGCGTGGAGACTGCGGCCGGATGTCTGAACATGATACTTCAGTTTTTGACTTCGCTCATTTGCCCCGTATCGCTGCCGCATGGCCACAGACCAGATGCGCCGTGCTACGCGACCAATGACTGCGTACTCAGCATCCATCCCGTTTGAAAAAAAGAAGGACAAATTGGGCGCAAAGTCATCTATATGCATCCCGCGGCTCAAGTAGTACTCGACATAGGTAAATCCATTAGCCAGCGTAAAAGCAAGCTGCGTAATTGGATTGGCTCCGGCCTCTGCAATATGGTACCCGGAAATGGATACCGAATAAAAATTACGGACCTGTTCCTGCGTAAAATATTCCTGGATGTCACCCATCATGCGCAGCGCTAGCTCAGTAGAGAATATGCACGTATTCTGGGCTTGGTCTTCTTTAAGGATATCCGCTTGCACAGTACCCCGAACAGTCTGTATTGCCTTGCGACAGATACACTCGAACTCCGTGTCCTCTAACACACCCCACTCGACGAGCTCCTTGGAGGAGGTGCCCAAAAGGCCGAGGCCACTACCGTCATGCCCTGTAGGAAAACTCGTTGCATGTCCCTCCGGCCCAAAGGGGATGTACTGAGGAAGGTTTGAATCCAGTTGGCTGTTAATTACCCTCTGGGCCTTCTCCCAGCGTCCCGAATCACGAAGAAACAACTCAGCTGCCTGATCAATCGCAGTATTGAAAAAAAGGGCCAAGACCATAGGCGCCGGCCCATTAATGGTCATAGATACACTGGTCTCCGGATCGCAAAGATTAAATCCGCTGTAGAGCTTCTTCATGTCATCCAGCGTCGCCACTGACACGCCCGCATTTCCCACTTTACCATAAATATCAGGCCGCTTGTGGGGGTCAAATCCGTAAAGTGTCACGGAGTCAAAAGCAGTAGAAAGCCGGTGGGCGGACATACCTTGGCTCACTACATGGAACCTGCGATTGGTCCGCTCTGGGCATCCCTCTCCCGCGAACATCCGTGTCGGCGCTTCATGCCTTCGTTTGAAAGGATACACGCCGGCTGTAAAAGGGAAATAGCCAGGCAGATTCTCTTTCAGGGCAAAATTCAGCCGCGCGCCTTGGTCGGCCACTGTGGGCAAGGCTATACGTGGTATCCTGGTATTTGACAAAGACCGGACAAATAGCGGAGCGGTGATCTCGCGGTCACGCACCGTGTAGGTGTACGTTTCCATCCGGTACTCATCGGCCCATACATCCCAATTGGTCAGGATATTCCTGCACCGACTATCCAAGCGGCCCCACCAGTGGGCCTCCATCGTGCCAAGGCGCGTGCATAATTCTTCGGCATCAGTGGGATCCCAAGCCTCTACCTGATCTTTCGTCCCTCTCACCTCCCCCCATTTGCGGGCATACGTGACTTGGCTGCGCACCCAATCATGGTAGTCCCGAATCGAGTCACAGATCTCACCCAGATAGCGTTGGCGCCGGGCCGGTATAATTGTTTCGCCATTGGAGGACGCCGGATGCCCGTCCATAGACGTGGTGTATTGAAAATTGCATTTCTCACGCAGCATGGCAACCAAATCCATATACAAAGCCGTGACCCCCGGATCATTAAAGCGAGAGGCCGTGGTGGGATAAACCGGCATGGTATCTGGAGGCTGGTCAAATGCCATCCGATTGCGCTGGACTTGTTTGCGGACATCACGCAGGGCATCCATGCTACCTCTGTGGTCAAACTTGTTGAGCACGACAAAGTCGGCCACATCCAGCATACCAATTTTTTCGAGCTGTGTCGCCGCGCCATAATCAGAGGTCATTACGTACAGCGTAATATCCGCCAAATCGGCAATTTCGGTGTCACTTTGCCCAACGCCGGCTGTTTCTACTATAACTAAATCGAATTCAGCTTTGGAGCAGGCCTTTATGCTTCCCAAAAGTGCCTCGCTGGTAGCGCGATGCGCCCGCCTTGTGGCTAGGCTACGCAAGAACGCTCGCCCCTTGGCTTTCGGACCATAGAGGGCATTCATCCGAATCCTGTCGCCGAGCAGTGCGCCCCCGGAACGCCGCTGTGTGGGATCCACGGACAAAATCGCCACGCTTACCCCAGTTATGTCTTCAAGCAGACGGAGAACAAGCTCATCGGCAAGTGTTGACTTGCCTGCACCGCCTGTTCCCGTAATGCCGACAACCACTGCGCGATCTGGACATTCTGTTTCATTAGAAGGCTGCAATTCTGCATGGGTAAGTTGGCGGGCCAGTTTATCAAATGGGAGTTTACCCGCCGATTTGGAAGTGACTGGAAAATCGCAGGCTTTGAGCACAATATTGATCATGTCCTGAAGCCCAAGCCGCATCCCATCCTCAGATGTGAAAACGCGAGTCACGCCCATAGCATGCAACTGCCTGACCTCGTCTGGGGCAATCACACCACCTCCACCCCCGAAGACTTTTATGTGTGCAGCTCCGCGCGCATCCAGTTCCGCAAGCAGATAGCCGAAGTATTCCAGATGGCCACCCTGGTATGAAGACACTGCAATCCCCTGCACATCCTCCTGCATAGCTGTTTCCAAGACTTCTTGCACAGACCGATTATGCCCAAGATGAATCACCTCTGCTCCGGAAGCCTGCAGAACGCGCCGAATGATGTTAATGGCGGCATCGTGCCCGTCAAATAGGCTCGCTGCCGTAACAATCCGAATGGAATTAGACGCTCGGTACGGTGTTACTCGCTCTGGATGCTCCATTGACTGCCACAACTAAGGATACAGTGAAGAAGCCCACTCAGTTTGTTAACCCTAGATTAAAGACCATGTTCTAATGGATCCAAGCCCAATAGATATTTCAAACACAATCAAAAAGTCACAACTGGCAAAGGAAAATTGTCACATGTCACAGTCGCAATCACCACTATTTCGCCGTACTGATAGCCTGTCTGCATACTCTGTAGTCAGGCCACAAAGGGCACTTACCTCATTAACCCGACAGGGGGCGTTCAGATCAGAACACTCCAAGACTCCATGAACCGCCGCATTTACAAATCTACGGTCTTAGATCATGGATAAGACACGCCGGGAGTAGATGAGCCAGGTCTTTTCAAGAGTTCGGCGTGGGTCCGAGTATGAACGAAGTTGACGGATCCGCTCAGCTTCGGCGAATCATCAACATGGTAGATCACAAGGAAATTCCCGCTAACATGGCATTCGCGGTGATTTGCCAATGTGCCCTCACCGCGTGGTCCCTCCGTTCGGTACCGAACGAGGCCTCAAGGAACGGTGAACTTGCGCGTCTAATTAGGAGATTTCAAAACCTGCGAAGCCCAACAGCCGCTGCGTGCCAGGGTTACGGGCGCTCACGAGGATCCTCCTCCTTTTTATCCAGTCCGAGGCCGTGCAGACTTTGTCCCACGAAAGTCTTTGGGAACTCTTCGATATCCTCGAAGCCTAGTTCAATATCACGTCCGTCGTGTGGAATAGACGCGGTCTTGAACAGGTAATCCCAAAGACTGAGGCTGATCCCGTAATTAATTCCGTACGGGTGTCCCTCCGGCCAATGCTTGGCATGATGCCAGATATGCATCTGAGGGTTGTTGATCACGTAACGCAGCGGCCCCAGCGGTACCCAAATATTGCTGTGATTCGCATGGCCAATAACCAGAGTGATCAGGTACACAATGAAGTACTCTTCAATTCCAAAACCGATCATGGCCAATGGAATGTACTGCAATCCATTGTAGACCACATTTTCCATCCAGTGAAACCGGAGATGCGCGGCAAAACCCATCTCCTCAACAGAATGATGCACCTTATGAAACTCCCACAGTGCCGGGATCCGATGCAGTAACCGGTGAACATTCCAATGAATAAAGTCCCGAATCACAAACAGAACAAGCAATTGAGCCCACACCGGGAGGTTCCCCACCTGAATGGCCACCAGATTGGTGATCCCTATGCTGGCCAGCGCATCGCTGAAAAGATTCACTAACACCATACTCGCCGCATTAAAAATGAATAGCGAGAATAGGAAGTAGTTAAAGAACATGTAAAAGAGATCAAGCCAGAAATCATGCCTGAATTTCTTTTGCTCTTTCCGCCAGGGTGCGAACAACTCTAGAACAAAGAAAAATGCACTTACCCCGATAAGCCAATAGAAATAGTTCTGCCAGTGAGGCGTCGTGATTTCCCCCCACAGATAGGAGGCATACCCTTCGTAGGCATCCAGAAGTATTTCCCAGTATCTCTCCATGTTCAGTTAGCCTGTACGCGCATAACCTTCCATACGTGCCAGAACAAAAGTCTCAAAATATGTGCGCATGGTCTGGTACTCCGGTAAGATCAAATCCCGATCCTGTTCCCAAATCCGTCTGGCTGCCTCCTGCGCCTGCTCCAGGATCGGCATATCCTCCGAGATGTCCGCAATCCTGAGCTCAGGCATACCACTCTGGCGAGTTCCAAAAAAATCTCCTGCACCACGCAGTTTCAAGTCAGCTTCACTGATCTCAAAACCATCTGTAGTACGTAAAATCACGTTTAACCGCTCCCTTGATTCAATGGACTGCCGCCAATCTGCCATAAGAACACAATAGCTCTGGTGTTTCCCGCGCCCCACACGTCCACGCAACTGATGCAGCTGACTAAGCCCAAACCGCTCGGCGTGTTCAATCACAATCACTGTTGCGTTTGGAGTATCGACACCAACCTCAATGACCGTAGTTGCGACAAGAACTTGGGTCTCGCCCGACTTAAACTGCGCCATTGCAGCTTCCTTGTCTCGAGAATTCATCTTGCCGTGTACAAGTCCTACCGCATACCTCCCACACAACTGTTGCCATGCAAAAAAACCTGCTTCTGCATTCTTGAGATCACTGCTCTCGCTCTCCTCCACTTGCGGGTAAACAACATACACCTGACGCCCTTCACTCAATTGCTGCAGAACCAGTTTCTCCATTTCGGAGCGATACTTGTCTCGAAACAGCTTTGTTACTACGCGCTTGCGTCCCTTGGGAAGCTCCCGTATGGTGGTAATCCCCAAATCTCCATACACGGTCAGCGCAAGAGAGCGTGGGATAGGTGTCGCAGTCATCAAGAGCATATGCGGGTTGTTGCCTTTTGCAAATAGTGTGGCCCGCTGCTCAACACCGAAGCGATGCTGCTCATCAATCACTGCAAGTGCCAGATTTTTGAACTTCACCTGTTCCTGAAATACTGCATGTGTGCCTACGACGATATCTACCGAGCCACTGGCAATCTCTGTCAGGATTTGCTCACGCAAACGCTTGCGCTGCCCTCCCACCAGCATACACACACGAATGCCGATAGGCTCTAGATTCCTTTGAAGGCTGGTATACTGCTGTTCCGCCAGAACCTCTGTTGGTGCCATGAAAGCGCCCTGGAATTTGCTGTCTACTGCCAGAATCAACGCTGCAACAGCAACAACCGTCTTTCCGCAACCCACATCGCCCTGCAGCATGCGGTACATGGGGTGCCCACTTAGCATATCCCGTTTAATATCGCCCAGGGCTTTCTTCTGATCCCGTGTCAATTCAAACGGCAATACATCATTGATAAACTGCGAACAGCGTGAACCCTGAACCTCCAGACGAATGCCCATTCGCTTGGCACGCATCTTCTTGATCTGCCGGAGCATGAGCTGGAGAAAGAATAACTCCTCAAATTTTAGTCGCTGCTTGGCTTTATGAAGTTCGTCATGACTTTTCGGGAAGTGGATAGCACGCAGGGCTACGCGACCATCCAATAAGTCATACTCCTCCTGAACCCACTCAGGAAGGACCTGCGGGAACTCCAGCCCGCGTGTTTTGATGAGTCGATAGATTATATGCCGAAATGTCCTGCTGCTCAATCCTACCGCCTGTAACCGTGCGCTGCCAGGATAAAGTGCCATAATCCGAGCTGTTGAGAGTCGCGGCCCCCCTTCATCCAGTCTGTCGAAATCCGGGTGCACCATTGTCCATCTTCCCCCATACTTTGAAGACACATCCCCTGTGAATGCAATACGATAGCCGTCCACAAAAAATCGACCTAGCCATTTATAGCCCTTGAACCAGACCAGTTTTAGACGACCGCCCCGATCGTCATGAACATCTACTTCAAATCGTTCACGGTGACGACCGGAAATTACCTTGGTGCTAACAACGGTCCCTATAATCGTTACGGTCTCTCCCTCCGTCTTTAGGTCTATCACCCGAGATACATTGGTGTGATCAAGGTAACGCCGGGGATAAAAATGCAGGAGGTCTCGACATGTCTTAATGCCAGCCTGGGCCAATGCGTCTGCGCGCGCTGGTCCTACCCCCTTGAGATATTTGATTCCCTCAGCAAATACGTACCGTGCCATCGCAGCCCCCTGCCGTGCATAATTCAGAATACTTGCCTAGTACAATTGCCTGGCCTGATTATTCCAACTGATCTGAAAATACTGACGCTGTTTGGAACCGTAACCGTTCTAGAATCTCTCACTGCCTAAGTACATCTATATCAGTAATTTGTGTCAGATTAGTGGACACGAAGCTTTAACAATGCACTCTGAGGGCTTTTGAGTTGGATAATTGAGCTTGAGCAAAACCGCCTCCTACAGATGTCGGTTGCCATCCATCGTCACGCTCCCCTAATGACATACCTATTCAGACGGCAGCATTAGCAATTTGTCTGCGTTAATAGCAATAAACTGCTATACCGGTCAACTGTAATCGTTCAATCACGGCTGATGGGAACCCACAGCGCAGTCCGTATTCAATTCGAAGTGCAGACACTCCCAGTTAGACCGGTTTGAGTCTGACTCAACACCTTCAATTGGACCTCCGAGACCTACGATTTGAATCTCGACCGCCTGCATCGGCATCGGAAAGATCAAGGCCAATACCGAATGTCGCTTGATAGCCTTCATCATTAGGAGAGAGGTCAAGCATCAGGTTATCTCCTGTGCGTCGAAAAATCCCATCATTGGAATTCCGCGTGGCGCGCGCTCCACGAGCTGCATAGGGCGCTTCGGCATACACCTGATCAGACAGTGCATCATCAAAATATAGCTGCGATGTGAACTCATATGCGCTGCCCGGACTGACCTCGGTGCGTATCTTGAAATGGATGTGCACTGCCCGCCCCCGATACCAGCCTGGATAAATCGTCATGAATCTGGCCATTCCAGACGCATCAGTCAACTGATAACCACGCAGGAATTTCTCTTCGCGCAGATCTCCACCTGCCCTCCGATCCTGAAAAGCCGAGTAGCGTCCCGCTGCATCACACTGCCAAATATCTACTCTGGCACCGGACAATGGAGCACACTCTTCATTGCCAACCCGGGAAACCTGGAAAGTCAACTCTAATGGCAAACCGGGCAGGAAGACCCCTGTAGACGGTTCAGTTCGAATATCAGACCGCTCAAGCTCTAGATCTGCAAAAAAGGGACCCTCTGTCTGCTCAGGACGAACAATACAAGGGGGCAACGTCGTCTTCCCGACTGCGGAAGTCGGTTGCCTGACAGCACCGCTCCCCGAACTTACCAGGAAAGCAGCTCCGAAGATCTGCATAATCTCCCGTCGACTAAGTATCCGACCAACTGGAATATCGTCTGAATCCATGATTTTTCACTCTTGTACAACTGATTGAAGGCTATATGCATGCGCATGCATTAAAAGTAAGACGTGATCTGTCGCCCTTTTATTCCGGCTGTGTTCAACGACAAAACTTTCTGCAGTTGACGACAAAACTTTTTACGGTTGTAGGTTTCCTAGTGTTTCCTGGTTAAAAGTTGTTTTCATTGAGGCGGAGCAGCGAGCTGCGAAGCCTCAATTAAGTTAATAATTTGTCCGTGTCTGATGCGTTTGTTGGCCTGCCGGACACGGGCAACAGCAGGCAAATTCGGGTTCCAGCATGTTCAGTCATCGGTCTAATTTGGGACGTGCGTTTATGTGGATGCCGATTCAGCAATTTTC
>JAJEDR010000085.1 GCA_022821385.1 Rhodothermales bacterium
GTGTCGTCGTCGGACCCGGAGGCCAGGCGCGTCCCGTCCGGTGAAAACGCCACGGAATTTACCCAATCCGTGTGGCCCTCGAAACGACGGACCTCAAGGCTCGTGGCCACATCCCACAGCCGGACGGTATCGTCCAACGACCCGGAGGCCAGGCGCGTCCCGTCCGGCGAAAACACTACGGACTGTACATCATCCGTGTGGCCCGTAAACCGGCGGAACTCAACGCCAGTGGCTACATCCCACACCCGGACGGTGTTGTCCCACGATCCAGAGACCAGACGCGTCCCGTCCGGCGAAAACGCCACGGAGGTTGCGGGGCGCCCGAACCAGCGGACAAAATTGCCCGTGGCCACATCCCACAGTTCAACTGGACGCACCCCCCCGGAGGCCAGGCGCATACCGTCCGGCGAAAACGCCACGGAGTATACCTTATTAATGTGGTTCAGGTCCCCGAACCGGCGGACCTCATCGCCCGTGGCCGCATCCCACACCAGGACGGTTCCGTCGCCCGACCCGGAGGCCAGGAGCGTCCCGTCCGGCAAAAACGCCACGGAATTTATCCAATCCGTGTGGCCCGAGCCCGTGAACCGGCGGACCTCATCGCCTGTGGCCGCATCCCACACCCGGACGGTTCGGTCGTTCGACCCGGAAGCCAGGCGCGTCCCGTCCGGCGAAAACGCCACGGAATTTACATCATCCGTGTGGCCCTCGAACCGGGGGACCTCACTGCTCGTGGCCACAGCCCACAGCCGGACGGTATTGTCCCGCGACCCGGAGGCCAGGCGCGTCCCGTCCGGTGAAAATGCCACGGAGGCAACAGTACCCGTGTGGCCCGTGAAACGGCGGACCTCATCGCCCGTGGCCACATCCCACAACCGGGCGGTATTGTCCCGCGACCCGGAGGCCAGGCGCGTCCCGTCCGGCGAAAACGCCACGGAGTATACCCAACTCGTGTGGCCCGTGAACTGGCGGAGCTCATCGCCCGTGGCCGCATCCCACAGCCGAACGGTTCTGTCGAACGACCCAGAGGCCAGGCGCGTCCCGTCCGGCGAAAACGCCACGGAGACAACAACACCCGTGTGGCCCGTGAACCAGCGGAGCTCATTGCCCGTGGCCACATCCCACAGCCGAATGGTTCCGTCGTCTAATGCGGAGGCCAGGCGCGTCCCGTCCGGCGAAAACGCCACGGAGGCAACAGTACCCGTGTGGCCCGTGTACCGGCGGACCTCATCGCCCGTGGCCGCATCCCACACCCGGACGGTTCCGTCGCCCCACCCGGAGGCCAGGCGCGTCCCGTCCGGCGAAAACGCCACGGAGGTAACAGTACTCGTGTGGCCCGTGAACCGGCGGAGCTCATTGCCCGTAGCCACATCCCACAGCCGGACGGTGTTGTAGTTTAATGCGGAGGCCAAGCGCGTCCCGTCCGGCGAATACGCCACGGACCGGCTTTGCCATCCGGCGGGCGTGGTCCAAACCAGTTGGCCAGCGGCCGGGACTGTGACCACCAGCGCAAGGAGTACCGCTGCCATGCAGAACCCGCAGCGATGCAGTGTTGGGCGCTTTAGCCGGGCGGAAAATCCAGAGCGCCCGAAAAACAAGGTCCGGGATTGGGTTAAGGAGAGATGATCTTTCATGTTCGTATCCCGGCGTACAGGTTGAAGAAAATAGGAGCGTCCGGCCTTCGGAGATGCCCACCTGAGATCAACTCGCCCGGTGTCCGTCGGTATGAACAGGGCCGGGCCCGCCGGACGTGGGCCCGATACGCTGGCACAACCGGAAAAGGCGTCCAGCATTATTATCAAGGTACGCGGATGGAATATGTGACATTAGACCGAAGTTTTTTCTCGGACCGGAGCGTAACCAGTGGGGACCTTCGTTGCTTTCACAGGGGGGTAAAGCAATTTGTTCATTTTGAAATATTTTTTTGCTGTAAAGCAGTGAAAAAACTTGGGTTCTACCTCTATATTTAGTGAACCACAAGTTAGTCATTCCACACGAATCGCGGTAGAACCATAGAGACAATTAATCCGAAGCAGAAAATATATAGTCTCTGTCTGCATATAGTACCCCTAGGTGGCCGTGCGTCTGAGTTCCGCCAATCCGCCCTCTCGATCCCCCGGCGGAAGAAACACGGTAATGGGCGTATGAACGGATAGCGTTCAGGAATCAGTGCAGCGTAATAGCGGTACAGCCCGCGCCCCAGTACATAGTCGCCATTGGTTGAGTCCGCCGCAGCTACCTGCCAACACACAATCCATGGCCCGTTTACCGTCTGCCGCGGCTCGTATCCCATACCCTTCGACTCGAACGTAAGCGCCCCCTGAATCCCAACGCAATGCCCTTAAAGAACATAGAATCAAAATCGCGTGCATCTATCTCCAGGCGTGCCCACTGCGGCTAGTAACCTCTCCCATAGCCGCGAAAAATGATCAGAATGCAAGTATGTTTGTTTTGGGCATAACTATCCAGAATGGCTACTTCTTAGACTCACTTTTAATGTAAATACCCCCGCCAGTCAACAGGCTGCCCGCGCTGCCTGCCCAGCGAACTCCAATGCGGCCATAAGAGTTTGTGTTGTCGTCCGAGAAAGTTTACCCAACCCACGAAAAGATGTCCATTGATCCCATCCACCTCGCCTTAGGTGACATGGAACACGAGTTTACTGTGACGCGCGAGATGCTCTCACGTGTCCCTGACGATTGTTTTGACTGGCGTCCGCACAAAAAATCCTGGACCATGGGCCAGTTGGCTAGCCATACAGCCGATCTTCTCTGGTTTAGCGCCGTCATTCTGGAAGAGGACGGCCTGGACATGGCCAAAACCTGGCCAAGGATCGAAGCCTCCACGCAGGAAGAGTTGATCGCTGGGTATGACGCTAACGAAAAACAATTGCGTGAAGTTTTTGATCGGACTACTGTGGATACAATGGCAGAGCCTTGGACTTTGAGCCGTGGAACTCAAATATTCTTTACCGAACCCAAGTGGGTCGTGCTTCGGCGTTTCGGGATCAGTCATATAGTTCACCATCGCGCTCAACTCTCGGTGTACTTGCGTATGAACGATGTCCCGCTCCCAGGTAGCTACGGACCAACTGCCGATCAGAATAGCTGGCTGGTTTATTCCACCGCTGGATAGGGCTTCGCAAGATAGCGGCGCGCGCTGGAATGACTCGAGCCCCAGCGCTTCATTGCAAGTACACTTTCATACCGCGCAATTGCGTTTTCCCGTTCGCCTAACAAGTCGTACGCAATCCCCTGATATAAGCGTCCTACAACTTTGAAATAGGTATCTTCGTCCAGTCTTGCAGTCAACGCTTCCAGCGAAAGCAGATTGGCCAAAGCAGTCCGTTCGTCCCCAAGTGCAATCCCGGCTCTGGCCAGGAAGTACAGCGCCTGTTCACCCATAGCAGGTGTATAGCCGACGGCCTGCGCTTTATAGCGTTCCAGAACTTCTGAGAATACGGTCTCGACAGCCTGCCACTGGTACCAGCGTGCGTATATGCGTCCCTCCAATGTGTGGAAGAACGCGTTGCGGGGATAATTCTCACGAAGCCATCTGACCAGCCGCACGCATTCCTGGAAGTTCCCCTCATAGAGATAATGAATCTGAAGCAGGAAATATATCGCCTCGGTCTGCATGTAGTATCCCTCGGTCGCCGTGCGTCTGAGTTCTGCCAATCCACCTTCCCGGTCGCCGGGTGGGAGGAACAGGGTAATGGGACGTATCAGAGGATAGCGTTCGGGAATCAATGCAGCATAATAACGGTACAGCCCGCGTCCTAGCACAAAGTCATCATTGGTTGAGTCCGCCGCAGCTACTGCCAGCACATAATCCATTGCCCGCTTACCGTCTGCGGCGGCCCGTATCCAATCCCGTCGGTTTGAACGTAGGCGCCCCCTAAACCCCAACGCAATGCCTTTGAAGAACATCGCATCAAAATCATGTTCATCTATCGCCAGGCGTGCCTCACTACGATCAATAACCTCTCCCATAGCCGCATAAAATGCTTCATCGTGCGATTTATCCGTCAAATCCAAGAGAATCGTCCACCACAGCGTTAAGGCCTCCAGGAATGGACCTATCGGATGATCCGCATAATGTTGGGTGATCTTCTGAAAATGAGCTTCCGCTTCCTCAAAGCGAAGATCGTACAAAGCCTCCAGTCCGGCTTTTGCCTCTGTCCGGACTTCAGCCTCGTATAGGATGCTCGTCTGGGCCGTAACGCTTGAACAGACCCAGATTGCGCAAAACAACGCGATGAGAAACACGCGATGCATGCGTCCAGTTATCGGCGCCAGCTCCGTAAACCCCGATAGGCAAGAGTGACAATCAAAACTTTTGCTAAATCAAAACCGACAAATCGAAGCCAGCCAACTTCTATCGAATACCACCATGTGGTGTGAGCGGCCGCAAAGTGCAGCCAAAAAACTCCACAGGTGAACAGCACCACCGAGCCCGCAAATACGGCACCGGCGTCACCCAGCAAACCTGTGGCGCGTTTTTTCAATAAACCGATCACGTATGCGGATAAAGGCATTCCTAACAGGTAGCCCGCGCTGGCCGCTGTCATCAGATACGCAAACCCGTGGCCACTTCCGGCAAATACCGGCAAAAACATTCCAAGGACCAAGTACAGCAGCATGGATAAAAGACCATTGCGGGCTCCGAGTACCAATCCGCTTCCGTACACAAAAAGCGTTTGTAGCGTGATTGGGACTTCCCAGAGATATATCCGCACCTGGGCGCCAAGTGCCGTAGCCACCGCGAAGGAGCTGATCGCCAATATTTGAACGAGTACAGATGCTCTATCTGGAGACAGGGCATCTATCCAAAGCGTCCGGGATGATCTTGCAGTCAGATTATTCGCCATTGTAACTGAAAAATTCTAACCTCCAGAATACTCGGTTGAGCAATATAAGTTTTTGGGACGTTGCTCCCCCCATGGTACCTTTTGAAGTTGTTTTCGTACTAGGCAAGCTCACCTGCAATGTGCTTAATGTTGATGCTGGGCACCTTTTGGACGTTTGCCAACATACTCAGCATTTCACGTGTTCTGTTTTCGGCCGCAGCCGCTGTAGTTATTCTCAGAGAAGGCCCGGTCAGCTGGAGTTTAGCCTTGCTTCTCACGGCAGTGGTCACGGACTGGCTGGATGGTCTGATTGCCCGGCGTACAAACACGGTATCCGAATGGGGGAAGATACTGGATCCAGCAGCAGATAAGGTATCTGCTGCTCTGGTAGGGATCGCACTTGTTTGGGGTGATTTGATACCCCTGTGGTTCCTGGGCGTCGTGCTGCTGCGTGATCTGTTGATCGCAGTTGGAGGAGTAGCCGTGGTGCGCTACTCCGGGCGTATCCAGATGAGCAATTTTCCGGGCAAAGTTGCGGCCACTGCGATCGCAGTAACATTTCTCATGGGGCTTTTGAGAGCTGACCAGATAATCATGGATATCTGCATCTGGGTAACCGTCGGACTCCTGGGGTTTTCGCTCCTGATTTACTCATTTCGGCTTGCATCTACGCACAGCAATCCGGCATAATTAAATGAAACTATTCAGACGTCGTCAGGCCGAGGATCAGGATCGCCTGGAGTCAGGGCTTAAAAAGACCCGGGAGGGGCTCTTTGGCAAGATTGGACGCCTGGTTAAGGGGAAGCGCACGATCGATGAGGCCATGCTGGATGACATTGAGGAGGCTTTGGTGACCAGTGATGTGGGAATCAAAACTACCCTTGATATTATTGAGCAGATTAAAAAGAGGGCGGCGCGGGATCGGTATCTCTCAGCCGAGGAATTGCAGACGCTGATTAACGACGAGATCGCGCAGCTTCTCGAAGAAAACACGCCCTCACGACCGGCAGACTTTGATGCACCACTCAATAACCACCCCCATGTCATTATGGTGGTTGGCGTCAACGGTGTAGGCAAGACCACCACAATTGGAAAGCTTGCATGGCGCTACGCACATGCGGGACGCAGCGTACTCATCGGTGCTGGAGATACCTTTCGCGCCGCAGCTATTGAACAACTTGAGACCTGGGCTGAACGGGCCGGTGTGGACATTGTAAAGCAACAACACGGCGCAGACCCTGCTGCTGTCGCATTCGACACGGTCCAATCTGCCGTTCGACGCTCTGCAGACGTTGCCATTATTGACACTGCCGGGCGCCTGCACACCAAAACAGGGCTGATGAATGAACTCTCGAAAATAAAACGAGTTATGGGCAGACAGGTTATGGATGCACCTCATGAAGTGCTTCTGGTACTGGATGCCACTATTGGACAAAACGCACTTCGTCAGGCCGAAGAATTTACACGCAGCGTAGATGTGACTGGTTTAGTTGTAACTAAACTGGATGGATCTGCTAAAGGGGGCATCGTTATTGGTATTTCCAACGAATTCAAGGTGCCCGTGAAATATATTGGTATCGGAGAGAGTTTAGAGGACCTACAGGTCTTTGATCGCCAGCGTTTCGTAAAAGCCTTATCCATAGCATGAAGCATTCTTTCATACTCCTCCTTATTGGTGCACTACCGCTCACTTCCCCTCCACAGGCACAAACCCTCGATGATGAACTACGGGTACGCGCTGTGAGCATCAAGGGGGACACCGATGCAGGACATCTGGATGTTTACACCGAAATCCCGTACACAAGCCTCCAATTTGAGGCAAGCCCAAGTGGATTTACCGCACGCTACGCCGTGGAGGCCGAAGTATCCCGGCTAGACTCAAGAGGCCGCCCAAGAAGTGTGACCACTTCCTCCATCTGGGAGCAGACTGTCACTGTCCAGATGCACGCAAACACGATTGCCGAGCAAGCGAGCGATCTATCCACACATTCGATAGCACTGCCCCCTGGACGGTACCTCCTAGCCATCACTCTCACAGATCTTACATCATCAAAAGCCTTCTTTCAGGAAATCACTGCGGAACAACGCGATTTTTCCCAAACTGTAACAATGAGTGATGTCGTATTGCTTGCCGGGTACGACCCGGAACGCCGGTCAATTGTGCCACGCATCTCACCGGATGTCAGTGCCGGAGATCTGCAGGCATACTATGAAGTGTACACGCTTAATGCACAAACCTTACTGGTTACACAGGTGTTGCTCAGAGAAGGTGAAGCTATGCAGTACAATAGACCACATCAATGGTCCGATACTCTTAGTGTGGACGCTGGACGCCATCAACAAATTACTAGGATCCCTGCCAGCGATCTGGAATTTGGTCAATATAACCTTGTGATCACCCTGCAAAGTTTGGACCGGAACTTACTAGACCGAGCATCCCATACCCTCAGCGTACGCTGGGACGGAATTGGCACGTATTTGAACGACCTAGAGGAAGCCATTGAGCAATTGACTTACATTGCCCGCAACCGGGAGCTTCGTGAATTTCGACGCGCTGAGACACGATCTGAGCGCAGATCGCTCTTTGATTCCTTCTGGAAAAAGCGGGATCCTACTCCGGGAACGCTGCGCAACGAAGCTATGGAGGAACATTACTATCGTGTAGATTACGCCAATCAGAATTTTGGGCAGCAGGTATCTGGATGGAAGTCGGATCGTGGACACGTATTCATCCTTCATGGTCATCCCGACGAAGTGGAGCACCAAACCTTCAGTTACAACAATAAACCGTGGGTGGTCTGGTATTTCTTCCGGATTGGGAGACAATACATGTTCGTGGACGAAACCGGATTTGGAGATTATGAGCTAGTGCTGCCAGTCTGGGATGAACGCACACGGCTGGACTGACATGCGCATTGTGTTCATGGGGACCCCGGAATTTGCGGTTCCCTCGCTGGAAGCTCTGGTCGGAGGGGGATACAAGCCGGTGGCGGTGGTTACCGGACCGGATCGCCGACGGGGACGCGGTCGGAGGCTGCAATCAACGGCAGTCAAGCAGGCAGCAGAACAACTGGATATCAGAACTATCCTTCAGCCGGACTCGGTCAAGGATCCGGCATTTGCGTCTGCAATTGACGCGCTTGACTGTGATTTACAAGTTGTTGTTGCCTTCCGCATACTCCCCCGAACGGTTTTCACGCGAGCCCGGCTCGGTGCGTTCAACCTTCATGCATCACTATTGCCGAAATTTCGGGGCGCCGCTCCAATCAACAGAGCACTCATGGCAGGAGCCACCGGAACAGGTGTAACCACTTTTTATCTCAGGGAAAAAGTGGATACAGGTAATGTCATCTTACAGTGGCCAACCGTCATTCTTCCAAATGAAACTGCAGGAGATCTGCATGATCGACTTGCACGACTCGGGGCCTGCGCCGTCCTGGAAACCACTCGGCGCATAGCTGGTGGACGTGCTCAAACATACGAGCAGGATGATCTGCGGGCTACCCCCGCGCCAAAGATTTTTCGAAGTGACTGCCGCATCTCTTGGGAACAGCCGGCCGAAACTGTTCATAATCACTGCAGGGGGCTTGCCCCCTACCCCGGCGCATGGACGCCCTGGAAGTCCGCGACCCTGAAAATACTGGAAACCGAAGTAACCCGTGGAACAGGAGAACCTGGAACGGTCCTGAAATCGGATGGCAGCCTAGTGATCGCCTGCAAAACCGGGGCGATTGCCGTTGCACGCTTGCAAGCATCTGGTCAGCGTGCACTTGAGGTGCGAGATTTCCTTAATGGTCACCCCATCGCGCCCGGAACGAGCCTTGCATGAACATGAATGTAACGATTGCGTAATTGCGCGCGGTGTAATTGATTATCTAACCCATGGCTGATTTTGACCTTGCTCAGGTTAGCGAGCGTATTCGAATTGAAAGTGCTTTTATAGACGACCTGCGTACAGAAATTGGGCGCGTCGTAGTTGGCCAAAACTATATGGTTGAACGTTTGCTGATCGGGTTGCTGGCTTCCGGACATATCCTGCTGGAAGGCGTTCCCGGACTGGCCAAAACACTGACGGTGAGCTCTTTGGCACGAGCAATTGGCGGGGATTTTCAACGCATTCAGTTCACTCCTGATCTGCTTCCCGCAGACTTGCTGGGCACACTGATTTATAACCAGCAGAAGGGAAGCTTTTCGATCAAGAAAGGCCCGCTGTTTACAAATATCGTGCTCGCCGACGAAATCAACCGCTCGCCAGCCAAAGTACAGAGTGCGCTACTTGAAAGCATGCAAGAGCGGCAAATCACGATTGGCGACACAACATTTCCGCTCGAGGAGCCGTTTCTCGTGCTAGCGACACAGAACCCCATTGAGCAAGAAGGAACTTATCCTTTGCCCGAAGCCCAGGTCGATCGCTTTATGCTGAAAATCAAGGTTGACTATCCGTCTAGAGAGGAAGAATTGCAGATCATGCGTCGGATGGCACGTACCAAAGCAAGCACCAAGGTGCGAACAGTCGTACAGCCCGAGAAAATTCTATCTGCACGCCTGGTTCTGAACGAGCTCTATATGGATGAACGTGTTGAAAATTACATCGTGGACTTGGTGCTGGCTACGCGCGATCCTGCCAGCTTTAAGCTGCCTAATCTGGTACCATTAATTGACTATGGCGCTTCTCCTCGGGCAACTATCAACCTGAACCTGGCTGCACGTGCCCATGCGTTCCTCACACATCGTGCTTATGTGACCCCGGAAGATGTGCGGTCAATAGCCATGGATGTGCTGCGGCACCGCGTTACTGTGACCTACGAAGCAGAGGCCGAAGAAATGGAAGCCGAAACAATCGTGCAGAACATCCTTGACACAATTGAAGTACCATGAGGTTAGCATGTCTGGGAGGACGCGTCTTTCACACAGCCAAAACGTAGATCATTGCACGCCATTTTTAGTTGTACATGTGATTTTATTGATACTTATTTGTTACAATAGAGTTATATTGACTGAGATGTGCGCGAACCTGGGTCACTCGAACTAATACAGTCTCTTAAGGAATGGGATTGCAGAGATACGATTTTAACGCAGAGAAGCTTGAATTTGTAGTTAGGAAACCACCCCTAAGCCGGCCAGCTCTGGTCAGCCTGTGTGTTCTTGGACTAGTGGCTATCGTTGTGTCTGCGATTGTACTTTCAACCTCCTTCCAGGACGGACAGTTGGCTGCTGAGAATCAGTCGTTGCGGAATCAGCTTTCCGGATACCAACAAGAGGTCTCCAACCTTTCGGATGAGCTTTCTGATATTTCAGCCAGAGATAGAGAATTGTACCGGGTGATTATGGGGGCGGACCCTATACCGGAAGATGTATCCCGGGTTGGTATTGGTGGTACGGATCCATACAGCCGCTTTGATGGACTCAGCGAATCAGCAGCCATACTTCTTCGCGAAAACACTGAAAAATTGGACGAACTCGAGCGTCGGCTTAAACTGCAGTCTATCAGCTTTGAGTACCTGGAGGAGACGGCCCGTGACCGGCCCGAAATGTGGCAACAAACGCCATCCATTATGCCCACAACCACAGGGCGGATTTCGTCATTTAAGGGAATGCGCTTACATCCGATCCTGCGGTACATGCGACAGCACAACGGCGTAGACATTGCCGTGCCCAAAAACACACCCGTCTATGCCACGGCAAATGGAGTGGTTGAAAAAATTCACCACGCTCCAGGATATGGTCACTACATCGTCCTTAACCACCCAAAAGCAGGGTATCGAACGCTTTATGCCCACCTGAATTCGGCACCCCGTATTCCCCTGGGCGCCGCTGTTGTCCGTGGAGAACAAATTGGGCTTAGTGGTAACTCCGGTCTGAGCGTTGCCCCCCATGTGCACTATGAGGTACAAGATCAAGATGGTACCCCCCTGAGGCCCCGTGACTTTTTTATGTTGGGAATGTCACCTCAAGACTATCAGCAGTTGCTGGAAGAGTACAGCAAGGTCGATCACCTGCCGTCACTTGACTGAATTGGCCCACCCACAAAACCGTCCCGAGATGCAACAAAATTCGCTCTCAATTGCATAATATCCCCAAATCACCGCGGACATAAACGACGCAAAATTGAAAATGGGATACTGGACACTTGAATTAGCTTCTTATTTGGAAGATGCTCCTTGGCCAGCCACACGGGAAGAATTGATTGACTACGCCGAACGCACTGGTGCCCCTTTTGAAGTTACAGAAAACCTTTGGGAATTGGAGGATGAAGGGGAGCCTTACGAAAGCATGGATGAGGTTTGGCCGGACTACCCAACGGCCGACGACGATTTCTATTTCGAGGACGAATAAGTGGCGTTTCTACCTCCTTGTGCTGGCGTCGGGGCTAGTACCGCCAGCCGCCCTCTCCCAATCGCCCGTTGAAACGCCCCATGTGGATGTGGTGCGCTTTGTCGGAGCTACCGATTTCTCACATGAAACATTGCAGGGTCAGATCCAAACGGTACCCAACCGAAAGCTTCTTGGGCTTCGTGGCATGCACTGGTGGCTGTGGCTGTATCAACTTGGGGAATCCGGTAAACTGGGCACACGCCTAAGCAATGCGTTGATGGATCTGGGGGAGGCACCCGCCTTTCTGGATGAAACCATACTTGAAGCAGACCTAGAGCGGCTCAGGATTTTCTTTGAGCGTCACGGCTATCGCCAGACTGTCATTGAACCCCAAGTACAATGGAGGGGCAATCATGGTTCTGTCACGTTCAACATCACGCAGGGTCCTGCCACAATCGTTCGCTGGGTGACCTATACCGGATTGAATGGGCTCAGCATATCACAGCAGCAACAACTGCTGGACGCGTCTGTTCTGCCGCCAAAGGTGAATCAACCTCTCCTGGACTACAATGCAATACCGCAACGGTTTACGGAAACTCGACTGATTGAGGAACGACGCAGAATCCTGGGCCTGTTGCAGGACATGGGCTACGCAGCCGTTACCCGTGATTCCATCAGAGCACTTGTAATCCCAGTAGCAGAAGATTCCTTTGATGTTGAACTCCGCATCAAAACCGGTGACCGCTTCCGCTATGGAAGAATGCAGTTTGAAGTGGAGGGACCTGAAGATTCGATACCTATACGCACGGATACACTCTTCGACGCAACCGGGGTGCCAAACGATCCATCCCGCCTTGTGACGTTCAGGATTAGTGGTGACAAGCGGATCAAGAGCAGACTCCTGGCAAGGACACTGAGGGCACATCCCGGAAACTGGTATAATCAATCGGAAATCCTGGCTACCAAGCGACGATTGGAAGCTACGGGAGTGTTCTCCTTTACCAACATCGTTTCGCTGGCTCCAACCAATCAGACCCTCCCCCACCGCATCACCGTTCGTACTCGACCGCGTCACCAACTCCTGCTCTCTACATTCATTCGACAAAGCAGTGGGATTCTGGGGGGTGTCGGTAACGAGCTGGGCAGTGGGCTGGGCGCAACCTATGAGAACGCCAATATATTTGGCAACGGGGAAGTGCTTAGCATCAGTACTACTGGTTCGGTTGCAGCAGATGTGGACACGACATTCTTTTCGTCCAGTGCTGCGGAATTTGCAACGGTGGTCAGTCTGCCGTATCTAGTATTTCCATTCCGCCGACTGGACTCGTTCCTTGATTTGTATCAGACCAGAACGCGATTCACTTTTAGCTACCTCACGGCACGCCGAAAAGACTTAAGCTTAATCATACGCGGACGTGCATCCGCTCGTATTCGGTTGGAGTTGCAGCACAACCCTGATGTCACTTCAATCATTGATCTAATGGACCTGAGCTTGAGCCAACCAGATACATTGAGTGGCTTCCAATCACGATTCCTGGATCGTGTGCTGGACGCCGGAGGAATTCCGCAAATCATTGATCCCGTGCAGCGTGCACAGATTCTTGAAGACTATACCCAACCCCAGATCAACAACGCGATCAGGTACACGTTGCGTTCCGAGAATGTGAACCCGCTGCGCAGAGACAGAGGGTACAGTTATGAAGCTGCCGTTGAGCTGGGTGGCACGTTGCCTTATTTACTGGATCAATTTGTATTTACTCCAAGCATCCAGGAGCAACACCTCCGTCTCTTTTCCTTTGCAGGCAGCAACACCGAGGTTATTTACCGCCAGTATGTGCGATTCGTAGGCAATTTCCGACGATACTACCGCCTGAGTAATCGTACAGTCCTTGCCATGAAATTTGTTGGCGGACTGGCCCACCCAATCGGGAAAGCCAGCGTGATTCCGTTTGATCGACGATTTTACAGCGGAGGCGCTTCAAGCGTGCGGGGATGGAGGCTCAGACAGTTGGGGCCAGGGGCAGCCAGCTTCAGGCAAGAAGATAATAGCCGAACCGAAACCAGCCTGTTGGGCGGAGATATTAAACTGGAAACCAGCCTGGAATTGCGACAAACCGTGACCAGAGACCGTCTGGGAGCAGATTGGATACTGACAACATTCGCGGATGCAGGCAACGTGTGGTTCGGGCGACGCAACCCCGGCTTCACCAAAAGCACACCCGACAGCCCAACTGGACATTTTGTTCTTCAGAACCTGTTCAGGGAAACAGGGGTTGGCGCGGGTGTGGGGATACGAATTTCGTGGGCTTATCTGGTTGCAAGACTGGATCTGGCGGTCCGTGTCTACGATCCTGCAACACCGGAAGCAGGATTTCTTCCTACAGAGCTGAATAACTCGGTATTACATTTTCGACTTGGCCATGCCTTCTGATCAGCGATCCGCGGAGACACCAGTCGAACCACGCAAGCTGCAGCGCGGAGATGTATTGGAACTGGTGATGGAGAAACCAGCCGATCGCGGCAAATGCTTGGCCTACCATAACGGTCAGGTTGTTTTTGTGCCCCACACATTGGCAGGAGAGCGCGTCCAGGTAAAAGTCGTAAAACGTAACCGGAAATACGCTGAAGCACATCTTCTCTCCGTACTTGAATCTTCCCCAAACCGGACTATACCGCGTTGCCGATATTTTGGCAGCTGTGGAGGCTGCACGCTTCAGCACGTTGCTTACACACAACAGCTCAAAGACAAACATCAGCTGATCCGTGAAGTAATGACGCGTCAGGCTGATCTTCCCGATCTGGAGATTCGCGCACCCGTGGGAGCGACTGAGCCATACGGTTACCGAAACAAAATGGAGTTCTCGTTTTCGGCTTATCGCTGGCTGTCCAGACAGGAGATCGACTCCGAAACGGTCTACGACAAATCATTTGCACTCGGGCTGCATCCTCCCGGGAATTTTGCCAAAGTTCTGGACATCAACGAATGTCACCTTCAGAGCGAAAAATGTATTGCGCTGCTGAACGGGGTTCGTGACTTTACACGGAAATCAAACCGGGTGCCTTGGAACTGGCGCTATAAGGAAGGTTTTCTGCGAAATCTGGTTATCCGTGAATCTGCCCATTTGCCGGAACTCATGGCAAACCTGGTTACATTCGGCTACGACGAGGAGTTCATGCTCGACCTTGGGAATCACCTGCAATCTGAATACCCCTATGTAACCACACTGGTCAATACTATCAACACCTCTCATGCACAAACCACCTTTGGAGAGCGAATAGAAACGATTTACGGCCCCGGATTCATAAGGGACCGAATCCATGATTTGACCTTTGAAATTGCGCCTGGTGCATTTTTTCAGACAAACACACTCCAGGCCGAAAATTTAATGACGGTCGTCGGGGAGCTGGCGGATGTCACAACAAACGATCATGTATATGACCTGTATTGCGGGACAGGGGCTATGGCGTTATCGCTGGCCAAAAGTGCTGCGCGTGTAACGGGTATTGAGTTGGTTGAGGATGCCGTCGTGAATGCAACATCCAATGCAGCGCTGAACGCAATAGAGAACTGTACTTTCATCAGCGGGGATATGCTAAAACTCCTGACACCCGCCTTCACAACTGAATATGGCCCTCCAGATATAATCGTGCTCGATCCACCCCGAGCAGGCATGCATCCAAAAGTTGCTGCCCAGGTCTCCCGGTTGGGAGCACGTACTATCGTATATGTAAGCTGCAACATCCAGTCGCAAGCACGTGACCTGAAGGCACTTTCGGAATCATATCGTGCAGTAGTTGCGCAGCCCGTGGACCTATTCCCGCAGACACATCATATTGAGAATGTCGTGCTGCTCAAACAGAAATTGTAACCATGGGCAAGGTCGCATTTGTAACGGGCGCTACCGGCTTTGTCGGCAGCCATCTGGCAGAAGCCTTGCTGGAGCAAGGATATTCTGAAGTCCGCTGCTTGGTTCGCGCCGAACCCAAGTGGTTAGCCGGACTTGATGTAATTCAGATACGCGGAACTCTCAGTGATTCCGCGCTGATTGAACAAGCTCTTGAGGATGTACAGTACGTCTACCATCTGGGAGCTATGACACGGGCGCGAACCTGGCACGAGCTGTATACGGCCAACGTAACCTCCACAATGGATCTAATGACAGCAATCGGGAACGTCTGTGCTAAGGTGACCAAGGTCTGTGTTGTCAGCAGCCTGGCTGTCGTCGGGTACGCAGATCGGGCCATGGCCGATGAGTCAACACCCTGCAAGCCGGTTTCGCGTTATGGACGCAGCAAACTGGCCATGGAGCAAGCATTGGCCAGCGTCAACTTGCCAATGGTCATGATCAGGCCACCGGTCGTTTACGGGCCGAGAGATCGGGACCTGTTGACTTTTTTTTCCGCTGTGAACCGTGGAGTTTGTGTTGTTCCCCGAAGGGACCCCGGACTATCGCTTGTACATGTAAAGGATCTGGTACGAGGGATCATCGAGTCCACAGAATCTCCTCGGACAACTGGAGAAACTTACTATGTGGGCAGCAATGACGTTGTGACCTGGAAGGCTTTGCAAAATGCCTCACAATCCGCCCTCGGCAAACAGTCGACGCTGATTCGTCTACCACGCTCACTGATTATGCCCCTTGGAGTCATTAGTGAATTTGCTGGAAAATTGACCAATACCTATCCGCCCCTGAACCGTGAAAAGGCACGTGAAATCCTTCATGCCACAAAACAATGCTCATCTGAAAAAGCAGCACGGGATTGGGGGTATTCTTCACGCGTTTCGTTAGAGGAAGGCGTACAGGAAACAATCGAGTGGTATCGTACGGAGGGATGGCTATAGCAGCAACGGAAGTTTATTCTGAATCCTGACTATTTTCACGGACAACAGCACAGGTCCGAGGTCTCCGCAGACAGGCAACCAACAGGTTGTGATTCCGGAATTTCATATTATTTTTATGCAACCACGGAGTTGTGCATGGAAAACCAAATTGAACGAACGATTTACCTGAATGCCCCGACTGAACGGGTATGGGTTGCCCTAACTGATCATGAGGAATTCGGGGCCTGGTTTCGCGTATCGCTTTACGGTCCCTTCAAGGTTGGTGAAGTGACATTCGGTGAGGTCACCTATCCAGGACATGAAGGAATGGCATTCTGGGCACGTGTCGAAGTTATGGAAGAACCACATAGCTTCAGCCTCGTCTGGCCAACTGACGAAACGGTTCAGCCGGATGATCCAAGCTTAGACGAAAAGGTCACGCAGGTTGAATTTACTCTCGAGTCGCTTGACAAACGATCAAGACTGACCGTTCGTGAGACTGGCTTTGAAAGGCTGCCGGAAGGAAAGCGGATGCAAGCACTCCGCAGAAACCAGCGAGGGTGGGACGCTCAGATGAAGAATATCAAAGACTTTGTAGAGTGATTACTGGCCACTGTCTCCAACCACCCGAAAAACTGCTTCCATCGCCCCTGATATATCCCAAGCAGGACAGCTCCCTGTTAATTAGGGGGTTATACCGGCATTGTTTTGGATAGGGGTCAAGTCCCCCGCAGAAGAAGAGGATTGGAGTTCCGCAGATTTCGGATTTTCTGTACCCTCTTCCTATGGTTTCACCTCCCGGATCTTTCCGTTGAATTGCGACATGCTAGTGCAGCGAAGCCATCGCCTCGGCCTCAAGCTCGAAGATGCCAAACCGCACTCTAACTGCCATGTCCCTTTGTGTGGCTTGTGCCGATGGGCGCGTGGCGGAAAGAGCAAGGATAAGCACTGCGATCAGGACAAATCGCTAGTTATTAATAGGAATCACGGGATTCACCCGGATTGGTCGCGAGAATGCGTCGACCTCAAGCTCCCTCCCCGTGGTTCGATTCAGCATGTGAACTCCTCCGGTCATTGACCACGGGGGCGCCGCCCCGATGTTGCACCACAATGGTCGCCTATACTGCGTCGGCAACTGACACGACTAAATGTCGTATTGAGATGGCACACAACTAGATTCCTGTCATGCCTGCTTTCACATCGGCGAGAGAGAAACGCCTCTGGTTTTGGACACTGGCCGTTGTGGTGGCCATCTACTCCACCTTGGGGCTGGCGCAAACCCTGGTCGACACGTTGGGGAGCGAGTTCTTATCAGTCTGGCTCTTTCTCCTCGGCTGCATTCTGGTGCTCTCAGCCGTGATCACGCAGGGCCTCAAGGTTCGGCCGAGCGGCATGGAGATCGCAATCGCTCTCGGCGTCGCCGCCGCCTACCTTCTGATCGTCGTGCGGATGGCGGTGCCAACCGAGCGCTCCCATCTGGTCGAGTACGGAGTGGTAGCTATCTTCGTCTACGAAGCACTTTTGGAACGGACCGGCCAGGGGCGGCGTGTGCCCGTGCCAGGCGTGCTTGCAATTGCAATTGCGTCGGTGATCGGCGTCATCGACGAGGGCATCCAGTGGTTTCTCCCCAGCCGCGTCATGGACCCGGTAGACATGTTGTTTAACACGCTGGCAGCCGTAATGGCGGTCGTCGCAAGCGGGGCGCTCCGCTGGGCCCGGCAACGAGCCAACCGCTTCTTGGGCCGCTAACCGTTCACCCTATTATCCGACGGCACAGCGGGACCGGCAAAATCTCGACTCTGGCATAACAGCCGTACGAAACGTGTCGCGAACCCATCCTGTCGCCCCGTAAGCCGGGATGTCATACGGGTTGTTGGCCACAATGACGCACTGAGAGTCAAACATAACTGCCACATTTGGGAGCGATTCTCACCGTCCTGCAACGCATTCAACCATTTGAGCGTTTGATCATATAGTTTCGTGTTGGCATTGGCCGGTGCGATGTATTTCGGTTCAAATGGGAATGTCAAGTAGCCGGAGGGAATTTCACCCTCCGGCTCTCACAGAGCCGTGCGTGAGCCTCTCAACTCACACGGCTGGTATAGTAGGACTGGCACGCTTAAATTGGAACTTAGGTGCGCTATGTTTGCGAGAAACTACATAATAATATTCAGTTTGGCGTATGGAGAGGCGATCTGGCGGCTTCGACGGTTAATCAGTCTGGTATCCGC
>JAJEDR010000039.1 GCA_022821385.1 Rhodothermales bacterium
TGTTTTGCATCCTGCAAGGAGTCCCACAGGCACGGAAAGCGTGTGCGCTCCATTTAGGAGTCTGATCTTTCGAGTGCGGTAGGGGGCGATATCGGGGGCGATAACAATTCCGTCAGCTCCCTCAGCAAAGCCCAGTCGGGAGCGCAAAGTCTCCTCGCCCTGGATTGCCCAGATCCGATAAGGTTCACAAACAGTAAGCAATTCGTCAGTATATCCCAGATGCTCGTAGGCGGCATCCAATTCAGCTTTACCCGGCAGGCCGGGCACGATTCGGTCTACCAGAGAATTACAGATCAGGTTTGCATGTTGCACCCAATCCAGGAAGCGTGTTCCGAGCTCCCAGCTACGTGCCTGCTCAATGATAAGGCTACGCAACAGATCACCATTGTTGTCTATCAGTTCACAGGGTAGAATGACCAGGCCGTTTGAATGGGCATAGTCAAAAAACTCTGCACGCGCAAACAACAGCGCACAAAGTCGTCCAGGATAAGATTTTGGAAATGCCAAATCATCGTCTTCCTGCAGAGAAAGACCGATCTCGGTAGTGTTAGAAAGAATTACTTTCAGATCAGCACTGCGTGCGACAGTAAGCACTTTGTCCCAGTCTTCGCTGGCTGCCAGCACACGGCTGACCGCTTTGACTGTACGAAATTCATCAACGGGCTTGTCTTCGGTGCCCCCCCGCGTCCACAGGGTATAGCGTTTGTTCTGTTTTCTCAGGAGTTCAACACGTCCACTGGGTGTTGAGGCAACCATTACGATTAGACCGTCATAGTGTCCGGCGGTTACAGCTTCGTCAATGAAGCAATCCGCGAATGCTCGCAGAAAGCGCCCGGTTCCGAACTGCAAGATCCTTTCAGTCTGAGGAAAAATAACCGGTCGATCGTCACCTGCGTTTGTTCTGAATGGCATGAGAACCCCGTTTTTGCGTTTGTTGCACGAAGATAGTCAATTCGTAGCCCCCGATCCCTTTTCTTTCTTTTCGCAAAATACGTCCTGGGCCTTGTGGGGCTGTACGAGCCCGACCTATAATTCACCCGAGGCTTAGTATGGTAATCACATGTGGAGACTCCTACCACAAAATCGCCAATTTGGAGATTTCGCAAGAAGTATAGTCAATTCAATGTCTGCTATTTCAGGAAGAGATTGGGGAGCCATAGGCTAAGGTCCGGGATATATGTGACTACCATAAGCGCTATGATCATTGCAATGAAAAAGGGCATGAGGGGGCGAGTCACACGGGATATCCTTGTTCCAGCTACACCGACCCCTACGAACAGCACACTACCAACCGGGGGAGTACAAAGTCCTATGCACAGATTCAACACCATAATGATTCCAAAGTGAATCGGGTCAATTCCCAGCGTAACTGCAATGGGCAGAAATATTGGTGTAAATATGAGTACGGCAGGTGTGATATCCATAAAGACACCCACGCAGAGAAGGATCACGTTGATGAGCAAAAGGATGATGATACCATTATCCGTCAGAGCCAAGAGTGACGCGGTCAGTTGTTGCGGGATGTTTACGTAAGCCATGATCCATGACATTCCGACCGAAGTAGCAACTAGGAGCAGAACCACTGCGGTAGTGCCGCTGGCATCAATCAGGATGCGGGGGAGATCTCGAAAAGAGATCTCCCGATAGATCAGTGCGAGAATCAGTGCATATAGTACGGCTACTGCGGCAGCCTCAGTAGCGGTAAAAAATCCAGCAACGATCCCTCCCATCACAACGATAAGCAGGGTCAGGCTGGGGATAGCATCCAGAAATTTCCAGAAAATTTGCCTGATATTCATTGTCTGTGCAGCACCGTATTTGCGGCGCAGTGCAATAACGCCAGCTACGGCCATCAGCGAAAGACCTACCAGGATTCCAGGTAGATAGCCCGCCAGAAACAGTGCAGCAATAGATACGCCACCGCTGGCGAGCGAATAGACAATCAGGATATTGCTTGGAGGGATCAGAAGACCTGTGGTTGCCGAGGTGATGTTGACAGCTGCGGAGTAATTACGTTCGTAACCATCTTTCTCCATCTGGGGTGTCATGATTCCACCGACTGCAGATGCAGCAGCTACAGCTGAACCGGATATAGCTCCAAACAGCATGGAAGCCAAAATATTCACATGTGCCAGAGCGCCTGGAAACAGACCGAGCAGTGAACGGGCAAAGTCAATTAATCGCCTGGCCATACCTCCCCGGTTCATGATCTGACCGGCCAATATGAAAAAAGGTATCGCAAGCAATGCAAAGCTGTCAAGGCCCGTGGCAATTCGCTGCGCCTGTGTAGTCAGGGCAGGCCAGGTTCCCATGGTTACCAGCATTGTTGTCAGCGTGGCCAGTCCAATGCTGTACGCGATCGGAACACCCAGGAGGAGCAATCCTGCAAAGCTTACTACGAGTACAACTACTTCAACTGTTTCCATTGCGCAGGCTCTTGATTGCGTCCGTGAGATCAAGTATTGCGTACCAGGCAATCAGCAGTCCGCTGATCGGGACAGCCAGATAGACATATCCCAGTGGGAGTTGCAGGCTGGCAGAAGTTTGGCCTAGTTTTAGCATTACCCAGACAAGGCGTACTCCTCCCGCAAAAAGAGCCGCTAACGCAAATACGAGGACCAGTGACTCAATGAAAATGCGCAACGTGTGCGCCCGGTTGCCCGTAAGAGCGCCTGGCAGGAGATCCACACTCAGATGCATTCTCCGACCTGCAGCGTACGCAGCTCCTATGAGTCCCACCCAGATCATCAGGTACCGTGCCAGCTCTTCCGTCCATGAACTGGGATCTCGAAGGATAAACCTTGTGAAGACCTGCCAGAGCACGTCCAGTACCAATGCGGCCATAAGTGTAGCCACAAGTACAGCCAGAGAGCGGTCAAGCCATTTGCGAGTATGGGTCATTCAAGACTGAAATGATTCATTGCCAGGTAATTGATGTGCAGTCAACAAGTCTCTGAGTTATCACACGCAGAGGTCGCCTGGATTTGCTCTATGAGTGTATAGATTTCGGGGGTTTCTCGGTATTCGTCATAGAGGGAAGTCACACGGGCCGCAAAGGGCTCCTTGTCGGGGTATATGATCTCTACGCCGGCATCCTGTACTTTCTGCAGGGCTTCTTCGGTAGCGGCCTTCCACAGTAGTTTCTGGTATTCGGCGGATTCATCAGCCGCCTGTTGTACCCATGACTGCTGCTCTGGCGTGAGCCGATTCAATACGACGGTACTGATAAGCAGCACATCAGGGAGTCCAGTATGCTCATCAAGTGAATAGAATCTGCATACTTCATAGTGACGGGAGGTGTAGAATGAGGGAGGGTTGTTTTCCGCACCGTCGACGACGCCCTGTTGAAGTGCGGTATAAAGTTCTCCCCATGCAATGGGGGTTGCTGACCCTCCCAGGCTATTCACCATTTTAACCTGAGTTGCACTTTCGAGCGTGCGGATCTTGAGTCCTTCCAGATCTTCGGGGGAGTGAATCGGTCGCTCTTTTGTGTAAAAGCTGCGACTTCCGGCGTCATAATAGGTAAGACCGCGCAACCAGTACTGTTCGCTGGACAACAGAATTCGGCGTCCAACAGGTCCACCCAGAACATCATAACGGTGCGCTTCGCTTCGAAATATATAGGGTAAGCTGAGCACTTTATATTCGGGTGCGAATCCCTCGAGTACGGCTGAGGCCACCTTTGTCATTCCCAGGCTTCCAAGCTGCAATAGTTCAAGCAGTTGTCGCTCGGTGCCCAGTTGTTGGCTTGGATAAATCTGGATTTGGAGCGTACCACCGGACAGGCTGTCGAGTCTTTCCTGCATGAATACCATGGCTTGGTGGACCGGATGATTGGTGTCGAGCCCATGGCCGAGTTTGATGGTTTCCACGACGCCCGTGCGTGTGCAGCTCGCGGTTAGAAGAAATATCAGTACAGCGAGTCGACCTACCATTCGTTCTCGTATCCGGGGCGCGTTACAATGGCTGACCAGTCTCGAACATTCTCAGTGAATGCCCCAAGGCACCAAACGAACATAAAATCTATCGACGGTGGCGCAATGGTATCGTGGTAATTGGGTGTCACGTTGATTGCCTGCTCATCAAAAACATGCACATAGGTGTTCACCTTTTCCGGTGGGCGTGCACAATTCTGGAGTACATAGGGCGTGTCTCCTTCGATATCCGAGGCGCAGCGGAAGTGATAAATTTCTTCTTTGGCTTCCGCTCCTAGTCCACTAGGTCCATCTGGGCCATGAAAATGAGGCGGGTAGCTTCCTACTCCTCCCCGCTGTCCCATAAAAGTATCCCCAAAAAGCAGCCGGCAGGCTTGAATATTCTGATCAACGAGTTTATAGACGGTGCGCTTGGACATAGGACGTTTTGTCCCCACATCAGCTGCCAGGGGAGTTCCTTCAATCTCGGCGTGTCGTACGAGGACGGTGGGGTAACGGGTGTGACAGTGGATTGCACGGTACTCGCTAACATCACAGATCCCCTCCGGAGCACTAATCAGGATGCGATCACCTATGCCGGCATAGACCAAGTCTCCCATGCCAAGGGCATGTGATGAACTGGCGGTTTCAATAATTGCTTTACCTCGGTTAACGTAGAATATTGCCTCGGCATCCTGAGGTAGCTTAACTTCTATGGGTTTGTAGTTTGGTCCCGAGGGATCAAGTATAACACGTGCCATGCGCAGGTACTCAAAACTAGAATTACCAGCCGTGATTACTTTCTGGTATCTATTCAAGGCCCCGCGTGCATCAAATAGCTCAACGTTGCGAAGCGCATCACTCCCGGGTACGACTGCACGTCCATGCTGCCTTCGTTGAGTTGCCGAGAGGGGAGGGGCCGTAATGATAGGTCCAATGTGTCGGATAGGAATCATGAGGAGAGTATAGGTATTTCAGAGAGAAATTACGAGATTTGACCGAGTAACAAGCTAAAGAATCTATGAGACGATTTCTTGACCGGAATTTTCTGCTGAGGAGTCCGGCTGCAGAAGAACTGTATCACGAGTACGCAGCTGAGATGCCTATAATTGACTATCACTGCCACTTGTCGGCGGAAGATATCGCAGCTGATCGAAGATTTGAAAATTTAACGCAGGCGTGGCTAGAGGGGGATCATTATAAATGGCGAGCAATGCGCATGAATGGCATTGAGGAGCACTACTGTACCGGCTCTGCCCCAGACCGAGACAAACTGGACGCCTGGGCGCGTACGGTCCCGCATACAATTATGAATCCACTCTTCCACTGGACGCATCTGGAATTACGGAGGTATTTCGGGATAGAAGATATCCTGGATAGCGGCTCCTCAAGGAGAATATTTGAACAGTGCACAGATTTGCTGAGAACTCCAGAATACAGTTGTCGTGCATTGCTTGAGCGCATGAAGGTAAGGGTTGTGTGTACAACCAATGATCCAATTGAAGACCTGTCTGCTCACACCGCGGTCGCGGAAGAGGGAGGTGGATTGGTAGTTGTTCCTGGATTTCGAGCGGATAGAGCTTCTCAGATTACGAATACTGGCGCTTGGCGCTCCTATATTTCTGCTCTCGGAGAAGCGGCGAATCTAGACATTACTTCTCCAGATAATCTACTTGAAGCGTTGCAGATCCGTCATGATTTTTTCGCTGAATGTGGATGTGTGGTCAGCGATCATGGCGAGGAGCTACTGTACGCTGAGAGCTATACACCTGCTGATATTCAGCGCATTTTTGCTCGCACGTTGCGTGGCATTGCGCCATCTCAAAGTGACGTCAGGCTATTCAAGAGCTGGCTACTGTATGAATTGGCGAAGATGGATCATGCTGCAGGGTGGACGCAGCAATTCCATTTGTCTGCATTGCGCAATAACAATTCTCGCGCACAAAAAGTAGATAGCGGCTATGACTCAATCGGTGATTTTGCAATTGCGAAGGGGGTTGCCAGCTTCTTGGATCGTCTCAACGCCGGTGGTCAACTGGCTAGAACAATACTCTATTCAGTCAACCCGGTACACAATGAGGTACTTGCGTCCATGTGTGGCAATTTCTGTGAGCACCCCGTCCCGGCGAAAGTCCAATTTGGAACCGCGTGGTGGTTTATGGATCAGATTGACGGTATGGAGCGGCAGCTAACTGCATTTGCAAACATGGGGCTCTTGAGTCACTTCGTGGGCATGCTGACCGACTCAAGAAGCTTCCTGTCTTTCCCGCGGCATGAATACTTTCGGCGTATCCTTTGCAATATGATTGGGACGCAGGTTGACCGAGGCGAGATACCCCATGACCTAGACTGGCTTGGCCAAGTTGTGCAGAACATCTGCTACACAAACGCTCAGGAATATTTTCGCTTTCGAGGTAGTCCTGACTTTGGTGAAAACGAAGTTTTGATTATTCCAAACGATTCGCGGTAGGACCAGCCAAGCTATTGAAGTGTAACCTGCAATCCGAGGTTGAAGGAGCGTGGCAGTCCAAGAAAAACTTCTGCGTCATCCGCTCTGTTTGCTCCCGTACCATTGCCACGAAAAGCATTAAAGCGAGAGTTGTTTGTTGCATCTTGAATATAGAACGAATCAAACAGGTTGAATACATTGGCAAATACGCGAATTTGTCCTGGCCCCAGACGACGGGGAATCGTGTAGCCGAGGTTAATGTCGAATATATTATAGCTCGGCACCTTCCAGACGGGTTGTCCCGATTGCCCACTATCCGTGCGACTTGAGGGATCAAAATCTGCATAGTAGTTCGAGTAGGATCGTCCAGTAATTTTGGCGTACATCCCCCTCACAGGAAAAACGCTGATAGCGTAGGCGACCTGAGTCTGGGGTGCATCCCCGACTTTTACATCCTTTACGTAAAGAGATACAGTCTCCTGGGTGGAAGGATCTGAACGGTCCGGTGTGTATCTCGCAGAAACATCATCGGTATATTGCCAATTGCCGATGGACAGTGCCATATCTGCACGGAGAACACGAAGCGGCTGATATGCCACCTCCGCTTCAACCCCGCGGTGTAATGCATTCAAGCCAAGGATGTTGATCAAGCCATCGTCTCCGTTTTGCTCCAAAACTGAACGTGTGATCGTGCGGTCGTTCCATACGGTATTGTACAGACTAACGGTGCTATTCAATGTGCGATCCGGGGACTCATAAGAAATCCCGGCCTCTATTGCTCGGAATTGCTCATTTTGAGGGTCTGGGTTCAAAACACCTGTGATATCATTCAGTGCCCCATCGAGAATCGGCACTTTGGATACCAATCCTGCATTGACAAACACAGAAATCATGTCATTGAGCAAATAGGAAGCACCACCCTTGATCTGGTATCCACCAATACGATCCGTAGAGACGGTAAATGTGGTTCCGTCTCCTGAATCCCGAAAATAATCCTCATGAGAGTATTTGATGGCTGAGTATCCTGCCATACCATAGGCATAGATACCGCCGCTCTGATAGGCACCCTGCAAAAACCCACCTAACCAGTCTACCTTGTTGGTATTGTTATAATTGAATCGATCTCCCGGCTGAAGAAGCCTGCCATTTTCTCCCCAAAAATCGCTATCAAAACGCCGATATCCACTCCCACCCAACAAGTCTCGCAACGTTCGGTAATGGTCAATCGAGGCTGTGCGCCAATCAACGCCTGCTTCAAGTGTTACTGTTTCGGTCATCTCAAGCTTGAATTTTGAGATTGCTCCAATCGTCCACTGCACATTATGGCTGTTTCGCAGGATCCCTTGGGATTCGCCGTTCTCCTGATTTGCTGCAATAGTGCCATCGTAATCAACCACACGCGATGGACCTGAAGAATTCCACTGCATCCGTCCATGAGTCCCTGTTCCTCCACCTTTGCCACCAGAGTAATAGAGGACCGTTGACCAGAGTGACCGGTTCGTTAGCTGGGCAAAATAATTCAGGTTCAGTTGAGGCTTGTGGAAAAAATTTTCGCGCTCGTTGATGGAATTCCGCAAATTGCGGCGAACGGTGCCAAAGCCATTATGCTGTTCGTTGGTGTACGAAGAGGAAACCGGAGATACATTCTGGTTCCAGCGTCGTCCTGCTTCCGGGATGGTCTGCAGAATTTCTGTAATCGTTAATTCATCCAGCCCATCTGCCTCGAAGACTGTACGGGCATACTCATGGTCATAGGCAGCAATATTTTGCCGATAAAGGTTCTGCCCATGCCGCTGGGGTGCTCCAACCGCATAGAAATCTATCCTATGCTTCGCGCTGATATTCCATGCGGCAGCAACATAATAAGCCCACGCATCCGTCCATGTGCCGTCATAATAGCCATCGCCGGACTTTCTGACGCCACTCACAGTGAATGCATAGCGGTTGTTAATTAAGCCAGTTGAAGCAGAGACGGTCGATTTGAGAAATCCGTCATTCCCAAATTCCTGTTTTGCCATGACCCGCCGTCTATTCGCAGCGGGATCCGTAAGGATATTCAGTGTTCCACCGATAGAAGGCGTCGCCAAATTCACTGCGGACAGCCCCCGCTGCAACTGAATGGAGGTGGTTGCATCCCCAACACCGTCCCAGTTTGACCAGTACACCCAACCGTTCTCCATATCGTTTACCGGAACGCCATTGATCATGACGGCAACATTTCGCTGATTAAACCCGCGAACATTCACACGTGCATCCCCAGCTCCACCTCCCTGAGCGGTGCTATAAA
Organism: Rhodothermales bacterium; assembly: GCA_022821385.1. GTDB lineage: Bacteria > Bacteroidota > Rhodothermia > Rhodothermales > Bin80 > Bin80. Next base: position 8,651 of record JAJEDR010000039.1, read on the forward strand.
CGGAGGGGGTCGTATTCAAAACTAATGGAACATCGCGAGAGCCCAGCTCACGCTCAACCTGGAGTTTTTCAATGTCTGAATAGGCGACTGGAGTTTGCCGGTTTAAGGCTCTTGACGCGAATAACTCTAGGGCTTCAAGTGCTTGGCTCGACACTTGCAATGCAAAATCAAACGTGACATCTGCATCTTGAAGCGTAACGGGCTGCAAGACCGTTTCGTATCCGACAAAGGACACTTGAATAGTGTAAGTACTCAAAGGCAAATCACTAATTCGGTAGGCCCCCTCGCCATCTGCTACTGAACCTGTAGTTGTACCGACAAGAATAACCGTTGCCCCTGGGAGAGGTAATCCGGACTCTGCGTCGGTTACGATCCCGCTAATGGTATTCTGAGCATCCACAGAACCAGCAATTAGGAGTGAGGCAAGAATCGACAAAGTAGCTTTAATCATGAATAAAGAATGGTTGTGAATCACGTTTTACTAGGGAGTTCCCAGATTAATATTTCCTCGCCGTTAAGATAAGATTAAGAGACAATTACATGAAAGTCTTCAAATTCCCTGTTTACTTCGGCAATTTTTGAGTAACTAGGGAGCGTGCGAACCCGTGCGCTCGTGCCAGTACCGTAAATGACTTCAATCGTAGACAAATCCGCGCCGGGACCCGTATAGATGTTGTCATTCCTAGGATGACTACGAGAGCCAAGTGGCGAATCCAAGGGGTACACCAGCAGGATTGCGAATGTACGGTAAGCGATCAAATCCGGCAGCTTCGGCAGATTTTCAGAAACTACTTCGGCAGATTTTCAGTTCCAACATCGTTGGAGTTACTTCGGCAATTGTCAGAAATATCTCCAGGCATACAGCCCATTTAATAAACGATATTCCTTTTTCCTCCAAGAAAGTCTAGCATCCCGTCCAAGCAGCAATTTCATTTGAGTATGCAGTGGACTCCAGATGGAGTAGGCAGAGCTACGTCAGAGCGCGATGGGGTAACCCTAAAGACGGTGAAACAGGCCGCAGAGAAGGTGCAAAACAGATCGCTCCCCTTAAATCAGCACAGACAAATCCAGTAAATCTCTGATGTCCATAGCTCCCGAAAAATGGGATCAAGAGAGTTCAGTACGTCGTATATTACCACGCGTGGCAAACTATTGCCAATATTCTCGTACGAAGCATATCTTGCACAGGCCATGATAGACACACTATCCATAGCGCGCGATCTCTCCGAGGCAGGGGTTGATTGGGCGCAGGCGCAGGCGCACGCAACGGTCATTGCACATGCCGTGGAACAACAACACGCCGATGTTGCGACAAAAGAGTTTGTACGTAACGAAATAAGTGCCGTACGTGGAGAAATAAGTGCCGCAGAAACTCGAATTATTCGTTGGACGGTTGGAACAACTTTGGGAGTTGGCGGGCTCATTATTGCCGCGCTAGCACTCTTTTAACGATCTGAGAGATCCTGCTTGACCTGCAAAACCCATCTCTCAAGTTTTCAGTTTCTTGCTGCAGGTTGGTAGGTGCATCCGAGGGATCTACTGTATCCAGTAATCTTGCCGGGACCAGCTTGCATTATGGAGCATATTGCCGTCGTACAGGTTCCAGAACTGTTGTGCACTTCGGCAAGTAGCTCGGAACAGAATCCCTGGAAGTAGCATAGAAGCCCTAGCGTTTTCGTACGAAGCAAATCTGACCCATGCCATGATAGACACACTATCCATAGCGCGCGATCTCTCAGATGCAGGGGTTGATTGGGCGCAGGCACAGGCACACGCAACGGTCATTGCACATGCCGTGGAGCAACAACACTCCGGTATTGCAACTAACGAGTTTGTACGTAACAACATAAGTTCATCAGAAACTCGAATTATTCGTTGGACGGTTGGAAAAACCTTGGGGGTTGGAGGGCTCATTATGGCCGCACTGACACTCCTTTAATGATCTGAGGGATCCCGCTTGACCCACAAGATCCATCTCTCAAGTTTTCATTTCCTTTGTACAGGATTCTGGGTCCCCCCGAGGGTGATCAGTGTGCGTTCTTGCCTCATTTCATCAACTGCCTGTCAGCAAACATCATGGGAGACATCGTCTGATTTCTCGGGGAGTAGCGAGAGATGGATTTTTGGGGACTGGAACTCAAGCCCGTCTGCAAACTCCTGTAATTTGGGTTTTCGGGAGGCTATTGATGACAAATTTGCATCGGCTCCAGCTAATCTGGACAGGGTTCAGTGCGCAACAGGCAGATGATCCAATTTCCTCAATTCTCGGACTCCAGTTGTTCCAGTGAAGGAATTAGCTCATTGATCACCCATCCGAAATCCGGGTTTATTTCTAGTGCACGTTCGAACGATGATCGGGCCTTCTCCAATTCTCCTTGATCCATATAAGCAATTCCGAGTCGCGCATGGGCGTGGTCAAGCCCCCAAGATGGCATGACAGGATTCTCCACTACTTCTTCAAGTAGAATACTGGCTGCCCTGTTTAATTCCGCGATCGCATGGTCTTTGTCACCACCTAAGATTCCCGGGATATTGTAGTCCATGATGGCTTTTAAGAGTATTATTCGCGGGTTGCCGGGCTCAAGCTCTATGGCCCTTGACATAGCCCGGTTGTATTTGCGCCTCAAGCTCACAGCGTTCAGGGGATTCACCGTGATCTTTTGAGCATAAGAGGTTGAAAGCAAAGCCCATCCTTCGGCAAACGTTTCGTCCATTTCCACCGCCGTCTCGAGGTGATCAATGGAGTAATTGATGTGCGCGCGGATTTCACGCTTCCTCCCTGATTCCTTTCGATCTGCCAGTGTATTGGCTATATCGCTGGATACGGATGCTGCGTAGTAATGGGCGAGGGTTGGTAGGCTGTCGTTTTCGAGGATCTGCTCAAAAATTGCACGCGCGTCCAGCAATTGGTCAATATCTTTGCGATTCGACCCATCGTCCAGAAGCTCCTTCCCCCGGAGAAATAACTCCATGGTCGTCTGTGCCTGAGCGGGTAGACTGATTGAAAGAAGGGTAAGAAGCGTGATGATTGGAATATATCTCATCATGATTCTCTTCGTGAGGATTATGCGGAGTAATTCAAGGTTACGCTATTGAGATACGATTTTGGCCAGTAATGAATTCCTGCTGTACTCATCGTTAGCTATTCAGCACAGTGAATAACCACAATTATTTGCTGCCGCTGGTACGCCGGTAAGCCGAAGCAATAAACGCTATTTCTATTAAATCGGTTTCTAACGCGGTGCGAATCAGTATTTCCCAAGCTCCCTTGTTTTTCGCTATAAACTACAGGGAAACTCCGCGTTTCCAAGGAATAAAGTCATGCTGTCCCAAGCGTGTTGCAGCAGTGATATGATTACCACTTGCGACATCCACAATGAGGTCAAGGAGCCGGCTGCCGGCAGATTCAACAGTCTCGTTTCCTCCAATAATGGCTCCTGCATCTATATCTATGAGATCCGGGAGCCGTTGGGCAAGGGCAGAATTGCTACTGATCTTAATAACCTGCGCGATCGGGTTACCAGTTGGAGTCCCCATGCCCGTGGAGAAGAGTATGATCTGGGCCCCCGCCCCTGCAATAGCCGTAGTAGATTCTACATCCCCTCCTGGCGTGCATAAAAGGTTTAGGCCGGCCTCGGTGGCATACTCAGGATAATCAAGTACTGCTGTAATGGGAGAGGTACCGCCTTTGCGCGCAGCACCAGCACTCTTCATGGCATCTGTGAGTAGTCCGTCCCTGATGTTTCCCGGCGAGGGGTTCATTTCAAAGCCGGAGCCTACGGCCTGTGCCAGTGTAGCATACGATTCCATTAAGTCAGCAAATCGGCTGGCAGCAGGCTCATGTGTGCACCGGTCAATCAGTGACTGTTCCAGACCACAAAGCTCTGGAAATTCCCCAAGAATAGCACTGCCGCCAAGTGCCACAAGGAGGTCAGTAGTGTACCCCATTGCCGGATTTGCAGAAATGCCACTGAATCCGTCTGAACCGCCACATTCGAGTCCCAGGGTAAGTTTGCCTAGAGGTACAGGGGTACGTCGAGATTTATTGGCCTCCCGCAGGCCAGAGAAAGTATCCGCGATGGCCTTTGTGATAAGGGCATCTGCACTCGCGAATGACTGCTGTCGGAATAAGTAGAGGGGTTTGTCAAAAGCAGGGTTGCGCTTGTGCACCTCCTCCATGAGTATTTTGGATTCGGCGTTCTCACAGCCCAGACTTAGAACAGTTGCACCGCACACGTTTGGGTGGTTCAAATAGCCTGCCAAAAGACCGCACAGGCTCCTGGCGTCCTGGCGTGTTCCGCCGCATCCTAGTTGGTGTGTAAGAAAGTGAACACCGTCCACGTTTTGAAATAGCCGCTCCGAAGCAATTGTAGACCCGATTGTGTCTGCTGCTGAGCTACCGGTACGGTATTCACGTGCCAGTGCAGCGACTTGTTGACGGTAAGGCGAAACCCGACTGTATCCCAGTTCGTCTTCAAAAGCGCGACGGAGTACATCAATATTCCGGTTTTCACAGAACACCAGAGGAAGCACAACCCAGTGATTCGCCGTGCCCGCTTGGCCATCGCTTCGGCGATACCCCAGAAAGGTGGTTTCTTCCCAATCAGAAACATCAGGGGCTTGCCATTCCGGGGGCCTGCGTGCGGACCGTACGCGATATTCGGCAGTGTCATGGGTCAGATCGCTGCGGTTGAGACGATCTCCAACATGAAGATCACGCAGTGCCCGACCCACTATTACTCCGTACATAATCACGGCCTCCGATTGACGGATAAACTCCGTAACGACCTTATGTTTGGCAGGGACAGGCGATCGGGTTAAGCAATCCGGCAGGAATTCAATGCCTGCGGGGAGCGAAACCAATGCGACAGCAACATTGTCACCGGGATGAATTCGCAATACCCGCACCGACATCAGGATAAATGCGAGTGATCGCCGACGTTTAACTGGGTGGCTTTGCCTGAAACAGAACTGTTAACACCGACCATTGATTGGTTTAGTACAGCATCTGTAACCTCAGCAGATTCAAAAACGATGCTATTGCGGATGACCGAGTTTCCAATGTAGGCACCAGACTCGACGGCAACGTAAGGTCCAAGGACCGAGTTTTCTACAACTGCGTCTTCCGCAATGTATACAGGTTCCCGAATTACCGAGTGCTTGCAGCCGGGGCGTACTGTGTCCTGCGGTTCATGCTGTAGCAGATAGCGGGTTGTTTCCATGAATGCTTCCAGTGTGCCGCAGTCCAGCCATGCTTTTACGACAGCTGTGCGAAAAGTCAGGCCCTGGTTCAGCATCAAATCGAAAGCATCTGTCAAATAGTACTCTCCGCCCTTGCCGCAGATATTTTTGTCAAAAAGTACCTGGATTGCGGAATTAAGTTTGTTCAGTTCTTTTATGTAGTAGATGCCAATCAGCGCCTCGTTGGAAATAAATTCCTGTGGCTTCTCTACAAAAGCGATTACGCGGTCCCCTTCACGAACGGCAACGCCAAACCGGCTGGGATCGTCCACCTCTTTGACCCAGGTAATCACATCGCTGTCGTCAAGGTTATGCACGGGATCCATGTCGAATACCGTATCCGCGTAAACGACGATGCCCTCACCATCCAGAAATTCCTGTGCACAGATCACTGCATGGGCAGTCCCCTTTGCTTCTTGCTGGATCACGTAATGTGCGTTTATGCTGTGTCGTGCGCAAACTGAATCCAGTATGTCGTATGCTTTGCTATCAAAACCCGGCCCCAGAATGAAAACTCCATCGGTTACCGGCCGTGGGAGCGTTTGAGTAAACTTTTCTACGATACGCTCCACCATACATTGACCGCGTACGGTCAGGAGCGGTTTGGGGGTGATTGATGACTGGGGGCGCAGTCGCTTGCCACGGCCAGCCATGGGGATAATGAGTTTCACGGTCTAGTCCAGGATTAGATTATGGTCTGTTTGTTCTTCCCAGCGGATCTCGTCCACCGCTTCTTCTCTTCCATATCCTGCGTACAGTCGATTCGGGCAGTTGATGACGAGCGCATCAGACGCGCCGATATTGCGGTATGCATGAATCACGCCTGGGGGGACCTGTACGGTGCAAGGGTTGTTACTTCCAGTGTCAAGTATTTGACGGACGCCGTAGGTCGGAGATCCGCTACGGTTATCCCATAGATAAAGTCTGAACGTGCCACTCAGGAAGGCAAAGATGTCCGTTTGGCGCAGATGCTCGTGAGGGCCGCGTGTGATCCCCGCATGTGTCATGGAGACGTAAGCCATAGCAGGATGCACCTCTGAAGCAAGTTCATCCTGTCGGAAGATTTCTGACAGCCAGCCGCGAGCATCGGTGTAGTGTGTTAGCTGTCGAACTAGACAATCATGCACGGTGCCCGTTTTCCAGGTCATGTGCTTGCCGCTTCTTGGGAACTCAGAGCCGGGTAGACCAGGTGTCTCGAAAGCTGATTGGCCTCATGCCAACCCTCAAGCGTTCCGGCGTCTCCCCACCAGCCATTGAGCACCCCATAAGAGAGTTCACTTTGATTAACATAGGCGGAGTTGAGATCACTGACCTCATATTCTCCGCGCCGACTTGGCGAGAGCGTACGGATGAAGTCAAAGACTTGTGCATCATAGAAGTAAAGGCCAGTCACAGCATACTTGCTTGCCGGGTTTTTGGGTTTTTCTGTTATTTCTACGATGCGATCTCCTTCAAACCGGGGGACTCCATATCGTTCGGGATCGGGAACCTCTTTGAGAAGAATTCTTGCCCCCCGCTCCTGGCTCCGAAATATCTCAGCCTCTTTGACAAGGTCATCTTCCAGAATGTTATCTCCAAGGGCAACCAGGAAGGGTTTACCGCCAGCGAAATTTTCACAGAGTCCGAGGGCCTGGGCGATACCGCCCGGCTTATCCTGTACGCGGTAAGTCAGGTCCAGCCCAAGTGCTCTTCCGCTGCCAAGAAGATTGACGACATCTCCCATGTGCTCGGGGCTAGTTACCACAGCAACACGCTCAATCCCCGCCTCTCTTAGCCGCATGAGCGGATGATAAATCATGGGGTATTGGCCAACCGGCAGTAGGTGTTTGTTGGTGACCTTGGTGAGAGGGTAAAGCCTGCTCCCTGTGCCACCAGCAAGGACGATTCCGTTCAGGGGTTCATGCATTTATGCAATTGTAGCTTAGGGCCGGATCAATGCAATTCCCGGCGCTTTGATCCACCTAAACAGAGGATATCTGTTCGCGTTGCAGGTCTCGCTCGACCATCTCTTCAACCATTTCTTCAAAAGAAGTAGTTGGTACCCAGCCGAGCTCTTTTCGTGCGCGGGAGGCATCTCCCAGCAATTGGTCAACCTCAGCCGGCCGGTAATAGCGTGGATCAATTTCAACCAGTGTTTGTCCTGTTTTAACGCAGCGTCCTTTTTCCGCTCTGCCCGTTCCGGTCCATTCCAAGGGCAAGCCGGCTTTTCTGAAGGCCAGCGAACAGAGGCTACGAACTGAAGTGGCACGCCCGGTCGCCAATACGTAGTCGCGGGGTTCGTCCTGCTGAAGCATAGACCACATGCCCACCACATAGTCTCGCGCATGTCCCCAATCTCTTTTGGCATCCAGATTGCCCAAATACAGCTTCTGGTCAATCCCGAGCTTTATTCGCGCAGCTGCTCTGGTGATCTTGCGTGTCACAAAAGTTTCTCCACGTAGCGGACTCTCGTGGTTAAAAAGGATACCATTACAAGCGTACATGCCGTAAGCCTCTCTGTAGTTGACGGTAATCCAGTACGCATAGAGCTTGGCGGCGCCATAGGGACTGCGTGGGCGGAATGGAGTTTTTTCGGACTGAGGTGACTCGGGCGCGTTGCCAAAAAGTTCGCTGGTAGATGCCTGATAAAAGCGGATGTGATCCTCCAAACCGAGAATACGTATTGCCTCCAGTAGTCTCAGAACACCGACTGCGTCGGCATTGGCGGTGTATTCGGGTGTTTCAAAGCTTACTTGTACATGGCTTTGCGCCCCCAAATTGTAGATCTCGTCCGGCTGGACCTCCTGTACAATGCGGATAAGGTTCGTAGAATCTGTAAGATCTCCGTAGTGAAGCCGGAACCGGGCCTCACCTACATGCGGATCCGTGTACAGATGATCAACCCGCTGGGTGTTGAAGAGACTCGCGCGGCGTTTGACGCCGTGAACGGTGTATCCCTTGCTCAGCAGAAGCTCAGAGAGATATGCACCGTCCTGTCCGGTCACTCCCGTGATCAAGGCTGTCTTTCCCATCATGTGCAGTGCGCCTGGTACCAGGTGTAGGTCTTTTGTATACCCATTCGCAACGATGTTGGAGCTTGCCAACCCAACTGTGTAAGGCGAGAAACATCCACAAGTTTACGGGGCGTGCCATCAGGCTTAGAAAGATCGAAGTCAAACGCGCAGTTTGTACCGATGACTTCTTGAAGAAGTACACATAGATCCCTGATGCTCAAATCTTTTCCACAGCCTACGTTCAGCATTGAATCGGGAGCTACACGGTTAAGCTGGTCCTCCGGCGTTTCCAGCACGAACACACAGGCATCGGCCATGTCTTCACTGTATAGAAACTCTCTCCGGGGTTTGCCGGAGCCCCATACAGATACACGGTTTTCACCCCGTATGCGTGCTTCATGAAACTTGCGCATGAGCGCAGGTAGTACATGACTTGAAGCCAAGTCGAAGTTATCTCCCGGACCGTAGAGATTAGTTGCCATGAGCGTAATAAAATCACATCCATGCTGCCGGCGAAGTGCCTGACATTGAACAACGCCGGCAATCTTGGCCACGGCGTACCACCGGTTCGTGATTTCGAGGGGGCCGGTGAGCAATGCGGTTTCTTTCAGGGGCTGCGGAGCTTCCCGGGGGTAGATGCATGTGCTGCCCAGAAAAATCAGACGTTTTACGCCGCTGTTTTTTGCAGCTTGCAATACATTGTTCTGGATACAGAGGTTGTCGCCCAAAAAATCCGCGGGGTACTGGTCATTGGCAAGTATACCTCCTACACGAGCTGCGGCTAGGATGACGTATTCTGGCTGATTCTCTGCAAAAAAATCATTGACTGGTCTTTGAGCGCGTAGATCCAGTTCACTACTTGTTCGAAGCAGCAGGTTCCTGTACCCGTTCGCTCGAAGTTTATTGACTATTGATCGTCCCAACAGTCCGTTATGTCCAGCCACATAAATGGAGGCTTCAGGATCAACAAGATGCATACGGTCAGGGCGTCTGTCTGATTTCTTGACGAACATAGGCGAGCGTGCGCTGGAGTCCTTCAATGCGGTCTACGCGCGGGCGCCAGCCAAGAAGCTCCTGTGCCAGAGAGGTGTCAGGTTGCCGATTTTTGGGGTCGTCCTCGGGCAGCTTGTGCTGAATGATCGTACTCTTGCTTTTGGTCAGTGAAATAATTTCTTTTGCAAAATCCATAATGGAAATTTCATCACGGCTCCCGATATTGACAGGACACGTGACATTGCTGTTAAGAAGCCGCACGATCCCCTCAACAGTATCGTCCACATAAGCGAAGGATCGCGTTTGGCTACCTGTCCCGTGGACCGTGACGGGCTCGTTGCAAAGCGCCTGACGCATAAAGGCGGGGAGTGCTCGCCCGTCATTCAAACGCATGCGTGGGCCATATGTGTTGAAGATGCGCACAATGCGCGTCTGTACGCCGTGGTAGCGATGGTAGGCCATGGTAAGTGCCTCGGCAAACCGCTTGGCTTCGTCGTATACTCCGCGCAATCCAACCGGATTTACGTTGCCCCAATATGTCTCTTTTTGGGGATGCTCCAGGGGATCACCATACACCTCGCTCGTTGAGGCTAGCAGGAAACAAGCATTCTTGGCTTTGGTCAGCCCAAGTGCATTATGGGTGCCAAGAGCACCGACCTTTAGTGTTTGAATCGGGAATCGCAGGTAATCAATAGGGGAGGCCGGGCTTGCAAAGTGGAGGACATAATCCAGCGGGCCCATAATCTCAATATATTCAGTCACATCATGCTCGAGAAAAGTAAATCTAGAGCTTTGTGCCAAGTGCGCAATATTACCAGGCGATCCGGTCAGGAAGTTGTCCATGCAGACAACCTCATGTCCATCGTCCAGTAGCCGGTCACACAGATGAGATCCTAAGAAACCAGCGCCACCAGTGATCAAGGTCCGCGGCATCAGCGATGATAGACCGTCCTAAGTTATTAAGCGTATGTTCATAATCTCCCAAAGTTACAACCGGAATGCTCACCAATTGATGGTTTGTTCAAAGTGGGGCAAGTTTTTGCGGAGAGGATTCTCGGATCAGTGCGCGTGCCAGGGCACGGGCAGGATCAATGAGGGTTACATCCGGCATATGCGGTACAGCAAGTGGCAGTTCTGTACATCCCAGTATCACAGCTTCCGCACCCAGATCACAGCATGTGCGTACAGCTGAAAGAACCATTTCGCGTGCTTGTGGAGTAACAGGGGCCGATTTGGCTTTAATTCCAAACGTTGGGTCAAATATAGCACGATGTACCACATGTTCCGCGATTTCGTTGCTGGGCATAATTGGGGTAAGGCCAGCCCGTTCTACTGCGGATTGGTATAAGCCCAGGCGATGAACACTAAGCGTTGAAAGGCATCCGATTTGAGTAATTCCCGGCAGTGCTTCTTGTGTATATCGAATGGTCTCCTGGATAAGGTGCAGAATACGGATGTTAACATCCTTCAGTGAACTAGTCAGTGCGTTGAAAATCTCCGGGGCATGTGCAGAATTACAGGGTATCCCTGCGACGCGAACTCCCAATCCGGCAAGTGTGCGGGCTACGGAAGCGATGGCAAATCCGGGATTCTTCGTAATTTCCCCGAATACATATGCACTTCGATCCCCAATCTTGTGGCTGTAGGAGAGAAGCGCCATTGGAAGATGTTCCTGATCTCTTGCAGCGTTGGTTTCCGCGATGACTTTTGCGGCCAGGTCCAGACCGGCTTGTGGGCCCATTCCGCCAATAATACCAATAGTTGGAGGCTCCATTGATGTTTGTTATAGTACTAGGTGATTGACCAATTTATAATTTCTATCTTTGCGTATACATGAGTGGTGGGCTTTGCCCTCAATTTTACTTATTGCCCGGTCGTCTAATGGCAGGACAGCGGCCTTTGGAGCCGTCGGTGGAGGTTCGAGTCCTCCCCGGGCAACTTGATCGTTTTGGTACAACGCAGACTTTAAGAGATGTCGCCAAATCAAGAGTTACCTATAGGGATATTTACTGGTAGCAGCAACCCGGTGCTTGCAGAGCGGATTGCAGCTGCTTACGGTCAGTCACTTGGCAAGCTCAGTCGGGTGGTATTTTCAGATGGTGAATTGTACGCAAAGTACCAGGAATCTATCCGGGGTAGAGATCTCTTCATTGTCCAGAGCACATACCCAAACGCTGATAACTGGATGGAGCTTCTTTTACTCATAGATGCTGCCAAACGTGCTTCCGCAGCTCGAATCAATGCCGTGATCCCCTACTTTGGTTATGCACGTCAGGAGCGCAAAGATCAGCCAAGGGTGCCCATTGCTGCCAAATTAATGGCGGATCTGTTGCAGACAGCGGGCATAAACCGGGTTCTGACTATGGATTTGCATGCTTCACAGATTCAGGGGTTTTTTGACGTTCCTGTGGATCATTTGTACGCATCAGCAGTATTCACGGGCTATTTTCAGAAACTCCGTCTGAGAAATCTGGTTGTGGTTGCTCCTGATGTAGGGGCGATCAAGATGGCCCGGGCTTATGCCAACAGACTCAACACAGCTCTTGCGGTTATAGATAAGCGGAGGCCACACCCGAACGAAGCGGAGATCGTGAATATTATCGGCGAGGTCAAAGGACGCAACGTGCTCCTAATTGACGATATAATTGACACGGCGGGCACCTTGACGAACGCCGCCAACGCTCTCAGGGAAGCCGGAGCACGCGAAATTATGGCAGCATGTACACATCCACTCCTTTCAGGTAAAGCCTATGAAAGGATAGAGTCTTCTGTTTTGAGCAAGCTCGTGGTTACCGACAGTGTCCCTCTCAAACGTGAGTCAGAATTTGTGGAGGTAGTCAGTGTTGCCGAGATGTTTGCTGATGCGATTCAGCGCATCGCAACTGATGACTCAGTTTCTACCCTGTTTAATCCATAAGTCATCATTTTTGAATGAACGCTATTTCGATCACAGCAGAAGCACGTGCACCAGGAAAGGCCGCGGCCCGGGCAGTGCGTAGGCAAGGTAATGTACCGTGTGTCCTTTATGGACATCATGTGGCGGCGCGATGCTTCACAACTAGTGAGAGAAGCCTCAAACCGCTCATCTTCACCAATCGCACCCACATCGTTAACGTGAGTCTTGGAAAAGACAGCTGGGATTGCATTGTTAAGGATGTGGCCTATCATCCGGTTACTGACCGTCCCATGCATGTAGATTTCCAGGTTCTGCAGGCAGGCGAGAAGGTGACACTCTCTGTGCCGCTCAATTTCGTCGGTGTGTCCGCGGGGCAGACCCAAGGCGGATTGCCGAGCTATATACTCAATGAGCTGGCGGTAAGCTGTTTTCCGCGGGACATTCCAACCCAGATTGATGTGGATATCAGTCAAGTAGGAATTGGCCAATCCCTTCATGTACGTGATTTGGACGAGGAAACGTTGGAATTTCTGGCGCCGGAGGACCAGATCTTGATGACCGTAGAGGCTCCGCGTGCTGCTGAGGCCGAAGTGGAAGAAGGAGAAGAGGAGATAGAGGAAGAAGAAGAATACGAATAGGGCCACAGAGGCCGTTCACAGGTGGGGTCTATGGCGCGACGAAAACGCGTGATACTTGGGCTAGGTAATCCAGGGGCGAGGTATGCGGGTACGCGTCATAATGTGGGGTTTGAGGTAGTTGACCGGATTGCGGAGCGGTGCAAAATATCGTTGAATCCGAATCTTCGTACGAATGCAGTCACAGGCAAGGGGCGCTGGCGTGGTTACACCTTTGTCGTGGCAAAACCTCAAACATGGATGAATCGTGCAGGGGAATCAGCACGGAGCCTTCAACGCCGAATGAATCTGGGTTTGCAGGAATTACTAGTAGTGCTGGATGATATTCATTTGCCGATCGGAGCTTTACGGTTACGTCAGGGAGGAAGTGCAGGAGGACATAACGGCATGCAAAGCGTAATTGATAGCCTTGGAGATGAGAATATCTCAAGGTTGCGAATAGGGATCGGCGGAGGTTTTGAGCGTGGTGGGCAATCGGATTACGTCTTGTCCACTTTCAATGAAGAAGAAAAAATCATTATGGATACAACGCTCAACAACGCACGGGATGCGGCACTAATGTACGTTGTAGATGGAATTGTGCCAGCAATGAATCTGTTTAATCGGCGAACTACAGAACACTCCAAGGCAGTCAGATCAGGAGGTGCAGAAAAGTTGGAGCGCTGATGAACATAAGTATCGGCAGGGACATCCGTCCGGTCTCAGATTTGATCACTAAGTCAAAATTCAATTCAATTATATAATGCAAGAAGGTCTATTGATTTCTCTGGTGTGCGCTTGTGGGTTCGTCGCGCTTTTCTTTGCCTGGACCAAGGCAAGATGGATTACCAGGCAATCTCCTGGTACCGAGCAAATGATAGCGATTGCCGGTTACATAGCACGGGGAGCCCAGGCCTTCCTGAGGCGGGAGTACCGTGTCCTTTCGATCTTTGTTTTTTCAGTAGCCGTGATTCTGGCGGTGACAGGCCTGATGGGAGGAACAGATTCTGGACGTTCCCCACTCATTGCTGTTTCATTTCTGGTCGGCGCAGTCTGCAGTGGGGCAGCAGGATTCGTTGGTATGCGTGT
>JAJEDR010000034.1 GCA_022821385.1 Rhodothermales bacterium
TGCAGCGAATCGCCATCAAGGTCCGTATCATTGCCTAGTACGGGAATCTCAACTTTCAAGTCCTCCATCGTAGAGGCCCGATCGTCGGATGCGCTGGGTCTATCATTGGCAGGTGTAACGGTTATCCGGACAGTCGCGGTATCCGTAAGGCCCTCCATGTCGGATACCACGTAAATGAATAGGTCCAGGCCATGGAAGTTGGGGTCTGGCACATATCGCACGGCTGCCCCGTTGTCTACGAGGCTGGTTTGTCCGTGCTCGGCCGACCCCACCGAGACCACATGAAGACGGTCGCCGGCATCTGGATCGTGATCGTTAGTCAGCACTTCAGCTCGTGCAACCTCGTCCTCTGCCACGGTCAGGACATCGTCCGCAGCCGCCGGACGTTCGTTCACATTCACTATCTGAACCGTTACGGCTGCTTGGGCTGTGCCTCCAAGTGCGTCAGTTGCCACTACGGTTACCACCAACTGATTCGGATCGTCTTCAAAATCCTCGCCTGGTCCGACGTACCGCAATTCCCCTGAAGTCTCCCCAATGGCAAATCGGAGGCTACCGGGCGACAGGGAAAAGGTAATATCTTCATCATCGGGATGCGTAGCGCGAACGACACCCAGCACCACTGGATTTTCCCGTCCATCGGTGTTTTCCGGGAGATAAACTGTCCGCGGAGCGTCGAGGATCGGGAGGCGATTAATTACTTGGATGCTGACTCGTGCGAGAGCCTCAGCCCCATGCTCGTCCATGACGGACACCTGGATCACAAGTGTGCCTGCGTGGCTCGGTGCCATCCAGGTCGTATTCGCTTGGTCTGTCGCACCTGTAAGTGTTCCGTCCCCGGTGCTCCAGCTATAGGTGATCTCATCGCCATCGGGATCCGACGCAATGGCGCTTAACTGCACTACGCCGCCCCTGTGTATCGAGCAAGGCTCGCAGGTCGCGCGTACCGTGGGAGGTTCGTTTGCTGGAGGGGGCGGGCCAAAATCGCTGATGGTAATCGCAACTGAGGACGGGCTGCCCGCAGTAACCCTGGATGGCAGACTGCCGAGCGAAACCGTGAATGTTTCGTCGTCCTCATCGTTATCCTGCGTCGTTTGGATCGTTCCCGAACCGATAGTCTGTCCGCCATCGATTGTAATGTTCGTAAGCGAGCCGATGTCGCCTGCTTCCGTAGTTCCCGTTGTAAGCACGACCGGGATCGAAACGCTGCTTGTCAGTGACCTTGACAGTCTCGCGCTCACCGTTACTAGCTGTCCCTCGCTTACCGGGTTAGGTGAAGCCGAGAGGCTTACGGTCGGAGGGGGGCCGTCGTCGCGGATGGTAATCACAACTGAGGACGGGCTGCCCACCTTAACGCTGGATGGCAGACTGCCGAATGAAACCGTAAACGTTTCGTCATCCTCATCGGCATCCCGTGTCGTTTGTATGGTTCCCGTACCGGTAGTCTGTCCGCCGCTGATTGTAATGTTCGTAAGCGTGCCTATGTCACTTGATTCCGCGGATCCCACCGTAAGCATGACCGGGACGGATACGTTGTTTGTCAGGGCCGCGGATAACCTTGCACTCACCGTAACCGATTGCCCCTCGTTTACCGGGTTGGGTGAAGCCGAGAGGCTTACGGTCGGAGGGGGGAGGCTATCGTCGCGGATGGTAATCACAACTGAGGACGGGCTGCCCGCCTTAACGCTGGACGGCAGACTACCGAGTGAAACCGTGAACGTTTCGTCGTCCTCATCAGCATCCCGCGTCGTTTGGATGGTTCCCGTACCGGAAGTCTGTCCGGCGCTGATTGTAATGCTCGTAAGCGTGCCTATGTCACTCGATTCCGCGGATCCCACCGCAAGCATGACCGGGACTAATACGTTGTTTGTCAGGGCCGTGGATAATCTTGCAGTCACCGTAACAAGTTGCCCCTCGTTTACCGGGTTAGGTGAAGCCGCGAGGCTTACGGTCGGAGGGGACGGGCCATCGTCGCGGATGGTAATCACAACTGAGGACGGGCTGCCCACCTTAACGCTGGACGGCAGACTGCCGAGTGAAACCGTGAACGTTTCGTCGTCCTCATCAGCATCCCGGGTCGTTTGGATGGTTCCCGTACCGGTAGTCTGTCCGGCGTTGATTGTAATGCTCGTAAGCGTGCCTATGTCACTTGATTCCGCGGATCCCGCCGTAAGCGTGACCGGGACTGATACATTGTTTGTAAGGGCCGCGGATAACCTTGCACTTACCGTAACCGGTTGCCCCTCGTTTACCGGGTTAGGTGAAGCCGAGAGACTCACGGTCGGGGCTGGTGGTTGGCGTAGCGTGAAGGTGAGTCTGGCCATGCGCACAGTGGAGAATTTACCAGTTCCTTGGATGCTGGTAATTGTGCCTTGCGGGACGGTAGCTGGATTGCTAAGTGAAAACTCAGTCCCGTCCTCGGTGCCGGCGTCGTATGGAAAGAGGTCCGCCACAATTGAGGTCCTCCATTCATCCGACCCGTCCAGCAACGACAGTCCCGAAATACCTACGAACCAGTCGGGACTGGGGCCGATCATGGATAGGAGCGTAACTAAGGGATGCGATTTATTGGCGGTAATGGAGAACGATGCGGTGCCGGTCCCGCCGCCACTGACGCCCTGCTGAATCACGTTTAGCGTGTGTGCGCTAGCTTGAACTTCGCTCCTGAATGTGCCCGTTGAGCCCAACTCCGCTACCAGCTCCACACCGGCGCTGGCCGTACCGCCGCTCTGCCAGAAGGTGACACCGCTGCCATGCACGCCGCCGATCAGCGTGGTAAAGTGTGCGCCACTGACCACACCGCCGGGCGTGCTCGCTGTGGTCCAATTGCCCTGAAAGCTTACGTCATAGGTGACATTCTGGGAGATGGCAGGCGTCGCTGCCCATCCTGAGGCCATTAACACAATCACGAGCGCTCCTGCGCACGAACTTCGGTGGATTTTGAGCATTCTTCGGCGCAATTCAAAAGCGCAGAAATGCGGTGCGTACAGCATAGATAGGGAAGTTGCCATTATGTTCGTCAAGGTAAGGATTGCGGGCTGGAATATGAGATGATTTCCGAGACTGGAGCATCTTGACCATTCGCAGATCTGCTGCGACCATCGGGATTCTCGGATGTTGTGTATTCGAGACCCAGATTGGGAATTCCCCTTCCGATCATCCTTGCAATTACTGTGTGCAGGGAAACCGGGGCATACCGCCATGCGGGTTGGCTGGATTTGGAATTTATCCGGACAGACGGACGAGGAGTTCATATGCCTTCGGAGACCCGCCAGCCGGAAACCTGGTAGACTGGCTAAGAATGGAAAGGCCAGTCAAGCTTGAACCGCTTGATGGCTGGCGCAATTCACTGAAGAAATGTAATGTTTCCCGAGGGGAGGCCTTGTGAAGGCTGAATCGTCCAGAACTCCACCTGGCCAGTTGTCAATGGATCCGCCGCCAACAGAATGTGATCATTACCGGACCGACCGGCGTCGGCAAAAGCTATGTGGCCTGTGCCTTAGCCCACAAAGCGTGTCTGGAAACCTTCCAAACCCGATACACCGGCTTGTCCCGACTCCTGGAATCCCTGCAGATCGCCCGCGAAGAAGGCACCTACCTGAAAACCTTGAAGCAACTGGCCCGCACGGATGTCCTGGTGTTGGACGATTGGGGACTGCACCGGATTGGTCCGCCGCAACAGCGAGACCTGATGGAACTCCTCGATGACCGCTACACCGTGCGATCTACAATTGCAACCAGTCAGTATCCCCTGGATCAATGGTATGAAACCATGGAAGACCCGACTCTGGCAGATGCAATCCTGGACCGACTCGTCAACAATGCACACAAAATCCAGTTGACGGGCGAATCGATGCGCAAGGTCAAGGGACAACAAGAATTAGAAACCGAGATAACCCAATGAGCCAGACCACGATAACCAGCTACATAGGGGCCAGCTGCACTGCACACTAAGGAAACCACTTCCGCCAGGTTGGTGTCCCAGATCGATCGGATTGGTGTCCCAGATCAATCGGATTGGAGTCCCACATCAATCGGATTAGTGTCCCAGATCAATCGGATTGGTGTCCCGCTTCAAGCGGATTAGGTGTCACACATCATCGGAATAGGCAATTATGCGCAATGCATATCAGTCTAACCTTATCATGGACAGCCGGTTGGGGTTGTTCATTGTTAGATGCAAGGGCTGCAAGCACTTAGAGAAGGGGGAATTGGTAGTCCAAAACAAGGTAGTATTACTCAGATTTATCAAAAGCAACTACCGCCCTTTCATTGCTACAATTACGCGCTCAGGGGTGAATGGACGCAGGCCAGGAGACAGGAACTGGGGACAAAAATATCCAGAAACCTAGCATGGATTTCCAGGCATATTTTTTGGGATGATTAGCGTACCCAAGCAAATGCAATTTCTTCGGGCCGTTCAGGCCAAAATGTCTTAGCTACTTAAAGACCTACGCCAAGACCTAAAACTATCAGTCAAGCCAACAACACACACGAAAAATATTAGAATAACGGGCCAGTTTGATTTCCAGGGATATTCATAAATCATTAACACAACCAAAGCTAAAAAAGCAACACACGAACTAGAAAACTGCAAAGCTTCTGATCTTTGTAGATAAAGCTTTCTCAGGAATATCATTCCCGCAAACAAGAGCGCGAAAAAAAGCATTGCTACAACAACCTTTTGAGGAATCTAGGGCTTAACAGAAATTCTTAGAATAAAGGCTCACATCGTCATTGCAAAGCATGCATCAAATTCTCTGCATCCGTCGGGCAACCCCATGCGAAAGATAAAACATGTATTCCAAGATAGCAACGATACTAGGCACTGACGTTTGGCACAATTTTAGGGGTTCCAGATTTGATGAACTCGCATCAACGCTCTAAACAATCGGTTGGTAAGGTGGCCCAGTTCGCTCGGAATACGCAATGATCCCCAAATTGTAGTACATGTAGTCTTACGTGCGCAGTTTAGCAATCCAGGCATGCTCGACTGCAGAGTAACCTCAGTGCATATTTTGATCGGATTCTGCGGATCCGCATAAAGGCAGCCCGTTATGCTGCTATTGCAAGAGTAGCCTCTTGCTGGGAAGGCTGCCAGTGATGGGGCAGCAGCGTGTGGAGTTTCACACCGGAAGCAGGGGACCTATTTCAACACATCACCTTGTCAATGTTGACAAAAAGGTTAAAATGCTTCTGCCATTGGACCATTCTACTTAGACAATCTAACAGCGAGCACAAATGCCTTGGCAACCATATTGGATCGGGTTGATCAGAACTTAAGGGCTCATCGTGAAACTTTGC
This sequence comes from Rhodothermales bacterium, assembly GCA_022821385.1. Classification (GTDB taxonomy): domain Bacteria; phylum Bacteroidota; class Rhodothermia; order Rhodothermales; family Bin80; genus Bin80. The sequence goes on from JAJEDR010000034.1 coordinate 5,305, forward strand.
TAAAACATGAACTAATTCCTACGGAATCGACAGAATCAGTTTGGCGGATCAGAACGATTATTCAGTAGGTGTTGCAGCGCAAGGCCAGGCTCATGAGTTGGGTTTAATTGTAGTAGTTCCTGTACTGCCTCGCTGGCGTCTACCCAATTCCCCTGGAGCACGTGATTTCGGGCCAACTGGTATTGGAATTCGGGAACCTCTGGATCCATAATGGCCGCCCGTCCGAGGTGCTTCCCTGCAAGCTCTAATAGTCTCTTTCGCTGGTATAGAATACCCAATCGAAAATGTATACCGGCAGATTCTTCAAGGTCATTAGCAGCACCAAAGTAGTCCACTGCTTCATCCAGACGTCCCTGTGCTGCAAGTAGATCAGCTGCATAAGTATATGGCAAAGGCAAATAAGGATACTCCTGAAGCAGCGCGAGACTCGCCTTGAGGGCAAGGTGGTATGCACCCTGTTCAGCATAGTGCGCCCGCAACTGATTTGTAGCAGCAAACCAGGTCATTTCTCCATCATCCAGTGCATATGCAAGTTCCGCCGCAATGGAAGAAACTCTATTGGTATCCAAAATTGGGGCAGGAGGAGCATCCAGTGGCTGAAAGGGCCAGGAGCTCAAGAGTTTCTGTAATCGCAACTCCCCAAAAATGGAATCAACCTGCGTGAAAAGAACTTCCGACCTAGCGACCTCCCTAGGTACATAATTCGTCCGCTGCCCACCGATCCGATGCGCACTTATCGCATCGTAAAACGCGTCTGCAAGCACGAAATACCCCTCCAAATTTGGGTGCAGGTGCTCCAGCATTAAGTCGGATCCAATAATATCCTCATCTGCATGTTCTCGTAGAGAACCCTGGGTATCAACAAGTATAGCTCCTGAATTTTCGGCCTCTGCCCTGATGATCTGATTCACCTCTTCTGTTGCCCGAAAACGTAGCTGATCCAGATCTTTGGCCGTGATATAGGCTTGACGAGCCTGAACATAATCGCCCTGCATATCCAACAATGTCCCCAAAGCGAACCATGACTGTGCGGCCATTGAGTCCAGCGTAATTACTTCGTGCATTCGCTCAACGGATAGGGGCAGCGATCCAGAACGCAGCGCTTCTTCATAGGCTCTTTCCCATTGATCTGGATCGGTAGAAGCCATCAGCCCACTTTGGAAAGGAGGATGGGTACGTTCATTACTGGCCACCGTACCGATAAATACCGGTATGCCATGCTGCTTATACCTATTGAGAATACTGCGCAGGTTTCCTCTGAACTGCTGCATACCAGCCTGATACACATCGGAATCTAGTTCAATCTCCTGTCTCCGAACCATTCGTTCCATCAGTGTGGACGAACTGTTTTGGTCACGTGATAACATCTGCGCAGCCCGGCTTAAGCCATTTCGAATCAGCTGGAGTATGCGCCATGACTGAAGTCGGAGATACAGATTCACCACATGACGGTTACGTCCCAATGATTGAGAGGAGCCCACGCCAAGAGCCCCATAGAATTCATTATGCCCGGCGTAAATCAGAACCGCATCTGGAGACTGGGCAAGAATATCATCCACCTGATCCAAAATTGTGTAGGAGTTGACCGCGGCCATCGCGACGTTGACCAATTCCACTTTACGAGTGGGCCAACTCTGCTGAAGGCGCTGCTCCAGCATGCGTGAGAAACTACCTCCATAGTAGTATGGGTAACCGGCAGCACTGGAACCTCCCTGGACAAAAATCCGCACCACAGTACTGTCTTTGTCCGCACGAAAGGCATCGTGCAAGCCAGTCGGAACCCGGACTTCCTGATTGAAATAACGATGAGCTACCTCAGGGTTCATGACAAGATAATCCGGGGCAACCTCCACAGGCATGAACAGCGGGTAATCCTGACCAAAGCCAATGACCCGAAGCCCTCCCTCAACAAGTAGAAAGAAGAGCACGGGGATACTCCACATCAGTGCGTAAAACACCCACCTTCTCTTGATACTGTCCTTTTGAGACATCCGCGAATTTGGGGTTAGGAATACAGGCTGCAAGGCATATGACCGTCGATCATTGATATTTCAGACACTTCTGATGACGCGCCAGTGGCGTTCAGGTAGCAGTCTTGCCGGATAGACTATGTCCCTCATCCACTTCCGTAAGCCAGCCAGTCTGGTCACGCAGTACGTAGTGAGGACGTCCCTTTACCTCATCAAATATTCTACCTAGATATTCGCCCAGGATCCCCAGCACCATCAACTGGACGCCTCCCAAAAACAGAATAAGCACTACAGTAGAGGTCCAGCCTTCTGGCAAATCTTTTCCGCTCACGAATACGCTGAGAGCGTACACGAGATAGCAGAATCCCAGAAATGCTGCCCCTGCACCAAGCCAGGCGGATACTCTCAGAGGAGCTGCAGAAAAAGACAGTAAGCCATCCAACGCAAGTGCAGTCAGTCGCCGCATGTTGTAGCTTGGTTTGCCTGCATGACGGGCAGGTCGAGCATACTTTACCCCAATCTGCTTGAAGCCGACCCAACCACGCAGGCCCCGCACAAACCGATTGTGTTCAGGCAGAGTATTGATTACGTCCACGACCTTGCGATCCATTAGTGCAAAATCGCCCGCGTCCCGAGGGATATGGATGTTTGATATCCTATCCAATAGGCGATAGAAGCTGCCGTAGCAAAACCTCAGGAACCAGGATTCCTTGCGATTCGTCCGCACACCATAGACCACATCATAGCCACTCCGCCATTGTGCGATAAATGATTCCAAGAGCTCTGGAGGATCCTGGAGATCAGCATCCAGAACCGCTATGATATCTCCGCAGGCGTGTTTCAGCCCGGCGCTGACCGCCACCTGATGCCCAAAATTTCGGGAAAAGCTCAGACATGCCATACGTTCATCCGCAGCGCATGCCTCCTTCAGTAAGCTGAGTGTGCGATCTTGGCTGCCGTCGTCAATAAACAGGAAGCGTGTCGGAATACCCAGATCCAGTGTTTCTAGTGTGCGCAGCAAGTCAGGAAGGACCTCTTCCTCGTTATAGCACGGAAAAATCAGGCAGATTTCAGGGTTGTCAGAACGGTGATCAGTCATGAATCTGTAAAGGGGTTTCCGTATGCTCCAAGGCCAAACAAAGCAAAGTCGTAGCGGGCAGGATCGTTCCTGTCAAGTTTGCGGCACGCCTCTGTCAACTCAAGGGCTGCTTTCCAGTCATTTGTTTTTCGGTTTAATAACCCGAGAGGACGCGCCTGACGCCCAGAGTGAATATCAAGGGGCAATACGAGTTGTCGTGGAGAAATTGAATGCCAGAGCCCTAAATCTACGGGCCCCGAACGAACCATCCAGCGCAAGTAGAGCGACAGGCGTTTACATGCACTCTTTCGGCTGGGGCGCGCAAGGTGCTTCTGAAGCCGCGGCAATGTATCTGGGCGGACCGTCATCATGCGCGCACTGAATCGCTCAATAGCTTTGCCAGTGTCTGGATCTGAGGGTTGGCCGCCAAAAATATTTTCGACACTGCCGAATTGGTTAATCAACAGGCTCAGGTTGTGCGTGAATTCAATGCAATCCTCCGGTTGAAACGTGCGATGTACGAATGTAGAAAGTTGGACACCATCACGCAGGGGGTTGAAGCCAGCTACAAAACTCCAGGGTCTGAATTGCATGCGGGTGCACAGATCTTCAAGCTTTGCAAGCATGATTGCACGGGATCCCCATGCCAAGGTAGCCGCATAAAGTCCAATAACCTCTTGGTCGCGCCGGTCTGTGAAGGCATGGCACAGGCTTATAGGATCATCATTGATGAAATCTGGTTGCTCAAAATGCGCCACCAGGCTGTCCAGACGGGATTTGTCGACAAGGGGAGGTGACAGTCGTTCTTCTAGTTTACGATAGCGGGTTACTGCCTGACTAGTTTAACACGCAGAACTGAAAAGAGTCCTGTGACGTTCGGCTATGGATGCCAGGATTCAACTGGCTTGGCATCACGCCGATTGAGGCACAGTGACAGCAGAAGTAAACCATGAAACTGTCTCAACGGGTCAATCAATCAATTCGACATTGCGTGACAAACTGCCCGGGGAAGTGTTTCGCAGGACCTAGGAATTGACCGGAACCTTGATACCACCCGCTTTAAGGGATTTTTGAGCAGCCTCGAGAAGGTGAACAACCGCTAACCCGTTACGTGCATCCGTTCGGGGCGTCTTACCAGTGCGTATACAATCAATGAAATGCAGGCACTCCAGGTGTAGTGGTTCTGATGTACGGATATTGGGAATATTGATATCTCCAACACGGGTGGTCATGGATTCAGCAAATCCAACATAGCCGGGCGCGTCCACCCCCTTATCGTAGATGCGCACTTTTTCCGCACCATGCATTTCATCAATGACGACCATTTTCTTACTGCCGACCAGGGTGACTTTTCGAATTTTATGCGGATCTAGCCAACTCGTGTGGAGATGCGCCAAAGCACCATTCTCGAAAAACACAGTTGAGAACGCAACGTCACAAATGTCCGGCTGAAGGTATGCTTGGGCATGGACCGAAACCGCAACCGGTTGCTGTTGAAGAAAGGCCAGTGCAACAGACAAGTCATGAGGCGCAAGGCTCTCCAACGCGTTTTCGCGCTGGCGCACAATTCCAAGATTGACGCGCACGCTGTACATGTAGTACAGGTCACCGAGCGTACCGCCTTGGATCAGGTCCTCCACATAGTTGAATGCAGGGTGGTACAGGAGCAGGTGGCCCACCATACAGTGACAACCGGTTTGATCGGACAGATTGACCAAGGTTTCCGCTTCGCTCACCTGCTGCGCCATTGGTTTCTCGACGAAAACATGTAAGCCATTTTCTAGGGCCGCGCGCGCAATTGAGAAATGAGTCGGTGTCTCCGTTGCGATAACTACACCATCAAGATCATCGCGGGCGAGCACTTCCTCGAAATCCTTGACGATAACTATATCAGGGTAGCGTTCGTTGACGAATTGCCTTGCATCGGGATTAGCATCACACACGACGATGACACGACAGGTCGGTATGGCATTAAAATTCCTCAATAGATTCTTGCCCCAGTGCCCGATTCCAATCTGTGCCAGTCTGACTTTACGCATGGGCGGGGTGGTTTACATGAGCAATAACTGTATCCATGATCCTGTCCTGCTGTGCCGGTGTAAGCTCTGTGTGCATGGGTAACGCCAGGACCTCGCTACAGGCTTTTTCGGTTTCGGGTAGCACGACATTCCCAGCCTGCTCCTGGAATACGGGCTGTTGGTGCAACGGGACCGGATAATAGATGCCGTATGGGATTCCGGATGCCTTGAGTGATTCGGCCAATGCATCCCGCTGTGCTACACGAATGACGTATTGATGATAAACATGCCGCCCCCAGGAGGCTTCATAGGGGCATTTGATCCCATCAATATTTCCAAGGCGCGCGTCATAGCGTGAAGCAGCTGCTCGACGGAGGTTGGTAAAGGACTCCAGGTGGCGGAGTTTGACCTCCAGGATTGCTGCCTGGAGAGCGTCAAGTCGGCTGTTCAGGCCGACGGTTTCATTATAATATTTGTGCCGACCGCCATGATTGGTGATCATTCGAACACGGGCTTCCAGTTCAGGGTCCGACGTAAGAACAGCCCCTGCGTCACCGTAAGCGCCAAGGTTTTTCGACGGAAAGAAAGAACACGTTGCAAGGGTTCCCATACTTCCAGTGAAAGCTCCATGGTAGGTAGCTCCAATAGCCTGTGCGTTATCTTCTATCACAGGTATGTTGTATTTCGCGCCTAGGGCCAGAATCTGGTCCATATCGGCAGACTGTCCGAACAGATGTACAGGCACTATGGCACGTGTTCTGGTTGTAATACAGGCCTCTACACTGTCTGGGGCAAGGCAAAAGGTATCAGGATCTATGTCTGCAAAGATGGGCGTTGCTCCCAGGAGAGCTGCGGCCTCCGCTGTGGCAATAAAGGTGAAGGAAGGCGTGATAATCTCATCGCCGGGCCCGATGCCGAGCGCCATATAAGCAATCTGAAGGGCGTCCGTACCGTTCGCAACCCCAATCGCGTACTCGGATTTTGTATAGGTAGCGAGTGCATTTTCAAAGCGCGTGAGGACGGGTCCACGGATAAAATGTGTCGAATCCAGAACTTGATCTATGGCAGCATCAATTTCGTCTTTGATTCTCAGGTACTGTCCCCTGAGATCGACCATTTGGATACTCATAAACGACTATTGATTGTCAAGCCACTGATCCTCGTATACCATGCGTAGATATCTGGCAGGTATTCCTGCCCACAGTTCACGTGCAGGGATATTATGGGTGAGTATGCTGCCTGCAGCCAACATGGCATCAGCACCAATTGTTTTCCCCGGCAGTACTGTAGCTCCTGCACCAATTCGGCCTCCGCGACGAACTGTTACACCCTTGTAGTATTTATAGCGATCTTTGGTCCGCCCGGCAAAATTGTCGTTACTCGTGATTACACCTGGGGCAATGAACACGAAGTCTTCCAGTACTGAGTAGGCTGTGATGTAAGCATTTGTTTCCAGCTTACAGCTGGCTCCAATAATGCAGTCGTTTTCTATGGCCACTCCCCGACCAACAATGGTACACTCCCCAACTGAAACCCGTTCACGAACTGTTGCCAGGTCAGCTACCATGACACGAACGCCAAGGGTGCAGCCATTGTAAAGAACTGCGCCATTCCCAATAAGGCAATGGTCTCCAATCGTGAGGTGCCTCTGACCGTCGGACGTACGCAGGGTGCTCTGGTGCGCTCGCATCGGAACTGCACCAAGCACACTGTGATCCCCAATCCGCACGTTAGCTCCTATGCGCGTACCGGATCTAATGGTTACATGATGGCCAATCACACAGTTCGGGCCCAGTTCGACATCGTTTTCGATTACCGAATTCTGTCCGATAACGGTCGTTGACGGGTCCATCAAAGTATAATCATGAAAAAGCCCACGGTCCTGAACAGACCACGGGCTTCAACATCCTTGTGCTTGAAGAGACTATAGTGTTTCCAGGTAGTGTTCGGCGGACTGTTTCCAGGTACCGTACACGGCATTCGAAAAAGCATCTCGAGCTGCATCCCTATTCCCTACACTCACATAAGCTTCGCCTAATACATAGTAGATTTTAGCTTTGTCGGATCGACTGCCAGTATGAATATTCAGCGCTTGCTGGGCAGACGCAATAGCAGCCTCCCCTTCGCCTTTGGTATAGTGAGCAAGGGCGGTGTAGTAGTGTACGTCAGCGTCAGCCTCCATGAACTCTAGCAAAGAGGCAATAGCGGCCTGTGCAGCATCTGCATCCGCGCGGGAAGCGTTACGCTTGGCCAATAGGGTTGAAGCCTGATTCATGAAATGATCACGAATAGCCTTTTCTGCTGCAAGGCTTGTTCTGCGGTCACCTTGCGCACTGGCAACGGTCTTAAAGGTGTCCAGGGCTTCGTCAATTCGACCTAGATTCTTTAATGCCAAGGCTTTACCATAAGAATTTCTAATGTAGGTGGGGAAGATGGTCTCACCGTTCAAGTAATGCTCAAGGGCAACTGAGAAGTTTTCAGCTTTGAGTGCCGCGGTCCCCAGTTTGTAGTCAAGCTGGGCGGCGATATGGCGGGCACGTTGAGCGACCTCGGAGTCGGAGGCTTCGTCAGCACCAGTAGCTGCACTTGCGAATAAGGAGCGTGCATCTGCAAAGGCAGTCGGGTCCTTTGCAGCCTCGAGGGCCGCGTTAAAGTCTTCCTTGTACTGCTGTGCAGCTACAGGGCCGGGGGCAACGAGTATCGCTGCCACCATGAGGAGTCCAGATAGTGTGATGCGAAGAGCTTTCATTCCGCAGGTAGTGAGTCTAGTTGAGTTTGAGTAAGTAAGAAAGGCAACCTGATCCAAGGGGCTAATGCCAAGTAGACCGGGCGGCGCAAAGATACCATTGTATGCAGATCAGGTTCCAACTGTCTGTTCATGATGCAACGGTCAACTTACGAGCAATGCCGCAAGAATTGTGCCAATTATGTGTCAATAGGACGCCGTTTAAGGAAAAATACGCCTTCCCGCCCCGAAGTGACAACGATAGTACCACTCTTGAAGTACGGATAGTTGCTCCATGCTCCCAAAACAGGGGAATTATCATTCGGGCCATAGGGTACTGTATCAAAGTGGCCAACCTCAATCGGGTTCTCCGGGTCAGATATATCCACGAGACGGAGGCCTTCGACATAGTTGGTCTGGTACATAATGTCGCCGTGGATATACAGGTTATGGTCAATCGCACTCGAGGGGCCGAAATACTCTCCGGCCAGGACTGGATCCTCCAAGTCACTGATATCGAAGATCAGCGTCCGCGTAGCATCTACCAGTTCGGAAGTCTCATCTCCCTCATCGTTAAGATAGAAATAACGATGGTCTTCCGTAAGCCATCCCTGGTGAGTATAGGCTACATTGGGATACTGTGCAATTGATAATGCAACAGGGTTGTCCTTGTCTGTTACATCTGCAATCGACAAGGCATTTCCATTTGAACTGAGACAGATCTCACGGCCCTGGTAATCGCGGTCAGGGCCGTCGTAGGTCACACACTGAGCGTCGTGTGTGGCCCCAGTGCCTCTTCCGCCGGTCCGTGTGTCCGCGAAGCATCCCGCGAATGTCGGATTAACCGGATCCTGAATGTTGATCATGTGAAGCGCACCGCCGCAGGTTTCTCCGCCGGAATCATTGCCAACAGCATAGGCATATCCGGTATCTTCGTTGATAACGATGTTGTGGGAGCTGTAGACGCCTTTGTAAATGGCGGTCTCGGTGAAGACCTGCGGCTCAGTTAGATCTCTTAACTGAGTCAGGTCAAAGATCTGCATATGGTGTGCGCCAGCCCCATCAGCTACGATGAATGCGTGATCCTTATAAACCTTGATATCACGCCATAGACTCTGATTGGCAGTTGCGGTTTTCGGCAAGTCTCCTAGATAAACTGGGTTATAGGGATCCGTCAGATCGATGAATGAAGTACCGTCGGTGCGCCCCACTAATGCATACTCCCTCCCCGTTTGAGGGTCCTCCCATCCCCAGACATCACTAACCTGAATACCACGCCGTGCCCCGATCTCCTCACGTGTCAAAAACGAAATCATGTCAACTTCTGCACACGGAAACATCCCTGCAGCACCACTTTCGCATTCAGTCATTTCTCCGGTGATTGATGCAATCTCACTAGCGGCATTGAAGAGTTTTTCACCAACACTGACGCTGCCATCAGCAACATGGAGTGGAAAAACCGCTCCTTCAAAATTGTCCTGTCCGGTGGCACCAACCGCAACGATATTGTCGTTTGCAGCCAGGCTTGCTCCAAACCCGCTCCTGAACTGTAGTACGTCAGGACTGAGAATCTCCGATACCTGCAGTTCAGATAGGTCTACATGGTATACACCCCCGTTTCGTTCATTGAACAAAGTAGCGGAGACCCAAAGTTTGTTATCAGATGCCGCCAAAGCTTCTCCAAAACGCTGGTCGTCCGTTGTATCGGATGGAGCCAGGGTATGCATCTGTCCCCACATGCCATTGTCGTTTCTGGAAAAGAGGGCAACCGTCCCTCCATTATATCTTGGAGCACCGAGTGCCAAAAATTCTCCGGCAGATGCGATGGACCATGCAAACAGTGCACCGCCTGCTCCTTGGTCCATTCCGATTTCTTCTGTCTGTCGTTCACCTTCGTCGTTATAGGAGTGCACAAACGCACGACCTTCGCCATCATTCCAGCGGGGAGCACCAACAATAAGTTCGTCTCCGTGGATAGCAACTGATCGACCGTATCCATCCGTTTCGGATACGCTTTCTGAGGTCAATTCATCCGCCAACTGCCAATTGTCATCGTCGTTTTTGGCGTATAGGTATGCTCCACCCGCTACGTCTCGGCCGCCTGCGGCCCCAATGAGCAAACGATCTCCCTCTAGGGCCAAGGAGCTGCCGAACCGGGCATGTGAATGCGTGATCATTTCAGATGGAGACCATGTACCATCATCCTCACGTGAATAAATGTGGACTTCATTGGCAAGTGGGGCACCAATGACCAAAGTGTTATGGTCAGCTGCCAAGCTTTGTCCAAATCCAATGGCACGCTCTCCACCAGGTGTAAGTACTTGGGATTGGGACCAGGTACCATCGTCTTCCATATTGTAGACGAAGACATTGCCCGGGAGTAGGAGTTGCCGTCCCTCGCCAACGATAATCTGCCCGTCATTAACTGCCACAGCAGCGCCGTATTGGACTGCATATTGAGCATGAAGAGTTGTTGCAGCGCCGACGAGCACTGCAATTAGGGTTAATGTGCGTTTCATGGGGGTCGAAATATTATTCTGGACTAAAGTACAAATTTTCAGAATGGGGAACTATTCGCCATTCAGGGCTTGATCCAGGAGTGAACGGTCTCCGGTCATTTCCCAATAGATGAGCGACATAGGGATGATTCCCGATGCATTGAAGTCATCCATAAACTCACTGAGGACAAATTCGCCGTTGCGTTGCCGGGCGTATTCCGCAATCAAACGGTCAATAACCAGCTTACCGATCACGTAGCTGGTTCCATAAGCAGGTTGTCTCAGGTAGAATTGTTCTTCTCCCTGGATGGTGTTACCATCCGCGGGGAGCAGGTCCCATGGGGTCCATTTCGAAGCGAATGTTGCGGCTTCATCCAGCGACATTTCGTGTCCATGCTGATACAATCCGCCCAAGCCACGGGCAGCCCGCTGCGCCAGAAGTATCCAGATGAGCTCGCGTGTGCGGGGCTTATCGTCGAAGAGCCCGGCATGCATCATCATTTCTTCCATGCCGGTAGCCATGCCTTCGGCCCGGCTGTCAAAAGCGTTGAACAGCAGCGGACCTTGACGAATCACACTTGAATACGGTGCTTCCCGCAAGCGCGCAAGATCAATCCAGTGGTAGTCATGCGTTCTCATGACCAGGGGGTCGCGATACGTGATCTCTGAAAAGAACCCGCGCAAGCCCTCAGAAGGTGTAAATGAGTTCACTCGTGCCCGCAGGGCCGGTTCCATGTACTCCTTGATGGGAAGAATCTCGTCTTCTTGAAGGAATGCCATGTATTCATCTACCGCGGCATTGAATCTGCTATCGTACTCTTCAGGTGTCTGAATTTTTGTCAGTCGAGGCAGGTCCCGGTTTCGGTGCTCTTCAAGTCTTAGTGCCGCATGCGCACGATCAAGCTCCCGCTGCATAAGAAGTACTTCATCTTCCCAACTGTACGGGAGCAGATGCACATTGCGGAGGTTCCATGTATAGTTCTCTTTCCCGACACCGCTGAGGCCGGTTTTGGTGTCTGATCGCTCAGCGATCCATTCAGCAAAATTCTCTGAAGCATCCCGTGCACCAAGCGCTGCTGCAGCTAGGTCAGGGTGTGAATCCTGTACGCGCTCAGCCAATGCTTCCAGTGCACGGCTCTGTGATCGGATACTGCGTTCACCTGTTCGCCAGAGATCATGAGCTTCGCCGATTAGGTTGATTTTGGCCTGCTCAATTACCTGTGCGGCCCGCCGTAGGCGTACAGCCAGATCTGCTGCATCATTATCATTCAGGGGCTGCGTGTACTTGGGTAGTTCAATGGCTCCGTGAATGTTAGGGGCCTCTCTTTCGGGCACGTCTGTTAGTGATGGATAAAACCAAACATAGAAGGCAGGATCCCGCCGCCATGGTTGTTTGACGCGATGCTTAAAATCAAGACCATTTATTTCTATCCACACCAGGTACCAGTCAATCTGTTCAGCCACTGGCCAACCGGTTGTATCGGCATTCTCCAGCTGCGTTCTCCAGCTTTCGAGTGCTTCATACTGTTGCGCCATGGCCTCGGACGAATAATCTGGGACGCCATCAATGACGTTCGGTGCAGCAAATTCACGCCAATCCATAAAAAACCTCGCAAGATCCTCATGCGATTCAATCGTAGATTCGGGTTGAGGGTTTGGTGGCTGGGTGCAGCCGCAAAGTATCAATATCAGAATAAGTACCTGCCAACGCATGTGATCCTGTGGAGTAAAGACGCGGACAAATAAGGTAAACACTACGACATTGACTATTTGACTATACGGATGTTGTCGGATAGCGCTGCAGAAAAAATAGGTTTTGGTACGGTACGCAAGGCGCTCGCGGAGGCCTTGGTAAGTCCTCTGGGCATGGAAAGGCTCACCCTGATGCGTCCGGTTTCTGATCCAGATGCACGCAAGATTGCTCTTGCTCACACGGATGCTTTGCAACGTGTTGTGTTGCGTGGGGACCCGATCCCCCTGGAAGATTTTTTTGATGTTCGTCAATACCTAACGCAGGCAAGGCCGAGCGGTGCTATGCTCAATCCGGCATCATTGGATAAAGTGCGGAGGACTTGCCGCGCAAGTCGATTAATTCACGCCTGTTTCCGAAAAGAAGGTTATGGAACGTTGGCCAGGGTGGTATCCCCGATTTCTGTCCTCCGGGAATTGGAGCAGAGTATCGCGCAGGCGGTAGACCCTAACGGGGCAGTGCGTGAATCTGCGTCTGGTGAATTACGTCGAATCCGCCGCAGATTACGCCAGCGCAGACAAGCCCTGAGAGAGAAGCTTAGAACCTTGCTGGGCGAAGCGGTGCGGCAGGGATATGCTGCAGAATCACAGCTGACAGTGCGGGCTGGTCGGATGGTGATTCCACTGCGTGCAGAGGCAAAGCGGAAAATGCGCGGTTTTGTGCACGATAGTTCGGCAACGGGGCAAACGGTTTATCTAGAACCCGCCGTGTGCCTTGATATGGGGAATGAAGTTCGGATACTGGAAGCTCAGGAGCAACGCGAGATAGAGCGAATCCTACGCGAAGTCACCGGGCATGTCCGGGAAGAAATTGATGCCATTGAATGTAATCTTGATGTTCTCGGTACTATTGACTTGCTGCATGCGAAGGCAATGCTCAGTGTAAGATTGGGAGGCGTTGTACCAAAATTGTCAGATGCACCCACGCTGGATATCAGGGACGGCAAAAACCCGGCCCTGTGCTTGGGAGGGAAAGCAAAAACGATCATTCCTCTGACGCTATCAATTGGCGGAGAAGTGCGAACGCTTGTCATCACCGGACCGAATGCGGGAGGCAAGACGGTGGCAATGAAAACGTGCGGACTAATGCTCGTTATGCTAGGGTGTGGCATTCCAATTCCTGTGCACCCTGAATCGGTATTCGGATGCTTCAGGCGGATCCTTGTTGAGATCGGTGACGAGCAGTCAATTGAGCAGGACCTCTCAACATTCAGCGCACGAATTTCGGGATTGCAGAAAATGTGCGATGCTGCTGACAGAGGCACCCTTTTGCTGGTTGACGAGATCGGAACAGGTACGGATCCAGCGGAAGGTGCAGCACTTGCTCAAGCTGTGCTGGAGCATTTTACGGATACAGGTGCATTGACTGTTGTAACTACACATCATGGCACACTGAAAGCGTACGCGCACGAGAGTCCTGGTATCGTCAATGGATCCATGGATTTTGATGAGCGCACGCTACAACCGACGTTTTTATTCCGGCAGGGGCTCCCTGGCTCATCCTATGCTTTCCGCATTGCTGATCGAATGAATTTTAATTCTGAAGTGCTGGCGCGTGCCCGACAGATTATGGGGAGGCCGGGGGTTAGGCTCGAGTCCCTTATTGCGAGTTATCATGAGCTTAATGCAAAACTCGAAGCACGGCTAAGTGTACCGGTAGTCGAGCAAGAGACAACGGATCAGCGCACGTCCCCAAGATCGGATCGCAAGGTGCACAGGAAGCCCGGCAAAGCAGCACCATTACCAGATTCAAAGTTTGTCGTAGGGCAGCAAGTCGCAATTGACGGAGGAAACACTCCCTGCGAAATTATCTCCGTTGAGGAACGCTATGCTTTGGTATCGGCAGGAAACATGCGTATGAGGGTTGCGCTGGATCGGATCCGTCCCATCCATTCGAACAAGCTTCGCCAGAAGGGAAGCGTAAAAATGGGTACCCTCAAAGCACGTATTGATGTCCGTGGGCTTCGCGTGCGCGAAGCGCTTGCAGAGGTGGAAAAGCTTGTGGACCAGGGAATGAGTGCAAACCTTCCCTCAGTTGAAATCGTCCATGGAGTCGGTACAGGTGCACTAGGCAGTGCAATTCACGGGTACCTGAAAGCTGCCGATGCAGTCAGGGAATTTGAGTGCATGGATGTGAATCCGGGCGTGACGAATGTCAGGATTACCTAGGAATTTAGTCGCCAAAGTGTTTCTCGGTCGAGAGTCCCCGAATCTTCGCAAGCAGGAATCGTCTGGTGTCATTAGTTTGACCGCGAAGAAATAATGAATGTCGCCGGGATTCTCCTATGACAACTTCGCTGGGAGCAGGGTAACAGAAGTCCGCCGTCTCGTCGCTTCCTGGGCGGAGAGGTACGAAAACAGCATTATTCAGGCAAGTCCGCTTCGTTTACGAATAACCCATTCTGCACCAAGTAGCAGAACCAGCAAACCGAGCATCCAGGGGGTGTGAGACAAGTTAAATTCACGTACCCGAACAAGCGCGGAAGCGGCGAACAGACTGTCAGATGCGAGCGCATCGGGTAATTCGGTCAGTGCGGCATCGGTAAAGAATTGTCCGCCGGACCGGTAAGCAATTTGCCGCATAAGCGCCCCGTCGCTCCTTGTGACACGCTGTTCCAGTCCAAGTGAACCAACCGTAAAGGTTCCGTTGTCTGTTCCCAGAGACGCATTCATCCGCATAGCCTGAGCGGCATAGGTATATACGCCCTCGGGTAAGGCTTCAATCCGTAGGTCAAACAATCCACTCCCACGGTTAGCCATCGTGTAGGGGTACTGTGCACCGTCAGGTGCTGTTAACTCAAGGGTGACAACGGCATCCGGGACCGGATTGAGACTTTCGTCATAGACCTGACCGGAGAAATCAATGGGTTCGCTTCCATCAAAGGTTACCGCAGCAGGCGCTACGCGCACCGTTCGGTCATCTTCGGGTGTGGTGAGCCATTGCATCAGGTTTTCGACGAGGTCCGGCCAAATGCGAGGTACGTCTGTTGGATCGTCAGCGAGGTTAAGCCATCGCCAGGTACCGCTTCCAAGTATTGCAGCTGTTCGATATCCGGCTCGACTGCGTATGATTAGCAGGGGCTCCCCAAGATTGATGCCTCGTATATGTGCCTGTGCCAGAACACGACCGTCTGGTGCAACCTCCCAATGACCAGTAGTCGCAGTCAAAGGGGGCAGACGCTCCCATAGCGCCTCCGGAAAGCTAAGCAGTGGATCCCGAAAGCCAGCATCGGTTGGTCTAAGCGAGGCTTCATCATACATCATGAATCCCTCAGCCGGCAGGGCGGGTAACACGTTTGCAAATGCGCGTCTCAGACGCGCCAAGTCGGTTTGACGAGTTAACAAAAAGAGTAAAGGGGTATCAGATTCCGCGGCACGAACTACGGCATTCAGTGAAGCCTCGTCAACTTCGTTACCCGGGAATCCAACCAGAACAATGGCATCGTATTCATCCAGTGTGTCGGGCAGGGGGCCTTCATAGAACCGTCCTGCTTCCATTTGGACAAAGCTGTCAATATCGCGCCCCTCACTTCTAGTCAGAATGTTTCGCACCGCGTTGAGATCCGGGTGGGGTGCAGCGGCAATGAGGCATATTTTCTGGCTCTTTCTTAGTACACGTACGGTGAACACCGAGCGATTGTTTTCTACGGAGGCTTCATTCTCCAGCGCAGTTGTCGTTACCGTATACTGGAAGAGCCCTTCTTTATGTGGAACGAAGCTCAGGGATGCGGTAGATTCACCTTCGGGCAGGGTCAATGTTTGGGTTGAGAGCAAGGAGTCTTGGGTATAGAGGCTGGTCGTCGTGGTTTCATCGTGATAGCCTCGCAGCAGTAAGCTCACATCAACGGGTACAGCCTGGCCGACATAGGCAAACTCGTTTGTTGTTGTGCGTGCGATCATCAGATCCTGCTGTTGGGTAGTATCGCCCACGACCAGGGTATGGATAGGGACGTTGTAATCGGCTGCTACATATAGAGGGCTGATTCCCGTGTTGTGCTGGCCATCGGAAATCAGCAGTACACTGCCCAGATTCTCGCTACGCAGAAGTGTCTGAGTACTCCTCAATGCCCCGGAAATATTTGTACGGGGGGCAACGTTCGAGGCAGCCTCAAGGTTAGCGAGGGGTTGCAGATCTCCTCCAAACCCAAAGAACCGCACCTCCCCATCAACATCCGGGAACGATTCCAGCAGTTCGTGGCGAGACATGCTCTGGCTTTCATCAATAAGAACAGCTAGTAATGGTGGATTCGCTTGTCTAAGTGTGCGGTGGAGGACTGGTTCAAACAGCAGAAAGAGCAGTATTGTGAGTGCGACTCCGCGGAGTCCAGGAAGGATCCATCGATTCACTCCCGATAATTTTGGTTCGGTGCGACGGTAGGAAAACCAGGTGAGCAGGCCGACCAGCGCCAACAAGAAGATAAGTGGCCACGAAAAGGCCTCAAATTGGAGCATTTGCTGATCAACGGTTTGCTTTACTTAGGCGGATGATCCGTTTTTACGGGTAAAGTACTTAGGATAAGTGCCTGCATGATACTTGCATTGCGAAAGGGATACAGGCAGACTTGCCTTGCGTGATCAGCGGCGCAAACGAGAGCGCATAGGGCTTAATGGTGCAGACGTGTCATCATGCCGGACTGTACTCTCCCATTAACCTCCAAAGAGTACGCGTAGATGCCAGGAGGCAAATGGGTGCCGTCAAAGGCTATGGGCATAGTCCCCGTACTGATTGGCCCTTCGTAAACGGTGGCGACCTCACGCCCCAATACATCGAAAATTGCAAGCCGGGCATGCAATACAGGCTCAGATGCTTCAATCGAGAAATGAGCAGTGCTCTTGAACGGATTGGGGTAAGGGGGGAGCACGGACAGGTTGCTGGGCACAGGTGCAGTTTGATCTGATCGATTGAGTGCGATCGCAACCATGATTGCCGCATCGGCATCCACAATGCCCCAGCCGAGACCATTATTGGGGTTGCTGGACCGGCTTGCTGTTGAGGTTAAGGCATGCCAGACCTCTCTTGGTCCCAGCTCCGGGTTTACTTGGAGAATCTGTGTCACGATGCCGGCAACCATAGGCGCAGAAAATGAGGTACCGTTTGAGCGTCCGTACCCATTACGCGTTCCTAAGAACACTAAAGCACCCTGTGCAGAAACGTCGGGTTTTGTGCGACCATCAGCTGTTGGGCCACGGCTGCTGAAGTCTACCAAATCCCCGAAGGAATCTACGGCACCCACACTTATCACCGAGTCACCATCCGCGGGAGTACCAAGTGACGACGCCCCCGGTCCCGCATTGCCTGCACTTGTTACAGTGATCACACCGCGCTGTGCAGCCCAGTCAAAAGCGATTGTGGTGAGCCCGGTATCGCCATCCAGGTCACTCGTTGTATAGCTGTGTTGGCCGGTGTCAAAACCAAGGTATCCCAATGATGAAGTCATGACATCTACACCCTCCGACTCCATCCACTCTACAGCTGCCATAAAATTATCTTCCTCAATGTTCCGCTCATATGGAGCGCATTCCGTTTTTGCCGAATAAATCGTTGCACCGTAACCAGGGCCAATAAGCTCACCTGTGTGAAAGCCTACTGCTACGGAGGCAACACTCATGCCATGGGTATTCGTGCCATTGCACGGTTGCGTGGGATCGCGCTCGGAAAAATCCCGTGCCTCTATCAGGCGCCCGGAATCACGGATATGACTCAGTGAAGGGTGACTGAAGGGTCTTTCACCAGGTGGAGAATAATTTGTATCCAAAAACCCCAAGGTTACTCCCTGACCATTTATGCCTCGCTCTATAGGAGGGATAGCGTTCACGACATCCAGTTGCTCGCAGGAGGATCCGTAAACTGCAGAGGGGCATTGGGATGAGGTTCGCTTGGCGATAACGGCGGAAACTGGGGTGGTCGGCACCACAGATGGCCTCAGATGCGCTACGGGCCGTACATCGCGCACATAGGGTAGGGCAGCTACCTGGTTGATTTCCTCTGCGCTCAGCCACGCAGTGACAGCATTAAGCCAGCGGCTACGCTGAGAAACAGTAACCCCCATTGTTGCGAGGTCTGCCTCGTATGTATGAGAAATCGGAGCGTCCTGGCGAGCAAACTTGGTAGTCAGATTGGGCTCTCCTCGCAGAGCGCGTCGTGTTACAGCTGCTTCGGTGAGATATTCAGACTCAACAAGGGTATGCTTGCTAGCTGCATCCAACTTGTCGGTCAGAAATATCCAGTATTTAGTTTTTTCCTGGGCGGTTGCAACATGAACCGACGAAAGCAGGATTAGGGTTAGTGCAACCTTGCGCATAGAATTGAAGCTGATGGTGGCGGATAGTATCAGGACTCATCCCGGCTTACAGCGAAAAAGCCATCGGGAGTAATTCCGAGATACGAAAACATTCAGCAGTTTGTTCTCCACGGTCTACCCACAGGACAGCTTCAGGAGCAATCTCATAAAGCACTTGCCTGCAGGCACCACAGGGAGTGGCCGTAGCCGGTGCCTTCGGGCATGAAATATACACAGACTGAATACTTGTCTCTCCCGCACTGACAGCTGCAGCAACTGCTGCCCGCTCAGCGCAGAGCATTTGTGTCCAGTCACCGTGCTCCATATTGGCGCCCTGATAATATGTTTGGTCACGTGTGACGACGAGAGCACCCACGGGAAAGTCCGATTCGGGAGTGTAAGCATGCTGTGTCGCTTGTCGTGCATGGCGTATTCCGGTTGCTGTATCCAGTTTATCTGGAAAATGCAGGCGAGTAATCAGTTCATCTCCAAGATCATTTATACTTCCTGGATGTCCAAGAATATCTTCGGCCAACTGCTCCATAGGACCAGTGAATGATTGCTGGATCATTGTTTTTTCTTCCAGCTTTACGCGATCACTGAACACAAGGGCAGTGATATCCCGTCGGCCAATGGAGTTTGCACTTGCAAGTACTGCAGATAGCGCGGGGATGACCAGTGGATAGGAGGCATTTTCGATCCGAACCCCACACACCCAACCACCGTCAGACATGAGTGCCAAAGCAGCCCTTGGGCGGCCAGAATAAGGTACACGTGAATGCAGGGCAGCTGCACGGGCGCGGCGGCGAAGGCGATTGGCTACAGATTTTTTCATTTTGCCAAGGAACGCTTTATAACGTAAATTCGTTTGCTCGCCGCAGGCCGGGGTGGCGGAATGGTAGACGCAACGGACTTAAAATCCGTTGGCCTTAGGGCCGTGCGGGTTCGAGTCCCGCCCCCGGTACTACATACTGAATAATCCTCCACCAAGCGCGCTCAGGCGGTAGGAGAGCCGTAGCATAATATAGCGCCCCAGTGTTTCCGTGCGGCGCTCAGAGATAAAGCTTGCGGAATTATTGAAGCTCACCCCCAGATTTTGGTTGAGCAGATCGTGGACTTCAAGCGTGATAGACGCACGTTCATTCATGAACAGGCGTTTAAGTGATACTCCGACTAGTGCTTTGTTTCTTACATCTCCAAATACACCCTGATCATAGGTTTGGTAGCGAAGATCAGCATTTATGGTCCAGCTAAAGGTTGGGTGCCAGCTCACGTCAAAGGTGTAGGAACTGTTGATATACTGCTGGTTGAGGTTTTTATTGATCGAGTAGTCGACATAATTGTAGGTTCCCCGAATCCCCGCCTCCAGTTCAATGATATCCTGATTTCGGTTGGATATGGAAATGCCCAGTCCGTTGCGTATGATCTGGCTGGCATTTTCGACTGAGTTAATGAATTCTGACCCAGTAGACAGAGTCAGATTATTATTCAGTCTCACTTGAATGTCAAGTGGTCGGATGGGCACGCCCACACTTGCACGCATCTGAGTATTCCAGCCGGCATCGGAGTTAATTGCGCTGACGGTTTGACGGAGAGACGTATCAATTGAGCGGGTTGGCACAATTTGATTTCGGGTGTAGGTTGTGCGGAGATATGCAAAAATATTCAGGTAGGTCCATGGATCGAAGGACTGAAAGGAACCAGACACTGTGTGACTGGTCTCGGGTTCGAGATCAGGGTTTCCTGAATATATCCGAAGTGGATCACGGTTATCAGAGAAAGGCTGCAGTTCCTGCAGCGTAGGTTCGCGCGTATCTGTTCCGTAGCGCACCTCCACGGTCTGATTTTCCTTTAATGTGCGTTTGTATTGTACTTCGGGGAGGATATGTGTATATCCAGCAGTTACGGCAGGTAAATTGTCATCCGAGGTACCATCAAGTTGTGAATGTTGCAAGTGGACTTGAAGTGTGAGCCATCCACGATCACTGTCTTTTGTCAGCCTGACTCCTGTCCTGTAATAGGTGTAGGTGCGTTCAAAGGCACGGCTAAGTTGAGAATTCAATTGACGGATGCGGTCTTTCGTATCGTAGAAGCGTTTATCCTCCTCTCGTCGTGAAAAGTCCCGTTCTCCGAAGGTCAAGATTGAAAAACCATTGTCCATGGGATGCGTCAAGGACACTCGGAGGTCGGCCCCCTCAGTTCTTCCGAACTGGTCCTGATCCTGCTGGATCTCTTCCCAGGTCATAATATTTCCTGTCCTAGCTAGACCCGTACGGGTGAGTAATTCTGCAAGCTCATCACTGTCGGATAACGTAAGGCCGGCCGTTGCAACCAGACTGGTTCCACTATCTGAGAGTCTTTTCCTCCAGGTGAGTGATCCAGATCCGTTGATCCTGGTGTTTTCTGAATCAACAGCACTCTGGGCCTCATTGAGCAGCAGCTGCTGATGGCCGAAGGTCTGCTGTACTCCTGTCTGCGCAAGGCCCGACGAGCTCCATCTCACAGTGCTGCGGGCCCGAATTCGATGGCCGGGTGAGAATTGAACCTGTGCGTTGAGGTTTACTCTATGTCCTAGATTATCTGTGTTAACCGTTGAAAAGCCATCACCGAAAGCGGACACATTCTGACCCGCAAGCTCGTGGCGCTGCTCGGTACTGTTTTGCTGCTGATCCTGCTTATCAAAGGAATAACTGCCGCGCAAATAATTATTGTCCGAGAAATCATGACCGGCATTCAGTCCCAAAGTAATGGACTCCGAAAATCCGCCGCCACCACCTGAACCCAGGCTGCCGAGCATGGAAGGAGATATGAAGGTTTTACCACCACTTGCCATCATGAGGCCTACAATGTCTTCGACACCAATACCGGACCGTCCCACATTATTAGCATTACCGAGAAGAGAAAGTTGGGTGTTTGGCGAAAAGCGCATGAGATTTATGCGGGTAGCATAACGCCCGCCTGGAGTTTGCTCTCCTCCGATAGCTCCCGTCAGATTACCCATCAGGCCCTGTTTGGCATCTTCTTTGAGCAGAAGATCGATTGTCTTCTCCTCTTGTCCGTCTGGTACACCGGTGAACTCTGCCTGATCACTGTCCTTGTCGTACACCTGCACTTTATCTACTGCCTCTGCGGGCAGGTTTTTGGTGACAACTGATGGGGTATCAGCGAAGAACTCTTTGCCATCAACCAGAACATTCTCAACAGTCTCCCCCTGGGCTTTGATGGAGCCGTCTGCCTCCACTTCTATGCCCGGTAGGCGTCTCAGTAAATCTTCAACTGCATCATTGGGACGCACTGTGAACGCATTGGCATTGTACTCCAGTGTATCACGCTTAACGACAAAGGGGATATGGTCAGCGCTGACCATGACCTCTCCCAACTCCTCAACAAGCGGAGGCATGGTTAGCTTGCCGACATCAAGATCCTCGTCAAGCAGTGCAATATCCTCACGCAGAGTGGAGAAGCCGACGAATGTGATTTGGAGGATATACTCGTCCGGCAAAACTCGCCTCAGTCTGAACGTACCATCTGACGCCGTTGTGGTGAATTTGGTTAGTACCGAATCCGTACGGGTGAGCAGCACCACCGTAGCACTTGGCAACGGGAGTTCTTCGTCATCAACTACGCTGCCGCTCACATCAAAACGATCAGTCTGTGCCGCGGTGGCTGGGGCCAACAGTAAAAGAAACAGTATCGTACTTGTAAGGACATGGAATCGCGTGTGCATGCTAGTTTCCGCGGATAATAACTTGATTAACTCTTCTTGATACTCGTTCCTCCATCCGATCCTGCACGAGTTTTTCAAACTCTTCCTGAGTCACAGGCCGGCCTTTATCGGGCACGGTAATTTCTATTTCGGTATCAAGCGTGATGGAAGTGGCTTCATAGAGTTTACTCCCATCATCAATAGACAGCATAAGAATCAGGCCGGGTAACCCCCCATAGTTATCTGGACCAAAGGGAGCGGAGATCTCAGGTGCAAACCACGCCTCCACCGATACGGTGTCCATTGTGGCAGTTGCTTTCATGACCTGTCGATCAAGGAGCATTCCCTCTTCTCCCGTCAATTTCCAGGCCAGTTCGGGTAGTTCCCCGGTTACCAAAAAGTCACGAGTAAGAAATTTGTAATGATTCGTATAGGTTCCTTCATCCAGGTTTCCCACAGAGGCGATCAACTGGGGGGCGCCTAAACTGCCCGAACCTGAAGAACCGGCAAACGAGATCATTACATTCACATCCCCGCCTGCACTCTCAAACCTAGAATTGTTTGCGCCTTCCGCCTCCTCCTCAAGAAGGCGCATACTGCTCAGGGTTTCGTTGAAATCCATCACGTAGGAAGTAGTAACCGAACTTGGTATCATGTCCTTGAACTGTTCCATGAGCTGGTCCATCTCGGGAGGCAGCTCAAAATCCAGAACAACTGTATGCGTATACGTCACCGTGCCAGACTGGGCTGCGGCATGCTGTGAGGGATGTACTGCAAAGGCCATCGTAGCCAAGAACAGGAGCGATAAGAGTCTAGGGGAAGAACGAATCATTGATAAATGGCAGGTCGATAACGGATATGTGGGGCAAGCATATTCGTACAGAAGAAGGTGCAGACGAAGAACCTCCACCGTGAAATTGCTACGAACATCCTCGCTCATAGGTTGCAAGTTATTACAGAAAAAGAAACCCCAGATCTAGAATCCAGGAAGTTTCCAGAGTTCACCAACCCTTCAACGGTTGTGGTTTCCTAGATATTGTTTGTGTACGCTCTGAGGTGGATCGCTCAAAGCGAATCGCATTACGAGCTCCCTGAAGGCGTCGATCAAACATGTATGCAATCTTCATCCCTAGTTCATCGGAGTCGGTTACACATTTACCAGTATCAAGAGGAGGTACATGCTTCGGCGAATGAATAGCATCAAGGATGATGTTGAACTCCTCACGCATCCGCCAGACAATGGTGCCTCGAGCACCGGCAGGGAGATTTGGAAGGTACCCTTGGGTTCAGATAGTTCGGACAAGGAGCAGCGGCAGGCTTCAGTGTAACGTTCCCCTTAAACGTTGGGCTTATATCCTATGCTCCATCGCGAAAAATGTGTTGCGTGCTGACTCACATCAAGCTTGGGATCACCCGAACCTACGGCACAAACTGGACACCTTCACCAATTCTCTCCCTTAAGGTCTCCATTCTCTCTCTCATGATCTTCATGTACTCCTCCCGTGTTACCGAAATGCCGATTGGCGGGGTGATCGGTTCCTCAAGGCCTTCTTTGAGACTTTTGGCAACAATACTCACTTTCCCGGAGTAAGGGTGCGACACCACAGTGTCTATTGATAACAAGAGGCCCGGAAGGCCAAAAAACTGATTTGGTCCGGCAGGCGATGCAATGCCGGGCGCATACCATGCCACGGCCCCGAGAGAATCCGAAATAAACTCCGCCTTCTTCACTGCGTGGTCAAGAATAGTACTGTCAGCATCAACAAGTACCCATTCAAGAGTTTGATTTTGAAATTCTTCCGTAACCACATAGGGTACGCTCTCACCAATACCGGGAAACCTAGTTATTGTCATCTGTTCTTCATAATCAAAAAAAGCGGTCACGCCCATAGTGTTGTCAAAACTTCCAAAAGGGCTGACGTTGGGGATGGGATTAGACAGGCCAGAAAACACCATCTCCATAAGAGCTTGTGTACCTCTGTAATGTAACAGCATTGTAGTTGTATCCCGCCTGTTCGGCATATCCTCAAATGTTTTGGCCATCCGTGCGACCATTGCCGAATCCAACTCCATACCCTCGGGCAGATTGGCCATGACCGTTTCCAAATCCACTTTCACTTCGGTTATTACGGAGTACTCAACCGTCCCTTCATCCTGTGCGAGAAGTGTAATGGGGCTTAGGAAAGCGAATAATAGAATCAGATAACGCATTGGTTTGAATGATGAACCTGTTGAAGTGGCGTTTTCGGAGGTTGGAGTCAAGAAGTTTGTTCGCATGATTTCGGTTAATAATCCTAGATGTCGCCGGACCACCAGCGCCAAGTTGCCGTTGTTTCCTTCGAATATACCTGATCGTCTTCAATCGGGTGTCCTATCATGGATTTTATGCAATAATCGTATGATTATGAGCATACCTTCCCCAGAAAACCTCCCCAACTGGTAGCACGAAACCTGCAATACGGCACCGAGAGGCCAGATTCAGAGCAGCCACGCATCAGCTGATCCAGGGTGAGTGCAGGACTCTGAACATCAGATGACAGGTCACTTTCAGGTACCGACACATGTAAGTTTGGTCTGCCAAACCCATCCGCAGGCCGTCCGAAACCCGTTTCACCGTGGTGGGGACCTTCACCGCACCTAGCACCGCGGTGCGTGTCCGTGTGGGCTTAGCCGTCGGCTTCTGCACTCGCCAACGCGTCACGCACGGACGCGGCTAGATCGCGCTTGCATTCCGCCAGATGAGTCACCAGAGAAGAATGGCGCTTCCGCAGCCGTGAGTACGTGATTATCTGACGCGTGGACCGATAGATTTCGCTCCAGCGAAGCAGTGCGTACGCACAGGCTGGAGCGGCAAGCAGCAGCCCCACACCCCACCCGAAACCGATTCCGATTGCTACAACAACCGACGCAATTACCCACCAAATGACCATCATGACTGCCCCGCTGAGGAGCTTCATGGTGCCGACCTGGGTCCGGTCGTCAGGCAGTGCGCGGCGCGTTACAATGCCCGAGAGCCGATAGGGCGGCCAGCTCAACACCGTTCCCACTATCGCTGGGAAGAGCAGGACAGAGAGCCACACAGCGCGGCGCACCATGCGCTGCCACGTAATGAGAGTTAATTCGAGTTTCCAGGGATCTGAAACTCCAGCCGCCTGCAACAGGTAGCTGTACTGATTTGCAAGCTTCTTTATCTCTTCCACCCGCTCAGGATCGCGCATGCTCAGGTTGCTGTACGCGGACAGCAGCCGTGAGGACCAGTTAAGCTGCCAGGCCAGATCCTTCGCCCGTTCCTTGGGAGCGGTCCACGCGGCCAGAATTGGCATGACGCTTAGCAAGCGTGCAGACTCCGCCTGCAAGACATTCTTGTCCAGACCGCGCTCGATTTCGACTGTCAGGACCCGTACCGCGTCCCGCGCATCCTCCGTATACTGCTTTTGGTAGGCATCGACCCCTTGCGCTTCGCCAACGGACAGCGCGGCACGAGTGCGGAAGCGAGTCATGCGCTCATACCAGATCCCAACTGGCAGTACGACCACTCCGCTCTTCCAGTCCGCAGCTTCGGCAGTTGTAAGAGCAATGCGTGCCGCACCGCTGCGCAAGGGCAGCAACTGCGGCGCATCATGTGAAACGCCCTCGGGAAATAATGCCATGGGTTGTCCTTGGCGTAAAAGCTCACGACACCGGGCAAAAGTAGCTTCATTACGTGCGGACATATCTTCCGAATCCATGGCCCCGCCGGGCTTGCCGATGTCCCTGGGGCGGCAAATCGGCAATGCACCGAACCGGCTAGCAGCCCATCGTTGAAAGGGGTTTGCGAAAATTGTGCTTTTGGCAAGAAAGGTGATAGGCCGCCCGCACACTGCCATAAGCAGAACTGGATCGAGCACCTTGTTCGGATGATTGAGCACAAAGATGACGGGGCCATCCTTGGGAAGTGTGCCGTGTACCTCAATTCCTTTATAGAAGAGTCGCACAATGCGAAAGATCAGATATTGGAACAGCCGACCAATCATATTCTTACCCGTCTTAATCAGACTGCCCAACGCCCATTGCCTCAAGGCGGCCACCACCTGTCCATGCAATTGCCAGTTCGTCGCCACAATTTCCCGAATGCGCTCCACGCAAGTACGCGATCTCTCTCCAATCCTGATGAATTTTCCGGGTCAACTTTCGGTTTATTGGTCCGCATCGCTCGGGATCAGTGGCCCATATGGTCGGAACATGCACATAGGGGCTGGACGGTTTAATACTGGAAATCAATTCCGATAATCGAGGTAGATGAGAGTTCATAACTTGCATTCTGCGGTTGTCTTCTGGCAAAGTTCAAGTCGCTAGCCACAATAGTTCCGGTAGAACCCCCACAATTTAACTGTCGCCGCCCTCATTTTTGACTGTCGCCAAACAATTGTTTACACCTGCACCAGTGTCAAGAAGAAACGAGTGTTTCGGTGAATGAACAGAATCCAAGATGATGTGAACCCATCATGCACTTGCCAAGTACCGTTGCTTGTCTCGGACACTGGCAGGGGGGGAGTAGGGATCAGCTGTGCGTTTAGTCAACTCAGGCGAGGAGCAGTGCAGGCTTCAGCACTTATGTCCCTCGCGAACGGTCGGCCTGTATTCCAACCGTCATAGCAAAAGATGTGCTGGATCCAGACTCACATCAAGCTCGAGATCCCCCAAAGCTACGGCACAAACTGGACATCTCCTCCAACTTTCTCCATCATGATCTTCATGTACTCCTCCTGTGTTACTGAGATGCCTACCGGCGGGGTGATCGGTTCCTCGAGGCCTTCATCTAGACTATTAGCTACAAAGCTCATTTTCATGGACATATTTTGCGATATCATGGCGTCTACCGATAATGGCAGACCAGGAAGGCCTCCAAACTGATCTGGTCCGGCAGTCGTAGCAATACCGGGTGCATACCATGCTACGACCTCGAGAGAATCCGAAACAAACTCCGCCTTCTTCACCGCGTGATCAAGAATCGTGCTGTCAACATCAACAAGCACCCAGTCAAGCTTTTGAATTTCTTCCGACATCACATAGGGCACGCTTTCACCCATACTGGGCATTTTGCTTGCTTTCGTCTGCTCATGAAAATCGACAAACACGGTCATTCCCATGTTATTGTCAAAACTTCCAAAGGGGCTGACGTTGGGGCGGGAGCTAGGCAGTTCAGGTATCACCATCTCCATAAGAGCTTGCGCACCACTGTAATGCAACATCACAGTAATAGTAACCCGCTGGTTCTGCATCTGCTCGAATTGTTGCGCCATCTGTGCGACCATTGCCGAATCTAACTGCATGCCTTCTGGCAGATTGGCCATGACCGTTTCCATATCCATCTTCACTTCGGTTGTCATGGAGTACTCAACCGTCCCTTCATCCTGTGCAAAAAGTGTGACGGGGCTTAGGATAGCTAAAAGCGGAATCAGATAGCGTATTGGTTTGAATAATGAACCTCTTGCAGGATTATTTTCGGAGGTTGGATTCAAGTAGCGTTCTTGCATGATTTCGGTGAATAATCTTGAATATCGCGATGCAAGCGGCATCACGTTGCCGTTGTTTCTCTCACAATATACGTGATTGTCTTCAATGGGGACACGATGGATCTTGCCCAAAATCCGTAGGGTATGCGAAAGCCTATCCCAGAACACCTGCCCGACAGAAAACTCAAAACCTGCAGTCCGGCACTGCGAGGCACGATTCAGAGCAGCATATACTTCAGTTGATCCAACGTGAGTGCAAGCCGCCAGACATCAAACGGCAGGTCGTTATCAGGTGTCTACACGTCTAAGATTTGTCGGCTAAACTCATCCTTGAGCTGTCCGAAAGCCCGTTTCATCACCGAACGCTCTTAGTAGCGTATACGCTCAAGAGGAATAACTTCGGGTTTCTTGGTGCGGGTTTTTTGTCAATGAAAGGTTTGTGTTCCAGTTCTTTGTTGTACACGTAACTCTCCGCCACGTCTTACGCACTGTCCATCAGGTCATACAAATTGCCAACGCGCTTGGCTGAGGTCGGAACATTGAAAATCATCTTCAACAAAAATGCCCGGACAATCAGCACACGATGATTCCACGGACATCCGCCTGACCTGAGAACCGGAGAACGAGGATTATATTTTGCCAAACTGCCGCACACAAGTTCACGCGTGCATCGTAGCGCACAAAAAACCAGTTCTCAGGCAGTACTACGCTGACGCGACATCTTTACGTACGCACGGAAAATCGCCCCAGAAAAAAGCAACATCATTAAAATTCCATAGGTAGACAAGATCTTTTCAGCACCTACAAAAAGTGAAAGCATACATAAACCACAAGTAACAGTCACATAAAAGCGCCTGCTGCCTGATTCGTCTGCAGTCGTCCATCTGTGGACAGACCAAGCAACCACACCAATAGCACACACTAATAGTAGGGGGAATAGTATATCAGACATAAGCTTAGAGGGAAGACGAGCGACTACTTAGACCCCAATATACAAAACGTTTAAGCACAAAAAGAACTTCCCAAATTCGGTGGATTCCTCCGTTTATCGGTTGCTCACATACAAAGTCCAGACACTGCACTCTGGAAACCCTGTTGTCACCATCTGGATCTAGCGTTTCGGCACCGCGCGTCCCAGGTTCAGCTCGAGCTCGGTGTTCAGCATATCCAGACTCTCGCGGGCTGCGCAGTCCATCTGTTCACAGGCATTCTGGATCACCGAAAATCCCACGTTCAAAATGGGCCAAGGGTAGTAGATCATGGCACAAGGAATAAGGGCATGGTCTGCATTCCAGGGATACGGACCCAATAGGTTCCGGTGGGAAGTCCAGATACGGAAAGAGTAACATCTCTCCTGCATAAGGTTGTTTGCGTCCGTACGCGTTGTCCCAACTGGTTATAGACTTCAATAACTCCGCATGTCGGGTTGACCAAGTGAATATTCACCGAACTCTTGCCAATTCGTGCAGGATTGGGAAATAGGCTCAACGGAGAAGGGGCTGCGGGAGCGTCGGACGATGTAGGAGCATTTGCTCCCAGGGCGCTTGCGCCTGGAAGCACCTCACCCTCAAAATTGAATAATGCAAGATTCTCCCAGTGGGAGCCGAAGCGGGGAGCAGCAATGTATTCAGGTGCCCAGTAGCAAATCCCCGAGGATACATGTTCCCACAGTTTCCTGATGAAGGCAGCTTGCCCATATGGGGTTGCAGGGTAGTCCGGTAATACATGTTCAGGCAGACCGACAGGGTTATGTGTGTTATCCTTCCATGCAAGCGTCCATGGGTACGCGGTTTCGATAAGAAAAACGGGTTTGCCGTAACGGTTCTCCAGTTGTCGAACAACCTCGGAAAATCGGTCAAACGGCCCATGCCAGAACGGGTAGTATGAGATACCGATCAGGTCATAATCAAGTGTATAGGGAGCGAGATTACCAAAAAACCAATGTGCTCCGTCAGGGTCGCCTCCCCGATCAATGTGCAGCATGATCAGGGCGGAGCTGGCATCCCGTACGGCTTTTGCTGCTGCGCTGAGCAGTCCCGCCAGTTTATCCCACTGGGCCGGAACGTCGTATGAGCCCCCAACCCGTCCGGTATTCCAAAGCATGCCGTTAGTGATTTCGTTGCCGGTCTGGACGATTATAGGAGGCGTGCCTTGTTCTGTCAGGGCCCGAATAGCCTGATAGGTATGCGCATAGACGCTGTCACGGAGTGCAGACTCCGAAAGGCTGGCCCATGCAGAGGGCTTTTGCTGTGTACCCGGATCCGCCCATGTATCCGAGTAATGCAGATTAAGGATGATTTTCAAATTGAGATCATGTCCTCTGCGCGCAAGTTCCAGCATATCTGGCAGACCGTCGCGTCGTTCGGTTGGCGTGTGGAAGAGCCTCAACCGAATGCTGTTCAGGCCGTTTTTCTGCAGAATTTGGAGGGCATCTCCCACAAGACTCCGGGATGTGTAGACGGCACCACCCAATTCCAGTTCATCCAGCATAGAAACGTCTGCACAGCGAAGCGGCTGGGATTCTGCAAATGGAGCTATCGAGAAAAATCCCAATAAGCAGATCAACACGTTGTAGTTGAATTGCATTTACTCGGGATAGTCGCGCTTGGCTTCGCTAGGTATGGCTTGAAAGGCCACGTCAGGGATATGTATGGATAGGTGGTCTGTTTGTTGCCCGGAGCAATTGGTATTCCCACCCAACTTCGGCATGCTGATGTAATCCTGCAAATACATTGTCCATAAAACAGTCTAGCGCGGCGCAGTCTCCTGTAGTTACCCTCCCGATTGTTTTGTGCGGTCTGCGTAACCCGTTTGTTCTGCTAAATTCAAGGCAAATATTATCCCCAATTTAGTCGTATTATTATTTTCCAATCTTAAATCAGGACCGATGAAACTACGTATTTCAGCATTATTTGTGTTGCTCATGATCGCTCTCAACGCAGAATCGTCAGAAGCACAGATAAATTACCAATCACCTCCCTCGCCGCTGGACCGCTTGATTAATGCACCGGTCACACCGTCGGTGCAGCTTAGTCCAGATGGCAGCCTCATGGCCCTGTTGCACAGGTCCAGTCTTCCTTCAATAGCGGAGGTTGCTGCTCCTGAGATGCGGCTGGCGGGTATGAGAATCAACCCAAGGATCAACGGTCCAAGTCGGTCCTCGGCCTATCTGGGGATAAGCCTTAAATCGGTGGATGAAAGCTCTGCACGCCCCGTCACAGGAATACCAGCGTCAGGAGGGGTTCGCAATGTGTCTTGGTCACCTGACGGACAGCACATTGCGTTCACGGTTAATTCGGCTGATCAGATTGATCTGTACGTCGCAGAAGTCTCCACGGGTGTAGCCCGAAGATTGGCGGATATTGCTGTCAATGATGCGACATTCGGTAGTGTCCGATGGCACCCGAGTTCGCGATCCTTACTGGTCCGCGCAATTCCGGAAGGACGGGGAGCCATGCCAGTCCAGCCGGTGGCACCCAAAGGCCCTGTTGTTCAGGAGAATTTGGGTGAGCAGGCGCCCGCGAGAACTTATCAGGATCTGCTTTCCAATCCTTACGACGAGGATCTGTTTGATTGGTTTATGGCCTCTCAAGTGCTCCATGTAACG
The DNA here is from genome assembly GCA_022821385.1 of Rhodothermales bacterium. Classification (GTDB taxonomy): domain Bacteria; phylum Bacteroidota; class Rhodothermia; order Rhodothermales; family Bin80; genus Bin80. Next base: position 36,432 of record JAJEDR010000034.1, read on the forward strand.
CTGGATGGCGAGGTTAAGCCGCTCGGCCCGGAGGGATTGGCCCTTATGCCGTCACCATCCCCAGATGGACAGTACATCCTGATCCGTGCGTTGCATCGACCGTTTTCTTATTTGGTACCGTCAGGGCGCTTCCCGCACAGCTACACGATCTACGATATGGATGGCCAGCTAGTCCGGGAAGTAGCGCGGCTGCCCCTTGCAGAGAACGTACCGGTGGCGTTTGGCTCAACCACCACAGGCCCTCGCAGCATGAGTTGGCGGGCAGACGCGTCTGCCACGTTGGTGTGGGTTGAAGCACTTGACGGCGGCGATGCGGGCGCCGAAGCGACGTGGAGAGACGAAGTTTTCATGCTTCCGGCACCTTTTGAGTCAGCTCCGACTTCCCTGGTAAAACTGCAACTTCGGTACGGCGGCATACAGTGGGGACATGAATCTCTAGCGCTCGTGCGGGAAAATTGGTGGTCTACGCGGCAGACAAAAACGTCTGTTCTAGATCCTTCAGCGCCAGGCAAGATCACAAAGGTACTGTTTGATCGCTCAACTGAGGATCGGTACGGTGATCCTGGCTCCTTTAACATGATGCGCACTGCACAGGGTACATCTGTGCTACGCATGCAGAATGGTCAATTGCTGCTCTCGGGAGCGGGTGCGTCCGAGGAAGGCGATCGCCCTTTCCTACGATCAATGGATCTGGAGACCGGAAAGATGATGACACTGTTTCAAAGCGAAGCACCGCATTACGAACGTCCGGTAACTGTGATTGACGAATCGCACATCCTGACGATACGGGAATCTGTTGATGTCCCGGCGAACTATTTTGTGCGCAACCTGGAAGATGGATCCCTTATGGCAGTGACTGACTTCCAACATCCTTACCCGGAGTTAGCTGCTGTCGCCAAGGAAGAGTTGGCGTACAAGCGGGCCGATGGAGTACCTCTGGACGCGACGCTGTATCTTCCGCCCGGATATGATGTGGAACGCGATGGTCCACTGCCAACACTCATCTGGGCATATCCACGCGAATTCAAGAATGCAGCGCTTGCTGGTCAGCGCAGCGGCAGCCCTTTTCGGTTCAAGAACATAAGCTATTCCGGAGCGATTCCGTATGTAACTCAGGGGTACGCGGTGCTAGACGGTGCATCTATGCCGGTGATTGGGGAAGGTGATCAAGAGCCAAATGATACTTTCCGGGAGCAATTGGTAGCCAATGCCCAGGCCGCGATTGATGCGGGAGTGGCCAGAGGAGTTGTAGATCCCGATCGGGTCGCAATAGCGGGTCATTCATATGGTGCATTTATGACTGCCAACCTGTTGGCACATTCGGACCTATTCAGGGCCGGGATAGCAAGGAGCGGGGCATACAACCGCACACTGACGCCCTTTGGGTTTCAGAGGGAGGAACGTTTATTCTGGGAATCACCGGAAACGTACTATACAATGTCGCCCTTTATGCACGTGGATAAGGTGAACGAGCCGATACTGCTCATTCACGGTGAGGCAGACAATAATTCTGGGACGTTCCCGCTGCAGAGTCGACGTTTCTACGGTGCACTGAAGGGGCTGGGTAAGACGGCGCGTTTGGTAATGCTTCCTCATGAAAGCCATGGGTATCGCGCACGGGAATCCGTGGGACACGTTCTCTGGGAAACTACTCGCTGGTTGGATACCTACGTAAAAAACGCAGGAACATCGGTAGAAGTAGCCGAGCCCAGTGGACTGGATTTGTAGGCAGACTGTTCGGATGTACTGGTCTGAAGGTACGCGGCCAGTTCTGTGGAATGGCCGCGCAACGATGCGTGTACTCCAGAGAGACTCCTAAGCCTTAGCTGTTTCTATCAATCTGGATACTGCATAAGACACCGATGCGGGCATCGCAGGATGGTTTCTGCTGGCCTTGCGAATGAGTCTCTTTACACGACGGGACAGATCCTTGCCGGGCTCGCTGTGGGATAGTTCCTTCAAGAAGTAAATAACGATATTACGTTCATTGGTTCTGT
>JAJEDR010000010.1 GCA_022821385.1 Rhodothermales bacterium
CTTCGGGCTGCGGGTTATCTCGGATCCCAAGGCCCGATCTCCTGGATGCAGGATCGAAACCTCATCATTGAATATGTCTAATTCCGCACTGACCTGGATACTCAACTCGACGCAAAAAACGTGGTTGGAAATTCAGGCTAGCCATTCGATCATGCCGGGTAGGCGCTAGGGTGCGGTCGCTACCGCTTCAAGGGTCCATTCGAGCAGGTCGGGTTCCTGGGCCGTCTTCGGTCGGCGTTCTGCCACGGCGGCGGCGATCCGGTCCGTCTCGCGCCCCTGCCAGGTCAGGCGCCGCCGGTCTCTTAATATCGCTTGCGTCTTTATGTCGGTCAGGATGTTCGCGGGGAACTCCAGGCCCTCCCTGGCGGCCAGGTCGGCGATCACTAGGTCGCTGATTGCCTCGACAGTGCTGGTGTCCGGGGCCAGTGCTTCGACATCGAGGGGAAGCGGCTCCTTGTTGGCCCAATAGGCGGCGGTGATCTCCACCAACCATGCCGCGGCGTCTGGCTTGCCTTCAACCTCTGTTTGCATGAAATCCCTTTTGCAGAAGCCGTTCAGAATCGCGGTCGCTGCCTCCGTCATTGCCCGCCTGGCGGCGTCCCAGAGCAGTTCGTCGCACGGTGGTAGAGTTCCGTAGATCACGATTTGGGCTCGGATCACGTGCAGTGTTCGCTGTCTGTCCCAGCCCGGGAGCTCTCGGGCGAAGTAGACGAGCTCGGTCGGTACGCTGCCCCCCGGGCGCTCGGCCGCTTTTTTCCAGGGCCTCCAATTGATCCGGCGTTGCGATTATCCAGTCGGGGCCTGCGAGGCCTTCCTTGGTTTTTATTTTGCTCATGGGATTGCTCGCACTGTGATAAAGTGGACAATGTTAAGCTTACGGGTCGGTCTGTGTACCGCAATAGCCCGTACATTGTTCAGCTTACGGGAGGACTCTGCGCCAGAGGGTTTTGTTGATCGCGAAAATGGTCCGCCTATCCGCCTGCCGGTGCCTGCCTGGCAGGTGTGCTTCGCTCCGCCAGCACCATCGCCTCGTGCCGTTGCCAGTCGGCGTCGGCCTCGCTGGCTTCCGGGTCCGGCGTACTCAGGTGGTGGATGATTGCCTTCCGACTTGCTTCGTCCTTGCTCCGAAGGTCGATAATGAGCGCCGTGTTGATCTTGCCCCTTAGCTTGAGCGCGTCCATCTTGCCTCCAGGCTTGCCTAGCGCCTTGGCGATCAGGTTCAGTGCATAGCTTGCCGCAAATCCGCTGTACTGGCCGGCGGCCTCGTAGGCGCTCTGTACGGTACTCCACCATCTTGCGTTTCTGGCGGTGATCCGGTCCGGGTGATAGGCGCTGTCCGGGCTCATGCTGGCGGTGGTCCCTTCGGAGAGGAGTTGGTGATCCAGTTGCGCGATCGCAATCCGGGCGGCCTCGGCTCGGTTGACGCCGTACCGGCCAGCGATCCGCTCCAGTGCCTCGACATCGGCGTCTCTTGCCCGCATATCGAAGCGGCGGTTGAATTGTTGCTTTTGGGCTTTCATGTTGTGTCTGAATATTTTGGGGCCGGAATAGTCTGATTGGCCCCGGTTGCTTTTATGAGTCTCATTGGTCGGTCGTTTGGTGTGTGTGTGGTTTCGGGGCTGGCTCCGTTAATTATCGGTTGAGGTTGGTGTGAGCGCATGCTTTTGTTATTGCCTCCCGCACACCCTCGGTACCGATGTCGTAGACCAGAGGGCCTTCGTCTGTGGGCAGTGATATGTAGAAGCTTGTTGCGCCCCATATTGCTCTGTACTCTGTTAGGAGGGGATAAAACCTTATCTCATCCTCTTCTTGTTTCGCTTTCCAAACTCGTGCTCTGTTGACGTGGGTCCTGCCCGTTATTTCGTCAATGTCGGCATATCGCAGTCTGGCGTGAAAGCGGGTACCGGTCCTCGGGAGGATATATCCCACCAGTTTGTTTCTTCTAGTACAAACGAAGCTTAGTCTTACAGCGTATTTTTCTGCCTCGTTGGGTTCACTGACGTTTGGCGTTATGGCTTCGGTCATGATGGCAAATCCCCTATTCACAAAGGAAAAATCTATCCATTGTGCGTTGGCGGCGCTTGCTGCCAAGAACGCTATCAGTGTTGCTGCTATCGCCTTCATTGCCCGGTTGTTTGGTGAGTGTGGTTTCGGGCCGGTTCGCTCATTGTTGGCCGCAGGCCTCTTCGCGCGCCTCGGCGTAGCCTGTGAGGGGCCACTCAAACAAAACGTCCTCGCCCTGCGTGGGTTGCATGAACTTCACAGTGCTGCCCCCGCGTATCTCCCGTAGGAATCTAGCATCTTCTCCCGGGCCAAAGTGAACCTTCCAAGCCCAAGGCGAATGCTCCACCATGGAGTATTTAACTTCGTCCCCGTCAATCCGCGCTGGCAGGGAATAGTATTCCCCGTCTCTGTCCGTAGTCAATTGGTGGTCTTGTTGAGTTGGCTCTAGAAACACTAAAGTATTAAAGCTTAACCATGCCTTGTCCTCACAGGTAGCCACAATCCAAACTTCGCGCTCGTAATGGCGTCCGCCTAAGTCGTTGAATACCCATGCCCGGTTCCTTGGGCATTGGAATCCTGGTTCTACCGGATCGTTCCACTCATCGTAGAACATAATTGCCTCCCAGGATTCTTGGGTTGTTTCCGCCACTTTCCCTTGGGGATGCTCCGGTTCTGGTTCGGAGCAAGCTACCGAGGCTACTATGGTGGTGAAGGCTATTAGGCTGCCTCCAAGGATTGACCTTGTTTGCATTTTCATGGGGTCTGGTAGGGGATAGGATTACTGAAATTTGGGCCCGGAATAGTTGGCGCTGTGCTCTGGCACCGCCGTTCCCCGCCCGGGTATCGGCTTCCGCTTGCTCATGGTAGCTCGCAGGCCTCTTCGCGCGCCTCGATGTAGCCCGTGAGTGGAAAGGTAAACAAGAGCTCCCAGCGCTTCCTGGGGAGCATGAATTTCACGGTGCTGCCCCCGCCCATATCCCGCAGGAGTTTAGTGGTTTCGTCCGGGTGAAAGTGGATCCGGTAGCCGTCGCTCTGTCCCATGGAGTAATTAACGTCGCGCCCGTCGATCCGCGCTGGCAAGGTGAAGTACCGTGCGTGCCTGTCCGTAGTCAATTGGTGGTCTTCTGGAGTTGGCGTTATAAATTTGCCAAGACCACCAAGTTGTAACCATGCCCTACCCTTACAGGTAATCACGATGCTTACTGAGTGGTTCATAGGGGCGATGTACGGGGGCTCGTGCGTTGTCTGGTATGCCCAGGGGCTCTGGAGTCCTGGTCCTACCGGATCGTTCCAATTGTCGTAGAACATAACTGCTTCCCAGGACTCTCGGACAGGGTCGTGGCGTAGGGGTAGGCTGGACGAGTTGGGCCTGCTTAGGGGGCGCCAAGCCGTGGGCACTTTCTCTGTCTCTTGGCCAGCTTGGCCTGATTCTGGCCTTGAGTTATATTCGGAACAAGCTGCCCAGGTTACTATGGAGGCGGAGGCTATCAGTGTTGCTCCTATGAGTCTCATTGGTCGGTTGTTTGGTGTGTGTATGGCTTCGGGCCAATCTCGGCTATCTCGCCCTCGCATACGCGGCGGAGGGTTTCGTAGAAGTGGCTCGGGCGCCCGTCCGGTCGGTCGGCGTCGGCTTCAAAGGCGCTTTGGAAGCCCTTCGTAGTTTTGAAGTCCCTTGGCTTGCCTACCCGCGCGTAGATGGTGGGTTCGATCCGGTCTTCGCCAGTCGGGCGCCAAACCATCGTGCAGGCGTAGGCGGCCTGCCAGGCCTGCACGAGTGCTATTCTTTGTTCAATGCGCTTTACCGGGCACCATAGGAAAATATTGCAAGCGGGACCGTGAATCTCGCGGGGGTGGTTGTTTTCCGTAAAGGTACGCAATACTGCCAAGCTGCGGCGGTCGGAATAGTTGCCGGCCCGAGTGAGCTAGCCTGGCGTCGCTCCTGTCGGCATCGGGGGCGCCGGTTTTGGCAAGCATTCTCGGGTAAGTGTAGGCGAAGATGCGTCGTATCTCTGCGTTTGTTTTACTATCCCGCGGCGTTTGTTCGTGCCAATTACCGAACCTTACGTTCCAGAGGGTGGTACGAGCCCTGTCACCGCTTCTCGTATAATCGTGCGCCTAATTGGCTGCGTTTCAGGAGAAAACATCAATCTATATCCGAACACTGCGGCACGCTTCGATCGTGATCAGATCGCATCATCTTCTAATTGTTTAAATGGTTCTACCGGTATTTGTGTGGAATAGGTTTATTCAGTCAAGGTCTGGGGTCCATTCTTCTACATAAGAAGCTACTCACTTTGGTGTGCAAATGTCGGAGATGCTACGGTAGCAAGAAGTGACGAGCCCCGCAAAAGGTCTAAAACGCATACCAAGAGAGCCTCTAACACTCTATGCCTGGAGCTAACCAGTGCCAAAGTAGGGGAACTGAATGGTTCAGCATAGGAAATCAAAACCGATGATCGGGGCAGGTAAGAGTTCAAAACTTTTTGTTCCGCGGTTATCTTCGGACGAAATTCAAGCGCCCAGCCACAACAATTACGTTAGAACCGTTTAAATAATTAGTCGTAACTGTAGCTTGCAATGCCACAAAAACTATGCGGTTGAGTCAGTTCGGTTTCCTTAGTCTGTATTTCCAACGGCAGATATTGGAGTGAATTGCAGATAGTTATGGGCGAGTTGGCAGCGCTTGATGGGCTCAGTCCGGTGAATTCGACCACCTGTTCCAGCTGGAGTCGACCACTTTGGTATATACTACCCATTTTTTTAACTGCTGAACTCCCTGCTCAATTATCCAACGTTTCTATTTTGGCATTTTTCCCTTATTTCGGTTGGGCATTGTCAAGGCACTCTGCCAGACAAGTATCAACAACCAATAGATGTTCTGCAATCAAAGCATGATGCCGCAGCAAGACACCGGCCGCACAAAACTGGTCTAGCAAATCCTGTCAATTCAGTACGGGCTGCCCCACAATCCAAACTCCACCGAAGTAAGCCTAGTATCTTTACTGTGCAAGTAGTTGCTCACATGATATTGGCTAATGACCTTGGGTTCCGTGGAGCTGTTGGTCCATTATGCTGAAAAATCAGCCCGAATACATCTCAGCACACCGATTTTCCGTAGGGACTAGCGCAACCTAATCTAGCCAGTAGGTGCACCAAGCGAGCTTTTAATCTCTTCCAACAGGGAATCACATGCCCGGGATACAATCGTATAGACCTCCTCGAAGATACCGCTGTAATAGGGATCTGGTATTTCATTGTCCACAGAAGACGGGTCAAAAGTGCGCAACAGCCTCACTTTCTCGGTGTAACGGCCATCCCTGTCCAATGAAAGCACATCTCTCAGATTCGATCTGTCCATAACCAGTATAAGGTCGCATGTCCGCAGATCAGCTTTGGTGATCTTCTGTCCTCTGATGTGATCCAGACCGACACCATGTCGTCTCGCAACCCGACAAATCCGTGAATCTGGGGCTTCACCTATATGCCAACCGCTCGTCCCCGAGGAGGCCGCTTCTATTTCACCCTCCAGTCCATGCTTCTCCAGGAGATACTGGAAATAGCCATGCGCGAGCGGGCTTCTGCAATGATTGCCCAAGCATACGAACATGATGCGCCTGGGCTTTTTTGGTGAGGATAGCATCGGCCCGTATACATGAAGAATCGTCGTAGGTTTACGTATATTCTGTGCGCGCGACTGCACGAACTATCCGAACATGTGTACACTGTGCTTGGGAGATCCTATCGTACGAAGAATACTCGCGTCTTCATTTGAAGCAGGCTATTTGAGCAATTCAAATATCGGGAAGTATCCATGAGTGCAAACTCGAGAGAGGCAGCCATCCCCGTAGGCAAGTACATGGCGGACCTGCGCGAGTATATTGAAGCCAACGGGTTTGCTTGGGTTGAGGGCGAGCTATCTGAGCATAAATCTGTTCGGGGACACTGGTATTTTTCAATAGCAGACGACTCAAGCGCACTCAAATGCGTAATGTGGAAAAGTCGAACGCTGTATGTCGGATTTACGCCCGAACCGGGACAATTACTGCGTGTGTATGGTTCGCCCACTGTTTATCCGAAGTTTGGTAATCTCCAGTTCAACGTTCACAGAATTGAGCGCCGACACACCACCGGCGAGCTCCAGAAACGCTTTCTTGAGCTTCGCCGGAAGCTTGCTCAGGATGGGCTTTTTGACGATAGCAAGAAAATAGCCCTTCCCGCAATACCCCGACGCATTGGCGTGGTTACCTCAGGAGAGGGAGCAGCATTACAGGATATCCTGCGTATCCTGCGGGATCGCTTTCCGGTTGCTGAAGTTATCCTGGCACCCGTTCGTGTTCAGGGCCCAAACGCAGCGCCGGAAATTACCAATGCTATTGAACAACTCAATCGTTTAACAGCAAACAGTCGTCCTGATGTGCTTATCGTTGGACGTGGGGGTGGTTCGCTTGAAGACCTCTGGGCGTTCAATGAAGAACCAGTCGCACGTGCTATTTTCGCTTCAAGGATCCCTATTATTAGTGCGGTTGGACACGAAACCGATACAACCATTGCAGACTTGGTGGCGGATGTACGCGCTGCGACGCCCACACATGCCGCTCAAACCAGTGTACCAGAACTCTCGTCCCTCGTCTGGAATATTCAAGGATGCACACAGCAAATGCGTCAGACCGTTACCTCCCGAATAAACAGCCTGCGCCAGCGAATCGTCCAGATCACAAAATCGTACACATTCAACACGCCGATCAATCGAGTGCGCGACGCACAACAGACGCTGAATAATTACGTAGACTTGTTGAACGAGTCTCTGAACAGTCGCATTCAGGCAAGCAGGCACCAAGTAGAGTTGCTCAACGGACAATTAACCGCACTGAACCCGCGTCGATATCTCGCGCGTGGCTACGCTCGTATAGAACGGGAGGGCAAAGTTGTGCGTTCCAGTCAAGAACTGGATACACACGACCAGGTGGCTCTCCATTTTGCCGACGGGCGTCGGGAAGCCGTAATCAGCGATTAACAATTCTCTTCCCTTATTCCCAAATCCGATAGTACGATTCCTAGTCGCCCCACAATAGCAACCACACTCCAGATCTCCCCCCGATCTCGGATTGATATAATGAACGTTGGGAAACAGGTGGGGAAAGTAGATTCTGGTATCTTCTCCAACTTTGACAGGGTTGCGTTCTGTTCAGTTCATACTACGGCCGGGTTCCTGGAGCAACCTCTTGTCCTGAAACTGGGCAACAATCGCGAAGGTATTGAATCACTCGTTCGTTCTGCTCGCAGACTCTTCCCGGAGGGCGCGCCCTACTGGCATGATCGCATGGAACTCCGAAGTGAATTGTCTGCCGAGCAACGCAAACACGAACCCCTGAACGCAGATTCGCACCTGGCTTTCATATGTCTCGGTCTGTGCAATTGCGTCCTGTACGAATTTACTCCAGATCACCCCGTCTACTTCATTGATCTCGACGGTGAGTCCAATGAGACTTTTCGGTCCAGAAGATCAATGGCCGTGGGATACAACAATGCCACCTGCGTGCACGAAGAAACACTGAAGGTTGATTTGCCCAAGAAAAATCAATGTGCAGTAGATCTCAACAGAAGCCTGCCCGACCTGCAGGCACTCGTGGACAAATACCAGATTCACCGGGGACTGGTCACCCTTGAACTGGCCCCTGGCGAGAAACATGCGGGGATAACGGTGAATGAGTTTGAAGCACTCCTTGTCGAACGGGATATCACCGATGTGCTTATGAACCCACTGAAGTATATGCTGCACAATGCTCCCCAGTTTGCAAGGCATCCGCTGATGGTTCCGAGCAAGGCCAAGAACATGCTTCAATATGAAATACGCCTTGCAATCCGGGATGGCCTGAGAGTCGCAAATCGCAGTGTCTCCATCCTTGAGTACATGGTGGAGCGTCTAGGTATCAATCTACCCTTGCTGGAACATGTAATTGATCGGATTGCATCTCCTCTAGAAGCACGCTGGATGAATTTGGGCAGTACGATCCAGTTGCTCATTAATGCAAAAGACGAAGACCCTCTGGGACGTGTAGTGATCGGCACTTACCAAAGCCCAATCCTAATTCAATGGAGACGTCCTGAATCGGATGTCCGTGAGATGCACCTGCGTCTATTACGCTTCACATAGGGATCAGATTAGAGACCGTGACTGACCGCCGTCGACATTCAGGCAGGCCCCGGTAATCAGACTCGCACGCTCAGAAAGCAGGAATGCAGCGACATCTGCAATTTCTTCTGCCGTTCCAAACCGGCCAATCGGCAGATTGTCTGCAATAAAGGCCTTCATCCCTTCCGGGTCACTTTTTACCCGTCTGTCCCAGGACCCTCCAGGAAATTGAATAGAACCAGGCGCCAGCGTATTTACGCGGATGTTATCCGGCGCTAGCTCTAATGCCATGATTTTGGCGGCACTAATGAGTGCGGACTTGGTCGTATTGTAAATCGACAACCCGGGACCACCAGCTTCACGACCGAAAATGGAACCTGTAAACAGAATGGCGCCACCCCCGGCTGAATTCATGTATGGAATCGCCGCACGACTGGCTCGTAGATGCATTTTCAAATTCAAGGTTAATATGTCATCCCAGTCCTGATCTGACAAATCAGCGAATTTGCCCCGGCGATTGCCACCAGCGTTGTTGACCAGAAGTTGAACCCCTCCAAAGTAGTCGGCGGCAGCTTTGATCAAGGTTTCCGGTTTTCCAGTTACCGTTAAATCTGTTTGCTTCGCCAGTACGGGCACACCATGAAGTTCGGAGATCTCTTCCCTCACAGCCTCCAGCGCTTCTTTACCACGAGCACAAACTACTAGACGGCATCCTTCTGCTGCGAGCCCCAGTGCAATGGCTCTGCCCAATCCCCGACTGGCACCGGTAACAACTGCAACCTTCCCTTTGAGACCTAAATTCATCTTTCTAAGACTTTAAGTGTATAATCTATGGACCGTGTACGTACGATCCGTTATCGTTGTCATGACTCCATGAACAATACCACAGAGACCGAAGAATCGCTTGATACGCTTCTGCAGCGCCTAGAGTCCATTGCTAAGGACTTGTCCGAAGATTCCGGTACAATGGAATCGGCCCTGAAAAAATACGAGGAAGGCATCGGTCTCGCCAAAGAATGTATGAAACGGCTGGATACAGCCGAACAACGGGTCACTGAATTGCGCAGTATCCTTGAGGCGGACACAGATGCTCCACCTGACGAATTTACTCTTGCCAACTGATGTCTCCGGCATCTGATCATATCCTGCACCATCTGTCAGACGAAGCTCGTCTTTGGGTCATCGCACTTGACGGCGATGAGACCGGACTGCAGGGCCTGCTTACCCGAACACAACAATTCATTGAACAATGGGTCTCGCACGGCCGCCCTGTTCAAGGTGCAGCCGCGCTTGAAGCTAACCGATTCTTGTTAGTTGCCGGCGAAGTTGCTGATGGTACTATCAGCGGCTGCGGCATTGACGCGCTTATGCGTGCGGTTAAGGAAGCTTCCACGATTGAAAACTGTCGACTGCTTTCATCTATGTTGGTCTATTACAGATCCGAGAGCGACCAAGTAAACTATGTTTCTCGTGGGAATTTTAGAAAAATGATTGCTGAGGGCCTTATAAGCTCCGCTACCAAGGTGTTTAACCCTGGGATCTATACCTTGAGGGCACTACGCGCCAGAGAATTTGAGCTTCCGCTTGCAGATTCCGTCTATGGCCGATTATATCGCACACCTGTGACCGCGATATAAGAGTACGCCTTAGAAACTGTACTGGACGTGTTCATTCGCAGATTGCCATTTTTACGAGCCCGTTCAGAAAACGCATGGCCTAAAATCTTTATGCAACAGGGAGTCATATCATTCCCGTCGAAAACGGAAAGGCAGGGGTTCTGTATTTTTGGAGCACTACAAAATGGTGGATTGGTGAGAAAAGATCAAGCGTTCTCTAAAATAAGCTCCTTCATGTAATGTCTGCGATGCTTCGTCGGCAATTGCGCGACAGAATCCCTCAAGGGCGCGAGGTCATCTACAGCACGCTATTTTTGACGGTCTGGATGGGCGTCGGCACAGTTGGGTATGCGGTACTTGAAGGCTGGGGGCTGCTGGATTCGCTCTATATGGCTTTCATAACGTTAAGCACAATTGGGTTTACTGAAGTACAAGACCTGTCGAATGAGGGGAGGATCTTTACAATCTTTTTTGCATCCGTCGGGATAGGCTCCTTAGCCTTTGTGGCAGCGCGATGGGCACGTCTGCTTGTAGTAGGTTCAGTGATCCGAAACCGTCGCCGGATGTACAGAATCAAACACATGCAAAACCACTATATCATCTGCGGATATGGGCGTATAGGAAAGGATGTCACAGATATGCTCTTGGGGGCTGGGAAGTCCCTTGTAGTTCTGGACAAAAATGAAAACCTCATAAAGAGTCTGGTTGAAAACGGAATAAATGCAATCAATGGAGATGCTACCCAGGACAGCGCCCTGCTATCGGTGGGTATTAAAAATGCAACCGGACTTATTACACTGCTGCCCGACGACGCTCAAAACGTATACGTTACACTGGTTGCTCGTGAGAATAACCCTGAATTATTTATTCTTGCACGTGCGTCCGATGCTGATAGCCGACGGCGCATACTCCAGGCCGGTGCCTCAAAAGTGGTCTCACCTGTTCAGGTTGGAGCCGAAAGAATGGCCCAGGTGGTTTTGCGCCCCCATGTAGACCAGTTTATGTCTCACATATTGCAGGCAGATGACCTAGGCCTGAGTATGGAGCAGGTTCTGATAGAAGAAGGGTCGCCCCTGGCTGGCAAAACCCTCAGAGAAGCAGATTTTCGACGGTTCTGGAAAACTTTCGTCATCGCTATCATCAAAGGAGATACTGATCAGGACAGGCATTTCTATCCAGGACCTGACGATCTGATTGAAGCGGGGAATATCCTGATAGTGCTAGGAAGTATAGAAATGATTGGTAAACTCATCAATGAGGGATGCCTGGCTCCCAAAAGAACCTGAGACAACATCTTGCGAAAATCACGGTAAACACTCAGATGCGCTTGTTAAAACTACTTTGGATTCTCTTTTTTGTACCGGCCGCCTACGCCCAGTCTGGCGGGTATATTGATCAGGATGCGGTTGCAGACCTGCTAAACCTGCGCTTCGAAAGCCTTGAACATATCCCGGAGGTTTTCTATAGGTACCATGTCCTCGAGAATGACCGGAACAACAGCGTTCTGGCCCGGAATGTGTTCTATCGTAAAATCGGCGATGGCAATACCCGACTCGGTACTCGACGCTCAATGCTCGTAGAAATGATCAATCGTCGCATGATGCAGACCTATACAGTCGGCGATACCATCATCGCGCCGACGCGGTTTGAGTTGGATTTCAGGGCTTACTCGCCGTTTCCACGCTACTATGCCGGCGGACGGGAGTTTGACAAGCTCTTCATTATGGACAAGACCATTCAGGCCTTTGCCGCTTACGAGTACGGACGCCTTATGCGGTGGGGAATCATCAACACCGGAGACCCGGATGTGTCGCCAACCCCCTACGGCCGCTACAATTTCAATTGGCGTGAGCCGTACCGAATATCCTCGGAGAGCCCCGAAGGCGAGCCTTGGGAAATGTACTGGGTCTTGAACTTCCATCCCAACGGCATGCATGTCCACCAATACGAAATGCCCACCGGCGGCCCGATGAGTCACGGGTGTGTGCGGCTGGTTGATGCTGATGCAAAATGGGTTTACGACTGGGCGGATACCTGGCAAACCACCAGCACATCCGATGGAATTGCATCTGTCGGGGCAAAAATCCTTAAACAGGGTACCACTGTGCTGGTTATCGGCGAAGAGCCACGCGGCAAGCCGCTACCATTTGAACACGGTCGTCGCTACCCGGTCCTGAAGCTCGTTGATCTGCCTGCGCATCCCTACGATGTGCCTCCCGAAACTCCCCAGCAGGTCATGTTTGACGAACTTCGCAAATCACAGCAGATCGATCCCTGAGCGTGTACCTATACGCTGGGCTCTTATTGGATTGCGCGAAACATTCGCTTACCGCGAATTTGGCCCAGTATGAACGGGCTGCCTTCGCTGTTCCACGAGAAATAGACCGCGACCGCACGTCCCACAACATGGTCCATTGGAACAAAGCCCCAAAAACGGCTGTCCTCTGAATTGTCCCTATTGTCACCCATTACGAAGTAATAGTTCTGCGTGAAGGTATAGGAGTCTCGCGCCTCGCCGTTAATGCGAATCGTACCATCACTGCTCAGGGATGCAGTATGTCCTTCATATTTGGTGATCACATGCTCATAAACCGGCCAGTTTTCCGGCGTCAGGTTTACAACGAGATCTTTGCCCGGGATTGTAATTGGCCCGTAATTATCCGTCGAATAGTTGCTGCTTGGGGGGTATAGTGAGTAAGCCCGATTTGCGGTTGGTTCCCTGACGACAGGGTTGACTGCCGTCACATATTCCCATGCTTCGATGGCCTCCGCGGCAGCATCAGTAGCCTGAATCCGTACGACAGTGGGGTTCATGGTCGGCCATTGTTCCGAGACGCCTAATTCTTCCAGGCGCGCACTTGGCAGACGCATGCGTGGGTCCTCCTTATAAACATACCAGAAACGCTGCATGGTATCCTTGAAGGGTTCCTTCGTCTCCTTGAAAAAAAGCGTATCACCGTTGACGTGTACAATTTTGTCAATTATCTCAAGCGTATCACTCGGCATGCCAATGACCCGTTTGATATAGTAAGTCTTGCGATCAATGGGCTTGTTCTCTTCATCCGCAGGCCAGTTGAAGACAACGGCATCGAAACGCTTAGGCTCAGAAAATCCGGGGAACCTCGTCCATGGAAGATCAAGCCCGCGCACGTATATCTGAGTGAAGGGAATGCCAATAGTCATCGGAGTCCTCATGCCGTAGTGTAGCTTGGACACCACGATGTAGTCCCCAACCAGCAAGCTCTTCTCCATGGAAGGGGTTGGAATCTGAAACAGATCAAAGAACACCGTCCGCATAATGACCATGAAGATGATCGCAAATACAATGGCATCCAACCATTCTCTCAGCGGCCCCTTCTTCTTTTTCTCGCGCTTACCGCTACGCTGCGCAGCTCTTTCCGCACGTCGCTGTTTTCTTTCCTTCTTGCCAAGTGATTCAGGCATCAGTTAGTTACCAGGTGATTTTCGCCGTCTTGGACTGTTAAGATGAGGCTTGAACCGGTCTTCCGAGTGTCAGATTTGGTCGACGTATTTGATTCAGAAAATACTCCACACCGTCGTATCCTGTCGAATACCATTTATCCGTAACAAAATTGTAGTAGTAATCTACATAAGGCGCCGGCTCTATGCGGCGCATCGCCGCCGCAAGAAGCGACTGTCGCATTCGATAGAGAAATGATCGGAACCGCTGATCCGTTGCTACAATTACTCCACGATCAAACGGCCCCCGAACATCCATGACCATCATTGGAATCGAGTCATTAACCACAAACCAATACTCAAATTGACCATTCTCGTCGGAAGGGGTTGCATCACCTTGTTTAGTTTCCACTGCCGTCTGCGTAGGCGGGCCAAAGTGTGCCTCCAGGTGGGCACGTATTTCGGGCGTGGCCACTGTATCAAGCGGCGTAAAAAAATTATTCCCCAGATATGCCCATTTCACGTGACCAAACCGTGTCAGCCAATCTGTTCGCCCATCGATTGACGCCAGCGTCCATGCACTTATCTCTCCTTGAAATGGTTTGGACAAAGATGGATCCGGCAGACCCATAGCTTGCCTGATCCATCCAAACAGAGAGTCACTGGCTACCGGAAATTGGACCGGATCCAGAGGACCGACATATTCTCCATAGGTCTCCAGGTACGTCCGGTAGGTCCGCTGAAATTTTTCTTGAGCGTAAACAGCGCCGACCTCATCCCAGGCTATACGCCCATTTTGCGCATGAGTCTGCAATGTGTGCATGAGCAGCATCAATATAATACAGAAGCTTCGCTGCATCACCGTCAGTTCTCCATTGAAAGTACAGCCAGGAATGCTTCCTGTGGAACTTCAACATTGCCTACGTGCTTCATGCGTTTCTTGCCCTCTTTCTGTTTCTCCAGAAGCTTGCGTTTTCGTGTAATGTCTCCCCCATAGCACTTGGCGGTGACATCTTTGCGAATTGCTTTTACGGTTGTTCGTGCAATCACACGGCTGCCAATAGCTGCCTGTATCGCCACCTCAAACATTTGGCGCGGAATCAGATTTTTGAGCTTGGCCGTAAGCTTGCGGCCCATTTCATAGGCTTTACTTCGGTGGACGATTGCACTCAACGCATCCACGGGGTCGCCATTAATAAGTACGTCAAGCTTGACTAAATCACTTCGGCGGTAACCAGAGAAATCGTAGTCGAACGATGCATAGCCGCGGGAGAAACTCTTGAGCTTATCATAGAAGTCGAAAACGATTTCTGCCAGCGGAAGCTGGTACTCCAGCGTAGCCCGCTCTGTCCCCAGATACGTCTGATTAACAAATTCTCCCCTTCTATCTGTGCATAGCTTCATGATATTGCCAATGTACTCTGACGGGGAGATAATTTCTGCTTTTACGTACGGTTCATTTATGTGATCTAATTTTCCTGCTACTGGTACTTTGTTGGGATTTTCTATGATCTCAATGTTTCCGTCATTCGTTACGACCTCATACTTAACGTTTGGAAGCGTCGTAATAATGTCCAAGTTGAATTCTCTGTCGAGCCGTTCCTGGACGATTTCCATATGAAGGAGCCCCAAAAAACCCACACGAAATCCAAAACCAAGTGCTGCTGAGGTCTCTGGCTCATATTCAATTGCAGAATCGTTGAGTTGAAGTCGTTCCAGCGAAGCACGAAGATCCTCAAAGTCCTCGGTGTTCGTGGGATACACACCTGAGAAAACCATCGGTTTAACCTCTCGAAATCCTGCAATCTCGGTGGCAGCAGGCCGACTCGCATGAGTGATCGTATCCCCCACACGCGTATCTCTGACATCTTTGATCGACCCGATAACATAACCGACGTCTCCGGCTGAGAGTTCTTTGGTCGGTTGCATTCCGAGTCTCAGCACACCAATTTCTTCCGCTAGATACTCACATTTTGTAGCCATAAACCTGATTGCCTCCCGCCTGCGCAGAGTGCCTTCAAAGATGCGTACGTACGCTATTGCACCACGATACTGATTAAAGATTGAGTCGAAGATCAGAGCTTGCAGAGGGTGATCCGGTTGCCCTTTGGGAGGTGGTACTCGTTGAATAATGGTTTCCAACAACTCCTGAACGCCCTCGCCCGTCTTCGCACTGATAGAGAGTACATCTTCGGCTGGTTCACCGATCAGGCTTTCGATGGACATCGCAACCACATCGGCGCGCGCGCCAGGCAGGTCCAATTTATTTAGTACAGGGATGATTTCCAGATCACTATCCAGTGCCAGATACAGGTTACTGATCGTCTGGGCTTCAATTCCTTGCGCTGCATCCACGACCAGTATGGCCCCCTCACAGGCTTTCAGGGCCCGTGATACTTCGTAGGTGAAGTCAACATGGCCTGGCGTATCAATCAGGTTCAGGGTATAGTCCAAACCATCGGCGGCCCGATACGTCATCTGGATGGCATGGCTCTTGATCGTAATGCCACGCTCACGCTCCAGGTCCATCGAGTCCAGCACCTGATCTTGCATATCGCGTTTGGCGACTGTGCCGGTAATTTCCAACAGGCGATCAGCGAGTGTGCTCTTGCCGTGATCAATGTGCGCGACAATGCAGAAGTTGCGGATACGACTCTTATGTAAAGTCATGAGCAGATTCGCAACCTGACGCCGCCGTGGTGTAGATCAAATTAGTAAGCGGCAACAATGCTCAAAAAGCTAAGGAAATAACCAAATAGCCCTCACGGACAGAAGCCCGCATGGGTCAGCGAGTGCCCTGGAGAGGACTCGAACCTCCACGCCCGTACGGGCACAGCATCCTGAATGCTGCGCGTCTACCAGTTCCGCCACCAGGGCAAGGCCAACATAATACCATTTTGCAGCTCAAAGTTCCCTGATAAAACCTTGTGATCCGGAACAAGGAGCAGCCTAAGTGGTTATTGCGCCCGTTTCCTCGGTAGCTCAATGGTAGAGCATGCGGCTGTTAACCGCAGGGTTGTAGGTTCGAGTCCTACCCGGGGAGCTGCTCCCAATTGTCCAGCCAAACCCGCGGGATCCAATACAAATAGTCCAGCACGTCGGCTGAACCGCCCTGGGATTTGGCCTTGTCTTGTGACACATCGTATGTATCCGCGGAAAGTTGGAGGGAAGGCAATATCTGCAAATACTAGAATTCTTTATTCATCGAGATATGTCGGTATCAATTTCTTGGAGAAGATCAGATTTGTTTCTGTTTGGTGATGTTCGCGGAAGAATCGACAGCCCGAGTAGCACGACTTTTCATAACCTGATCAACTCGGAGATCAAGCCTGATGACTTGAGCCTGATTTTGGATTTTTCCAGAGTCTCGTTTATTTCCAGTGCAGGGTTGCGCATTTTGCTTATCGTGGCAAAAGAATATGCTACTTCAGAGAAGCTGTTTGGCATATGTTCGCTCCCGGGTATAATTCAAGAGGTGATGGGCGTCAGCGGCTTCAAAAGGGTTGTTCGAATATTTGACTCCCTGGACGAATCACTTAAAGAAATTGGGATTGAGCTACCCGTTGAGGAAGATGGCTCGCCTGATATCGAAGAAATGGACACCAGCGATTCCCCCCGCTTCCTGGATACCTTCAGTCAAAATATTTTAACTGAAAGATTCATTGATGTAGCCCAGTATTCTATTCAGAAGTACGAGAACGAAACGGGCGAAAAACTCTCACCAGAAGTGCAAGAACAGGCAATAAAAGAGATTGAGATTGAGCTTGCCGAAATTCGTGAAGAGATTCGGCGGAAGATCTGGGGATACCGCATGAAGATATTCTATGCATCCGACATTAAACTCAGAAAGTTTTTGGATACATAATGTCGGTAATAGCAAAGTGTGATTCGCGGTAATACATGGGTGGCACAGCCGTCTGTGTCAGGCATCGAGTCCTCCGTTAGGAACCCTTGATGAGGGGCAGTTGATCCACTCGAAGCAACTCAATTGGAATGATGGATCAATAGTCGGCCTACTTAACCCCGACCGGCTAAGTCCAAGATATCCCGACCCGGAGCATTAATCCAATTCGCCTTGTGGCATCGCACGGATTGCCCCAATGGATACTCCTCCATCAACAAGATAGGTTTGGCCCGTGATGTAGCGACTGGATTCAGATGCCAGGAAAACTACCATACCATCCAGGTCGTCCGGTCGACCTGGTCGAGCCATTGGTATCCGCTCCTTGAGCATTGAGAGCCAGGTCTCGTCTTCGTAAAGCATCCTGCTCTGCTCTGTCTTAAACCAACCCGGAGCCAAGCAATTGACCGTGATACCATATTCGGCCCAGTCATGGGCCAACGACATTGTAAGCTGCTTAATACCACCCCGGCTTGCGCAATAGGGCCCCATCCCTGCATAACCGGCAACACAAGTCACTGAACCAATATTAATCACCCGGCCCCAATGCTGCGCTTTCATGATATGCGCCGCCGCCTGTGCCACAAAGAAAGCGCCGCGGAGATTTGTATTGACGACCGTGTCCCAATCCTCCGCAGTGACCTCCAAGGCACGACGGCGAACGTTACAACCGGCATTGTTCACCAAAACATCCAGTCGTCCAAACTGTGCTTCCACATTTTGGACAGCAGACTGAATACTGGACAGATCCAGAACATCCAGTTCCACCGGAAGTACTCGACCTCCGATGTCCAGAATATCTCCTTCGGTTTCCGCTAGCCTTTCTAGATCACGACTTGTGATAGCGATGTCAGCTCCAGCCCGCGCCAAAGCCCTCGCCATGTATTGGCCCAGTCCACGACTGGCGCCGGTAACCAGCGCAACCCGTCCAGAAAGATCAAAAAGTTGCTGTGACATCCGAAACAACTGTTGTTTTTGGGTATTATATGCGTCATTTCGTACATAATACCCAAACAATGCGTTCCTCCATCATTCCAGGTCTCCTCTTGCTCGCCCTTGTAAGTACTCAGGCCTGCCGCCTGGATGAGTCGGTTCAAGAGGCATTACAGGCCGCAGTGGTTGTCGCCCTCGATTCTTTGGCGGAGGAGTTGACGACAGAGCCTCTCACCGACGCAGACGCGTATACGGAGCTTTTGCGGGTCTACCTGGAGGCGCATCCCATGTTCTATGGGGCTGCTGTGGCGCTGTTGGACGAGGCTGGCACCGTCACGACTAGCCTCTATGTTTATCGCACCGCTGATGGCTACCAAGTTCTTGATCTGGTCCAGCCCGACTACAATATCGATGGGCAGGATTGGATCACGATGCCGTTGGCGGCCAACGCAGGTGTATGGACACCCCCTTACTTCGATGCGGGCGGCGGTGAAATCTGGATGATTACGCGTTCTGTTCCGGTACTGGATTCGGGAAATGTCTTCGCCATCGTGACCACCGATCTACCCGTGGATGCCCCCAGTGAGTGATTTCGTGGGGGAGTATATATCTGAGTGACCCACAATCCATTAGCATGTTGGAATCTGTAGGGTATGCGGAAGACTAGAATCCGCGGGAAGGGAATTGCTCCTGAATCATCGGGATGCCGGATACCCAAACGCTGACCTTGGCACCTGTAGCCGAGGTGTTGCTCCCGGCACCGCGAAGAATAACAGCGATGTGATTGTCCGTTGATTCATTGCTGTAGATCAGGGCGAGGTGATTCAGTACCTTGGTAACCAGGTCCAAGCCTCCATGAAGGGAGTCACGAACGCGATCCCGTAGCTGGCATCATACCCTCCTGCCTTCGGCTTTACCTCGTGCAGATTGCCTCCATCCAGCGGCATTTTCCAGCCCTGCGGCTGCTGACTCAAAGACACGCTATAATTCCCTTATTTTATACGTCGCTGAAACGTCAAAGGTCTACCTTTGTGCAGACATAAGTAACTGTTAAAACCATGTTCAGTCTCGAATCCAAAATTGCTATCGTCACCGGTGGCGCCAAGGGAATTGGTGAAGCAACCTGCCGTGCATTCATTCAACAGGGAGCAACCGTGCACTTGCTTGATATTGATATGCCAAACGCTCACAGGGTTGCAAACGATCTGGGTGCACGCTGTGAGGCGCACAACTGCGATGTTACGGATTCAAATGCTGTAGCAGATACCATAAACACGGTCGCCCAAATACATAACAGACTGGATATTCTGGTAAACAACGCCGGAGCGGGCCACATTGGCAGCATTGATAAGGCAACCGAGGAGGATATGGACCGCATGTATACAATCAATGTAAAGAGTGTGTACTATGGCATGCTTGCAGCCCTGCCCCATATGAAAAAATCAAGCGGAGGAAGCATTATTAACCTTGCTTCAATTGTTTCCATTGTTGGCATTCCTGATCGTTTTGCATACTCCACGAGCAAAGGGGCCGTAGCGGCTATGACTCGCAGCATGGCAGTGGACAGCTTAAAAGACGGTATCCGTTGCAATAGTGTCGCACCCGCACGCGTACATACTCCATTTGTAGACGCATACCTGGAGAAGTACTACCCAGATGCGAAGGAGGAGATGTTCAGCAGATTATCCAAAGCTCAACCCATGGGGCGTATGGCCACACCTGAGGAGGTGGCCGCATTGATTTGCTACCTTGCCTCCGATGAAAGTGCGTTTCTGACCGGGGTTTCACTCCCTATGGATGGCGGCGCCTTCACGTTACAACCTTAATACTTCCGTAATAATGAAACTTATTCGTATTGGACCCGCCGGACAAGAAAAACCCGGACTGCTCCTGGATGGTGGTCGGCGTATTGACGCTACCCCAGTTGTAGATGACTACGATGAACATTTCTTTGACCAGGGCGGACTTGCGAGACTGCGTGCATGGTTTAATGGAGGCACATCGCAACAGGAATTAGATCCCGATTTGCGTATGGGTCCTCCTATTGCCCGTCCTTCAAAAATTGTTTGCGTGGGACTTAATTATGCGCTGCACGCCAAAGAAAGCGGAATGGATCCCCCTGCGGAACCTGTCCTGTTCTTTAAGGCCAGTTCAGCCATCTGCGGTCCTTTTGATGATGTGATCATTCCCGATGATAAAACCGATTGGGAAGTCGAATTGGCCGTGGTCATTGGCAAACGTGCCAGCTACGTTACCGTCGAACAGGCCCCGGATTACGTCGCAGGCTATGTATTGCACAACGACTACAGTGAGCGTATAAGCCAGTTAGAGCGTGGTGGCCAGTGGGTCAAGGGAAAGAGCTTTGACACATTTGCCCCTCTGGGCCCCTTCCTTGCAACCACCGACGAAATCCCCGACCCGAATAACCTCAAACTATGGTTGTCGGTCAATGGAACTATGCTGCAGGAGAGTACAACAGCCGATTTTATTTTTAATGTGTGGAAGGTGATCAGTTACACAAGTCAGTTTATGACGCTCCTGCCTGGCGATGTGATTTCTACGGGCACACCGGCCGGGGTTGGCCTGGGTTTGAAACCTCAGCGATTCCTGCAGCCGGGGGATGTTGTCGAACTCGGTATTGACGGGCTCGGCAGGGCCCGACAGGTTGCACGTTCACTAAATCCATAATCGCGATGACTCCTATCCTGATTCTATTGCTTGGGATCATCATTGTCGTAGGCTTGATTGTAGGCCTGCGAATCAATGCGTTTGTCGCACTCATTACCGCGGCCATCGTGATCAGTATTCTATCCCCCGGAGAATGGTCAACCAAGATCACACGCGTGGCCACCGCTTT
Organism: Rhodothermales bacterium; assembly: GCA_022821385.1. Classification (GTDB taxonomy): domain Bacteria; phylum Bacteroidota; class Rhodothermia; order Rhodothermales; family Bin80; genus Bin80. The sequence continues at coordinate 20,865 of JAJEDR010000010.1, forward strand.
CGGAACAACCGCAGGAAGCATTGGCATCGTGATTGCCATGGCAGCAGTGATTGGCGTAACCATGATGAACAGCGGTGCGGCCGACCGTGTCGTTCAGGCTTTTATTCGTTTACTGGGACAGGAGCGGGGCAGTCCTGCCCTGGCAGCCAGCGGCTTCATGCTGTCAATCCCGGTCTTCTTTGATACGGTCTTTTACCTACTGATCCCCCTCGCACGCTCACTGTTTACCCAGACCAAGCGAAATTATCTACAATATGTCGTGGCAATCGCCGCCGGAGCAGCAGCCACGCATGCGCTGGTACCTCCTACACCAGGGCCCCTGATTATCGCAGAAAATCTGAGTGTGGACTTGGGCATTATGATTCTGGTGGGGATAACAGTTGCACTGCCAGCCGCAATCCTGGGATTGATGTATGCTGGCTGGCTGAATAGAAAAATGACAGTCCCCATGCGAGACGTTCCGGGGGTAGATGCCGATGCAACTGTTCTTGACACACTTCCCGGCTTAGGCTTCTCTGTACTGCCTATTGTCCTCCCGATACTCCTGATTGCGGGCAAAACAGTCTTTCTCCCACTACTGGATAACGACACCATTCTCGCTCGCTGGATCATCGTACTCGGCGACCCAAATATGGCGCTACTCCTGGCAGCCGCAGTGTCTACATCAGTTTATATCCAGATGCGGCGACCCTCGCGAGAGAATCTTGGCAAACTGATTGAGCAGTCACTGATGAGCGGTGGGCTCATCATTCTCATTACTGCCGCAGGCGGGACGTTCGGTGCCATGCTTAAAGAGGTCCAAATTGGACCCGCAATAAGTGATCTGTTTGCCGGAACCTCGGGAACATCGGGTTTGGGGATGCTCATACTTGGTTTTGGTATTGCCAGTCTACTCAAATTTGCCCAGGGATCATCAACCGTCGCAATGATCACGGCCTCGGCTATGCTGGCAGCAATGATCACACCTGAACAAGATCTCGGATTCAATGTGGTATATCTGGGTACCGCCATCGGTGCAGGCTCACTTGTTGGGTCGTGGATGAATGACAGCGGATTCTGGATATACTCAAAAATGAGCGGTCTCACCGAAGTTGAGACACTCAAGTCTTGGTCAATGCTGCTTGTCATTCTGGGGATTTCTGCAGGCTTGATGTCCGTGATCCTATCACTTCTTCTCCCTCTCACATAATAAAAATGAATCGATACAGTAAACAGGTGACACAAAATCCCCTGCAAAGCGGTGCGCGTGCCATGCTGCACGCCGTCGGCCTGACAGAAAAAGATCTTGATAAGCCACAGGTTGGTATTGTGAGCATGGGCTGGGAAGGAAACCCCTGTAACATGCACCTCAATGACTTGGCAAAGAGCATCAAAGGTAGCGTCCAGACACAGGACTTGGTAGGTCTGATCTACCACACGATTGGGGTAAGCGACGGGATCTCCATGGGCTCTTCAGGGATGCGGTTCTCGCTTCCCTCTCGCGATCTTATTGCTGAATCCATTGAGACGGTCGCGTCAGCTCAATGGTATGATGCCGTGATAGCCGTCGCAGGCTGTGATAAGAATATGCCCGGATCCATCATGGCATTGGCGAGACTCAACCGCCCAGGACTGATGGTGTACGGCGGCACAATAAAGCCTGGATGCTGGAATGGAAAGCCGATTGATATTATATCTGCATTTGAAGCGGCTGGCCAGCGGGCCACCGGAGCCATAACCGATAAGGATTTTCGGGAAATTGCCCGTCACGCCTGCCCGGGCGCAGGCGCATGCGGGGGCATGTATACGGCGAACACGATGGCTTCTGCTATTGAAGCTCTGGGGATGACAGTGCCTTTTGACTCGTCATATCCCGCAGTAAGCGACGAAAAACAGGCGGAAACAGGACAAATAGGCGAGGTGATTTATCAGCTCCTGGAAAAGGACCTCAAACCAAAAGATATTCTCACCCGTGAAGCATTCGAAAATGCACTGCGCGTGGTCATTGTGCTTGGAGGATCAACCAACGCTGCCCTGCACCTTATTGCCATGGCCAGGGCTGCCCAAGTGCCGCTGACTCTGAATGACTTTCAGAGCATGAGCAATCAAACTCCCCTGCTGGGTGATCTTAAGCCAAGCGGACGTTTTGTAATGGAGGATCTCTATAACGTGGGGGGAGTCCCCGCTGTGATGAAGATGCTCCTCGAAAATGATCTGCTGCACGGTAGCTGCATGACCATAACCGGTCGCACGGTGCAAGAAAATTTGGCAGAAGTGCCCGATCTGACAGCAGGACAGGAAGTGATCAAACCACTTGATCAACCCATCAAAACAACCGGGCATCTGCAGATTCTCTACGGAAACTTAGCCACAGAAGGGGCTGTCGCTAAAATTACGGGCAAGGAAGGCGAGCGGTTTGATGGAAATGCGCGTGTATTTGATACGGAAGAGGAAGCTATGGAAGCTATTCTCGGAGGAAAAATCAAAACCGGAGATGTGCTCGTCCTACGCTACTGCGGCCCCAAAGGGGGCCCCGGTATGCCCGAAATGCTCCGCCCAACCAGTGCAATAGTGGGCGCCGGCCTAGGAGATAAAGTCGCACTTATCACCGATGGTCGCTTCTCCGGCGCTACACACGGGTTCGTGGTCGGTCACATTACACCCGAGGCACAGGTTGGCGGTGCGATCGCGCTGGTGGAAGATGGGGATCCCATCACTATTGACACAGTCAATCGTGTTCTGACACTTGGAGTCAGTGAGTCCGTGTTGAATGCAAGACGGGAAAACTGGTCAACCCCACCGCTTAAGGCAGATGCCGGCGTACTCCTACGGTATGCACGAACGGTATCCTCGGCCAGTGACGGATGTATTACCGACGCAGCTTCCGCAACTTGATCTATGCGCGCGCTTGTATATTCGGGAGCGTTTCAGATTGACCTGCAACACGTACCTGATCCGCAGCCGCTTCCTAACGAAGTGCTTGTGCGAGTGGACACGGTCGGTATTTGTGGATCTGATGTTCACGGATATACCGGAACCACCGGGCGTCGCCTTCCACCGCTCATTATGGGGCATGAGGCGGCTGGGCGAGTCGCAAAATCCTCAAACGAATTTGAGGCAGGTGAAGAGGTTTGCTTTGACTCTACTATTGGATGCACCACATGCCCCGAATGTGCCTCCGGCAGGGTGAACCGCTGCCCCGAACGAACGGTATTCGGTGTGAGCACACCTCGTTTTCGACGTGACGGCGCAATGGCAGATTTCGTTTGTGTGCCCGCCCATGTACTCAGGCGCATACCCGAGGGACTACCGCTCAAAATTGCAGCCATGTTTGAGCCGCTATCGGTTGGCTTACATGCTGTACACAGAGGCGGCAATGCCCAAAACGCCCGGATTCTTATTATTGGCGCAGGAATGATTGGCCTGAGCATCCTACTCTCCGTGCGATTGCAGGAGCCGAGCGAAATCATAGTCATTGAGCCCAATGAGAATCGAAAAAATATGGCACGTCAGATTGGTGCTGATCACGTGCTTGATCCTGAGAAAAGTGCACAAACCATTGATGCGGATCTCACTTTTGAGGCCGTAGGGGCTGCCTCAACCGTTGCCCAGGCCATCCATCACACTAAACTAGGTGGAAACATTGTGCTTGTTGGAAATACTTCCCAGCACCCACCGGTTGATATTCAACGTGTCGTCGCGAAGGAGCTGACTTTGATCGGGACTTATGCAAATGCGGGGGAATACGATGAAATTATTGACCTTGTATCCCGAAAGCAACTGGATCCCTCCCCGCTCGTAAGCGCTGTTCTGCCGCTTGGGGACGGACCCGAAGCTTTTGACCGATTACACAGACAGGTGGAGCCGGAATGGATTAAGGTGCTCCTGCACACTTGATCATGTTGGCTACTGCGACTCCCATGGTAGATGTATCGGGAGCCTCGCACTGAGCTCTCTTACGAGGTCATTCTCTACGCTTCCCGGTATTGACCAAGGAGAGACCGACCCGGTGCTTCACTCAAAAAACGCTACCAGGGCACTTCTTCGTCATTTGGAAGGAAAGCAAAGACACATGCCTTAATACTCAGAGAGTAATTCCATTGCCCGTGTTTCTGCCTTGGAAAGTTCGACGTGAGAGAGATTCTGGCGAAGCAGGTTAGCTGCGTCCAGTACTGTTTCATCTCCTTGTGCCACTGCAAGTTTGATCCAGGCGCAGGCTTCTACTTGATTCTCGGGCAATCCCGCTCCTGAGTAGTCGCTCGTTCCCACCGCTATATGGACCTTTGCATGTCCCTGTCGCGCTGCGATTTAGTACCACCCGCCCCGCTATTTATTCGTCATCTACCGAAAAAAATCGCCGCTGAAATAACTACCCCGGCAAAACCAATCGCCCAGATCAAAACACTGTACTTTGTGTTTTGGGCATCTATCTTGGATTCAAGTCGTTCTACAATCTTTGCTGCTTCTATGCTCGTCATTTCAATAAAACTCTTGTCAGCTCCAGTGTCCACCAAGGCGTCACAAGGCCCATTCTTTCGCTCTGCTAGGGCAACCCTACCAACCTGCTCAACCCTAATCGAGAGCGTCGGGCCACTAAGCTCTAACTCGTCTTGCCCAGTACGATAGTTGCCACTATCAAAGCCGCATGCAACTTCAAGCGTGAAGGCACGCGAACCGAACGCTGGCAGGAACGCCTTTCTGGCCTACCTTACGTATCAGACAGGGTCTAATCTTCCGCTTTTCGTACGCATCGGTAACCGCAAGAGTGAAGGTGTCGTATGCCCCTACTAGTTTCCGGTTGTGAAAAACGACCCATTTGCCCATAAAATCGCGCTCCAGTTCGCGCTGCATATCGTTAAAGACCTCAATTTCCCTGTTGAGTGTCCCCATTACGACATCTCTTTGGATCATGATTCCCTGTTGACGTACGCAAGATCCCCATAAGAGTTCGTCGTAGCTTCGTGCTATCCGCACGACAAATCGCAGGAAAGGAGCTATTCTATATGAGAGATTATTGTTCGGATACAGCCAACCTGCTTCGCTGATAGAGTAGATAGGTTAGTTCCATTCATTTCAAGGATATATTCAGAAACAGATAAGTACCTGTCACGGTGAAGGAAAATAGCAAAAGCATCGTGACGGCCGGGATATTCTTCTGAATTGGCTCGGTGCTATTGAACTTCCTACTACGCCAGAAACAGGATTGGTCTACTCGCGCTTGGATTTAGTCATGGAGAGTAATTCCATAGTCCGTTTTTGTGCCCTGGAAAGTTCGGAGAAAGAGTGTTATTGACGAATTTGACTCACTGCATCCTGTGCTTCTTCTTCTCCCAGTGCCGCTACAAGATTGATCCATGCGTAGGCTTTCACGTGATCCTTGGGCAATCCCTCTCCTGTGTAGTAGCTCATTCCGGCCACGATCTGAGCCTTTGCATATCCCTCTTCCGCTGCTTTCCTTGCCCATTTTTCTGCTTCCCTGTGGCCTCGTTTAACACCCATTCCGTTTTGGTAACAGACTCCAAGGTGAAATTGGGCCTCAATATCTCCGCGAATTGCAACCTTCTTAATTTCTTCGATCATGAGACTCCTATGTATTTCTATTGCTAACCGGAAAGGAGGTGGCAAGGTTGTGCCCATCCGAAAATAGCAAATGGATCCTAAATTACACAGACAGGAGGAGCCGGAGTGGATTAAGGTTCTCCTGCACGCCTGAACATGATCGGCGCTACTGCGACTCCCACGGTGGATGTTTCGGGAGCCTCGCGCTGAGCGCACCTATGAGATCATTCTCGTACGCCCCCCGATACTGACCAAGAAGAAACCGATCCAGCGCTTCATTCAAGAAACGCTCCCAAGACGCCTCTTCCTCACCTGGAAGGATAGGAAAGAAGCAAGCATTAACACTTTTGGCAGCACGATAGTCACCGAATGCATCTCCAATCATGAGCATGCGATCAGGGTCATACTGGCTTGCGGCAGTGGTAGATAACTGGTGAGATTTAGGGCCCATTTCCTGGCCTGCAATCAGCCCGACATAGCCCGACAACCCATGTTCATTCCATTCCCTTCGCAATGCTTCTACGGGTGTACTGGAAGCTACCATCATATCCGCGTGTTCGGCCGCCCGCGCCAGCGAATCGTGAACATGTGGGAATGGCGGAACCCCGTGCACCATCTCGGTCACTGCTTCATTAACGGCCTCACTCCACAGCAGGGTGTCTGCCAGCGCCTCATTGTCTGCAGCAGCTTCAGCGAGACCGGGATTACCCAGTTTGGGTTTTGAGTTGATCCAGCCTTGGAGAGCTTCCAAAACAGGCACAGACGCGTTGCGGCGCAGAACCTCCGGCCGTTTACGTAACTGATCCATTACCTCAACCAGTGCGGGGAAGCGATTCATGCCGCGATGTACAGAATAAAGATTGACAAACTCCCAGGATTGTCTGGCGAATTTACTGACCGCCTGTAAGCCATAATGGCGGATCGTCACCGGACAGAAGCATTCCTTGTGCTTGATTTCCATCGTATCAAACACACAGCCATCGGAGTCGATGGCAATAAAAAAATCCTTTTCTCTCTGAGAAGCTGACAATGGTTGGCCCATCTCGGATACATACTTTGGGCCGATTAAACGCACATCAACAGCCCCGGATACACTGCCGTTCTATTGAAGATGAGGAATAAACTGACGCAAATAGGTGCAACTCTGTATTAATGCACACTTCCGCAGTTCCAACGATCCTTCGTAGGCACGATCTTCTACCTCAACACATACAGCACCGTTGTAGCCTACATCTGTGAGTAACGAAAAAAACTTCCCCCATTTCACATCTCCCAAGCCAGGTAGTTTGGGAGTATGATAGGAGTTGGGAGTAGCCATGATACCGACTTCGTCCAGACGGTCTTGATCCAGTCGAACATCCTTGGCGTGAATATGGAAGAGTCTATCCGAAAAACTTCGTATGGGTTTCAGGTAATCCATATGCTGCCAAATCATATGGGAGGGATCGTAATTGAGTCCTATAGATGTACTCCCCAGATCAGCAAAGAGGCGGCGCCAGATGGCTGGTGTATGCGCAATGTTCTTGCCTGCGGGCCATTCGTCATCCGTGAAATACATCGGACAGTTTTCGATCCCAATACGAACCCCCCGTTCCTCAGCAAACTCTACAATGGGCTTCCATACTTCCAGTACGCGCGGCCAGTTATCATCGACCGAGCGATTCCAGTCACGACCAATAAACGTGTTCACTGTTTCCAATCTGAGTAGTGCTGCCGCATCAATCATGCGTTTAATATGCGTGATATAGACCTCTCCTTCTTCAATATCAGGGCACAATGGGTTAGGATAGTATCCCAATGCACTAATGGAACATCCGTGGTCAGCTGCCAATTCCCGCAATTCCCGCGCTTTCGCCGAATTCATTGATTGCACATCTACATGCGTAACCCCGGCATAGCGGCGAGTGGCTTTTCCAAGTGGCCAACACATAAGCTCCACGCAGTCATAGGAAAACTGTGAAGCCCAATGAAGAAGATCCCTCGTCGAACATTCGGGGAGTATGGCACTGACGAATCCTAGTTGCATGTTCTTTGCACTCTTGTTTGAAGTTAGAAGTTAAAGTAAGTCACAAGTTAAGCCGAGCGCCTTTAGCGTTCCGTAACTTTGTAAAATGCGCTGAGCCGCTCTTTTGTCATGGGGATGTCAAATACGAGTTCCATCACACTTGACCAACCACGCAGGAAGTAATCCCAACCATCAACTACCTTTATGGGGCGTGTTGCTCGCTGCAACTCCCCTCTGAGCAGAAATTCGCGGGGACCACGATAATTTAGATCCCACACCACTGTATTATCCGGGAAGTATACGTTATGGGTCACAGGAGATCCAGGAAGATCCTTACCCATTCCGGTAGCATTAATCACCAGAGAGTGTGAGGGCAGCGAGGCCACCAGGGAATCACAGACCAGTGGATCACTTGTATGAAAGAATTCCACATTAACTGTGCCTGAGCTTATGCGATTGGCGATACTTTTGCAGTGACGTAGATTGTCTGAGCGCTTTTCCACAATCTGCAGGAAGGCAGGTGTATCTGTGGCCTGCTTAAGCAAATAAACAATGAGTGCGACAGTGGCTCCTCCTCCCCCAAGTGACAGGATACCCGCTCCTTCATGTTTTGCCCACCAATCATTAGATAGAACCTGTGTTATTGCCAGCCCATAGTTCTCAGGGTCAACTGCGTGCCCCCACAGTTCATCTCCGCGCTTATAAAGTGCAGAAACCTCTCCGGTCAGCTCCGAAGCTGGTGTGCGCCGATCGATAAGGTCGCCGGCTGCCCGGACAATCGCCAGTTTGTGTGAAGTAACGAGAGCGCCCTGAACCTCGGGATCCTTCTTCAGGCGCAGGACTGCATCACGATGTGCATCCAGTGTTCCATCAATGGGTAAATTCACGCCTCGTAACTCCGCACGCTGAACACCAAGCGCCCGGGCCCAATCGGGAAAATACCGTACAGACAACGAATCCTCGGTCCTAACGCCAAAGAATTCCATAATTTTTTTGCCTTCCTCCATAAATATTTGTAGCTTTCAGGTCGCTGATTTTATAAGCCTATGAAAAAAGTCCATTTACTTTCATTTCTTTTCCTTCTCACCGCCTGCACGTCTGCTGAGCAGGAAGTCTCGCCAGATTATGATACGCTGACCTTGCCAGATCAGCCCAACATTCTGTGGCTTGTCGCCGAAGACATGAGCCCAACCATTGCGGCTTATGGCGACTCTACAATCCATACTCCAAACCTCGACCGGCTGTTCAACGAGGGGGTGCGATATTCGCACATGTACTCTGTTTCAGGGGTATGTGCACCCAGCCGCTTTTCCATTGCAACGGGAATCTACACTACACGCGGGGGTGCACAGCACATGCGTACATCTTCTCGAGGCGAATACATGGAGAAAATTGGGGTGATCCCATACGAAGCTACGCCGGATCCGCCAGTACGTATGATGAGCGAGGTGATGCGCGAGAATGGCTACTATACGACCAACAATAGCAAACAGGACTATCAATTCAAAGCGCCTGTTACCGCGTGGGATGAAAACAGTCCTCGTGCCCATTGGAGGAATCGACCTGACGGCATGCCATTCTTTTCAATCGTCAATTTTTTCGTGACCCACGAATCACAAATCTGGGCACGGGCGAACGATACACTTTTGGTTGCATCGGACGCGGAGGTACCTATTCCCCCCTACCTTCCGAATACGGATCTGGTCTACCAGGATGTACGTCGAATGTATTCCAACATTCTCAGACTGGACGCGCGCATCGGGGACATTTTCGAGGAACTGGAATCTGATAATCTGCTGGAGGAGACCATTATCGTGTTTTATTCGGATCATGGTGGTCCCCTGCCCCGCCAGAAACGCCAACTCTATGATTCAGGCCTGCATGTTCCTCTGGCGATTCGATTTCCGAACCAACAACTTGCGGGCATGACGGATGATCAGCTCATCAGCTTCGTTGACCTGGCGCCTACGACATTTTCACTGGCAGGAGTACCCTTACCGGAATACCTGGATGGACAGGCGTTTCTGGGTGCCCGGCGGGCAGGTACACCGAGATCATTTATCCATGCTGCTGCCGACCGATTTGATGCCGAGTATGACACCAAACGGGCAATCAGGGATCAACGATACAAGTACATTCTCAACCTCCGACCAGACCTCGGCTATTACTTGGCCGTCTCTTACCGAGAACAGATGGCCACCATGCAGGAGCTCCTCCGCCTGCGGGACCTGGGGGAACTTGATGAATATCAGGCGCAATGGTTCAGGGAGTCTAAACCGGAAGAGGAACTTTTTGACACAGAAAACGACCCTTACGAGTTGCGTAATCTAGCCGATGATCCGAGTTACTCAGAGCTTCTTGCCTTAATGCGTACCGAATTGGAAAATTGGATGGCCGACACGGGAGATCCCGGTACCATGGATGAAATGGAGTTTGTCGCTACATTATGGCCCAATCATACGCAACCCCAGACCGCCGACGCGGTGATTGAGGTAATCACCGGAGGTGAACTGGTCAGCAGCTTCATGGAGGAGCCTCTGCTGTATGAAATCTTGGTTGATACTGGCAAGAATACGGTGCGTTTGAGGCTTGAAAGTGCGACCGAGGGCGGTTCAATTGGGTATCAGATACTTGAGCCCGGTGAACCCCTACAAGACCGCTGGTTGCTTTATACGTCCCCAATTACCCTTCCCGCTGGCCATACCATAAAAGCGGTTGCGCACCGAATCGGGTATGCGCCCAGTACCGTCGTTACAGCAACAAGCAGGCTGCGAGAGTAACCCACCCAACCAGAATTCATTCAACTTATGAACAAGGGGCAGTGGCTACATTACGCTTGTATAATCGTGGGACCGGCGTGATGCCTTTAAAGGGCTGCAGAGTCCAGGGAAAGCCGTGTGAGTGTTCCTGATGGCCTCGGTCATGCAACGTGCCTTGCCACAAACAACTGCCGTCAGAATTAAAGCTGATGCTCTTGCCCGGACAGGCTGCGGGTGAATTGCCGCAAACTATCTCCCCGGTACCATAAAGCATGTTGAATTCATGAAGAATCGCTTTGGCGTTCAACTATGCGTCTGTGTGCTGGCAGCTTTAACATTGATACTGCCATCGGCGCAGGCTCAGGAGATGTCCTTCACGCTGGTTGAGCAATTGATCATTGGCGATAATGAAGATGCGCCCACTGAATACCTCTTTACCGTTCCGGAATTAGTCCGGACGGACTCAAAGGGCTACATCTATGTCCACGACCGTGGGCGTGCGGATGTTCGGGTTTTCGACGAAAACGGACAGTATGTCACTACGGTTGGAAGAAGAGGACAGGGACCGGGAGAAATGCGTGAGATTGTTGGCATGCATATTGACGACCGCGACAGATTGATTGTGGCTGATCGAAATAGTAGACGGTTCACGGTATTTTCGGATCTCGGAGCCCAGTTTGAAACGAAGGCATTTGCTAATGATTTGAGAGGAATTCCACACCCAATTCTGTCTCTTGAAAACTCCTTCGTGCTCAGGTACGTTAGGATGTATGATGACCCCGAACAACAGCTGCCTTATATCGCTGACACGAAGACGCTCCATCACTACGATATGGCCCTTAACCCTACTGAGGCTTTCGCGGAATTGGGTGAGATCTTTAACCTAGACGAACCCTTCGAAGAGGCGAATTCTCACTTTTCTGGCGCGTTGAAAGTGGCCACAAATGGAATCGACAAGATAGTGCTGGTGCCTAGGATCTACGGTGGATACGCTTACCTATACACGCACGAAAGTGGCTCATGGAGCATGGAAGAGTTAGAAGGTGGCCCTGTGCCAAAAGAATCTTACATGTCTGTGGGCGATAAGGAATTTGAAGCTGATCCAGAATTGCAAAGGTCCTCCATTTCAACGAGCGGACCATCGGGATTGCATCGTGCGAGAATCTTCAATTGGAGCCTAGGTGTTGTCATTTTGAGTAATGGAGAGATTGTGAATTTCACGATGCAGACTCCGTTACGGGGAGATCTTGGCAATCGCGCTGAGCTATTTAATCAAGCTGGTGTACTTCTGGGATACGGCCCCCTGCGCTTTGACGATCAGAGGTTGAATCGTAGTGATGAGATCATGAACACAATTGAAATCCTTTGGATTGACGAAGACGATAGATTGTACCTTCGGCGGCTAAATCAACACGGCTGGTATAGTAGGACTGGCACGCTTAAATTGGAACTTAGGTGCGCTATGTTTGCGAGAAACTACATAATAATATTCAGTTTGGCGTATGGAGAGGCGATCTGGCGGCTTCGACGGTTAATCAGTCTGGTATCCGC
>JAJEDR010000087.1 GCA_022821385.1 Rhodothermales bacterium
ATGAAAAATCAGAACTAGTCCGATTGAAATCAAACCCAACTCCCTCCGACTAAAAGAGACCCTGACCGGTTATGCCTTCCTGTCTCCGTGGGCAGTAGGGTTTCTGGTGTTTGGGCTGTACCCGATAGGTATGTCGCTCTACTACAGTCTTTGCCAGTACGATGTGCTGCGCATACCGCAGTATATCGGTCTGGAAAATTATCGAGAGTTGCTCTTTGAAGACCCCTACTTTGGTATCTCCATATGGAACACACTCGTCTACACGATCCTTCGCGTTCCGTTGGCTATAGGCGGATCCCTGATACTGGCTGTCCTCGCAAATCAGGCCGTGCGTGGGATCAAATTCTTTCGCACAGTCTACTTTCTCCCGTCTATCGTCACCGGTGTTGTGCTGTCTGTGATCTGGATGTGGATGTTTAACCCCCAGATCGGACTCGTCAATACCGCTCTTGGGTGGATTGGATTGCCTGGTCCACTGTGGCTTCAAAGCACTGCGTGGTCAAAACCCGGAATTGCACTCATGAGTCTGTGGGGCGTCGGTGGAGCACGGATGATCGTCTTTATTGCTGCCCTGCAGGGGATTCCCTCGTCCCTTTACGAATCGGTCGAGATTGACGGGGGCGGCTGGTGGGCGCGATTTTGGCATGTTACGGTACCGATGCTCTCACCTGTCATTTTTCTGTGGAGCGTCCTGGAAATCATCTTCTCTTTCCAGGTCTTTACCGAAGCCTACGTAATGACGAAGGGCGGGCCGCTTGATTCCACGCTGTTTTACAACCTGTACCTCTATTTCAAAGCCTTTGACGATTACGAAATGGGATATGCCTCGGCAATGGCCTGGATACTGCTGGTCATTACACTGGCGGTCACAATGCTCCAGTTCAAGCTTGGCAAACGTTGGGTACACTACACTGGAGGAGCACCTGAATGATCAGAATCTCCATCAATAGAACACTGCTGAAGAAAACAACCATTTACCTGGTACTGGTTGCAATAGCTGCTGTGCTGATCATCCCTCTGATTTGGATGCTTTCGGCATCACTCAAAGGCAACGAAGAGATCTTCACCATCCCGCCGACCTGGATTCCGAAAGAGATCCACTGGGAAAACTATGCGGAGGTATTTAACCGCATGCCCTTTTTGGCATACTTGCGGAACACGACATTTATCACCGTTCTGACGATCATAGGAACCGTTTTTTCAAGTTCACTAGTCGCCTACGCGTTTGCCTGTCTCCGCTGGCCTGGACGAGATAAAATCTTCATTTTCGTGATTGCTACGATGATGCTGCCGCTGCATGTCATCATGATCCCGCTATTCGTGATCTTTAAGGAATTACACTGGCTCAATACCTACAAACCTCTGATTGTCCCGGCCTTTCTAGGGGGCGGTGCCTTCAATATTTTCCTGCTGCGCCAGTTTTTCCTGACAATCCCTCGAGAGCTATTTGATGCGGCGCGGATTGATGGCTTGTCCGAGTGGCATATTTACTGGAAGATTGCAATGCCGCTGGCCCGCCCCGCTTTGATCACGGTAGCCATTCTCACATTCATGTTCACATGGAACGATTTTCTTGGGCCACTGATCTATCTTTCTGATCAGGCCAAGAATACACTGGCTCTAGGACTTGCACTTTTTGTGGGACAATACCAGACGGAGTGGGGTATCTTGATGGCGGCATCCATTATCATGATGATTCCCATGGTAGCCATCTTCTTTTTCTTTCAACGATACTTTATCAAAGGATTCGCCATGAGCGGAATGAAGGGATAATAACAGCAATGATCCAATCTCGTACCGTTTGGTTCCTGTTGGTTCTCGGCTTGGTATTAGGCGCCGGACAGATCGGTCCAAATGACGCCGTTGTTCCCGAAATATCTGATCGGGACAGCGTCTCTTTTGGCTTGACCGAGGAAGGGTTCATTCCCGCATGGCTGGTGGCTGGACCATTTGAGCAACCCCTTGTCGGGTTTGGACAAGCCGTTGATGCAGACGTTATTGGTGAAGCTGCGATCTCACCCACAATGGGGAAAACCGAACGAACTGCGCTAGTTGAAGATGGCACAATAGCATGGAAACCACTCCACAGCAGCCCAAACGGCTTCGTTGATTTCAATGCTTCAATGGGATGGGTCCATCCCGGTAGCGGACCGGAGAAAGTATGGAAAGCCAAAACGGGCTACGCCTTCACCTATATTGACAGTCCAGATGAGCAAGAAGTCATCCTCAAGGTTGGCAGTAACAGCAGCCTCAAAGTTCTGCTGAATGGAAAGACCGTGCACACCAGCACGCATGACCGTAACGCGGAACCCGACACCGATACCGTCTCTCTCCGCCTGCACTCTGGAAGGAATACGCTACTGATCAAAGTAGGGCAGACACACCGCAATGAAGCGCCCGATTTTTTTGGAGCACTTCGTTTCGAATGGGGGTTCTATGCAAGGCTGCTTAGTCCAGATTTGATTCCAGCGCAGAACATACGCGTGGTAGTCAAGACCGGAGCCGAAATAAACAGCGCGGAGCTCGTTTCGACATTCTTTTTCAAGGAATCCCCGGAAGGACTTCAGCAGCGTTTTGATCTCGTTATTTCCTCTTTGTTACAGGAGCAGCAAGCGGGAACACTGCACATCAGAACGGCATCCACAGAGCATACGACCGCGCTGGAAAGGATCCCCTTCGGAGAGAGCCGTCATATTGTGTATCTACCGGCAATCACGGCCGAAATAGCAGCACATGTCACCATAGCCCTCGGAGCAGACACCTTGAGGTGGGACACAGTGCTTCACCCACAACCGCATTATGAAATTCACCTGGCCATGATGTCGCACACCGACATTGGCTATACAAATACTCAACCTGTCGTCAAAGAACGACATCTGCGCACATTGGACGACGTGCTGGCCCGGCTTGAACAGGATTCCTCCTTCGCATGGACTGTCGAAACAGTGTGGCAGCTTGAACAATACAGGCAAGCCCGCTCGCCAGAACAATTCGATCGATTGATGACATTTGTGAGAGCCGGACGGGTTGCAGTCTCGCCCGTCTACACAAACCCATACACGGGATGGATAAGTGCAGAGGAATTGATTCGCTCGTTTGACAAAGGGCGCGCTTACGCACGTCAGCACGGTCTGGAGTTCAGCACCGCTAGTTACAACGATGTGCCTGGCCTGTCCTGGTTGGTACCGCAGGTGCTGGAAAATGCGGGGGTCTCTTTCTTGACAACGGGGATCAACGAAGTTTATAATGACTACACAATGCAGCGCAATCTGCCCAAAGTGTTTTACTGGAAAGGCGTCGGAGGCGGACGTGTTCTCACCTATCGCACTGAGGCCTACAATGAGGGACAGACCTTGGGATTGGAGAAAGGCGTTGATGCAGTACCCCTTCGTCTTTGGGAGCGACTCCACCGACTGCAGGCGCAAGGATACACCTATAATTTGATCCTTGCTGTTCACACCTTTGGGGACAATGGTGGCATTCCTCTCAATGCCCCTGCCACCGTGGAAGCCTGGAATGCAGAATACGCGTACCCTCGAATTCAAATCAGCAACCTTGACGCTTTTGCCAAGGCATTTCAGGCGCGCTATGACAGCTTCCCCACGTTGACGGGAGACTGGATATCAACCTGGGATGTGCTCTATCAGGGAGAGCCTGCCCGTATGGTACGTCAGAGATGGGTACAGCACCACCTGCCTACTGCCGAAAAAATGTCCACACTATCATGGCTGCTAGACCAGAAGCATGATCCTCTCTCCGATATCATTGATTCTGCCTACGATAATCTACTTCATTTCAGCGGCCATGGTAGCGGACTTGAGTACGGCTACGCCTCGCCCAAGGATAACCTGACCACGATGGCTTACCGGGAGCAGTATGTGCAAGATGCCGTGCTGGCCACCCAGGAAGTTTTGGAGCGTGCAGCGTACCGGCTTTCTGCACGTGAGGAGAGTTTTGAAGGTGAAGGCCTGTATGTGTTTAATTCGCTGAACTGGTCCCGTGATACACCCGTTGAGGTTGAGTTTCCGCGGGAAAATGCCCATCAGTATCGTGCGATTGACCTCAACTCAAAAACGGTGATCCCCAGCCACTACAGTGGCCACACGCTGCGCTTTGTTGCCCGTGATCTACCCCCAATGGGTTACAAAAAAGTTCGGCTGGAACGAATAACTCATCCTCAATTGGATCCTGGTGAATCTCTTCAAACACATGATTGCACGATTGCAAACACCTACTATCGGATTGCGGGAGATTGCCAAGCTGGACGCATTACACATATCGTTGATCGTGAGAGTGGCAAGACATTGATTGACAATGGCGGGCAAACGACATTTGGCAGCCCCCTGCGGGCCGATTCTCTGTTCTCACTTTCTTTTGAGGCTATGGATGTCGATGAAGTAAATATGTATGTTCGTGATGAACGTCCAGCCCGACTGGTCCTTGTAACCCAGCGTGAAGATCACTTACTCGCACAATCCGAATACATACTCTGGGAAAACCTGGATCGCGTGGACGTACAGCATACGGTTAATCTCGAGCTGCTGACTTCTCCTTCGGACGTTGAGGACTACAGTGTGGCATTCCCATTTGCGATACCAAATCAAGAGGCGGCAGTAGAGGTACTCGGTGGTTTCCTGGATGCTGAAACGGACCGCTTTCCTGGGATTGAGCACGACGCATTCGCTCCACGACGTAGCATCGCGATCCACAACAGCACACAAACAATAAATTGGGCTGCCATTGACAGCCGGGTGGTGCGGCTGCGCAAGGAGGCCTCTGGGAATGGGATTACGATCTACGCCAATCTCGTTAATAACTTCCCGGAACACTGGAACCGATGGGAGTCAAATGAGGGCACGCTGGATTTACGGTTCAGTTTTACCTCCGATGAAATAGACTTTCAACCCGCAACTACAAGTCGATTCGGATGGGAAATCAACACCCCGCCAGTGACGCGTTACACTTGGCTCCGCTCCATGCCCGCAGAGGAAAGCTTTATAACGGTTAACGGCCATCAGGTGGTTCTTTTATCATTGAAACCCATGAGCGACCGGAGCGGTATTGTGTTGCGCTTAATGAATATGGATCCTGAAACATCCGCTGAAGCACAGATTTTTTCATCCCTGTTTGATATTCAAAGTGGAACGACTCTCCCTATTATAGGAGAAAACAGCGTATCTTATGACGTTGGCGAGAACCTTGCCCGCGTAACATTGGCACCCGGGGTATTCCAGACCCTTGGATTCAAACTACCCCCTAAATAGCCAATCCTGCGGATATCGTTCTCGCAATAGACACACCACCCAGCAACCCCCAAAACAAACTTCTCATGAGACAATCCATACCAAACACCCCGAACCATATAAGAAATCGAAACCGTCTGGTGTTCTGGACGCTTACCCTGTGCATATGCTTGATATGGTCGGCGTGTCTGATCATTGAAATCGAAATGCCCAGGACGGCAAACACGGGAGAGGTAATCACCGTGCGTGTTGTCGCGCAGGAGGATGTGGGAGAGAGTAGCACACCCTGGAAAGGGGTTTTCTCAGTACTGGTGCCGGAAGATTGGGATTTTGTTGCAGCTGAGTACACCGCCAGTGATATGAATGGCGATGTTGGGAGCGGATCCCTTGTTGTCTCACCCGAATGGACAGACTCCACAGAAAAAGCAATTCCGGCTCCAAGTGGAATGAAGTGGATCGGGACCATCTCTGACGAAGGCTATCTGCATGCGGATACCCTGATTGCTGAGGCAACTATGCAACTGCAGGTCGGGCAGACTACTGGTGATTTTGCGATCGGGTACGTAGTTACCAAGGAAGCCTATGCTCCCACCTGCGACTGGTTCATGAATTGTGACGGAGGCACTACAGGCACTAACGGTGCTGACTCTTCTATGAACAACATGATCACCGTAATGGGCGGCGTGGGGATTGAGGATGTGACTGAAAAGGGCATACCCTCGCAGTTTGTGCTCGAGCAGAACTACCCCAATCCCTTTAACCCCAGTACCACCATCCGGTACGCAGTAGAAGAAGCTACACCCGTTAGGTTGAGCGTCTTTGATGTAGGTGGACGGGAGGTTGCTCAACTCGTTAATGAGACTAAGTCACCAGGTGTCTACGAGACCAAGTTTGAGGCAGATAACCTGCCAAGTGGTATCTATCTCTATCGACTTGAGGCGGGCGAGTTTTCAGAAACGCGCAGTATGGTATTGAACAGGTAACAGGCGTATCCTGAAATTTGGAACTACAGGCGGTTCCAGTGTATGCCTGATTCTGATATCTGCCGTTTCCACCACCTCGGAGGCAATGACCGGACGTAGTGCTGCATTACAGGTTGCTTCTTCTCGGGACCTGGGGCCACAGTTTGTCAATAACCAACACCGCATGGTTGGGCAGGACGGGGCCTATTCCATTCCGCTCGGCAATGGCCGCGTGCTTTGGTATTTTGGCGATACGCTGATCGGTGAACGACCAGAAGAAAGCCTGTGGTACATTTTTGGAGAGCCCGTTGGTGGCCAGGATTTAAGCGGTAAGGGCCCCTTCGACCAGATGATCACCAATACCGGACTGATTCTGAAGGATCGGTCTGGCCGTGACGGTCTGAACGATTTTTCCTACATCCTGAATCCTGACGGCAAGCTCAAGCAACTGGTGCCCTCCCTCCCCGGCGAAGATCCCGAAAAGGATCGGATATGGTGTATGCATGGCTGCAAGCTCAATGATACGCTGTACCTCTTCTTCATGAAAATTCTGATGCTCGAAAAGGGAGGGGATCCCCTGCCCGTGGGATTCGAAATCATAGGAACAGGGTTGGCGGTCGGGTCCGATTCAGACTGGTCGTTCAAACGTATTGAGCACAATGGTACAACCATTATCTGGCCAAACGACCAGCCGCAGTTCGCAGCAGCAGTGCTTATAGAGGAGGGTTGGGTATACCTCTATGGAAGTCTGCAGGCCCCTGATTTTCGGCATCATGCCTATGTTGCAAGAGTAAGCCCCGAAGATATGGGGCATATTGATCGGTACGAATACTTTACCGGTGACCCCGAAAAATGGAGCAAAGACGTTTATGATGCCACCGTAATCTTTTCCGGTATGCCGAATGAGATGTCGGTTTCATACAACGAATACCTGGGGCAATATCTTTCCGTGCATTCCATGGGGCTGAGTGCCGACATTGTAGGTCGAACCGCGCCGAACCCGTGGGGTCCTTGGAGCGAAGCCACCACCTTATGGACTGTTAAGCCACCGGAAAAACCGATCCCTTACCCGCGACTCATTTACGCGGGCAAAGAGCATCCTGAACTGGCGGAAGACCGCGGTCGGGTCCTATACATTACATACATTGAGTTTGAGGAATATTTTCCTCATCTCATCGAAATAACACTGGCATAGCGCTGAATCGGTAACCGCTGGAATCACAGGCAAGACTTTATGATTCCCACGCTTCAAGGCGGACTAACCTGATATCAACCACGAACATGCGCACATGATACCCGAAGTGGGAGATCTGAAGAGTTCAGCGATGACTCATCGCTTCGGTGATTGTTTTAACCCGCCTGGATTGACCAATTTTCTTGGTGTAGTTCAGGCAGTCGTGGACCTGACCGGCTTACGCTGTCTCAATTTTCCTCCCTTCGGAACTTCCGATACTGTTTCTGGGACGTTTGCGATTGACGGAAGACATTTTCCCTCTTTGGGCATACCGGTCACCTTTACCTGGTACCCGGATCGTATTGTCCGGGAGGCTAACTACAGGGGATTCCATTTCACTGCTGTCACCGCACTGGCCTTGAACAAAATGGCAGCCGTGACGGAGATTACTATCGAAAATCGAAGTGGCGAGACACAAAAAATAGAAGTGGGTTTGAGGGTACAAGGCCAGGTTACGAAGTCCATAGATCGGTGGGCTGCATTTCTGCCGCCACAGGAATCGAACAATACGGCCCACGTAGATCATGAACGCGGTGCCGTAATATTCAGTGCACAACAGAGCTGTGCTGTTTCAATCCAGGGAATGTACCCTCGGGCCGACTCCGTGAACAAGAATGGCTTTCGGTATTTCCTCAACCTGCATCCCGGGGACACGCAGCGGATTAGCTATGTCAACACGATAGCTGAATCCAAATCCGAGGCCCACTTCACCTACGATAGACTTATCCGTGATGTTACCGGGGAATTGAATCGCGTACGGGAAAACTGGAACGCCGAATTAAAGGCAATCTACACGCCCGGTAACAGCCGGTACGCCGGACATTTACCGGAACTGGATACCACCGATACAGAAATCCGAAAGCTGTACTGGATGGGCGCACTCGGCGTCATTTATTTCCGAAGAGACAGTCCATTTTCCGTGCTGGGGCGCACGTATGATACCCTGATGCCACGCTACTGGCAGACCGTCACCTTTATCTGGGATTACTTCCTGAGCATGCAGGTGCATGCCCTGCTGGACCCCGCGGTAATGCGAAAATATCTGGAGCACTGGATGTGTACAGATACCCATAAGCACTTTGGCACCGAATACTTGACCGGAGGACCGGTTGGCAACTGGTATTCAGTAAATGATTTTGCGATGGTGAGTATGGTGCGCGAGTACACTCGCTGGACGGGCGATTTAGACTGGCTTGAAAATCCTGTTGCCGGCACAAAAAAGCGGGTGATGGATTTTCTGACCGACTATGCCCAACAATGGAAAGTTTTTCAGAGTGCGAACAAGTTGGCGGATTACGGCGGAATCAACAATCTGCTTGAATGTGTGAGTACTTATACACACGAAGTGGCCAGCCTCAATGTGGCCAATGTAAATAATATGCGGGTCGCCGCAGATCTAATGGAGGCTACGGGGCGAGGAGGTGTCCGAAGCGATAAGCTTCGTCAGGAATCCGAGAGATTGTTGGAAGCGATCCAGTCTCTTTACGTCGAAACCAAGGGGTACTGGCAAGCGCGACACCCTGATGGCGAGATGTACGAAGTGAAACATTGCTATGACCTACTGACGGTTCTAAATACAATTCCTGATGACTTGTCTGAGCAGCAGAAAGCAGAAATGGTCAATTTTTTCAAGCGGGAAATTCAGACTGCCACCTGGATGCATGCCCTCTCACCCGCCGACGAAAACGTACTCTTTCATGAACGCCCGGACCATCAATGGACAGGAGCCTATCCGGCTTGGCCATCTGAAACCGCACGTGGACTGTATCGCATTGGGGCAGCAGATCTGGCCTTCAACTGGTTAAAAGGCTTGGCGCGGAGTGCCAACCAAGGGCCTTTTGCGCAGGCACATTTTGCCGACGGGGTCATCAGCTTTGAAGAGGGAGGCGCCCGCAAGGCCCCCTCAGATACTCCCTACATCACCGATTGGGCCTGTTCTTCAAATGGAAGTTGGGTAACAGTAATTCTTGAAGGAATCTTCGGGCTTCGGGCCACTCTCACGAGCGGATTAACTGCCAAGCCACAATTTGCATCGTTTGACCATAGCGCCCGCCTGCGCAACATTGCCTACCAGGGAGATCTCTACACGGTAACCAAGGACGGAATCACGTCGCAGAACCAATCATAAGCTTATCAAATCCTGAACGCGTAAAAGCCTATTTGCGCCAACAGAGATGGGGGTTCCCGGAAGAGACGCTTGATGTGAGCGCCTTACCAGGGGGCGTATCGAACTACGTCTGGAAAGTCGTTACCCCTGAAGTGCGCTGGGTTCTGAAGCAACCATTGCCAAAGCTGGCTACCGAAATTGATTGGTACTCTGATATCCGGCGGATTGAACAGGAGCAAGCGTGCATACGATTCCTGTCAACCATTCTGCCTAAGGGAACCGTACCGGAAATTGTACACTTTGACAGCGAACATCATATCTGTGTGATGACCTGTGCACCCGAAGAGGCAGTCTCGTGGAAAGAACACCTAATGGGTGGAAGGTTTGAAGCGTCCGTGGGGTTGTCGGTTGGTCTGACCCTGCGTCAAATTCAGGAGAGGAGTTTGACAGCCAATGGTCGGTCAGCTGTTGAGGAAATCACATTTTTTAATGAGCTCCGCATTGACCCCTTTCATAACTATCTCGTTGCGCGTTACCCCGCACTTAAGGAACCCATTGATCGACTGGTTGATGAGCTCTTGTCGCGTCGGTACAGCCTCACCCATGGGGACTATTCACCAAAAAACATACTCGTTGATCCAGCGGGAGAGGTGATGCTGCTTGATTTTGAGGTCGCCCATTGGGGGCACCCTCTGTTCGATGTATCCTTCTGCCTAGGACACCTTATGCTCAAAGGCTGGGTACTGCACCGCGAAGCGCGCGCGCTGTCTGTGATTCAGGCATTCCTCCGGGGTTACGGTCAACCGGTGGTTGGCCTGATCCCGCACATTGGCCTTCTGCTTCTAGCCCGACTGGATGGCAAGTCGCCTATGCCATATGTACAAGGGGATGCCTTGCGCAACAGCATTCGAAAAACTGCGATGGATTGGATTCGGTATTCTGGACGCAACGATCCGCTGGATTTGATCAAGAGCGCCTGGCAGCTGTCATGACTCACATAACGCACGTAAAGGGTCGGGAAGTTCTTGATTCACGGGGATTACCTACCGTGGAAGTAGAGGTAGCACTAGCTTCCGGCCACCAGGGGCGAATGATGGTACCCTCAGGAGCATCTACCGGACGTTTTGAAGCGCATGAGCTTCGTGATAACGACACGAATCGATATCAGGGCAGAGGCGTTCTCAGAGCCGTGGCCCATGTGAATGAGGAGATTGCGGCGGCTGTAACCGGCATGAATGCTGAAGATCAGGAGGGACTGGACCGGGCGCTGATTGATCTGGACGGAACGTCGAACAAAGGGCGCCTCGGTGCCAACGCCATACTTGGGGTTTCGTTTGCCGCCCTACATGCCTGCGCTGCCGCTGCTGACAAACCGCTTTTCCGGTATCTGGCCGACCGCTATTTGCCTCAAGGAGAGCAGCCTTGCCTCCCAATGCCAATGGTGAATATTATCAGTGGAGGACTCCATGCGGGCAAGAATCTTGATATTCAAGACTATCTCGTCATTCCTGTTGGAGCGAAGACATTTCCGCAGGCACTGGAAATGATTTCGGCCGTGTACTGGAGTACCCGCAGGATTTTGCAGGATCAAGGACACATAGCATCACTGGTTGCTGACGAGGGAGGATTTGGCCCCTCGCTCGCAACGAATGAAGCCCCCCTTGAAATATTATGCACAGCAATAGAGGCAACAGGAATGCAGCCAGGCCAGGACATGGCGATTGCACTGGACATAGCAGCCTCTCATTTTTTTAATGCTTCAACGGGATACTATGACTTGCATCTGGATACCAAAAGGCTCACCACGGAAGAGATGATAACCTATCTGGAAGACTGGGTAACCCGCTTCCCAATCATCTCAATTGAGGACGGGCTGGACGAGGAGGATTGGTTTGGTTGGCAACAACTAACGCGGCGCATAGGCAGTCGTACACAGTTGGTGGGAGATGATCTATTTACTACTAACTCACAGCGCATCCAGCGTGGCATTGAGCAAAAGGCTGGCAATGCCGTACTCATAAAAATGAACCAGATCGGAACAGTTACGGAAACCGTAGATGCTGTTCTGCTGGCCAAGAAAGCTGGGTTTAAGACGATTATCTCAGCACGCTCAGGAGAAACTGAGGATGCAACGTTGTCGGATCTGGCCGTCGGGTTAAATGGCGGGCAAATCAAGATAGGCTCGCTCGCGAGGTCGTCTAGGCTGGCAAAATACAACCAGCTCCTGCGAATAAACGAGGATCTCCACGCAAGCTCGCTTTCGTCATGGATGTCGAAATAACGAGCATGCTTGTACTTCGATAACCTCAGCGGTAACGGCTACAGGCGCGCACCCTTGAGATAATTCATCTGCCCTAACGCTTGTGGCAATACAATGCCACGCTTCAACCTTGACCCGCTCCCACCGAACGCCTTTGTCTGGAACAGCAACCTACTCGAATGAATTACTGGCCGACATTACCAGGAATTACACCTAACCTTGAGACGATAGATTCCGAGCGTTAAGGAACGTTCGGACCGGTGGAGCGATTGCTTCGTAAACCGACGATTATCTTTAGGGAGTTGCAGGGAGTAGCAGGAAGTCTGCATTAAGTTGACCGAAGTGCAATCGGATAGTGCGCCCCTATTAGTCGGGGTACCATAAATTGAGCCCATACGGCACACATTGTCAGACGCATGGCATCGGACGAACGTAGCGAACGGCACCTTGGACTGTTCGGAGCGACAGCCCTTGGAGTTGGTGCGATCGTAGGTGGCGGTATTCTTGCTCTCGCGGGAGTTGCCTTTGCAACGGCTGGCCCCGGCGCGATAGCGGCATTCGCACTTAACGGAATAATCGCAGGAATTACGGTAGCAAGTTTTGCCCGATTGTCTCGTCGATTCCCTGAATCGGGCGGCATTTATACCTATGCGAAACGCGTGTTGTCCATACAGGTGGCTTTCATGGTGGGCTGGGTTGTCTGGTTCGCATCCATAGTTGCTGGCGTGTTGTATGCGTTGGGGTTCGCGGCATTTACTGCGGAAGGCATTCGGCGACTACTCCCTGCGGCCGGGGGGCCATGGGCATTTATAGTCGATGGGCAGGGTGAAGTCATCCTGGCTATGGGCGCAATTGCGTTCTACGCATGGATGCTCACAGCCCGAACTTCAGGAGGTGGAAATGCGGCCACCATCGGAAAAGTATTTGTTTTTGCCCTGCTAATCGGCGGAGCAGCTTGGGCGTGGCTCGCCGGCGATTCCAGAGAGGTCACGCAGCACTTCAGCCCGTTTGCCCCTGCGGGCATGTTGGGCATACTGCAGGCCATGGGATACACTTTCATTGCGCTGCAGGGCTTTGACTTAATTGCAGCAGTTGGAGGGGAGGTAAAGAACCCGCGGCAAGTCATGCCGCGGGCGATGTACCTGTCTTTAGGACTCGCGCTGGTGATTTATATCCCTTTGCTCGTTGCAATTGTTGCTGTGGGTGCATCTGAAGATGGCATTCTTTCCATGGCGGCTTCCAACCCCGAAGGTTTGATTGCAGAAGCCGCGGAGAACTACATGGGAGTTACAGGCTACTGGCTCGTAATCGGGGCCGGCCTGTTGTCCATGCTTTCAGCGCTCTTCGCTAATCTGTACGGAGCTTCCCGTGTGGCCTTTTCCATGGCGCGTGATCGAACGCTTCCTCGACAAATGGGCCAGATCCGACCCACAACAGGCACGCCGGCGATTGCCGTCCTTGCCACAGGTGCCATGATGGTCATCATTGTTATTGCCGTGGGCAATGTGGCAGCATCGGGAGCAGCGGCAAGCCTCATCTTTCTGCTTTCGTTCGCCATGGTCCACTGCATCGTCATCCTTGCTCGTCGCAGGGAAGGCAAATCGCGCATCTCACTTTTGCCGGGAGTTGGCACATTGCTTTGCCTGGGGTTGGCCGTGTTCCAAGCCATAGTCGTACCGGAGGCTGGCCGCGTCGCAGTTCTTTGGCTCGCCGTCGGCGTCGCACTATACCTTATGGCCCTAGCGCCTGGCGCTCGCCTAGCCGATGCAAGCGCGGAAGCGCTTGACTTGGATCTTGCAAAAACTAGAGGACGAAGTCCACTCGTGCTGGTACCCGTTGCGAATCCGGCCAGCGCGGCCAGCATGACCGATATTGCTGCCACCGTGCGCACACCAAACGTGGGGCAGGTGCTCTTGTTGTCGGTCATGCAGCACGAACGATTACAGGACTCGTCAACAATATTGGATGCAAAGGAGATCCTCGCCGAGTCTGTCGAACGTGGCTTCAATCGCTCAATTCATCCTGAGACGCTTTTTACCGTAGCGACGGATGTATGGGGCGAAATCTCCCGCGTGGCAAACGAACATCAGTGCGAAACGGTATTGATAGGCTTGCCGAAAATTACCAAACAAAAAGTCGAGACACACCTGAATAGACTTATTTCGAACATAGATGCAGACATTATCATTGTGCGCGCCCCACCGAGGTGGCATATCGGGGAAGCAAAACGGGTACTTGTGCCGCTGGGGGGTCGCCGCGCTCACAGCCGCCTTCGAGCGCGGCTCATCGCCAGTCTCTCTCGCGTCTCACCTCCACTCATAAACTTTATTCATGTACTCCCGAAACACACCGAAGCAGATTCTGGACAACGGGTAGAACGGATTATCAAGCGCATCGCCAGGGACGAAGCCATCGGTCAGCATCTAGTAGACATTGAATTCGTTGAAGATCCGGCTGAACATATTGCAAGTCGCGCTGATGCGAGCGACTTACTCGTAATGGGTATGGAAAGCAGGCGACGTGACGAGCCCTCCATCGGGCCGTTTGCGCTTGAAGTCATTCGGCGGACTACCGTCCCTATAATTCTCCTGGGTTGCCGCAGCCATCTGACTTCCTTCAGTCCCCGAGGTATCGTTCGGGCTGTTTCCCCAATTCAGAAACCAGGACGCCAAACGTAAGGTGCTGAACGCTGATATCATAATTGTTTTGGTGACCATCGCTGTAGCGGTGATACTGTTTACAGTAGGGTGGGCACACTACAACTTGGTGTCCGTCCCAGTGCTCCATGCGCCGGCGATTGCGAGCGTAGTTCCCATGGACCAAGCTATCGAAGTCTTCGCAAACCCGACTGCGGAATTAGGGCAACCGCATGGTAAGGGGTTTTCGGGTTACTGACTCCTATGACCCGTGAAATTGGTACAGTACAGTTAAGTACATCATTCCCAATTAAAGCATCTATGGGGCATTTCATATGATCCCTACCGTGGAAGACCTCAGAAGTGACGCGCTTACACATCACTTTGGAGACTGCTTCAACCCTCCTGGACTAACCAATTTTCTGGGTTGTGTACAGGTGACCACCGATCTGACTTGCCTTCGATGCCTCAATTTCCCTCCTTTCGCGACGGCAGATACGCCCACGGCATCCTTCATTCTGGATGACATTCATTTTCCTGCACTCGGACGGCCCGTTACAATCACATGGTATCCCGATCGGATTGTTCGTGAATCTGTCTACCAAGACTTACATCTCACGTCAACGGTCGCGTTAGCCGTGGGAAAAATGGCCGCCGTGATGAAAATAACAATTGAGAACCGGAGCAAGACACACCGCCATGTAACAGCAGGGGTGCGGGTTCAGGGAGGAATCACAAAATCTTTAAAACCCTGGAATCAGGCCATACCGCCCTCGGAGGAGGACAACAAAGTAGCGTGGAATACACAGCAGCAGGCGCTCGTTTTTCAGGCGCGCCACAGCAGTGCAGTATCAATGCAGGGCACATGGCCTCCTGCAGCAGATGTGGACCGTAACAGCTTTCGGTACACTGTGCAACTTGAACCAGGAGCCCAGTGGCATTTCCACTATGTCAATGTGATTGGTGAACACATCAATGAAGCAGGGTCTGTCTATGACACCCTCATACGAGACGTAACCGGTGAATTGGCGCGGGTAAGATCTAACTGGAATACCGAGTTGCGGGCACTGTTTGCCCCTGGAAATGGCCGGTACTCGGGAGACTTGCCCCTGCTCATAACGGAGGATGCCGACATTCGAAAGCTTTACTGGATGGGAGCTCTGGGCATAGCGTATTCCAAACGCTGCCACCCTCTTTCTGTCCATGGTCGAACCTACGATACCCTTATGCCCCGCTACTGGCAGTCGGCAATGGTGTTGTGGGACTATTCATTGAGTGCTTCCGTGCATGCCTTACTTGATCCTGTTGTAATGAGGGCGAGCCTCGAGCGCTGGATGCGCATCGATGTGCATGAGTACTTCGGTACGGAATACTTGACGGGAAGCGGTATCGGGCCTTGGTACGCAGTAAATGACTACGCAATGGTGAGCATGGCTTATACTTACCTGCGCTGGTCAGGCGATTTGGATTGGCTTACACATCGGATTGGAAATACCTCCATACAAGAATTCCTGTCGCAATTTGCACTGAATTGGAAGCAGTTCCAGCAGCCCAGCGGGTTGGCAAGTTATGGATCATTGTACAACCTACTTGAATGTGTGAGCAGCTATACTCATGAGATAGTTGCTCTGAACGCGGCAAACGTATTTAGTTTGAGAACTGTTGCAGATTTATTGGAGCCCTCAGATCAAGCCGATTTGTTGCGTCAGGAAGCCACTCAGTTGATAGCGCATATCCAAGAACTATATGTTGATGGAAAAGGCTATTGGCGAGCTCGTCACCCTGACGGTACCATGCACGAAGTGCGCCACTGTTACGACCTGCTCACCGTCCTGAACACGATACCACGAGACTTGACACCAAGACAAAAAACTGAAATCACCAACTTTTTCAGGCGAGAACTGCAAACAGAAACCTGGATGCATGCCCTCTCCCCTAAAGACGAAGATGTATTGTTTAGTGTCAGACCCGATCACCAATGGACGGGAGCTTATCCAGCCTGGCCGCCTGAAACGGCTCGCGGCCTGTATCGCATCGGGGAAGTGGATCTGGCCTTTTCGTGGCTGAAAGGGTTGGCGCGGAGTGCCAACCAAGGCCCTTTCGGTCAGGCACATTTTGCAGAAAATGTGATCGCACCGGATGAAGGCGGCGCCCGTAAATCACCCTCGGAAATGCCCTATATCAATGATTGGCTCAGTTCCTCATGCGGGAGTTGGGTGAACGTAATTCTGGAAGGTATCTTTGGTTTACATCCCACACTAGCAAAAGGTATTACTGCCAGTCCACAGTTTGGTGAGTTTGATCCAAAGGCAGAACTACTTGGCCTGCGATATCAAGGAAAGCGGTTTGGCGTCAACTCTAATGGAATTTTCCCTCTGGATTAATGTATCGAGTCTTCCTTCTATTTACGATATTCCTCGCAGCGTGTACAACTGAACGTATGACTGACATCGAGAAACTGAGGAAAGACCTGTCTGAAGCTGAAAACCCATCCCAGCGCGAGCAACAAATAGAAAACTTCATGAAGCAGGTGCGGCACACTGGTACGCCGCTAATCGAAAACGATACAACCGTGATTTATCTCTATCAAGGACCGAACACGCGCGTGCGAATCTTGGGAGATATAACCCAGTGGGCAGACGTGATAGAGATGGAGAATATTATAGGGACCGACCTGTTCTACTATCGAGGTGTTCACGCTGTAGAGGCCCGTCTGGAATATCAACTCATCGTAGACGATGATCCTCCTATGGCCGATCCGTTATGTCCATATGCGGTACTGAACGGTTTGGGCAGCCATTCCGAGTTGGCGATGCCGGGATACACTTACCAGTCAGTGCTTAATACGGTGCGAGATGGTGTTCCTGGAGATTATGAACGCGTTACCCGACACCTGCTACCCATCGGAATCATGGGCTATGCAACGGAGATTTACGTGTACACTCCACCTGAATACGATTCTGTTAATACACATCACCCCACCATCTATGTTCTGGATGGACAGGATTACATTGAATACGCCCATGCTCCTGCTGTGCTGGATCATTTGATCAAGTCTGGAGAAATTGAACCCGTGATTGCCGTGTTCATTGCGCCCCCCAACCGGCATCTGATGGGTATACCCAACCGGTCGACTGAGTACGGCATGAATCCTGACTATGCGCGTTTCATGGCCGACGAAATGGTGCCCTTCGTGGAAGAGCATTACAGGAATCTGGCCCTTCCTTCGGCACGACTTGTGGCAGGGCCCTCCTATGCCGGGTTAGCCTCAGCCTACATAGCACTGCAGCATTCAGATGTTTTCGGTTTGGGCTACAGTCAGTCTGGATACCTTTCCTATGAGAGCAATGCTTTGATTGAAGCCTATAGACAAACTCCTCCTAAACCAGTTCGGCTCTATGTAGACATTGGCCTGTACGAAGAAATGGTGGGCAAAGGATGGCTCCCGGACGATGCTATTAATTTTCTCAGAGCCAACCGTCAATTCAAAGAAGTGCTAACAGAAAAAGGCTACGACTTTGTTTATCGAGAATATCCTGAGGGCCACACATGGGGGAACTGGCGTGCCCACCTCATAGATGCACTCTCCCACTTCTTTCCTGCTAACATTCATTCAGAACAGACCCCATGAACCATCTGCTTCGTGATAATCTGTTTTCTGGTCCTGCAGGCGTGGTGCCAGAGTAGCAGCGTAAATGTTGTGTTCACCGTATCTACTTTTGCGTTCCGAGCTTCCAGTAAACTCTGAACCTGGGCTTCTAATCAAGCATTTTTGGCATCAATTACTACAAACAGCTCATGTTTGAGCATCAAATGTTTCCACACTTAGGTATCACGATGACGAGTAGGAGGGCCACTCTGCACCCTGGCAGACTCGTGTCTTGTGCAATGGTTACTGGGAGGATGGTGATGATCGCCGTGCAGCGGGGGTGGAGGAAACTGCTTTCCGCCTACACTCCAAATGGTACAATGCCTTGGCTTGTATGTATAGCTTGCGTCGTAGGTGTGGTATCCATTTCGGCTTGTCGGCCAGCAGGTCAGGGTTACCGAGTGGTGGTGTCGGACTTCATGGAATTTGAAGACCTCTTCACTCCTATTGACACGGTTCGTCTTGATGCATCGGTACTTATAGGAAGCATTACTTTTTTGGATAAATCTGATCAGGGTCAGATTTTGGTGACGGATCGTGAGGCGAGGGCGATCCATGTATTTTCCTCTTCCGGCCGTCATCTCCGCATGTTAGAGATCACGCAGTGCAATCCGGAGGATACCGGGCGCCTGCTTAGCACCCGATTCTTGAAGAACGGTAGCATGATCGCGACTACCACGCAAGGAGTTTATGTCCTTAATGCAAACGGATCATGCCAGAGGCGACTCTTGGAGCTACCCCCTAATCGTCCATCATTCTGTGAACGGCAGGATACAGTATATCTTCTGAATCCTCGAGTACGCCCCCTTCCCCAGCTTCATGCCTATTCCATTGAATCGGGCGGCGTGCGAGTCTATGACCTGAGGAAACCCAGGTTTCCAAGGACAACAGCGCTTAGGGGAGGTTCGGAGGGTCGGGGGATCGCTTGCTTTGATCGCGGCGTGTTCTATCGCTATGCCGAGAGTAGCGACGGAGAACCACTTTGGCCCGGGAACGATCTTGTATTACATCAGCCCAAATCTTATCGTCCACCTGAGCGAGATATAACCTCTCAGGGAATGGGCGACATCATATCTGACCTACTTCAACTAGAGCGTGAGTTCACCTATTCAAGCGGGATCTATGAACTGGATGAGAATCATCGAATGATCATGACCAGATCTGGATACCCTGCCGAATTCAATCTGAATATTGTCAATATGGACACTGAGACTAGTGTGAGCGCGGTGCTTGACCCTGAAGTGGGAATTAGCGCGGCTAAGGATGGACTTGTGTATTCAACCGGGGACTACGAGATACTCCCATCGGGTGAGACGGGGAATAGAATGCTCGAGGTCAGACAGTTCCATCCATTTGAATAGCCGCATTCAGAAATCAGAAAATGAGAACTGAATTGCCGATCAAACCAGGAGCCATTTAGTCCTGAACTGGCATCCAGTGTCATGTCAAAAGGACTTGACCATAACCGTGCAGACCATTCACACGAGCTTCTATGCCACCGCACATAAGGGGATGTCCAACGATACTATCAACGGAGTTGTGGACGACTATAGATACAGTCGCAGGCCACGCCGCTAACATGAATCTCCCAGCGTGTCATCAGGTCGTACACAACCGAGATACTATTCACTGACGCCGCGAAACCTCGTTAACGGTCATGCATGGGGGACTTCTGTTGCAATTGCAGCAGCATAACCATTAGTGCTCAAGTCGCGCAGCTCCCAAAGTGTCCTGTCCTGTCCAGGAAACTGAAAAATGCTTCTTTCGGCCCCATGCCGAATATCCTGAGGGATTTCAAATGCAGTGAGGTCTATAGACAGCCCTGTGCCGAATGCCTTCACAAGGGCCTCCTTAAGCGTCCAGAATCTGAAAAACAGGCGTGCCTTCGCCAACCCACTTGCGGACGCGATTTCTTCCCGTTCGTTCGGACCAAAAACCATTTCGGCAATTCCGTCAAAATCTCTCCGACGTGATCGTGCCTCTACATCCACCCCCAGACGCTGTTGCCCCTGCGCAAAAGCAATCAGGCCGTGATATCCGCTGTGGCTCACATTGAAACTGGTTGGGGCTGGTTGGCCATTGATCAGAGCATGCGGCTTACCATGAGTAGCAGGAACTATCGAAAGCTGTTTGTTCTCACAACCAAGCCTCCGACAAAGCGAATAGCGCAGCACCGCCCGACACAGAGCGAACTCCCTTCGCGGACGATCAGGGAGGTATCGCTGCCAGCGCGCCAGCTCTTCCTTGTCGAGCCATTCAAGCGCATATTGTTCGCGAGCCTCATGTGGCGTCAGGTCAACGTGTATAACCTGAATTTCGCCAATCTGCCGGAACGGACTAAACCACAAGCTTTCGATCTCAGTCGACATGCGCATTGAAAATTAAAAACCACTTCACAAGCCTTTATCTCGACTGTAATAAAAATACTGCCGTGACACAACCTGTCATTGTTACGCATAACCCCCGACCAGGACTCCCGCCCACGGTCTCAGCGATTCACACCGTGCTTGCAATCTCTCTGACTCCCTGTTCAGTACCCACGGCTGACTGCAAAGAAGTGAATCCATCCGCCTTCAGAAGTTCAATTAGACCATGTTTGATATTGTACACGATTGATGGGCCCTCGTACACCAATCCCGTGTACAACTGCAGTAAACACGCACCTGCGCGAATCATCCGATAGGCGTCCTCCGCCGTAAAAACCCCCCCGACACCGATAATCGGATACCTGGGGCCAACGCATGAATAGATGTACCTGACCATCTGAACTGCCCTGTGGTGAATTGGTGCACCACTTAGTCCCCCCGGACCAATTGTATCCAGAATGTGCTTATCTGTTACAAGCCCTGCGCGGTCCTTGGCAGTATTGGCCACAACGAATCCGTCCACTCCGCGGCTGATCGCCGTTTCTAGAATTCCCTCTGTTTGACTGTCGTATATCACTTTCGGAGTATCCAGAGGGGAAAGCTTTATCAACACCGGAATCCGACCTCCAACTTCGTCCATAAGCACCTCGAGTAGATTGTCCAGATACTTCGGCGTCTCGAACGTCTTGCCATCCGAGGTATTGGGACACGAAATGTTGATGGTCAAGTAATCAGCATAAGGAATCAAGAGGGCTGCACAGCGACGATAATCCTCAACAGGCGATGTTCTTCCATGGACCCTGGCAATACTGATACCAACTGGCATCCCGGTTACACTGGCACTGGACAAGCGTCGAGCGACCCGGCGAGCACCCTTGCTTGGCAAACCCAGTCGGTTAATAATTGCACGATCTTCCTCGAGACGAAATAATCTTGGTCGCGCATTGCCCCGTGATCGACGCAGGGTTACCGAACCCACCTCTGTATGCCCAAAACCCAGTTTGGCCCAGAACGGAAGCAGTAGTGCATTCTTGTCGCAACCTGCTGCCAAACCCACCGGATTTGGGAAATCCAAATTCCAGACACGCTGGTGAAGAACAGTATCCTCCAGTGTATACGTGCGACGGAGATACCGCGACGCACAGCGATCCGCAAGCCAAGCTGCTCCAAACCCCAGCCGATGCGCCAAACCGGGATCCAGCCCAAAGAGCCAACGCCTAAGATTATCACTCATGTCTCAAGGATCACCAGCCTGGCAGCAGCTGGAATCCAAAATGTCCCCCCTTCTGCGGTCGCTGGAATGGATAGGCATAATATATCTCGAAGACAAGGTATCCCAGCAAGTTAAATCGCGCCGCAGGACCGACACTTACTACCGGCACACGCTCAATTGTGTCCCGCTCAAACTTTAACATTCCGAATGGATCATCTCCCTCATTCCAGGCCATCCCCGCATCCACGAAACCCAAAAGCTCCAGCGGCAAATAGGGGAAATTGATAAGCCCCAGGACTTCCGTACCCAACAAGGGTAAGCGGATTTCCGCACTCGCCATTGCCGCGCGCGTCCCGAACAGACGTGTGTATGCCGAGCACGCAATATCTCGACATTCTTCACCAAAATCAAAAGAGTTATAGTTGTACCCTCGGACAAAACCCCGGTAGTAGGGATAATATAGGCTCTCACGTGAGAAGACCTGCTCCTGATCACCCCCAAAATTGCCCGCAAACAAGCCACGAATAGCAAACGTGAAGGGCCGCGGGAAGAAATAACGACGATAGTCAGCCAGGACACTGATAAAATTGTCGGTACCAATGCGAGGGGCGACCTCGAACCGATACCTTCCCCCCTGTGAAGGCGAAGTAAAACCAAAGTTACTGAAGTCTCCCACGTATGCCAGACCCACATCAACATAATAGAAGCCATCCGGCTCGCAAGCCCATACCGACTGACGCTCTTCTTCAGAAAGATTGCTGCACTTGTCCGCATTCCTGCGTTCCCGCTGGATGCCGAAAGCCGTGTATGTATAGTCGTACGCCTGAATGTCAAATCCATAACGGGTAAAACCTCCAAACACTTCAAACCGTCGCGTCGTGGTCAAAGGGTATGAGCCAATACCACGAATCTGATCCAGGTACAACCGCTGACGGAGATCCCGAATTACGTACTCCCCAAACTGATTAAAACCCTGCTGCGGATAACCGTACAGATACGGGATGTGTGCCGCCAACCCCCCATAATTAAACCGCCGCCCACGGTTCATGTACTGCACCATCCCCCCGACATCCTTGAATGTGCCATTGGCCTGTGCAACAATCGCTAGATTCTGATTGCCCAGCATATCACTGAAGTAAAATCCAACTCCCCCGGCTGCACCTCCACCATAGTATCCTCCAACCGAAAACCCAAGTGTCGGAGGCGCTACATAATCCAACTGTAGTCGCGAACTGTATACTTCTTCAACAGAGGTTCGAGGCTCTGGAAGTCCAGTCAAAGGATCATCCAGGTAATCAGCTACAAGTCCCTCGTCCTCTGCACTCTGTGGGGGCAGAATATTGGCACGGGTCAAAGTATGGTTTTCAACCAAGGTCCCCACGGCCTCATCAGCTTCAAGTCCGAAAACCTCGTAGCCACCGTCATAAAAAACCGAAAATACAACCCTTCCATTCTGCGAAGCCACACTCATTGTGGGAGACAGTGCAGTAATACCACTAACCCCCGTTTTGAGGCTTGTCACACGGTATGGCCTTTCCTCACGGAAATCGTACCTGTAGATATCCGAGAAGCCGTCCTGGTCACTGATGAAATACAAACTTTGCCCATCCGGTGAAAACTGCGGATTGATATGCTTCCCATGCTCAAAGGGACGCAGTGTACTGTGCGTGCCACTGCTGAGATCAATAAGCGAAATGCGCGTCTCGGCATACTCCAGCGTTTCAAAATTTGTCCCGTCTGGGCCACGGTCTGTTACGACTGCCAGCGTTTGACCATCCGGGGACCATGCAGGCTGAAGGTCAGCAAATCGATCACTGGTGATCTGTCGAACCCTGCCCTCCTGGAGGTCATAAATGTAAAGGTCACTGATCCCTCCATCAATCCCGGAAAACGCAATTGAACCCCCATCGGGGGACCATGCGGGATTGCTGAACGCACTCACGCCCTCAACACTGATTCGGTTCTCGAGGCTGCCGGAGTCCAAATTCCATATTGAAAGTTCGTTGTCCCCCTGCGAAAAGGTCACGAACGCAAAACGCTTGCCATCAGGGGACCAGGAGCCCGCCGAGTTGATAAAACGAATATTGTCGAAGTGTGGATTGGTGTTGGTCGCACTCAGTTTGCGGATGGTTTCCCCGGTCTCCGCATCCGCAATGAACAGATTGATGTTAAAGATATCCTTCTCACTCAGGTAGGCTACATACTGTCCGTCTGGACTCACGGTGGGCGAAAGGTTCAGAGCTCCTCCACTGAGCTCCTCAGACAGGATGACTGTTCCTGCACTGTCTGGATGCGTACGCGAATCCATGATGGGCATGTAGGCGTCCCGGATGGCC
The DNA here is from genome assembly GCA_022821385.1 of Rhodothermales bacterium. GTDB lineage: Bacteria > Bacteroidota > Rhodothermia > Rhodothermales > Bin80 > Bin80. The sequence goes on from JAJEDR010000087.1 coordinate 24,007, forward strand.
TGGGCCCACTCCACGGAAAGGGAGTCAGCAGTGATCCCGATCGTGTACACGAAAGCCGAATCAACACCTGTACGCCCTCCCAACTTAAAAAGATTGGTAACCGCTGCGTCCCCGTACTTTCCACCGATGTAGGCTAGGTACGCCTGTCCGTAGCGATAAGGAAAATATTTGTTGCTACGGGTCAACTGCTCGATAGTCGGCAGGTCATCTCTCAGCGCCGCATCACGCATCCACATGGCCGTGTGTGCATCATCCCGGCCAACAGAAAGATACTCTGCCATCCCCTCTACAAGCCACAAGGGCAGCAGTTGAAGTGCAAAGCGGGAGCTGTCCCCTCGCGAAAGTGCAATATCGTATTGGAAACTGTGCACGAGCTCATGACCCAACACATGATCGGTCTCCTTGTAGATTCCCGTAAGCGGCATAACTACACGCTCCTTAAGACTTTCGGTAACCCCCCCGGTACCCTGCCCTAAGCCCCCGGCAATCACATTGGTCTGCTGGAAATCGGCGTCATTGGCATAGAAAATGATTGGCTTACGCTCATGGAAATCGCGCAGGAAGGTTCGCGAATGACGGCGATACCACCGCTCCCCCATTCGGGCCGCGTCTTCAACCGCAGCCTTTTCCTCTGGATAGTAGTAAAACTGAAAATGCGGCGTCCGAAAACTTCGGAACTGGAATTGGTCGTACTGCACTTTATTGCGTCCGAACTGCTGTGCCAACACGGGCCCCGAGGTCAGAAGAATCGGCAGAATAAACAACATGGCCAACAACAAAAACTTCCTCATGGAGTACCCCAATTGGTCTGTATTTTTTGATCTATTTTAGTACGACCCATCTCGGGAACAGTTTGAATGTTCCCAACGAGTAATAGTCTTAGACTGGCAACCGGTTCCATTTGAACTACGATGCTGCAATTAATACGTTCGCAATTACCATACCATTCCATTGACTGACCAACGCTATTGGCTCTTCACCTTCGCGATTGGTGGCGCTCTGGTGATCTTGAGCCTCCAACTATTCAGACTGCAGATCGCCGAACAGCAGGACCTGTCAAGCATTGCGCGCGGTAACGCACTACGGGATATGCGCATCATACCCGCGCGTGGCTCCATCTATGACCGCGACGGCACGCTGATGGTCGATAATCACCCGACCTACACAATTACGCTAACCCCGCGTAACTTTGATCGCGCACAAATCCCCCTGCTGGCCGATCATCTCGGGGTGGAAGATTCAGTGGTTACCCGACAACTGGACGAGGCGCAGGCCTGGAATCCATACCGGCCGAGTCCTTCATTTTCGAACGTTTCGTTCGAGCGGTATGCCCGCATACTGGAAGATGCCTACCGTCTTAAAGGCGTCGGATGGGAAACCGGTCAGCAGCGCCACTATTCCACAAATGCACGCGCTTCGCATATTCTGGGATATACTGGTGAAATAACGAAGGCCGAACTCAGTTCTGAATCATCTGTCTCTGTAGACACCGCCCTCTATCGCCAGGGAGATATTCTTGGACGCACTGGCATTGAACGAGGCTACGAGCCGTGGCTGCGCGGAGTCCCCGGAGTAGCGCGACGGTGGGTCAACGTACACGGCCTGGAAGTTATGAAATATGCCCAGGGACAAAGTGATCAACCACCAAGACATGTCTATGATATTCACCTTGCTCTGGATCATCGTGTACAGGCGCTCGCCGAGTCTCTGTTTGTCAACAAGCGCGGGGCCGCAATAGCACTGGATCCGAAAACCGGAGGGATTATTGCTCTCGTGAGTAAGCCCGATTACCCTCTCTAGCTCTTTAGCGGAGACCTTAGCCCTCAGGCGTGGCAAGATCTGAGCGTCCACCCAGACACGCCGCTGTACAACCGTGCATCCATGAATCTGATGCCGCCTGGATCCACCTGGAAACCTTTCATGGCACTGCTTGCACTGTCTGAGGGACTCCTTGGAGAAAGAGGGGAGGAGGCCACCATCTACTGTCCCGGATACCACCCTATCGGGCAAGGACGTTTTTTTAGATGCTTGGGATCTTACGGCCATCAAACGGTTTTGGAGGCCATCAAGAACTCATGCAATACGTTCTTCTTTGAACTGGCTGCGCGGATGGATCTATCCGTCTTCAAGCGATACGCGAACCGTTTTGGCTTTGGTGTTGAAACCCCTACAGACCTCAGAGAGCAGACAGCCGGACTTATCCCTGACTCCGCTTACTTCAATAATACGCGTAGCTATTGGGGCAAGGGCGATGTGATGAACCTCGGAGTCGGACAGGGCGATATGGGGGTTACCCCTCTCCAGTTGGCCCAATACACAGCCGCCTTGGCCAATGGAGGAACCATGCATGCGCCACGCATGGTTTCGTATCTGGTCAATACCCAGACGGGCGAAAAGATAGACCCACCGGGCTTGCCCGATCCAACACCGCTGGGGATTGATACCGCCTATGTTAATCTCGTACGCCGGGGCATGCGCTTGGTCATGGAAGAAGGGACCGGACGGGCATCGCAGATCCCCGGCATTCCGAGCGCAGGCAAGACCGGGACTGCACAGGCGCCCAGAAACTTAAGGGATCACTCAGTTTTTATCATGTTCGCACCCTTCGATGATCCACAGATTGCCCTTGCGGTTCAATGCGAGAACACAGGCGATGGCAGTAGATGTGCAGCACCCATTGGCAGTTTGATGGCCGAGCAGTATATCAAAGGCGAAATCCCTCCCTCGTGGCAGACTGACATCCGGATGGATCGGGCAATGACAGCCATCAGCCAGCCGCTTTCCAGCGAAAACCAATAACCCATGCGGCGCTGGTACAAGAATCTGGACTTCCCAATTCTACTGGTCTGGGTCGCTCTGTGTACTTGCGGACTCATTGCCATTTACAGCGCGACGCATGGGGATGTACAGGAATACTTGCTTAATACGGTCCAGCGCAATTTTCAGCGCCAGATCACATGGCTCTTTATTTGTGCGGGGGCTTTGTCAGTTATAATGCTCGTACCGGTACGCCTGCTCATTCGCCTGACCCCCTGGATATATCTGGCATCATTGGCACTTTTGGTTATCGCTTTAGTCTTTGGTCGAGAGGTAAGTGGTGCCCGTTCGTGGGTTTACTTTGGCCCCTTTGGTTTTCAGTCCTCGGAGCTGGCAAAGGTTGGCACGCTGCTTATGGCAGCTTTCATCTTGTCTTCACGCAAGGGCAGCGTCGGATCAACAGCACTACCCATGGTCGGCGTGCTTGCCCTGCCTGCAATACTCATTATACTCCAAAACGACCTCGGAACCGCCCTTGTTTTTGTGGGGCTTATTCCGATTCTGTGGCTTTGGGCTGGTATCCGGCTCAGGGTAATCGGACTGCTGATCATCTTCCCGATAGCTGGCTATCTGACTATTCTCGATTGGACGATAGCGTTGGGATTCACGGTCGTAGTTGGAGTCATTGCATGGTTCACAACTCGAAGCCGCACATGGGTAGCATTGGGCGTACTGGCAGGTGTCTTAACCCTCGGGATCGCATCTTTTGCCCTGAATGCCGTATTCCAGCCGCATCAAGTCGCACGCATTGAGTCCTTCTTAAACCCGGAGGCGGACGAATATCGAGCAGGCGTGGGCTTTCACCTCGTGCAATCGAAAGCTGCGCTTGGTTCGGGGGGATGGCTCGGGGAAGGACACATGAAGGGCAGTCAGACACAAGGACGTTACATTCCTGAGCAATCCACGGATTTTGTGTTCTCCGTCATCGGAGAGGAATGGGGGTTTGTCGGTTCAATTCTGGTCCTGCTGCTTTTCGCAACACTTATGCTCCGTCTGGTCCGGCTTGCGAGAGAGATAGAGCACCCCTTCGGCAGCATTGTCGCTGCCGGTACTGCGGGCATCTTCCTGATTCATATCAGTGTGAATATCGGTATGGTGCTCGGTTTATTGCCAGTAATCGGTATTCCATTACCTTTCCTTTCCTACGGTGGTTCTGCATTACTCACCAATACGACACTGATGGGTCTTGCATTGGCGGCCTACATGAGACGCAGCGAATTCGCGATGTACATATAGATGATGCCACGCTACTTTGATGTCATCATCATTGGACTGGGGGCTGCAGGCAGCGCAGCTCTTTTTCATGTCGCCCAGTCGGGAGCCAAAGTGATTGGCATCGACCGATTTGTGCCTCCGCACGATCGCGGCTCCACACACAGCGAAAGTCGTATTATCCGCAAAGCCTATTTCGAGGGCGTCAAATACTTGCCGTTACTGACCAGAGCTTACACCCTCTGGCACAATCTGGAGCAAGCAACGGGACAGCAACTGATGCACCTGGGAGGATCGCTCAATATTGGCCACGCGGACAGTGAAATGATCCGTTCTGCATGCAGGAGTGCTGTCGCCAGTGGCACCGAACACGTTCTGTTGTCTTCGAAGGAAGTAAATGACCGCTACCCTGCCTACCATCTCCGACCAGATCAGATGGCTCTGCTGGATTTGGAGGCCGGCTACATCCATCCCGAACGCTGCGTTCGCACACATTTACAGCAGGCTTCTGCATATGGCGCTCAATGCAGGTTCGGTACACCTGTAACGTCCTGTACCCCCGAGGGCAACCGGGTTACGGTAAAAGCCGGTCTTGACACTTTTCAGGCCTCGCGCGTGATTCTGACCGCCGGAGCCTGGATGCGTGACTTTGCACAAGTCCCGCTTGCAATTGAACGGGTCACCACATCCTGGTTCACGACAGTTGCCCAAAAATTCGCTCCTGACGCTTGTCCCGTATTTATTCTTGAGGAAAACAACGGGCTTAGAAGTTATGGTTTCCCTGACTTAGGTAATGGGGTGAAAATCGGATTACACCACGCTGGTCCGCTTGCCAAGCATCCAGACGATGTCAGTCGTACACTACTCCCCGAAGATGAGGCGCGGGTGCGCAGCGTACTGGAGCGAATAATGCCTGACGCCGCAGGTACATGCCGCAATACGACTGTTTGTTTGTATTCAAATACGCCAGACAAGGACTATCTCATTGACTATCTGGGAGGGACAGACAAACGCATTGTTGTAGGCAGTGCCTGTTCCGGGCATGGATTCAAAGCTAGCAGTGCTGTCGGTGAATCGTTGGCTGCGTTAGCACTGGATAACACGCCACCTGTGGATCTCTCGCCTTTCAAATGGCGGTGGACCTGAGAGCCTTAGAGATGAAAGAGTATTTGAGAAGAGCGCTTGGTCGCGTACTTCGGACTATGAAGAATGTGCCGACCGATTTCTTACCGGAATTGTCTGTCCCCGCAAACCCGGATCATGGCGATTTTGCCACGAACTGCGCAATGCAGCTGGCAAGGCATTTACGCCGACCGCCTCGCGTGATCGCTGAGGAGATAGTGGCCGCATTCATGGCGAAGGAGCATGACCCATTCTATGTGGATTCTGTCACGATTGCTGGAGCCGGCTTTATCAATTTTCGATGTTCCGACCGCTACCTCTATCGGGAATTGGAGACCTGTTTGGCACAGGGATCGGAATTCGGCCGCTCAAACACTGGTTTGGGTAAGCGTGTCCTCGTTGAATTTGTGAGTGCCAATCCCACGGGCCCACTGACCGTTGGGCACGGACGTAATGCCGTATTGGGAGACACCATTGCAAGGCTCCTGGAGTGGTCTGGCTATGCTGTTACTCGCGAATACTACTTCAATGACGCCGGACGTCAAATGCGTGTTCTAGGTGCCTCTGTACGAAGCCGCTATGAGGAGGTGCTCGCAGATAAAGATCAATCATTTGCAACCTCAGCACGCGTAGTCCAACACCGTCATGATTATCGAACGAAACGACTCGCTGATGGCGAGATAACCGTTCCCGCATCCTTTCCCGATGATGGGTATCTAGGCACATATATCATAGAGATTGCACGAGAGTTGGCACGGGTTCACGGCCCAGATCTGCTGGATGCCAAGGATGATGATTGCTTTGAACGTTCGGCCAAGCAAACTATCCTTTCCGATATCCGCGCAACCCTCGAACGGCTCGGAGTGTCCATGGATAACTACTTCAACGAAAAAAGCCTGTACGATACCGGAGCCGTAACTGAAACGCTTGATGCCCTGCGTGCGCGAAGAATGATATACGAGCGGGATGGTGCTACCTGGTTCAAAACATCCGAACTCGGCAAAGAATCAGACACTGTGCTGGTCAAGCATACAGGTGAGCCAACCTATCGTCTGCCTGACATTGCTTATCACGTTGACAAAATGAAACGTAACTACGATGTTGTGATTGATATCTTCGGTGCCGACCATATTGCTACCTATCCCGATATTCTTCGCGGCCTAGACGTACTTGGCCTTGATTCTGATCGGGTTGAGGTAATTATATACCAGTTTGTTACACTGCTGCGCGCCGGCGAAGAGGTGAAGATGAGTACGCGCAAGGCCAACTTTGTAACGCTGGATGAACTGATGGACGAGGTCACTTCAGACGTGACGCGATATTTCTTTGCTATGCGATCTGCTCAAAAGCACTTGGAGTTTGACCTGAACCTCGCACGCGAAGCCAGTGACAAGAACCCGGTATTTTATCTCCAATATGCCCATGCACGCATCTGCTCCATACTTCAGAAAGCTGCGGAAATCTCTCTTGTGTCGGATCCGGCTTTGACACAACTCTCCCTCCTTGAACATGAGGCCGAGATCGCGCTCATCAAAGAGGTTATTCAACTCCCGCAGATTGTTGTCAGCTGTGCGCAAGCACGTGAACCCCATCGACTTGCAACATACCTGCGCGGGGTTGCCGAAGCTTTCACTAGGTTTTATCACTCATGTCGTATCATTGGAGAAGAGAGAGAGATTGCCCTGGCACGAATGGCATTGGCGCAGGCAACGGGCATCACACTCCGAAACGGACTGGCCATTCTCGGTATAAGTGCACCTGAGCGCATGTAATCATGAAGATCGCTTTCCAGGGAGAGATTGGTGCCTTCAGTGAAGAAGCAGCGGGATATCTGTATCCCGGCTGTGATGTCGTGCCCTAACCTTCCATGGAAGATGTATTCATAGCCGTTGAAAACCGGACCGTTGCACGAGGCATCATCCCTATCGAAAATTCCCTCTTTGGTAGCGTACATATCAACTACGACCATTTGCGCAACTACCGCGTCAAGATTACGGGCGAAGCGAAACTTCGCATTCGCCATTATCTGATGGCGAAACCTGGTGCCCATTTGGACGGAATCAAGCGTGTCCTCTCCCATCCACAAGCGCTGGGACAATGCCAGGTGTTCCTAAGGGAAAAGCTCGGTTCGAGTGACGTTGTGCCCACCTACGACACCGCAGGCGCTGCCAAACTGGTTGCGGCTGAGAACAGTCTTAGCAGCGCTGCCATCGCACCCGCCCGGGCGGCCTCGGAGTATGGTCTGCAAATCCTGGCAGAGGATCTGCAAAGTCATTCACTCAACTATACACGATTTCTGGCCCTGGCACCGGAAGATGCCCCAAGACTGACCCCCTCGAAAGAACCACTAAAGACCTCCATCGTGTTTACCCCTAGGGAAAACGTACCTGGCGCTCTCTTCAAAAGCCTCGCTGTATTTTTTTTACGGGATTTGGATTTATACAAAGTTGAAAGTCGTCCGCTCATCGGGAGACCGGGGGCTTATCTCTTCTATCTGGATGTTGAAGGAGATGTAGAAAGCCCTCTCCTCCAACGGGCACTTGAACATCTTAACGAAATAAGCGCAGACCTGCGCGTTCTGGGGTCCTATCCCCGTGGACAAACCTGGAACGGCGGAGAAAGCACTTAAGACCTCTTAGAGTCCATACCTTCAGGCAACTACAACACATCCCAAATGCTTCGTACCTACTCTTTCATGCTGGTCCTCTGCGGACTCTGCCTCCCCGCAAGTGCTCAAAAGCAATCACTGGATCACGACGTATACGAAATATGGAACCGTCTCACAAGCCGATCAATCGCGAACAACGGCGAATGGGCATCCTATGATTACAGCCCCGAAAAGGGAGACGGAACGCTGGAGGTGCGCCATCTCTCGAATAATGCGCTGCACAGAATCCCAAGAGGAAACTCGGCCAGATTCACGTACGATTCCCAACATTTACTCTATCTGATCTCTCCTTCAGAGGATTCCGTTCGAGCTGCCGAAAAAGCTGATCTTGATGAGGACGAGATGCCGAAGGATACCCTGGGCATCCTGAACCTGACAACTGGCGAGGTCCATCACATACCGCGTGTTCAGTCATTCAAGCTGCCGGCAGACATGGGAAACGTAGTTGCGTATCTCCTGGAAGAGACCGACGCCGACTCGACGGGCAAGGGTGCCACGCTTAAAGTACGTGACCTTACAACAAATGGAGAGAACAGCTTTGCTCATGTGAAAGCCTACACCCTCTCGGCAAATGGTGCGCATCTCGTCTACACTTTCGAGGGGAGTGATTCACTTGATACCGGACTGGTTCGAATAGACCTCCTGACCCACGCGGTAGATACATTGCTCTCTGGCGGTGGCGAATACAAGAGCCTCACATTCGACGAAACCGGCGATCAATTCGCTTTTCTGTCCAGCCGTGAAGGACACGAGATGAAGCCCGCCGAATACACACTCTACTACTGGAAACCCGGTATGGATAGTGTGAATGTGGTTGCAAATGCAACCAGTGAAGGGGTCCCCGAAACGTGGTGGATCAGCCCAGACGGAAGTATCTCATTTTCGGAGAATGGGCTTCGACTGTATTTTGGTACTTCACCAAGACCACCGGCCGAGGATGAAGAAGACGAGGAAGATGAGGAGGACAAGGTAGTACTGGATGTATGGAACTGGCGTGATCCACTACTGCAGCCCATGCAGTTAGTAAACGCCGAACGTGAGAAAAATCGATCCTACCGCGCGGTCATCCACTTGGATACTGGCGAGATCGTCCAGTTGGCACATAAGGACGTACCGGATATTTCCGTGGGAACGAATGGCGATGCGAACATCGCAATCGGCTGGTCTAACCTGCCCTATCAGCAGCAGATCAGCTGGGATTCTCCCAGGGCATACGATACATACGTGATTGATGTAATGAACGGAACACGAAAAATGGTTCTGGAAGGCACACAATCGCGTCCGTCACTGTCCCCGAATGCAGAATATCTCACATGGTGGGATCGTGATGCACTGAGCTGGATGGCTATGTCGACGGAACTCGGCGAACCAATCAATCTGACTACATCGATTGACCAGGCCGTCCACAACGAAATACACGACTGGCCTTACGCGCCCAATGCATATGGCAGCGCGGGCTGGAGTTCCGACGACAACGAGTTCCTGCTCTACGATCGCCACGATATCTGGGCCGTTAATCCGCTAGATCCATCCACACCACGCAACATAACCGGCGGAAAAGGCCGTGAGCTCAACCTGCGATTCCGGTACGTTCGCCTGGACTTCGAAGAAGATGCGATTGCCGACGAGCTCATGCTTTCCAGCTTCGATATGGATACCAAGTCGTCCGGCTTCTATCGCACGCGCCTTGACGCGAATAGCCCTCCCGAAGAACTGGTTATGATGGACAAGCGCTTTGGGTTCTTGTACAAAGCTGAGGATGCGGATCAGCTACTTTATACACGGGAAAGCTTTATGGAGTATAGAGATCTTTGGACCAGCGGCCTGGATATGTCTGACATGAAGCGTGTAAGTGACCTCAATCCCCAGCAATCCGACTATACCTGGGGTACCGCAGAGCTCGTGCAATGGACCTCGCTGGATGGCCTTCCGCTTACAGGAATGCTTTTCAAGCCGGATGGCTTTGATGCATCACGGCAGTATCCTATGATGGTGTACTTCTATGAAAAAATGTCGGATGGTTTACATCAGTATCGTGCACCCTCCACTGCAAGTTCATCTATCAGCTTTTCGTTTTACGTAAGCCGGGGCTACCTCGTGTTCGTGCCCGATATCCCGTACAAAGTAGGGTATCCAGGGGAAAGTGCATTGAATGCCGTCGTTCCAGGAGTCACAATGCTCATCAACCAGGGGTTTGTAGATCCCGCCCGTGTCGGCGTGCAGGGACATAGCTGGGGTGGTTACCAGATCGCCTATATGGTCACCGAGTCCGACCTGTTTGCAGCGGCGGAAGCCGGGGCACCTGTAGTCAACATGACAAGCGCATATGGTGGAATACGCTGGGCGAGTGGAATGAGCCGCATGTTCCAGTACGAGCGTACGCAGAGCCGAATAGGTGGATCGCTCTGGGAAACACCACTCAGATATCTGGACAACTCTCCACTATTTCAGGCAGACAAGGTGAAAACGCCCGTCCTTATGCTCCACAATGACGATGACGGTGCCGTGCCGTGGTACCAGGGAATCGAATTTTTTGTAGCTCTACGTCGCCTGAACAGTCCGGTCTGGATGCTGAACTATAATGGAGAGGGACATGGTCTCTCCAAGTACGCCAATAGAAAGGATTTTGCCATTCGCATGCAGCAGTTTTTCGATCACTACTTGATGGATGCGCCTGCTCCTATATGGATGACTGAGGGAATTCCAGCGACCATGAAAGGAGAAACGCTGGGTCTGGAGTTTGCTACTGATCAGGAACAAGACCAGCCGTGAAATTGCTATACATGTCACCAAGCCTTAGTCGCTCGCTGTAAAGACACTCCAGGTTACGTTCGCGTTGAAGCTGTAATTGTTACTGAACCGCACCGGCTTATTATAGCTGTGCGTAAAATCGTTCGCTTTCAACTGCTCCGCGCGAGCGATGGGGCTAGGCGCCACCATGTTGCCTTCTGCAACTGGAATAACGGTAATGTCATCAACGGTGAACCACCGACACTCAAGTCAGGTGCTCCGGTGGTTTCATCCACGAGCCGCCCCATCTGCCTAAGTTACGGGGGGCCAAAATGGACTGATTTCCGTCAGCGTCCATCACACCGTATCTTCAGTTGTCACCCACTTTCTTAAGTGTCCCCAGACTACTAATACCGATGCTCGGGGCACCTGAATCCTGCTTACCTGACGTGAGCTCAATATTCAGCTCACGGGTGTAGTCAGGGCTGACCTCAACACTATCTACCGTTTGTGCCTGGAAGCCAATAAACTGGACCTGTATGGTATAAATACCCGCAGGAATGCCAACGATGTAGTAATACCCGTCACCGTCAGTGGCGGCACCTAGCGTAGTATCGGCCACGACCACCGACGCTCCAATCAATGCCCTCCCTGTCTCTGCATCGGTTACCTGTCCAGCAATCTTGCCCGTAGTCTGGGCGAGCGCTGCCACGGGCAGTACTAAAGCGATGAGTGTCAGTCCACTCAATTTGCGTAGGATCTTGGATCTCCGCTGTTTGTGATTCATGTTCATGGGTTCATACGACTGTGTCGAGACGTGTAACTGGTTCAACAACCGAATCCCCGTAACCGTGCAATTAGTACGCAACGATCGGCCTCCTAACAGGGTGGCGAGGGAGTATTATTGAGAGTGTTTTAGTAGCTGTTCAAGATTCGTGATTTATCTAGCGGGTGGTGCATGTCCCGTTAAACTCCGCGCACGGGACGTGGAGTTAAGATATGGCAGAGTCTATTATAAAGCTGGTTCAGGAATTGCAGTCAAATGGCCCTAATCCGTTGGATATATCCAGACTGCTGGGACAATAGTGCTATTGCACGCGTCCCTGTACAGCGGAAAGTCTCTTTTGGATGGAAGGGTCATTGACCGGAGTGCAGGGTCCGTCCTCGAGATGCTCCGGGGTGGGGTTGGTCCGCTGCTCCTCAAGCTGGATGAAGCACAGCGACTGGAGGACCTGGGCAGTGATCTTGACACCAGGATCTCCGTGGGTGGGGTCCTGACGGCGATTCATAATGGCCATGTGGGACGTCCCCTTGTCCTGCTGGCAGGGGGGCTGGGGACGACCAGGTCCGCCTTTGGATCACTGGGAATTGAACGGTATGAGAGGAGCAGCTTTGTGGAGTTGGAGCGGCTGGACAAGGATGCGGAGCAGGCGGTCATCCGCGACTGGCTTACAGTGGATGGTGGAGCCAACGGAGATCCCGCGGAGTGGATTGATGCCATCATGCAGGAAACGCATGGGTGGAAACGGATCCACGAGAAATACTGCAACCCGCTCGATCCAGTCAACTGGTTTTAGTCTGGGATGCCTTTGTGCATTGCGAGGATCTTCTCAGCGCTCCACTCCCGACTTTTTTCCTTCTCCAGCAACTCGTTTCTGATATGATCGGAGAATTCCTGATCTGTCAGACGCCGGCACGTCCAGTCATCGCTCCCGTACTCTCCGGCTTCTTGCTCTGACCGACCCGTAAAAGAAAGACTGCCCACGGCTCCGCCGTGGGCTCCGATGTCCTTCTACCGTCTTGCGCTCTCTCCCATCACTTACCCATGTTATTAGCTTGCCCGCGGCGGCAGCCGTGGGCTGCAGCTAAGTCGCGTAGTGACATGTCGCCGCTGGCGGCAGACCGACCGTTAGGATGCTCGTACCGCCAACCACTGCCCACACTCTGGTGTCCGCCGGGCGGTGCGCGGTAGCGCGCCGAAATTGATTCTGCGCGATGATGATTCTCTTTGTGTTGATTCTACATGTAGACATGGTAGCCGGTAACCGGCTGGGGGTTCCGCACGGGTCCATCTGCAGCAGCGACGCACGCAGCGGAGTCAGTATTTGATTCTAGGAAGTGAAGTCGCTACATTGAGCCCACTGGTTTCCACAAGCCCTTGCCGCCCCATGGTACTTCGCCGCCTCGTTCTGACATGCTTCTTTCTGCTACTTGTGGCAGGATGTTCCGAGTCCCCCACAGGCGTAAGCGAGTCGGAGGTTCCGTTGGAAGAATCTGTAGAAGCGAGTCCATTCGGACCTGTCCGGCTTGAATTGTCAGGAACCATAGGGTCTGAAGATGAAGATGATTATTTCTTCGCTATCATTCGAGGGATCGAGGTTGATGCGGAGGACAATGTTACAGTTTTTGATGGTGCACTTCGAAACATTCGCGTATTCAGTCCGGATGGTATACTGAAGCGCAGTTACGAATTGCCGAGCGGCGAGGGACCGGGAGAGTTTCAGCGCGCTTCCACCTTCAGTTTATCTGCCGACAAAGAACGGGTGTATATCTACGACATGATGAACGAGAGGATTACGGTCCTTGATTATGCAACCTTTGAGTACCTGAATTCATTTCCACTTCATGGGACTCTGCATGCCAAGATTGACGGCGGCCCAGACGACACAATTTATGCGGTGTACAGCCAATTGGATCTGGGCGATCGCCCCATGATCCATGTCTTCACGGAAGACGGCGTTGAAATGGCAGCGTTCGAGCGTCGTCACGAAATGTTTCTGGAATATGATCAGCAGAGATTGCAGGCCGCCTACAACGTTACCATGGCCCAGACGCCGTCTCTGATCTTCGTATCTTTTTCACTGCCGTATGAAATCCGGGTATACAACAGGAGCCACGAATTACAGAGGCGATTTCATCGCATACCGGATTTTTTTGGTGGTACGATTCAGAAAGGTGAGTGGTTGTATCCCAGCGGGTACTGCAGCAGTATCGTAATCGCAGGTGAGGAGCTGGTATTGCAAATAGTTACCGACAGTGAGAGCGATGAGGATTGGGTGCACGCTTTTGACTTTTCAGGTCGTCATCGGGGGGTCCAGAACCTGTCAAAGGGTGAATGGGGCAAGCAAGTCTATATCGACAGCGATGCGCTCGACTCCAAAGGGCAGATTTACGGGATCGCGTATGAGCCGTTTCCAAGACTAATCCGCTTCAAAATCACACCAGATACACCGTCCAAGCCATCTAGCTAGGTCAACGGTGCCGGACGCGGAAATCGGTGATTCATACGCCAAGCCTAAGGCCAGTGGCGAAGGCCTTTATGCGGACTCACTTGTCCTGCCTAGACGTGATCATGATTTCAGATATTTTGTCCCGGTACATCTCAAACACTTCTGTTCTGAGGGCGGGAGATCCTGCCAGCTGTACCTTTTAGTCGGCTCACTGACTCTACCGCGCCGGCTGATCGAGCTTTCGCCCTATTCTCCTTCCAATCGATTTTTCCTAGGCCATATCGCAGCCCTCATCCCTGCACTAAAAGCACCCGCACCATCATTAGGGCTGGCAACACCTTGTCACGGGATCGGTGGAGGTATTACTCTGGCACTTGAGATGCTGTAGTTTTCGAGGGGCAGGAGAACAATAGCTCCATTGGTTGCTCGTACATGAATCAGTGGTGCACCCTGACGGGTTGCCATCTTAAGTTCGGGTTCCGTACCAGGGTTAACGATTCCCCATCCGCTCAAGTCCAAGTTCTTCCCGGCTAGATCAAGCGTTGCAGCAAATTCCTCGGGTGCAGAAAGGGTCACATCCCCATTTGAGGCCAGGATCCTGACATTTTGAGTTTCCTCCACTCCCACTTTAACATCACCATTTGAGGACTTGAGCATTAGGCTTCCCATGATCTGTCCAATTTGTACATCACCATTTCTCAGATTCACATCTGCGTGAGCCTCAATCAATCTGGTTTCAAGGTCTCCTTTACTTGTCGCTTTTGCTGTTACGAATGCACCTTTGAGGTGCTCTGCAATGATGTTTCCTTCAGATGTCTGCAACGAGATCTCACGGGATGTAGCCACATTCTCCAAAATGATACTCCCCTTGCCGGTTTTGGCAAACACAGACTCGCCATTCAAGTGTTCCGCACTAATATTTCCGCTTGAAGATTTCAAATCAACCTGGCGCATCGCGGAAACGAGACCAATTGCCATATTGCCCTGAGTCGTTTTAACCGAGACAAGTTCTGCTTCAATCCGGTCCGCGGAGATATTGCCACCTGATGTACTAATTTCAAGATCATTGCCGACGGCAACCAACCCGAGGATCATAGGGCCATTCACGGTGCGGGCGGTCAGGGACGATGCATCAATCTGGTTTGTTATGATGCTTCCGTCTGAGGATTGTAAAGCGAGGATCTCACTGGAAGCGATGTCCTGCACCCTGATATTGCCGTTTGTAGATCTTACCGACACGGATGCACCTTGAATCTGCTGTGCATCAATGTCGCCGTTATTGGAGGTCCGTATTTCGGCATGATCGCTTGAGGCAATTCCCAAATTCAGACTGCCATTGACTGTTTTGACGGTTAGGGATGAAGCATTAATCTGCTTTGTTGTGATGCTTCCGCCTGATGATTGTAAGATGAGTGCCTCACTGGAGGTGATGTTGTCCACCTTGATGTTGCCGTTATTGGACGTTCGTATTTCAGCGTGATCACTGGAGGCGATTCCCAGATTCAAGTCCCCATTGACCGCCTTGACGATCAGAGACGAAGCATTAATCTGACTTGCTGAGATGATTCCGAATGACGATTGTAACGTGAGCTCGTCACTGGAAGTTATGGTGTCCAACTTGATGTTGCCGTTAAAAGATCTTACTAACACGGATGTACCTTGAATTTGCTGTGCATCAATGTTGCCGTTATTGGTGGTTCGAATCTCGGCATGATCGCCGGAGATGACTCCCAAATTCAGATCGCCATTGGTTGTTTTGACAGTCAAGGACGAAGCATCAATTTGTCTGGTTGTGATACTTCCCTCTGAGGTCTGAAGCAGGAGACTAGTTTTGGATTTTGATTCTCCAATTTTTATATCGCCATTGATTGTCCTTGCCAAGACGGACTGGCCTTGTATTTTTTCCGAAGTGACACTGCCGTCCGATGTTCGAATCTCAGAATGATCGGCGGAGATGATTCCCAGATTGAGATCGCCATTGTTCACTTTGACGGTCAAAGACGAAGCATCGATTTGCTTGGTTGTGATATTTCCATCTGAGGTCTGAAGCAGAAGGCTAGTTTTGGATGTCAATTCTCCAATCTTAATATCGCCATTGATTGTTCTAGCCAGAACAGACTTGCCTTGCATTTTTTCTGACGTGATACTGCCGTCCGATGTTCGAATCTCGGCATGATCACTGTGAAGGAGTTTCACTGCAATATCGCCATCAGTCGTCTTGGCAGTCACAGATGTCCCACGGAGCTCCTTTGCGGTAATATCTCCATCCGAACTCTGCAGATTGATCGGGCCGCCAGCAATCAAATCAACAGTGATGTTTCCGTTTGTGGACTTGACCTCGGCACCGGCCTTCAGTTCATTAATCCATACTTTTCCACGGGAGGTGCGAAGCTGCGGGTACACGGTTGCCGGCATGGCAATGGTTACGTCTATGACGGGCGGATTATTTCGCCAGCCGCGAGTATCCAGGCTCTTCCAATCTGGGGACGAGCGCAATTGCAGGGTCCCCTCTTCCATGGTAACGTCAAAGTGTTGCCTGAGGTAGTAATCGTCTACTCTTTGCTGTTCTTTGCCGGTGACCACAACCTGAATGTCGACATCGGAGCGGTCCGATGTATGAATTGTGAGGTTAGCGTTTGGCGCGCTAACGATCAGTTCGGAAACTGCACTGGCGTCAAACTGCTGTTTGACGGGGGTAATTTCGACTTGAGCACTGACAGGAACAACAATTGTAGCTGCCAGGAACAGTGAGGTGGCCAGGATATGTTTCGGGTGGAATCGCATATGCTTCGGGGGTTTAAGTCTCGGAGTTCAGACTAGGAGCGAAACCACAAGATAACTCAATGTTCCGTACATGATTCCCTCCTGGCGCATGTGTCTTTGCCCGCCACGAACACTTGGTGGCGATCCTGAATAAGTTGTTTCAGGGTTTTCAAGTGGGTTTCACTGTCAAATGAATTTTGGCCAGTTACCCAGCGGCCAAATGGCAATTTCATGTGCTATCCCAAGTAATTTTAATGTATCTAATGCACACAACAAAACTGTTGTCAACGTGATTGTTGTGAAATTTTGAGTTTATCCCTCTTGCTGCAACGAAGTACGGCCACTCTGTCGTAGGAGGTGATGCATCCCAATATTAATTCGAGACCTTGCATCCCTATTCAGTTAATCATTCATCCTGTCTCGCAAACCTCTTCCCCAAACCCTAATCTCCGCTACAAAAACACGAGGCTCCCTGTCTGCAAAGTCGTGATTGTAGCGGGGTCTTTTGCAGGCATTCCCCTGCTACTGGATCCGGAATCGTACACAGACGGTCATCTCTGCCGCGGATCAATCACTGTAGTAGTGATCCGGTAACCGCTTGGGAAGTTGATGCCAGATCAGTTTACCCGCGCCAGGTATGGTATGCGCCCAACTGACAACTGAAAGATCAACACGCGCCAATGACGCAGTTGGAAATCGATCTATAGGATGACCAGATAGAAGTGTTGTCGTCACCGACCATGTAGGCTCGTGTCCAACCAGCATGACGGTCTGAATGCTGTCTGAAATCTCGTGTATATAATGTAGCAGAACTTCCGGCACAGCGTGATAGAGTTCACGCTCATATTGCACATTGGCAATCCATGCGCCCGCTTCGCGGGCACCGTCACATGTAGCACGGGCACGAACTGCAGTAGAGCAAAGAATGAGTTCGGGCAAAGGACCGGTGTTTGCAAGCCAACGCCCCATTGCACGGGAGGCCCGCTTTCCTCGAGGATTCAGCGGACGGTCGTGGTCGCGACCGTAGTCCGCGTGCCAGTCCGATTTGCCATGACGAAATAGAAGTACTGTTCTGTGCATACAGATTATCGGGGTTATATGGTTAACCTACTTTCTTATGCAGCTACTTGCGTACTTATTTCATCTGTCACAGGGACATGCTCCCGCAGGGCAGCCGCCCCTTACCAAACAGATGTCGCTACCGAAGCGAAAACGGCGGATATTTATCGGTGACCAACATACTCGCATAGGCCTCTACACGCAATGACCACCGTAAGACACCGGTGCTGAAATCAAACAATGCGCGCGGATAATGCCCGGAAAACAACACCAGCAACCAGGATATGGGGGCAATGAACCAAACCAACTGAAGCACAAGTGAGATTACAATCGCATTTGGGAGCACCAACAGCCACTTCACAAGCGGCATCAGACGAGCTAGGTCTGTATCTGCGTCTGGATAATCAATTTCAATGCTGATCTCATCAATGCGATCTTGGAGTGGGTACTCGTCAATCAGGAGCAGCATGTAAGCCAGCGTTTTGTATTCCAGCCGACATGAAATCACATTGAGATCAAACAACCATTTGGGATAATACCCGAGAAACACAATTCCGGCACCGGCCAGAAAATGAGTTATGGATGTCAAGGCCCTCAGAAGTGACGCGAGCAACAACGCTGGCAGTGCAAGAAGCAGGCGAAAGAATGCGGTCACCCGGTTTTGTTCCTCGCGGTGGATTATTTCCAAGCGTGCTGGATATTCTATGTTGTCCATGGGTTGCGTCATTTATGAATTACTTCATACCGGTACTGCACCAAAGCGTCTCTGACGCTGCCTAAATGCCGCAAGAGCGACATCAAGTTGTGCACCACCAAAATCCGGCCAGTACTCTGGAGTAAAGTAGAATTCGGCATAGGCACATTCCCAAAGCAGGAAGTCGCTCAAGCGCTGCTCTCCACCTGTTCGAATAAGCAGGTCTACATCCGGCACAGGACAGGTTGCATTGTAGGCATGAGTGAGTGCATGTGTAAAATCACCGTTTCCATTACTCCGAATATACTGGGCTGCTCGCACTAATGCATCACGCGCTGAGTAGTCAAGTGCCAGACGTAAATGAAGTCCTGTTCCTTTTTCTGTGCGCGCTTCGGCGTACAAGATCGCCTGCAGGACGGTCTCCGGCAAACGGTCACGTCTGCCAATAATGCTGAGCCGAATATTTTGCCGGATACACCGGGCGGTCTGTGCAGGCAACTGCGCCGCCAGAATTCGCATAAGAGCCGTTACCTCGCTTTTTGGACGCTGCCAGTTATCCGAGGAAAAAGCATACAGGGTCAGTGTATGTATCTGCCGCTGGACAGCAACCTCTACAACCTCCCGCAGCGACTTGACACCTGCGTGATGCCCGGCTGTACGTGGCAGTCCGCGCTCCCTTGCCCAACGACCATTGCCATCCATGATAATGGCAACATGCAATGAATCATTCATTTACGCCTCATAATGATGGTACTGTAGTTCCGCCGTCCGCTGAGGAGACCGCTTTTATCTGGAATTCCTATCCTCTCCGCTTTCGACCATGCCGGATACTCGCACCCGTTTGGATACACCTGCAGCAGCAACAAGAATGGTGTAACAGTTGACTCGCAAACATAAATAGACATTTTAGTCAGGGGTTACTGCACGCGCCATTTGTAACATGCGCTCCATCTGCTCCACATAGGCCAAGAGTGCTGCGCCCCCCTCGGATGTCAACCGATATTCCGTGAGCGGAATACGGTCCTGAAAAGATTTTATGCACTTGATATAGCCTGCCTGCTCCAGTTTTTGTGCGTGCCGGCTCAGATTTCCATCCGAGGTCTTCAAGAGCGTTTTCAAATCCCTGAAACTGAGTGTCTCTCCGGCCGCCAATGCACTCACGATCCCCAAACGGACACGTGCATGAATCAGTGGATCCAGATTTTGCCTCAGCACTTTCATTGAACCGAAGGAAATTCTACCCTCCATATCTACGTGCGATATACAGACCAAATCCAATATGCAGTCCCCCAAAACCGAGAGCGAGTAGTATATCCATCCATATTTGTGGGACGAACAGGGATACAACCCCCAGGACCATAAAGCAGATGCCCAAAACCGGTATGGTTCGCACACTGCTCGCACCACCTGTTATAGTCCCAACACCGTAAAGCAGAAGCCATAACGTCGGTAGTACATCAAGGCTACCTGCGCGCCAAAGGGCAACTGTTAACAGGAGCCCGGCTACCATAGACGGAGCAAGGGTCAGGATATATTTTCTTCCAGGTCCACTGCTCAGCGAAACACCACACCTATGCGCCTTCCGGCGTAAAGTGACAATCGCAACCGTTACGGCAATGACCGCATCAACAAGCCAAACGGTCAACCACCCCTCCGGGGAAGCCTGCACTGCCGCAATCCAGGCCGCCGAAAGCGAGGTGATCCCAACGACAAACATTCCCCATCCCGGTACGGCCGTGAAGGAGGCTGATCGCTCCATCACGTCATGGATGAAGCGTAAGTGTTCACTCGCCTGTGTTTCTGGAGGAACACTTCGGCGCGATATAGGGCCTTTTCCGACAAGCATGTTTCAGTATACCGTAAAAAGTTCTTTATGTTGCAAAGTACTATAAAACAATTTCCAAGTTCCACCGGCATCTATTTGCCTCCGGGGGCCAGCAAAAGAGGCCCTATACATGATGGAGTGGTTTCGGTTGCACTTGGACAGCAACAGGCGACCTCATTTGATGGGGAGCAACTGTCATTCAATGTGATATTTACGGTTCTGCAGGGATTGGGGCAACTGAACGGCAGGGCATTCGGTTTACCGACCCCCATATACCTTATTTATTGTGGTACAATCGAGTTTTCATGCCGGCAGATCCGGGAACCGACCGATGGTGCCATTTCGTTCAATTTGGTTGCAAATTGCTTAGCCATGCGTGTTCTGGAAGATTTACCCACCCCCTGCCTGCTTATTGACGAAAGGCGTATGGAGGCAAATCTCGAGCAAATGGCCATCAAAGCAGATGGCGTTGGACTGCGTCCCCATACTAAAACACATAAATCAGTCGCATTGGCAAAGCGTCAGCAACTGCGTGGAGCTGTTGGAATTACGGTGGCAAAAGTCAGCGAGGCTGAGATCTTTGTCCAGAACGGTTTTGATGATGTGCGTATTGCCTATACATTGGTCGGAGACCAACAGTTAAGGCGATTAGCTGATCTCTCGAGCCAAGCCCGGATATCTTTTTGCGTAGACACGAAAGAAGGAGCACACTTGGCCTCAAGTGTCCTAGGCAAGACTGGGGTATCCATTGACGTACTGCTCGAAATTGACACAGGCTACGGCCGATGCGGCGTGCCATACAACAGCAATGAAGTCGTGGAGCTTGCCCTGGAACTGAATGAATTGGAGGGTTTGCGTCTCTGCGGTATCCTGACGCACGAAGGCAATGCGTATTCTCATAATGCATTGAATGCAACCGAGGTCATGGCACAGACGCGAGACCGGATGCTTGATGTTGCCGTTCGGCTGGCTGAGGCACATTGTGCAGAAGCGGCCACCTTCGAGATCAGCATGGGCTCTACACCCTCAATCAATGTTTTCGAAAACAACAGCAAAGGAGGATTCTGTATCACAGAGGTGCGCCCCGGCAATTACATATTCAATGACCTGACGCAGGTAGCACTCGGCGTTTGTTCGCTGGACGCATGTGCGCTCACGGTGCTTTCGACTGTGGTGAGCCGACATCGTACATCCCGTGGAACTGAGCGCTTTATTCTGGATTCGGGACGCAAAGTACTAACCAGCGATTCCGTACGGGATAAGCCAGGCTACGGCTGTATCCTCTACAATCCCCGTACACGCGTAGCGCATCCGCACACGCGTATTACCGGGCTTTCGGAAGAGCATGGCTGGTGTGAGGTACAGGGAGGGGGTACATTCAGCGTCGGGGATCGTGTGCAAATTGTACCTAACCATGCATGTGTGGTAGTAAATATGATGGATAAAATCTTTCTCGTGGATGGAAGTACAGTCCTTTCCGAGATCCCTGTTGACGCACGTGGGTGCGTCATCTGAACTTCTGTAAAATCAGCCGTATCTATGCAGGCAGTAATGAAAGTCGCACCCGGGGTCGGGAATATTGAGGTTCGCGATATCGTGGAACCCAGCCCTGGACCCGACCATGTGAAGCTGAAGGTGCACGCTGCCGGTCTGTGCGGAACTGACCTGCACATTTATCACGATGAATTCAAATCGTGGCCGCCAGTGGTTCTGGGACATGAAGTCGCCGGAGAAGTTGTCGAGGTAGGGCCAGGAATTTCCGAAGACCTCCTGGGCATGCGCGTCACCACGGAAACCTACTATTACACGTGTAAGACCTGTCGGTACTGCCGGGATGGCCACACCAATCTTTGTCTGGACAGGCGCTCAATCGGCTCGGCCGTCAATGGCGGATTCACAGAATATCTAGTCGTGCCTGCACGCAATCTCCACCAGCTATCCGAACAAATTTCTTACCGCGAAGGGGCCCTCACCGAACCCCTGGCCTGCGTAGTCCACGGCGTGCTGCTGGTTGCACCGACTGTGCGGGCAGGTGACTTGGCTGTGATCGCAGGCCCCGGTACGATTGGTCTTCTAACACTTCAAGTACTCAAAGCCAGCCGAGCGACCGTCATTGTCCTCGGCACCGCCACAGATTCACATCGTCTCAGTCTGGCTCGGGATCTTGGAGCTGATTATGTCGTGAATGTGGAAACGCGAGATGTGCCGGCACTTGTTCAAGACGTTTCCATTCAGGGATTGGGAGCAGATGTAGTCTATGAATGCTCGGGGGCGGGGGGCGCCGCACAAGGACTTTTAGAATTAGTCCGCCGTCGTGGCCGCTATGTACAGGTCGGACTCTTTGGCAAACCCGTGGCATGGGACCTTGACCAGGTATGCTACAAGGAGCTTACTGTTACTGGCAGTAATGCGTCGACACCAGAATCCTGGATTCGGGCTATTCATTTATTAAGTAGCGGCGCAGTAAAAACGGAACCGCTAATCACGCATGATTTTCCACTATCGCAGTGGGAGGCCGCTTTTGGCACGTTTACGCAAAAAGACGGTATTAAGACGTTGTTCCGCCCGCATTTTGAGCGGGGATGAAAACCTGTTGATTTTTCGTAATTTTACTGGTTAGCACCTGTTTATTCTCACACTACATGATGACTGATTACTCCCTGGGACTTATTGGCATCAGTCATAAGGCAGCACCTGTGGCTGTCCGGGAGCAATTGGCCCTGCCTCCACATGCACGGTCACAGTTCTTTACCAAAGCACGCTCGTCACTTGACGGCTTGGCCGTGCTGTCCACGTGCAATCGCGTAGAGTTCTACGGACACGCGGATGGATCTGGTTCAGCCGATGAAGCGCTGCATTTTCTCCTCAATACCTCCTTTGATCTGTCTACTGTCCAGCCTTACCTGTATCGTAAACAGGCCGGAGAGGTACCACGTCACCTGATGCGTGTGGCTTGCGGCCTGGATTCAATGGTGTTAGGGGAACCGCAGATTCTGGGACAAGTGAGTGCGTCTTTGCGGTCTGCAGAAACTGCCTCACTGGCCAGCCCCAGACTGAATGCCATATTCCGGGCCGCTGTCAGAGCAGGCAAACGCGCACGCCAAGAAACTGCGCTCGGACGATTTCCGGTAAGCGTTGCCTCAGTTGCGATTGACCGTATTCGTGTCGAAGCGGGCCCGCTGAGTCACTTGCATGTGGCTGTACTGGGTACCGGGGAAATGGGCAGCCTAGCGGGTAAAATCCTGCGAAAGGAAGTAACGGCCCGGCTTACTTTTGTTAACCGCAGCCTTGAACGTGCAGAAGCTCTGGCGGCGGATGCGTGTGCACAGGCCATGCCACTTGAAGAATTGCGAGCTGCCGTTGCACAGGCCGATGTGCTCATAAGTGCGAGCGATGCTCCGCATCTGGTGGTTGAGACAGAACACATCAGCCCAAGAACAGATCGCCCACTCCTCCTGGTAGACTTGGCTGTGCCGCGTGATATTGACCCTGCAGTCAATCGGCTACCAAACGTTACACTCCTGGATATAGATCACCTGCGCACAGACATTGCGCAGTCAAAAGCCGCACGACAAGCGGAAATCCCACAGGTAGAACAAATCATTGAGCGAGAGTTGGGCCTGCTGGATCGGCGTCTGCGGACCCTGGAGGTCGAACCGATAATTTCCGGCCTGCGGCAAAAAGCTGAGTCCATTCGACAGGCCGAGCTTACCCGGACCCTGGCCGCGCTCGGACCGCTGGATCCCGAGGTGGTACAGCAAATCGAGCATTTTTCGAATGCCCTGGTCAACAAGCTACTACATGAACCGACCTTGCGTCTTAGAAAAGACGCAGAGAACGATGACAATCCCAAACTGGATTCACACATTATCAGTCGGCTGTTTGATCTACAGAACTCCTCGCTCAACGAATGAGGCGACAGCTGAAGGTAGGTACGCGTCGCTCCCGCCTAGCAATTATTCAAACCGAAGAGGTGATCAAACGCCTGGCCTTAGCACGCCCGGAATTGGATATCGCCGTTGAAACGCTCACAACTGTCGGTGATCAAACCGCGGGCTCACTCAAGGGTGAGGCCCCCGGGGTCTTCACCAACACACTGGAAGAGGCGCTTATCCATAAACAAATTGACTTCGCTGTTCATTCTTTGAAGGATTTGCCAACGCAACTACCGGAAGAACTAATAATTGCAGCAGTGCCCGAGAGACATGTGGCCTTTGATGCTTTAGTAACAGACTCCGGGTTGACACTTGATGAACTGCCCGGGGGAGCGACTGTCGGTACCTCCAGCCTGCGACGTACATTGCAATTGCGCGTCGCCCGCCCGGATCTCAATATTATCCCGCTGAGAGGCAATGTTGATACACGGGTCCAGAAGATTCTGAATGGTGAGCTCCAGGCCGCGGTGCTGGCGGAATCTGGATTGGCAAGACTCGGTATTAACAGCAGGTATCTGCGACGTATCCCTATGGATACCATGCTCCCTGCACCTGCACAGGGTGCCTTGGCCGTGGAGTGCCGCAAAGATGATGAAGTCGCAGCAACTATCTTGCAGGCGATCAATTGTCAGGCGGCCAATACAGCCACTACGGCGGAGCGCTCTTTTCTTGCGTCCGTTGGTGAGGGATGTGCCGCCCCAATTGCTGCCTATGCAGAGTTTGCAGATGAGCAGATACATATGCGTGTACAGGTGCTCTCACGCAAGGGGCGTGACCAATTCTCTGGGTCCTTGACTGGAACAGATCCATTGGCTCTGGCACGAAGACTCGCGAAGACGGCAGACCAAATGAGGAACAGATGGGTATATAATTCCCAGTTGGAACGTGCGTAGTACACTCACTAACAAACGCATTGCCGTAACACGTCCGGCACATCAATCTGTCTCCATGTGCCAGATGCTCGAGTCAAGGGGCGCTAAGGTACTGGAATTTCCGACGATTCGGATCGAACCTGCAACTGATCTCCGACCGTTACTGCAGGCACTAAATGAGCTTGATAACTTCGATCGAGTCATCTTCACCAGCGTAAATGGAGTTATGCATACATGGCAGAATTTAAAGCATCCCTGGCCGGACTCGGTTCGCGTAGCTGCCATTGGACCCGCAACCGCTGCAGCGTTGCGTTCACGTAACGTTGAACCCGACTTCGTACCATCTGAGTACGTAGCGGAGGCACTTGCCAGCGGGCTAGGATCGGTGCGCGATCAGCGGATCCTTTTACCTCGTGCTTCCAGGGCCCGGCCAGCCCTGGCTGAATTGCTTAGGGCAGGTGGAGCACAGGTCAGAACTGTAACAGCATACGAGACCCATGTGAATCGTCCACCAGAGGCGGCATACGCCGCACTAGCAGATGGAACAGATGCTATTACTTTTACGAGTGGATCAACTGTTGAAGGGTTTGCCACCCTGTTCCCATCTCCGAGCGCCCCCGTGACCGCAGCCTGTATTGGCCCTATCACTGCCCAAGTTGCATCCAGATCTGGATTCGAGGTGGCTGTCATAGCAAAAACATATACTACCGAAGGTCTTGTAACCGCTCTTGAAGATTATTTTGAAAAACTTGAACAAAAATAAACGACCGAGGCGCCTGCGTACAACCGGTGCTATGCGGCGCATGGTACGGGAGGTGCGGCTTGCACCCGCAGATTTGGTGTATCCGATCTTTGTGACACGCGATCACGCGAGTCCCATTGAAGGAATGCCAGGGGTCTCCCGTCTCACCGTGGAGGGGGCTGTAAAGACAGCACACGATGCCGCAGCGGCGGGATTAAGTGGTATCCTTCTTTTTGGCATCCCACAATCCAAAGATGAAACTGGAACGCGAGCGTTGTCCCCTACAGGAATAATCCCGGAGACGATTCGTGCTATCAAACGATGCCGCCTGGATCTGGTGATTATTACCGATGTATGTTTATGCTCCTACACCACTCACGGGCACTGCGGACTGGTACGTGATAAAGTTCTATCCAACGACGCAACGCTTCCTGTACTGGCACAAATGGCTCGTGTCCATGCCGACAGCGGGGCAGATATTGTCGCTCCCAGCGCTATGATGGATCATCAGGTCGGTGCGACCCGCAGTGTGCTGGATGCAGCCGGACATCAGGAAGTGGGAATTCTTTCGTACAGTGCCAAGTATGCGTCGGCCTTCTACGGCCCGTTCCGCAACGCTGCAGACGGGGCACCGCAATTCGGTGATCGCAGAATGCACCAAATGGATCCTTGTAATGCACGTGAAGCCCTTCGTGAGGTCCAAATGGATCTGGAGGAAGGAGCAGATCTGATCATGGTCAAACCCGCACTCGCCTATCTCGATGTCATTCGGCGAATCCGCGATCAATGGCCGCAGGTGCCCCTGTTTGCCTACAATGTGAGCGGGGAGTATGCCATGCTCAAGGCAGCCGCCCAACATGGTTATGCCGAGGAACAGCCCGCTGTGCTGGAAGTGCTCAGCAGTATACGCCGCGCCGGCGCACAAGGCATCATTACGTATCATGCCCTGGATGCGGCACGTTGGCTAGGTACACAATCTTCCAGATAATGGCGATTGATATACAGGAAAACCGGAACGAAGGCGTTGATCTCCGAGAGCGAGGACGGGATGCTGACGGACGCACGATTTATTGTGACGGCCGACTGTACATGCAACTGCTGGTCTTCACCGGTTATGAACAGCATCCCAAGATATTAATACGGACCCTGAACCGATCAAAGCTTTGCGGCGCGTTGTATGCCAGTCTCCATGACCCGAAAGGCGTGGGACTGCTTACGGTATCCGAGAACCCTGAGTTTTTTGTTACTGAACTTCAGGATTACCTGAGAAGCACGCCGTTTCATGGACTTAGATGCCGTACGGAGCTGACCTTCATCGGACGTACGTACACCATCGGATATGAATCCGATCTGGACGAAACCCTATTCGCTCGGCCCAAACGCTATGTCTGTAATCCTGCGTGGCCATGGGCCATGTGGTACCCGCTCCGCAGGGCAGGTGCATTTGAGCAGCTAAATGCAGAAGAGCGGCGGACCATTCTGATGGAGCACGGTGGGATCGGACAGGCGTACGGGCGCAGCGACCATGCCCATGATATCCGTTTGGCTTGCCATGGCCTTGATCAAAACGACAATGATTTTGTGGTTGGGCTACTCAGCAAAGATCTACATCCTCTTTCTGCCATCGTGGAGCGTATGCGCAAAACCCAACAGACATCGCGTTACCTGAGCAGTATCGGGCCATTCTTTGTTGGACGTGTGCTCTGGCAACAATCGGCCTCGTGAGCAGACTATTCATCCCTCCTCCATGACCGGACGCGAACGATTTCTAGCAGCGTGCCACGGCAATGCGGTGGACTGTACCCCGATTTGGATTATGCGACAAGCGGGACGTTACCTGCCCGAGTATCGCGCACTTCGCAGTCAGCACTCCATGAAAACTGTCCTGTGCGACCCTACAATCGCCGCCGAGATTACACTCATGCCATTGAAGCATTTTTCCCTGGATGCTGCCATTATTTTCTCGGATATTTTGCCACCACTGACGGCCATGGGTCTTGATCTCGCCTTTGTGCCAGGCCATGGCCCTCAAATCGGCAATCCCCTTCGAACCCCCAAGGCAGTAGACGTGCTAGGTGTGCCCCCGGCCAAAGAGGCGATGGGACCGACACTTGAAGCCATAAAGATCGTGCGCCCGGAGCTTGATGCGCGTAATCTGGCTCTCATCGGGTTCGCGGGTGCACCGTTTACCATGGCCAGTTATGCAATTGAGGGCGGTGCTACACGCACATTTGCACACACCAAGGCTTTTATGTACAGCAAACCTGCGGCCTGGGATCGTCTTATGGTTAAGCTTTCGGGTATGACCATAGATTACCTCAAGGCACAGATTGCCGCTGGTGTAGATTGCGTCCAGCTATTTGACTCATGGGTCGGAGCGCTGAGCCGGTACGACTATGAGCGTTATGTGAAGCCCTACAGTCGCCGTGTTCTTTCGGCCGTAGAGGATTCATCCTTGGTGATCCATTTTAGCACAAACACAGGCACGTACCTGGATGCCGTGGCAGCCGCTGGAGGACATGTGATTGGAGTGGATTGGCGGACGCCCATTGACGATGCATATGCACGGGTACAAAAACCCGTGATGGGGAACTTGGACCCCGTTACACTTCTTGCACCCTGGCGTGAATTAATGCCCCACGCTCAGGAAGTAATGCAACGCATGGAAGGGCAGCCCGGGCATGTGTTCAACCTTGGACACGGTATACTGCCGGAGACACCTGTGGAAAACGTACAGAGACTGGTTGATTACGTGCATAACTACAACCATGGTTGATACTGATACCCCAATTGGGATTCTTTTTATGGCCTATGGCGGACCTGATAGCCTTGAAGATATACCGGGCTATTTGGCCGACATCCGTGCAGGCCGAACGACTTCCAAAGCACTGATCGAGGAAATCACACGTAATTACAGGCTGATCGGAGGATCGTCTCCACTCCTAGGCCTGACTGCTGAGACGACCAACGCCGTCATGGAACACTTGAATCCACCCGGCGAGACTGCTCGCTTCAAGGCATACCTCGGTATGCGTCACTGGGCCCCCTGGATTGAAGAAACGGTCGGTCAGATGATTGAGGATGGTATCAGCCGGTCAGTCAGCCTCGTGCTTGCTCCGCAGTACAGTGGGATGAGCATTGCCAAGTACCAGAAAAAGATTGATGCCGGTCTGAAGTTCTATCGCGGACATATCGAATTCTCGCACATTGACAGTTACCATGATGCACCCGGTCTGATAGAGGCGTTTGCCAAGCGTGTACATATGGGGATAGCGCAATTCCCAGAAGACGAACAGTCAAGTGTGCATGTGATCTTCAGTGCACACAGTCTGCCCACGCGAATTTTACAGCAAAACGATCCCTACCCTGTCCAATGCCGCGAGACCGCGCAACTGGTAGCCGAAGCGGCCGGACTCAACCCAACACAATACTCTGGGTGCTTCCAATCCGAGGGACGAAGCCCTGAACCCTGGCTCGGTCCACAGCTGGAAGATTATCTGGTTGATCTGGCCAAGCAGGGCATCCGGAATGTTGTCAGTGTTCCGGTGGGATTTGTGTCCGATCATGTAGAGGTACTCTACGATATTGACATTGAGGCACAGGCCGTGGCCGAGGAAAATAATATGCGACTTGAACGCCCCCCTTCGCTTAACAGCGATCCGCTCTTTGTTCAGGCACTCGCGGACCTTGTTCAAACACAGGCTTCGCATGCCGGCTGGCTGACTGCATGAGACGCGTGGTCATCATTGGGGGCGGCATTACGGGGCTTGCTGCCGCCTGGGCTCTGCGTCAAACACTTGCTCCCCCAGAGATCGTGCTTCTAGAAAAAAGTAACCGCCTGGGAGGCTGCATCCATACCGAATACTGTGGCGGCTTCCTGATGGAGCACGGACCAGATGTATTCCTGACCCGCAAACCGGAGGCAAGTCAACTTTGCAAGACACTTGGGCTTCCTCTACAGAAAACAAACCAGGATCGGCGTGGTGCCTATCTGCGACACGGACGAGAGCTGTACCGTGTACCGGAAGGGATGAGTGGACTTGTACCTGGAAAAATCTTGCCACTCGTCAGTTCGCCGCTACTGAGCCGCAGAGGCAAGTTACGCGTACTGGCCGAGCTCCTGATACCCTCTAAAGCAGATGAAACCGACGAGTCCGTGGAGCACTTTTTCAGTAGGCGATTCGGCAAAGAGGCTTTCTCAACCCTGATCGAACCGCTTCTTGGTGGCCTGGCCGGCGGCGAGGCCGGCAGCCTTAGCATGAAAGCTCTCATGCCACATGTTCTACGACTGGAATCCAGTTACGGCAGCTTACTCCTTGGAATCAGCCGGGGATCAACGCAAAAGGCCCACTCCTCACTCAGAAGTCTTTCGGGTGGACTCTCATCACTGGTCACTGCGCTTGAATCGGTCAACCTAGGGAGCATCCGGCTTGCGCATGAGGTGACGGAGATTAAAAAAACTGCAAAAGGCTGGGAAGTGGGCATAGCTGATCAGGTGTCCCTGCAAGCTACTGATGTCATTCTGGCTGTACCAGCCTGGAGTGCTGCGAAGATCACGCGTTCTGTGAATCCAGAACTGACAAAACTTCTTCGCAGCATTGCGTACAGATCAGGCACAATGGTCCATTTAGCTTACCATCAAGTAGCCCCCTCTCGTGCGCTGGATGCATACGGTCATTTAGTCGCACGCCGCGAGACCGGCTCCGTTGCTGCATGCACCTGGAGTTCGGTCAAGTTAACCGGGCGTGCTCCCGCGGGTGACTTGCTGTTCAGAATTTATCTGCGGGGTACTGACTTGAGCGACGAGGCTGCGCTTTCGCAGGCACGCACCGAAATGACCGTGGCACTGGGAATAACAGCTGAACCGCTATTCACCAGGATTCATCGTTTCCCTGCTGCACTTCCCCAGTATACGCTTGGACACACCGAGCGAATCGCGGAGCTCCGAAACAAGACCAGTTCCTGCGAAGGGCTGTTCCTTGCAGGTAATTATCTGGACGGTGTAGGGATCCCGGATTGCATCCGTACCGGCTTACATGCAGCAGACTGTGCGCTGCATCGATATGAAGAGAATTCCTCTCTCGCTCGGGAAGACTGATGTCCCAGCAGAACCAACTGATCGATTTTTAACCGAGCCAGGCGAAGGTTATGACCACCCTCGCCTGCCCTTCATCAAACAGCGCAGCATCCCTGACTCACACCCCCAAGTTGCGCAGGTAATGGCGATTTCGTGCTGCGCTTAACCTTGGAGCCCCCATACCCGGCAGTACATCCTGTTCTACAACGATCCAACCTCGATAGTCCATCTCCCGGAGGCTACTGATAATGCCGGAGAAATCCACACATCCCTGGCCCAACTCGCAAAAAAGACCCTTTCCGACAGCCTCAAAATAATCCCATCCCTGTAGTCGTGCTGCTTCTGCAATGTTCGGTTCGCAGTCCTTGAAATGCACATACCGGATACGGTCAGCATACTGATTGAATAGCTCCTGAAAGTCAACACTCCGTCCCCCAGCTCCATACACATAATGTCCTGTATCCAGCACGAGTCCAATAAGTTGCGGATCCGTTTTGGAAAGGAGGTGATCAATCTCTTCCGGTGTCTCGACGAAACCTGCGCAATGATGATGGAACACCGTTTTCAATCCTGTTTCTTCCCTCACAGCAGAAGCCACGAGATG
The DNA here is from genome assembly GCA_022821385.1 of Rhodothermales bacterium. Taxonomy (GTDB): domain Bacteria; phylum Bacteroidota; class Rhodothermia; order Rhodothermales; family Bin80; genus Bin80. The sequence goes on from JAJEDR010000087.1 coordinate 55,357, forward strand.
TGCGCCCTTGATGAATACCTCCCACTGATTTCGAGTCATCCCCTGCTCAGATGTGATACGGCCAGCATGTTGCACCCGCTCGGGATTCGCTGCATTCTCGTCCGCCAAGACCAGGAAGGGCGGATCGGTTGGATCGCCGGCAGCGGCTAATAGTCTGGCCGTGCGCACCGCTTTTTCGATCCCGGTATCATGCCTATCCAAATCCGATAGCGCGACCGGCACAAATGCTCCGCGTAATGATAAATCCCATCTGCCCAACAAACGCTCGAGTGCTGCCGCTTCTACGGGCATATAGCCCCAATCTCCGAGTTCCGTACCTACGTAGCCCGTGTCCGCAAGCTCTTGAAGCATGACTTTACAGTCCACCTGTGCTCCACCGAGGCCTTTGAATTCAAGTGTTCCCCACGAGCATGGCGCATTGGCAACTCGAATCGTTCTTGAACTATCTGGATCACTGGGGTTTATCATCGATATGTGAAGTATTCAACAGGACTTGAACGGAGACTCTGACAGTAAAAGTAACCGTCAACATTCATTGATTGGGGATCTGGTATTCAACCAAAACATAAGCTTAAATCCACCTCTAACCAGTCGAAGCTGACAAGATTCAACTAATTCCCTGACGCCACGCCTGTCGGAGGGATGAATCGGTAGCGGATGATAGTTGAGTTGCCGACCTCCCCGTCCGGCATGACCACACCATCCCCCACAAAGTAGAGGTATCCGTGTGAAGCCGTGTAAGGTGTTTCATGCAGTATCGTACTCACGGGATCAAACTGATTGCTGTTGCTGGCGATACTGAGACCCTCCACATGCCGTCCATTGTCTCCCTCTAAACGGTAAGATTCGTCAATCCCGGAAAACAGCATCATGCGAACATCTTCGTCCAGTGCATACAGTCCATTCAAAAGTGGAAAGGCATCAAATGCTTGCCGCCGTCTCTTTTGATTCCGAGTGTCTGGAATATCCCTGTCCCGTTTGACGAAAAACTCTGGACGGGCCTGGGTCGGAAGTGACTGGCCCGATACGGATTTAGCATCCATGTCCTCGTGATGCTTGTAAAGCACACCGCCCTGAAAACAGTCCATGTTACGACCATGATAGCCCAGATAGCCTGAGTTGAGCCGGGGAAATTCGGGAGGTGCATGCTCAATCGCCCGCTGGAAGACTAGATCCATTGTATAAATCTCAAACATCTGCTTCCGATCTGGACCACGCAGACTCAAGAAGGTGTACAATGAATCTCCCCAAGTACAGAATGACAGGATTGGTGAAGTCAGGTCTGGCCGGGATGTGACACAATTCCCGTCCCGATCAAACACCACCATGACACCTTCCCACGTGTGCACCAGAATGGCGCCATTATCGGCAAATCGAGCTGCATGCACGGTGTGTGCGGTGTCAGTCGGATAGCACACATCTGTGTCGAAGGTTGATACATGATGGCCTGTAGGCTCGAAGAGGTGGACCAACCCAGAGGAATAATCCGTGATAAGCAAATGCCCCGATGCATCAGCATCGATGAACCAGATCTGTCCCAACAGGAGGGATGGATCCAGAATCACTGTATCTGGTGGTGCGAATAGTTTATCGAATGGCACAAGGTTCGACAGCTCAACGATGCGCTCAGCTTTGGGGGCTGGATTGCGGCTGTAACTGGCGAGCAGAACAAGTATAAGGGCACACACGAAACAGCCCCGCCACAGATGAAAAACGCTAAAACTCATAATATACCACAGGTGTTATGCCAAGGTCATTCAATCTCACTCTTACATGCAGATAAACGGAGGACAGCCATGAGTCTCTCGCAAAACCACCTCAGAAGGTGAAGTGAAATGGCTCGGCCACATGATATTGGGAGTTGATCGTGAATATCTTGGATCGACGCCCTAAAATTGCCGTCTTTCCCTCAAACACACCGAAAGATATATTTATAACTATACTTAAGCGTTTACAATAGTTCCGGCTGAATACCTTGAGGATTATACACGAAGTTGTAGCTTACGTGAAGCTTCCCGGCAGCCGGAAGTAACCACAAAAAATATATAAAATTTGTTTGCTCTCATTATTTATAGCACCAGCATGCCAATAACCCATGGCTAAACCCATCAAGCTCGTCACCTGGAACGTTAACTCCGTGCGTGCCCGGTTGGCTCGAATCCTTTCCTTCCTGGAACGGCATACCCCAGATATCCTCTGCCTGCAGGAAATTAAAGCCACACAGGGATCGTTCCCTTTTGCCACTCTTGAAGAGGCCGGATACAAATCCTTTATCTGTGGACAGCCCTCGTACAACGGCGTCGCAATCCTGGCCAAAGACACCGTCGCCAACATCCGTATGGGACTTGATAATGAAGCCCGAGTTATTGCGGGAAGCGTACACGACTTGCGTGTGGTTAATGTATATGTGCCAAACGGAAAACGAATTGGTATGCCTAAGCACGCCTACAAGCTTCGCTGGCTGGACGAGTTGAAGGGCTTTCTCGAAAGCGAGCGAGAGAAATATGAAGAATTCATACTGACGGGGGATTTCAACGTCGCTTTTAACGATCTGGATGTATCCCATCCAGATAACTGGAAAGACTCTGTCCTTTGCGATCCCGCTGCGCGCAAAAAACTGACCAATCTCATGGAGGAATTCTCTCTGGCGGATATTCTGCGCAAGCACGCCCCTGGCCCCGGTGTGTACACATGGTGGGATTATCGAACGAGAGGATTTGAGTGGAACGACGGCGTGCGCATAGACCACATCCTAGCAACTCCACAACTGGCTGCCTTGAGTGCGAATTCGTGGGTGGATGTCGCAGAGCGTGATCGCGAACGTCCCTCAGATCACGCCCCTGTCCTGATGCGCCTCTTCCAACCGGCTCAGTGGGCCTCGAGCCAATTAGAGCCATGACCCAAGTTGACCTCAATAGGAACGCTGAGTTCCATAGCCTGGGTCATGCAATCCTTCACTATTGTCTTCGTATCTGCCAACTCCTGCTCCGGCACTTCAAATACAAGTTCATCGTGAACCTGTAGGATTGCCCGTGATTGCATCCCGGCGTGCCGCAGCTCCCGATCTATTGCGATTGCCGCCAACTTGATCATATCTGCCTGGGTCCCCTGTATCGGCATGTTGACAGCAATACGTTCTGCTGCTGCACGTACCGCGCTGTTACGTGCTTGTAAGGCAGGCAGGTAACGACGTCGCCCCATAAGCGTAGTGGAGAATCCCCGCTCTCTGGCACTTTCAACCTGCGTCAGGATAAACTGCCAAATTCCCGGAAAAGACTCGCGATGTGCTTTCATCAATTCTTGTGCCTCTCTGTGCGTGCACCTTAATCCACGCGCCAGGCCGGAAGCTGAGAGCCCATATGGAATTCCATAATTGACCGCCTTGGCTTTGTTACGCTGTTCCCGCGTAATATCCGCTGCATCCACATGATAGATGAGTGCCGCGGTTTCAGTGTGAGGATCCCGACCAGTCATAAAAAAAGTCTGCAATCCCTGATCCCCACTCATGTGAGCAAGAATTCTGAGTTCTATCTGCGAGTAGTCTGCAGAAAGGATATACCACCCCTCGGGGGCTACGAACGCACTACGCAATTCACGGCCAGTGGCATCACGAACAGGAATGTTCTGCAGCCCGGGATCTGACGAGGACAGTCGGCCGGTAGCTGCCGAAGTCTGATTGAATACCGTGTGAATACGCCCCGTCTGAGGCACGGCCATGCGTACCAGATTATCCACATAAGTACCCTTCAGCTTGGCGGCTTTTCGCCAGTCCATTATGAGTGCTGGCACCTTGTGCTCAGATGCAAGCTCCAGGAGAACTTCTTCTCTCGTAGAAGGCTTGCCGGAAGGTGTTTTTCTTTTTACCGGCAACCCCAATTTATCTTTGTCAAAAAGGATCTCGCCGACCTGCTTTGAGGAGGCAATGTTGAATTGCTCCCCGGCCTCCTCATAAATCTCAGCAGCATACCGGTCCAGA
>JAJEDR010000060.1 GCA_022821385.1 Rhodothermales bacterium
TGGCGTGCCTGTCGAGAATGCGCATAAGGACCATTAAAGGTAATGCTGACACGACTCTGTGGGTCCTGACCTTTATAAACGGTTTTAACCACTGTGCCCTCAGGGTTTTGAGCGCTTCTGTCCCGCCATGTCTCTTCGCGGTCTGTAGCAGGAAGAGTGCCGAGGTAGGTTTGGGCAAGTGCCGTCAACGTATCAACTTCAAAGGCGCCTACAAAAATGAAGACAAAATCATCCATATCTGCGAATCTCTCCTGATATATTTCCAGGGTGCGCTCCATATCAATGGCATCAAGCTCCTCCAACGTGACAGACCGGTATCGCGGGTGGTTCATGTAGAGCGTAGTGCGGAGTGTGTCACTGAATGCAGCATTCGGTGAATTCCTTCGGTTCTCCTGAAATGTGCGTTGGAAGTTGATCTCAGACAGAAATGCTGACGAGTCAAGCCGTGCCTGCGTAGCACGCAGGTGAATCAACTGGAATAAAAGCTCCAAATCTTTCGGTGACGCTTCGCCTCTGAATCCTTCAAACAACGAGCCAATTGATGCCGATACAGAGGCGCGCTTGCCCGACATCTTTTTCCCTAATGCTGTCTGGTCAAACGCACCGACACCGCTACTGCCGACGAAACCATCTGCATAAGTCGCCGCTCGAAACTCATCGTCGTCATACAAGGAGGTCCCACCTTCGCTGAAGGAAGCAAACTGAACCTCGTCAGCACGGAAATCTGTGGGCTTCATCACGACACGGATCCCGTTATCCAACGTGATCTCCGTAACTCCAAGTTCGGAGATCGAACGTTCACTTACGATCGCTGCCGGAGTCAGCACCTCCTCAAACAGGGGAGCATCAACTGCCGTATCAACATATGGCTCTACCTTAGTACCATTATATTTTTCGAAGGTACTAGCTAACAGATCCTCGGTAATCCATTCCAGGGATTCTTTCTCCGGGATATCCACGGTAATTGCCCGATCCTGACTGCTCAGCGCTTCCGGCAGATACGCACTAACCTCTTCTAGTGTAATTGTAGGCACGAGCTGTTGTGCAAGTTGATAATTATTGACTACACCGGGGATTGGATTGTCTTCTAGAAAATGGGAAACGTATGAGGATACAAGTCTTGCCGAAGGAGTGTTTTCGCGCTCATTATACGCCTCTTCGCGCGAGCGCATGAATGACTCTTTGAAGCGTGAAAATTCGCCAGGAGTGAAGCTGTGCTGCTTGACGCGTTCCGCCTCAAGCACCACCGTACGAAGTGCAGCGGTTAAGCTGTCTTCGTTCGCATATGCTTGTAAAACAAAAAACGAAGCACCGCGCACCATATCCCCAAGGCCGGCATTTGCTATGAGGAAAGGAGTACTTGTACCGTCCTGAGCAATCTCGGAAAAACGCCGTGAGAGCATACCGTTCGCCAATGACCTCACCAAAGACTGGCGATAGTCGGCGACGGTTTTAACGTTCATCTTCGGTTGTCTGTAGAGTAACGAAAGTCCTGGAAAGAAGTCGTACTCTGGGTCGCTTATAACCTTGTATCGTATCTCTTGTAGCGGCACATCGAATGTCGCACGTGGCATAGGGTCTACGGCGGGAGGGATGGTGGCAAAATGCTCCTCTACAAGTGATTTCATAGTAGATACATCCAGAGCCCCGACTACGACAACAGCCATCAGATCAGGTCTATACCAAGTTTCGTAAAAACGTCGCACAGTCTCGTAGGAGCTCTGTTTGATCACAAGCGTGTCACCGATGGGGAGTCGTTCTGCGTAGTGTGAGTCACCAAGAAGAGTCGGAATCAATTCGTCTAACATGCGTCCGGATGCGCCGCGGCCACTACGCCATTCCTCTATCACCACGCCGCGCTCATTGTCAATTTCTTCATCACTCAACGTGGCGTAGGCTGCCCAATCTTCCAGCACCTCGAATGCCTTGCGTACCACTTCCATGCTGTCCGTAGGCACTTGAAGTTGGTAGACCGTTTCGTCGAAACTTGTATACGCATTGACGTCTGGTCCGATTTGCATGCCGATGCGCTGCAGGAACGCCATGAGCGTTTGCTTGGGATAGCGCCTTGTTCCATTAAAGAGCATGTGCTCTACAAAATGAGCCAACCCAAGCTGGTCGTCATCCTCCTGTACACTACCTGCGTTTACGACCAGCCGAAGCTCAAGGCGAGACTCCGGCTCGTGGTTCTCTCGCAAATAGTAGGTGATGCCATTTTCCAGTTGTCCAATGGTAACCGCACTATCCACAGGGACAGGAAGGTCTAGAGCTGGCTGGGCCTGTGTGTTTGTAGCCAGCGCAGATGCTCCCAGAGGGAGCAAGCATAAAAAGAGAAAGATCTTGAACGAAGAATGTTGTACGTACATGGGGAGTGGAATTTTTGGAAAAGAACCAGCGACCAAGAGCGTATGAATGTACAGTTTAGAATAGGGTTCCATAATATGTGAGTTGTATTTTGAAGTACCTGGAACCCGCGGAGTGGGCAAGTGGCAAGAAGTGGCCAATGTCAATAGTCCCTGCACGAACCTGATACTAGTCACAGACAGCCACTTCCCTTATACCGGGAGTGATATGTCGGCCACTCGCCGGGCGGATTCGACTTCGGAAGCGCTCGTCAATAGGCGAGTTGATACCCTTTCAGGGATCCTTTGAATGGCGCTTCTCTCCAACTGGGAATCTTTGGACGCTGACCACTAAAGAATTCAAGCCTTTCGAACAGAGTCCGATTGGAGCAACGCTCCGACGAGTCTCCAAAAACCAAAACCCAGTCCCTTTAGGCGAGGAAGAGATGGATGACCTGCGGGATGGAATTTAGTGGTTCTTCAATCTGGGTGGGACCGTCGATTGGAAAAGGATTTCGGATTCAAAGCCCGAAGTAGCTTCTTTCTTCAGCAACGATGAAGGCAATCTGTGGATGAAGCGGGAGGGAGCACTGCCCGAGGACGAAGGTTGCGTTTTATTTATTTGATCCCGATCCAATCGTGAGAGACGGGATGCTATACGGCGTCACCATAGGCGACCTGGGTGCTCCATACGTCGTGAGACCGCGGATGGAAAAGCCTTAGCAGCCTTGTTCGTGACATTGACAAGAGAGGAACGTCGTCGGATGGATGTAAGAAGAACTCCACAGATACATTGTAAGCGGCCCGATACTTAACTTTGGGCAACCACTAAATCAACGAAATCATGGGTGAATTGGAATTGGGGGCATTTTCTGTGAGCTTGTCTGTCAACGATCTCGATGCGTCATGTGCGTTCTATGAAAAACTCGGTTTCGAGGTGACGGGACGGGGGCAGGGCTACCTGATCATGGTGAATGGTACCACGGTTATAGGGCTTTTTCAAGGCATGTTTGAGGGTAACATCCTGACCTTCAATCCCGGCTTGTTGGCGAAGGCCGACGCAAATGCAGAGGATTCATTGCTGGAAGCATGGCGGGTTCACGAATTTGCAGACATTCGGGCGATTCAGGAGCGCCTCAAGGCTTCCGGCCTCGTGCTTATGTCTGAGGTGGATGAACAGACTAACCCTGATGGGCCCGGGAGCCTTATGCTTGCAGACCCAGACGATAATATTATCCTGATCGACCAGTTCTTCAACAGGCCAAATGGATCAGAAAAGTAGAAATCTGACAAGATTCTGACAAGAAATCGCCAAATCCTAAAATGATTGTTCAGTAGGTGAACATATAACTGAGAGTATAGTAACTGGACATCGTATATAACAAAACAATGGTAGTAGCTATGTCCCAACGGTTGACCGAAAAGCAGCGAGCTGTGCTTGATTTCATTGCAGAGTGTGTAGAGGAGGGCCGAGAGTGGCCCAGCTACGACGATTTTAAGCGGGAGTTCGGTTATAAATCTTCCAACAGTGTCACGCAGAACCTCAAGGCACTTGCAAAGAAGGGATATCTGATCAAGACGGAAGCAGGCTACCAGTTGCCGCCCGAAAATATGCGGGAATCAGAATCGGCTATCCCTGTTCTTGGCGAGATTACCGCCGGAGTACTCCAGGAAGCCGTGGGAGCCAATCTGGGGAATATCACGCTCGGAACGATTTTCCCCAGCCTGGATCGGATCTTTGCATTACGAGTGAAAGGGCAATCTATGATTGGGGCGGATATTCATGACGGAGACTATGTGCTCCTAGTGGATGACGATATCCCGAACGGAGGTATCGGCGCTGTGCTGTATGATGGCGAAACTTCGCTCAAGCGGGTTTATATGGATTACGGAGGCCTTCGCCTAGAGCCTGCGAATCCCGAGTTTGATGATATTCGAATTGATCCAGATATCTTTGAAGAAGTAAAGATATTGGGACGATATATTGGGCACGTGAATAAGCAGGGGCTCTACAGGACCCCCTCTACACACCAAATTTCCACTCGGCATTACTCGCCGTTCAAGCGCAATCTATGGCCTTCGGCATAGGTCTTACAGCGTGAATCAGGCGGAAGTCAAGTGTTTCTGCAACTTCCTGAGGTACTGTGCCCAGCAGTAGCTGGTGTGCCTGAAATGATCGTTCAGGATTCGCCAGCCGGTGTGCTCCATGCGCAACAGGGGGCCTCTGTCAGTGGAGATTACGCTAAAGCTGAGCTTGGTGTCAGTCCAGTCACTGTCTGCCCGCGTGAAGCACCAAACAACATGCTGGGACGTAGACCATTCTACAACCTCGGCGTGCCAATCGTAGTCCGGTTCAAAGTGGAAGTGATATTTTCCGCCGGCTCTTCGCTCGGCGCTGCAGGCATCCGTCCACCAAGTATTTAATCCTGTCTCGGATGTCACGGCGTCGAAGATGTGTTCAGGGGAAGCGTCAATGTATACGTCGTGATAAATTCCGTGCATGGTCGTCTTTATATATCTTTTACGTGGTACGAACGTATGTGAGAAATGCTGCACGTGACTAACGGAGATTCGGCGGCGGACCTGATCCTACGGTCGGGCATTGGAGGCAGTGTGCTGCCTTGGAGGGATGTGCTTCATATAGGACCCGTGCCCGGTAAGTTGTCTATACGGGAGCTGAGTGAAAAGCGGGCAGCATTTCTTGCGTCGTTAGGATGGGGGATCAGAGAGGAACTGGCACAGAGCTTACGGCTTCGAAACTCAACGCTGCGCACGCACGCGGAAGAAGATGAAGTTGTTCTCTGGTTTGAGCATGACTTGTATGACCAACTGCAATTGATTCAGATTCTAGCATGGCTGATAGAAAACAAGTACTGCTCGCCCCAGAGGCAGTTTCTGATTTGTATTGACAGGTATCCCGGAGTAAGGTCCTTTCGTGGTTTGGGAGATCTTAATCCTGCGCAGATTCGCCATCTGTTCGACACGCGCAAACCTATAAATCTACCACAGTTTCACGCTGCTGCCGACGCATGGGCTTGCTTTACCAGTTCTAAACCTGGACGACACCAAGCGGTAGCTGATAATCTTAATATTGAACTGCCATTTTTGCAGGCTGCATATCGGCGCTTTTTGCAAGAATGGCCCTCTGTACATAATGGATTATCTCGAACTGAAGGGCACGCATTGAGACTTATTGCAGATGGAGTAAGCGATCCGACAGAAATCCTTCATGCACATTGGGCGAATGAGCGCGCCCCATTCATGGGTGACTGGACATTTTGGGAAGTGATTCTGGATATGGCCCGTGGAGGATATCCTCTGGTGACTATTGAGGGAGATAAAGCTCCAGAGGGCTTTCGGAATGTAAGCGTCTCCGCAACTCCAGAGGGATTGGCGGTACTTGGCGGTGATGAAGATGCCATTACCCTTCGCGGAATCGATCGCTGGTATGGGGGATATCACGCCATTCGACCGGAAGAAACTTCTAGATGGGATCCGAAACAAGGGAGACTCCAAGTTCCAGGTGTAGATTCGTAGCCCGGGCTGAGGATTACGGCTTGCTATAGACTGATTCCTTTTAGCCGTAGGCGCGGTGTCAAGGTTACAAGAATCGTTCCCGATATATCTTTTGGGGGAATCACGTCCGTGAAAGGTAGTTCAGCGTTCCATCCCGAATTCGCTTACTTGCGGAGATTTGATCTGGATGTGAGAGTAGTTGGTCACCAACCAATTGTGCATAGACGGAATCGGGATCGCATAAGTTCCCCTACGCCTGTGCAGTATACCTCTGTGCAGCGCCCGTCGAAACAGCATCTCTGCTTTCGGTTTACCATACTCCTGTGTTAGGGATGATATGATGTCTTCCAGGTCCAAGCTTCCTCCTGATGGAACCTCTTTAATCAGTTTTGCCAGACTATGACGTTGTATTCTGCTAAAATCATGTGCCCGCTGTTCATAGTATTCCGAACGAAAGGTCCGCCCTGCGTTAAGGACAACATTCAATCCTTCTGCTGTCATATTCCCGTCGTCGGTTTGTAACCGACCCAAAGCGGGCTCCACATATGACAAAATGTGCTGTGGCCAGCCATGGGTTTCCTGGGCAATGGCATCAATCCATACTGTGGGATCCCCTTTGGCACGGGCCTCTTTCTTAAGCCAGTCGTGTATTACCGCGCGAGTTGCTTGTTTGTCCAGGGACCCCAATTCCACAAGACATTCCAATGAGAATCTTGATATTCCCAGTGATCTAAAGGTATCCACTGTCGTCCCCAATCCGGCTGCGATCAGAATGACAGGCCGGTCGATCTCGCCGTTATGAATCGCATTAAGCACATCGGTTACAGTCCCGGCGTGTTCAGGAGGAGGGGCGTTGGTTGTTTCCAGGGTTTGCGCTTCATCCATCTTTAGGAGTAGTGGATGCTTCCCATTTCGGAGGATATCAAGTGGTGCACCGGAGGCCTTTTCAACTGTGACACCACCTCTGGCAAAAGGACCAGCACTGATTTCTACTGTCCCACCTGTAACTTGGGGAATGTTTCCTAAACCGAGGGTTCGTCGCAATTTATCTGAATCCCACAAGGCACGCGCGGGCATTCTAAAAACCTTCCATCCACTATTCCGCGCCAGCTTTTCACATTCATACATGAGGGCCGTCTTCCCAGCCCCAGGTGCGCCTTGAATCAGGAAGGTTGTGCCAGACTTTGTCCGAATCGCGCGCCCTGCGACTTTATTGAAATCGTCCAAGATCTGTTTCCGCCCATGAAAATACTTGGCAGGCCCACGGTCAAACGCTGCCGTCACTGGACGGGAAGCAGAATGAAGGGATTTAGTCATGGGTCATTCAGAAAGGCCAAGCCCTCTGTCATGATCAATTAGACAGGGACCAAGGTTCCTAGGTTCCAAGATGTGTAGTTGTGTGATCCGCTCCAACTATTCTCGGCATTCATCTCGAGCCCCGTGAGTTCTACGTGAAATACACGGGTAACCCATAAGCCACGGCTAAATCTCCTCAGACGAAAGCTCACTTAAAAATAGAGTAAGTGCAATCAGTAAAGTCAGCCGATCCTATTCCGGCATTGGGAGCCAGGTCGCAAAGGCGAGTGCTACTCCTTCGGGATCACAGATATGCAGTAAGCGGCCAACCTCCGGTAAGTCGAAGGCGGGGGCAGTGATGGTGGCTCCCAATTCGGCAGCTTTGGCCTGAACGGCATCTACATCATCAACAGTAACATAGCAGTTCCAATGGGACGGAACATTTGGGTAAACGCATTCCATAATTCCACCAATCTGTGTCTCCTCCACGGAAATCACCCAATACTTTCCTGCCTCCATATGTTGTTCGGTAACGGTCCAGCCAAACAGCTTACCGTACCAGTCGGCTGCAGCTATCGGGTCAGCAGTCTGGAGCTCAAACCAGGAGAATGCACCATGCGTGAGAAAAGCCTCCTGGGTATTGGCGATAGTCTGATCATCCTCTTCACCTCCATCATGGTATTGGATCACAGACAGGTAGGCTCCCTGTGGATCCTGGAACGCTGCAAAGGGACCGACCGCCGTGTCTTGAAGAGGCACGATCAGGTTTAATTCGGTCCCCCTAAGCAGCTTCTGGATATCGTTCACTGTCACATAATATGTCCAACAGGGTGGAGCACCAGGAGGGCAAGCCATCAAGCCCCCTATACGCTTTGATCCGCTGTACAGAAGTTTATACATCTCGCCGTCGGGCATGGGCATATCGCTGGTTGTCCAGCCAAGAAGCTCACTGTAGAACTTGAGTGCCGAAGGTACATCGGCGGCGAGGTATTCATGCCAGCTAAAGGCGCCGTGTGTCTGAAATGGTTTCATTCTGATGAGGTAAGTTAAGTTTATCGTGTATCCTGTCAAGGGCGCCGGATGTACGCACCAAGCACGCAATGGGTCCCGGTCGGAGTTGTAGCGCAAGCTGATTTGGTATGGGATAGGACAACCTCGTCAGCCGAAGGCCAGGGCAGTGGTCGATGCTCCCAGTTCGACAGCCTTGAACCGTGAAGGGGCCTGATGGTCATCGGCAATGTAGCCGTTCCAACGGGACGCAATACAAGGATTTACGAGGTCATAAACCCGTCGGCCTTTGTTCCCTCTAAGAAACCACACAGTGTTTTCCCCAGCATCTGGTCCTCTGCGGTAATCAAATGAAGCGCAACTGGCCAAGAATCCCAAGTTGATCTGGATACATTTGCGCTTGAAACTGTATCGGTTCCGCGGACACGAAATGCTAAACGAAGACGCGCCTGACGAAGGTAGCGTCAAATTGGTGCAGGAGACTCTCGACGAATCCGTGAACTAACAGGTCGGTTTTTGCGCACTCTACCAGGGATGACCAAGCGTACGTGTCAAATACTCCATGTATCCCGTACCAGAACCGTAAATCCCTGCCAGTGTAGCAATGAAATCATCCGAGCAAGCCAGCTCTTCCGTCAGTGGGCACGAAGCCACAAAATGCTTGCACCTGAGGTCGTCAATCAGTGGGTGGTTAGGATCGAAGCCCTTAGGGGCACGCTTCAATTTATCATGCTCAAACCCCGCCGAGTAAACCTTCAGGAAATTCGGGTTCTGGCTAACCTGAGTCCATAATTCAGGATCGTCAACGATGTGTTGTCTGATCGCGCGCAGTTCCTTACTGCCAGGTCCCCAAATTCCGACAGCGGCAAATACCTCCCCGGGCCCCAGGTGCAGATAAAATCCTGGAGCATGTGCATTCTTTCCCAATGTATGTCGAAAATGCACGCCCGCAGCTTCCTTGTACGGTCTCTTGTCTTTTGAAAAACGAATGTCACGATAAATACGGAACAGAGAGCCCCCAATCTTGGGAATGGCCAGGAAGTGAGGACTGATTGACCGAAGCGGTATTTCGAAATCTCTAATCAATGTCAGCAGTGGCTCCTTTACGTGGTCCTCGTAACGAGAACGGTTCGCATTAAACCAATCGCGGTTATTATTAGCTTTGAGGTCTCGAAAAAAAGTGAAAAGTTCAGGGGTAATCATGGCAGACGATTTTGACGAGCTTTAACGGGGTCGTGTACGGTCTGTTTGATTCAGGTTACCTTACATAGGTTCATTCTCACAGTTTAATCATGTCAAAATATTCTCCACGAACACAAGCCATCCATGCGGGTGAAGCGCCTGAGGGGAAGATCCTGCCAGTTGCACCCCCGTTGCATATGGCCAATTCTTATATGGTTGATGCGGGAGAGCCCTTTTCTGCAGAGGGCCTGGATGCTGATGCACCGTATATCTATGGTCGGTGGTCCAATCCAACGATCAGGCGATTGGAGCAGCGGATCGCAGCGCTTGAAGAGGCAGGAGGTGCGGCCTGCTTTGCAAGTGGAATGGCTGCCATTACAGCATTGTTTACACATATTCTCGGAGCAGGGGACCACCTCGTAATGAGTGATGTTGCTTATGCAGGTGCCGTTGAGTACACACGCGACCTGCTTCCGCATCTTGGTGTTTCCGTAACCGCCGTTGATGCATCGGATAACGAGGCGGTAGTACGGGCGATACGGCACAATACACGTCTGATACATGTCGAAACACCGTGCAACCCAATCTTGAGGCTCGCTGATCTCAGCACACTAAGCAACATCGCGCACGAATACGACGTCCTCCTAAGTGTGGACTCCACATTTGCCTCTCCCGAAATTACGAAGCCGCTAGGGTATGGTGCTGACTTCGTAATGCACTCATTAACAAAATACTTCGGTGGACATGGAGACGCCCTCGGTGGTGTGATTGTAGGTGATTCTTCTGCTGTTGAGGCTTTGCGTGCAAGGGTAGGAGTACATGCAGGTGGTGTACTGAGTCCCTTTAATGCCTGGTTGATTCTGCGGGGCATCGCGACACTGCCACTTCGGATGCGGGCACACAGTGAAAGTGCCTTGGCGGTGGCACGCTTTCTTGAGGGACATCCGCGCGTCAAACGTGTCATATATCCTGGCCTTCCCTCACATCCGCAGTACGAACTGGCGTGCAGGCAAATGCGTCAGTTCTCTGGAATAGTCAGCTTCCGGGCCAGTGGAGGTGTTGCACTGGCCAAACAATTACAGGAGCGGATGGATCTTATCAGCTACGCGGTATCGTTGGGAGATGTCCGTAGTCTGTTTTTCTATATTGATACAGAGGAGATCGTGGATTCCAGTTTTGGATTGAAGGGGGCTGCCCTTGCTGCATATCGAGAGTGGGCGGGAGACGGCGTATTCAGAATATCGGTAGGCCTGGAAGATCCCGACGATATTTGCCAGGATCTGGATCAGGCACTCGGCAAAATGTAGTCTGCAAGAATGACCCTTCAGTGCGAGAAGGAGCTTTGCCGCTTTGGGAAAATGTATCGATTCGTTCAGCCTATCCCAGTCTCGTTCTTCGAGTCACTGCGAGAATGAGCGCTAAACAGCGGCTGCCAAGTAGGATCGGAGGCTATCCAGACTCATCTTCCATCCCTGTACACATCCTTCAAAGTACGCGTCCCCTTCGCCTTCTTCGGGAAAACCGGCATGCGTGAGCTTCAGCTGTGCACCCTCGGGGTGAGGTGAAATATCATAGGTGATTGATATCGGAGCGTCGGGCATGCTAGGCCCCGTCTGGGCATAGTATTTGAGATCTACCATTACAATCTTATGTGGGGGAGCGAAGACCTCATAAGTTCCTGAGGAAACATGTATGGGATCATCTTCGTGTTCTCCCCATGCAGCTGTAAACACGCCGCCCTCGAGGGGAATTACAATAATCCGGTCTGCATGCCACCAGGCACGCACTGAACTCGGTGTATGAAGTGCATCAAATAATACCTGAGGCGTGCATGGAAAAATTTCTTTGCAACTGATCGTGCGCATAGGACTATACAAAATGAAAAGGGGGTTGTGTACCTGAGTACCATATGT
Source organism: Rhodothermales bacterium (assembly GCA_022821385.1). GTDB lineage: Bacteria > Bacteroidota > Rhodothermia > Rhodothermales > Bin80 > Bin80. The sequence goes on from JAJEDR010000060.1 coordinate 11,258, forward strand.
TCTCATTTGCGTATAACATACACATTAGCACCAGGTTGCTCAAAGAGTATGGCTGCAGTTACTGACGACCAATTGACGATTCCTGTAACCGGGATGCATTGTGCCTCCTGTGCGGCAGGTCTGGAGCGTCAGCTAAGCCAGCTACCGGAAGCTGATCAGGTAGCTGTCAATATTGCTACGCACGAGGCACATGTTCGGGGATTGCCGCCTAAGACCATTGTGGAAACAATTGAGAATGCGGGCTATGGAGTTGCTCGTTCCGAGGTTAGGTTGCAGCTCCAGAAAGGACAGAGTGCTCCTGGGCAGAACATTATTGAGACGCGATGTGCTGCGATTGGCCCACTAGTTAGAAGCAAACTGTTCGGCGAAGTGCTTGAACTTTCATGGGTCCCTGGTTTGGTCAAGGCTGAGGCCGTATTGAAGGCCTTTCCAGAATATACCCAGGCAGCCGTCACGATGGACCGTAGACACGCCTTCAAGCATTCCCGCCTGATTGTAGCCGTTGTGGGTGCGGCATTATTGATGGTACTCACAATGCTGCTGAGTGCACCGCGCCTGGTGCTTTTTGCTGTTGCGACGCCCGTTGTGTTTTACAGTGGAGAAAGATTTTTCAGGACCGCATGGGCCGCACTTCAACGGGGGACGGCAAACATGTACACGCTCATTGTAATGGGGGTGGGGACAGCATGGACATATAGCACAGTAGTTGTATTCTGGCCGGGGTTATTTGACTCTTTGCCGGCAGTTTATTTTGAGGCGGCAGCCGTTATTGTGGCGCTTGTGCTGGTTGGTCAGTTCCTCGAATCACGCGCAATGGCAAAAACGGGATCGGCAATTGAAGCGCTCCTTCGCCTACAGGTTCCTGTTGCCCGCGTACAACGGGGGCCGCATGTGGTGGATGTGCCCGTGGAAGCTGTTCAAACTGGTGATATTGTGATCGTCAGACCGGGCGATCAGGTGCCTGTGGATGGCCAAATTATACAAGGAACTGGAGCAGTTGACGAAAGCATGCTGACTGGCGAGCCGTTGCCGGTTCCCAAGTCAACGGGTGCATCCGTGGTCGCAGGAACACTGAACACAGAAGGCGTCCTGACTGTACGCGTAACCCATACAGGACACGATACAGTACTGCAACAGATCGTGAGGCTCACCAGAGAAGCTCAGGGCCGTAAAGCCCCCATCCAAAAGTTGGCCGACAAGGTATCCAGTATTTTTGTACCGGTGGTTTTGGCGATCGCAGTTATCACATTTGCGGTATGGTTGACGGTAGGTGGGGGATTGGATCATGCACTTACTGCATTCGTGTCTGTGTTGATCATTGCCTGTCCGTGTGCCTTGGGACTGGCGACTCCTGCTGCCGTAGTAGCAGCTACTGGTGCGGGGGCCCGCCGAGGTATTTTGTTTAAGGGAGCGGATGCTCTGGAGCGCACCAGTCAGATTACGCACATTGTACTTGATAAGACTGGCACGCTTACGACCGGAACGCCCATGGTTGCGTCAATTGAGACCGCAGAAGGTATTTCGTCCAAGGATTTTCTGCAACTGACGGCCTCACTTGAAGCGCATTCTCAGCATCCACTGGCGGAGGCGATCGTTGAGAGCGCCAGGGCAGAGAAACTGATTTTCAGTTCGGTGGAAGTCACAGAAACTGCTCCAGGTCGAGGTATCTGTGGAGTGGTTGAAGGTCGCGAGGTGTGTGTGGGCAGTTATATATTTTTGAATGAGCGAGGGATTAATCTTCCCCCTGTTGCTACGGAAGATAGGAGGGTACATGCGGCTATTGAAGGGCAGTGGGCCGGCCAATTTATGATCACAGATGCACTGCGCAGTACTTCCAGGGATGCGGTCACAAAACTCAAAGCACATGGGCTCAGCGTTACGATGCTAACAGGTGATGATGCGAGAAACGCATCAATCGTTGCCCAGGAAGTAGGCATAGAGGACGTATGTGCGGGTGTAAAACCGGAGGGAAAGCTGGACTTCATTGCATCCCGGCGTGGTCGCGGTGCAGTGGTAGCAATGGTTGGTGATGGTATTAACGATGCTCCTGCGCTGGCGGAGGCAGATGTCGGTATTGCGATCGGATCCGGTACTCAGGTCGCTGTAAAAACAGCGGATATAACACTGCTCCGCGAAGACCTGCAACTGGTTGCCGATACAGTATTTGTGGGTCGCAAGACAATGGGTGCAATTCGTCAGAATCTATTTTTTGCTTTTGTCTACAATACGCTAAGTATTCCAGTAGCAGCCGGCGTGCTATATGGGGCATTGGGGGTTTTGCTGAATCCGATGCTGGCGTCTTTGGCAATGACCTTGTCAAGCTTATCCGTTGTTCTGAATAGTTTGCGACTGAGCAGAGCCTTAAAATCTCAACATTAACAAACTTTTGATTTAGTGAGACTCGTTTGAAAAGAAAAGTTTCACACACACCTCTCCCATACTGCAAAAAGTACGAAATTTTTACAGGGCGCCTCCTCTCGGAGTAATCGATACGCGACCTTCTATGGTAATCCATGCCTGTCCCCTGCTTCGGTATGCTTTGATGCGGATCTTCAAGACGGGTAAAAAAGCGTTTGTCAACTGCCAGACTCGTTTGTGAGCGTCCCTGGTGTAGGCGCTAGTGTCTTATGGGGCAAATAGACCGGACTGCTAACCTGTTGCCTGAGCTTCCACATGGTGGAGCTATGTCTCAGTGTAAAGCATATCCAGGCTACCCGTATCCGCAAGCATCCATCGCAGGGCACTATGGATTCCCCAAGGCCTGCGCGATTACTGCGGATTTAGGTGGCGAATAAAAAAGAGCTGGTTGGTAGTCTACATTGTTTTTCCAGATGGTCCAAAGTACGGCCAATACTTTGCGCTGTGTATTAAGCCGTGCACGCACAGGATTGCCCGTGCGCCGCAGTGAGGCTTCATAGAACAAGGACACCTCGTTCGGGTCCTTGGTGCGCAGCGCGGAGGCCCAGCACTGATGGCTGATGGCTTTCAGAATTCCTGTTCCCGAACGATCCAGGCGTGTGCGGGCCAATGGCTTGCCAGCGCTGCTGCGTCCAATAATACCGAGTTGGCAATACCTCCACAGCTTCTGCTTCGTGGCAAATCGATGCGGCGTCTGAATAAATGCACTGAACGCGTGAGATCCGACCACGCCAACGCCCGGCATACGCTGGAATTGCTTGATCTCCGGATAGCGCCGCCCCAATGCAATCATATCTGCGCGGGCCACTTCCCGCAGATGGCCGATCCCGTCCAGACCCGCATATAAGTTCGCCATTATCTTTTGCCGGGGCTTTGTCGGTAGACGCGTGAGGTAGCGCTTGCGATGCGACTGACTGTACACCTCGGTACCCTCCACACGAACAACGCCCGCCTGCCGATATTTCGCCTTGATTTGTGATTTCAACTTGACGTGGTCCCCTCGAAAGGCTAAATACTGCTGCACAGCAATCTTGAAATCTGCGCGGTCTAACGCATCTGTGTGATAGACCCGCAACAACTCATCCATTCGCAGCAGGCGACAGAGCTTGTAGGCATCCGTCACATCATCCTTGTTCCCACTGCGACTGATCAGCGCATTGTGCCGGGGATCACAAACAATCAACTCGTCCACATAGGGACGCAACGTATTCGCGATCCAACCCGCTAGGGAGGATTCCTCCACTGCCAGATACTTGTGCCGTGCACGGATCTCAACTACATGATGTATCAGCGCGGTCTCCGATGTCGAAAATTCCTTGGCCGAGATTTGGTAACCTGACGAATCCGTGGCCGCTAAAACGCAGGTAAGCGTATGGGCATCCAGCCCCAGATAAACTGCTTCGCGCATGTCTGTAAAGGTTTGATGAAAATGATGACAGCAGGACAAGGTAGGCGCCGCCTTTTCATAAAACCTGTTGCGCAAAACTATCGAATTTTGTTAGATCTTTATGATATCAGCCCGTAGTTTGTCTGGCACACACGCAGTTGATTTCCATCGGCGTCCAGGACAATAAATTGGCCCTTCTTTATTTCCATCCCCCAGATCTCACCTGTCTCGCCGACATCGACTACACTAGCATTTTCAAACTCTCTTGGTCCAGACACTTTGGATCTTACTGTTAGTTTTGTTCTGTCTTTTTTCCCATTGTTAGAAACTGACCTGGTTTATATTAGTATAATGTCAGAATTCATGTTATATTTCTGACATAAGACAAAACCATGCGTGACCTTCCCCGCCGAATAATGGAGCACGCCTCTACCCTTCAAGAGGGTACACCTCTGTGCCCAAGGGCTCTGTTACACATGGGCAATCGCACAGCGGTCGATCAGGCTTTGTCACGGCTCGCCCGCTCAGGTGAACTTATGCGTATTTTCCAAGGTGTCTATCTGCGCCCAATTAAGACTCGATTCGGTATAAGGGCTCCTCGTTTAGAGGCAGTCCTCGCTTCGCTGTCGGATTTATGGGGTGAAATAATTGTCCCCTCTGGCGGTGCCGCGGCGAATTTTCTTGGCTTAACACCTCAGAACCCAATTAGACCGGTCTATTTTACGTCCGGTCCCAACCGAGAACTGCGCTTTGGGAAACTCATCGTAGAATTGCGTCACGCTTCACGCAGCCAATTGACAGCACCCCATACCAAGGCTGGCGATATCATCCGCGCCTTGCTGTGGCTTGGTCCAGAGGAAGTTGAAGATCATCTTGAAAAACTCTGGTTAACACTTTCCAGGAAGGATCTGGACGAGCTTGCAACAGCCCGGTCGACGATGCCCAGCTGGATGGCAGAATCAGTGAGTATACGTCTAACAAATGCTTGAGACAAAATACCAGGCTTTATCCAGTAACGATCAGCGCGATGCTTTATCTGTGGCGGAATTCAGCAGTGATCAAAGCGCACATCTTCTAGAAAAGGACGTGTGGGTTGTCGCGACACTATGCGCACTGTTCAACTCCCCGTTTGGCCCGCATATAACCTTTAAGGGTGGGACTTCATTGTCGAAAGTGTGGGGGGCTATACATCGCTTTTCGGAAGATATTGATATCACATATGACATCCGCGCGTTAGAGCCAGCATTAGTTGCGAATGCCGGAGACGATGCTCTTCCAGCAACTCGCAGTCAGGTAAAGCGTTGGTCACGGGCAATCCGCAAAGATCTCGAAAAATGGATCAAAGACGAAGCCCTTCCAGCTGTCAAAGCAGAGCTTTCGCGTGCGGGGTTCAGGGCACGGATAAATGCCGAGGCTGAAAAACTCTATATTGGATATGAATCACTGTTTCTTGGATCGGGGTTCGTACGTCCTGAGGTCATGGTCGAATTTGGGGCACGGTCCACCGGCGAACCCCATGTGATCCACACCGTAGAGTGCGATGCAGCGGCGCACTTACCTGGGATTACCTTTCCTCAAACACACGTGAAAGTTATGCGGGCGGAGCGAACCTTTTGGGAGAAAGCCACTGCGATTCATGTCTTTTGTCGCCAAGAACGAAGGCGTGGTGATCGCTTGTCGAGACACTGGTATGATCTTGTACGTCTCGACGAAGCAGGTATTGCTGAGAGAGCACTTTTGGACCATCAGTTAGCACTCTCCGTCGCTCGCCACAAGTCAATGTTTTTTTCTGCGAAAGATATTTCTGGGGAATACATTGACTATCAGGCCGCAGTTTCGGGTGACTTGCAACTTGTTCCATCTGGTAATTTATATGAAATACTTGCAGACGACTACGCAAAAATGGCAGCCGATGGCATGTTGCTTGGCAAGAGTGAGCCATTCAGTGTATTGATGAAGCGTTGCAGACTAATTGAAGAGAAAGCCAACTCTTCGCGCTCGAGGAACGAATTAAATACTCATTTTCTGTGATAGCAAGTTACAGAGTCAAATTGTCAGAGGAGACTTTTGCCTCCCCGATGAACTGCTACAGGCAGTGGTAACGGCAATATAGTGTTCAAAATCTGCGCAACAATCAACGTTAAATCTTGAAATATTCTTCGCCAAAATTAGAACGCTCTTTTTCAACAGTCTCTTAGTCTAAATGCCGAACCTACATCCCATGGTAGTGCACTTTCCAATAGCACTGCTGATCGTTGCCTTTGCCGTGGATTTGGTCGCCCTGTTTTTTCGTCGAATCCAGTTCCTACCAAGGATGTCAACAATCCTTTACATAATTGGGGCGCTGGGTACGCTCGCGGGTGTTCTTTCGGGTGAAGCTGCGGCAGATTCTGTATTGGTGACAGGTGAGGCCGGCACAGTGCTTACTACGCACTCCGATCTGGGCAAAATCACGATGTGGTGGTTCCTTTCTTATGGTGTACTGCGAATTGCGCTTTGGTGGTGGCTATCATTCAAGCTGGTTGTATGGATTCCAGTAACGATTATTGGCGCTGTTGGGTTGCTACCGTTGATTCAAGCAGCGAGTTTCGGTGGGGATATGGTTTATGAGCACGGCGTAGGTGTTGCCGTAGTTGATTCCATGTCTGCCAAAATAGAGGAGCAGGAGGAAGCTTTGATGAGACTGAGAGGGGTCGCCGGATCGCCTAAACTGGAAGACAATGGTGCGTGGCAGTGGATCCCTGGACCTGACGCTGACGATGCATTCAATTTGGCATTTGATGTAGTAATGGGGGAGGTTACAGCAGGGGTGACAGAGAATACAGCGGGCAACACTGAACTGTCACTCACCATTGTAACTTCTCCGGTACTGATTACTTATGGAAAGGCGGTTGAGAGTGTGGAATTTCGAGCAGACATGGATTTGTCTGAGTTTGACGGCTCCGTGCGTCTGGTTCACCATGTGCAGGACAGCCTGTCATATCATTTTGTGGAAATTGAGAGTGGAACCATGCGTCTGGGGGCTGTGAGAAGCGGCATAGAGGAAATACAGGTCGAAGCTGTTTTGCCGAATCCAGAGGCACGCACAATCGGTGTTGTGGGGGATCGGACGCATTTCCGGGGGTATGCTGACGACACCCAGGTTGCGCATGGTCACGGTCAAGCTCCCGAGGCTGGTTTGACGGGGTTCATGATCAGGGGATCCGGTACGGTCAAACTGGGGCGGATGCGCCTTACGCCACTGCGCTGACGGGTCGGAAGGTCGGTAAGGCCTATTCCCGGTTTAGTTTTTCCGCAATCAGAACATAGCCGTGGGCTTAAGGCTGCGAATGGGTCTCAGGTATGCGGCTGGTCAACTGGTTTCTGAAAAACTTCAATACGGCTCACCCGTCGGGCGGCCGGATATGTCGGATTCCAAGGACCAATCTCCTGGTCGCATGATCGATACCTCATCCTTGAATACGTCTAACTCCACGCGCAGAGGAAGACCAGATTGTCATCAAAAGCGTGGTTGGGAATTCAGGCTAGGTTCGTTCGGTTGGCACCATTCGGAATAAGGAATTCACCTATGCACGGCAGCTTTGAAGGTGTCGCGGCCTCCGCCCATCTGAAGATGACCGGCATACCCACCCAGAATGTCCGGGAGCGGCCAGGCATCGTTCACTATGAGGGCGCGCCATCGGCCCTGAGACTGCATTTCTCCACTCACTACAAGCGCAGACGACCGCAGGGCCTCACGCAGACGCGGAATCCGACCCGGATACACTATAGCCTGCAACACACCGGTCTCGTCCTCCAGCGTAATGAATAGCACCCCCTTCGCCGTAGGCGGACGCTGACGCATCGTTACGCGACCCGCCACACGGACCATGTCCTCAAGCTTTTCCTGTAATCCAGCAATACTGGAGACATGCAATGCACTCAATGTGCCGCGGGCCGAAGCTACCGGATGAATGTCGCTGCTGCCAGTGCTCTGCAAATCCCAGCTTAGCTTCTCCGCAGGTTCCAGCCGCGGAAGCTGAGGCGAAAATTCATCCATACGCTCCCGAAACAGCCGCGCCGATGAACGTTTTCCCGGCCTGCCGTGACGATGCTCCAGTACCCCAATGGCCCAGAGCGCATCACGCCGATCTTGAGCCAACTCATCCAGCGCACCCGCTACTGCCATAGCGCGGAACTGATCATGATCCAGCTTGACGCGGCAATACAAGTCTTCAACCGACAGGAAACGACCCGCACTCAGGCGCGCCCAGATCACATCGGTTGCCTGTTCGGCCGACAACTGACTGATTACACGCAGCGGACGACGGATACACAGCCGCCCGGCGGTATCCTGTTCAAGCTCGTATCGCGCCCCGCTCTGCTGCACACACGACCGCAGAATTCGCACACCCCGGCGGCGGGCCTCCTCCTCCAGCGTCAGTACATCGAACATGCCGGGATGATGCTCAAGAAGCCCCGCAAAGTAGGCCGCTGGATGATGCGTCCTGAGGTAGGCGGAATGAAACACCGTGCGCGCAAAGGCTGCTGCGTGACTGCGGCAGAAACCGTAACCGACATAGCCGGATACCTGACCGAAAATCTTCTCCGCTATCGGCCGGGGCACACCTTTACCAATGGCGCCCTTCACAAAACATCCCTCCATTTTTGCCATCTCCTGCGGATCGCGGTACTTGGACATAAGACGCCGGAATACATCCGCCTCCTCTAGAGACATCCCGGCAAAATGGTGTGCAATTTCAAGAATCTGCTCCTGGAATAACACCACACCATGAGTGTCCTTCAAAATGGGTTCCAGTATCGGATGATCGTAGGTGACCGGCTCTTCCCCGCGGCGGCGCCGGATAAACGGATGTACCATGCCGGACTGTAGCGGGCCTGGCCGGAAGATCGCAATTTGGGTAATCAGATCCTGAAAACACTCAGGTTGATGACTGGCCACCAGATGCATCTGACCCATGGACTCAATCTGAAACAGCCCCAGGTTGTCTCCCGTGCGTATGGAGGCATATGTATCCGGGTCATCCATGGGCAGTTCGTCAAGCCAGTGACTGTCCCCTGTTGCCTCTTTGCGTTCATGCACGGCGACCAAGCGGGCGGCCATATCGACGGTGGCCAGCATCCGCAGACCAAGAACATCAAACTTGACCAGCCCTAGGGCCTCCACATCATCCTTGTCAAACTGGACCATGCGTACGCCGTTGGCGGATGTCTGCACTGGCGAAAACTGCCACAACGGTGTACGGGACAGAATCATCCCCCCGTTGTGCAGCCCCAAATGACGCGGCGCCTTGTTAAGGGTAGCAACACCCTGCAGCAACGCTTCCAGCATGGGCGAGCTTCCGGCGGCAGCCACTAGATCATCTCGGAATTCCTCAACCCCAATAGTGCTCCGCCGGCGCGGTACGGACTTGGACAGGCGGCTGAGCTCGGAAACCGGCCAGCCCAGGGCTTTGGCCGCATCCCGGATAGCCAGCCTGAGTCCGTAATGAATAACGGTCGCCGTCATGGCCGTGTGCTCACTGCCAAAACGCTGCTCAATCCAGGTAATGATTTCCTCCCGGCGCTCCGCGTCAAAATCCACATCAATGTCAGGCGTCCCTGCACGACCTCTGTGCAGAAAGCGCTCAAATAGAAGATTCTGCTCCAGCGGACAGACCGCGGTAATGCCCAGCAAATAGGCCACAATGGAATTGGCGGCCGATCCGCGGCCAGCGCATCGGATGCCCCGATGCCTTGATTCGGCAATGATTTCATGGATAACCAGGAAGTAGTCATCCAGCTTCAGGTCGCGGATAATCGCCAACTCATGCTCCATTTGGGCACGCGCCCGCTCTGCTCCCTGGTAGCGGCGCATGAGACCCTCCTCACAGAGACTTCGTAGGAGTGCATGCGCTGTTTCGTCGTCCTGCAGACGCGGAGCGGGTGGAATCAGATGTCCCGGGAGCAGATCTACCGTGCAGGCCGAGGCAATTTCAGCGGCCCGGTCAAAGGCTCTGGGGTACGGTAGAAGTCGGCGCAAGGTCGCCGGAGACCGCAGATAGGCTTCCGCGTTGGCCGGACGTGCCGGGTTATACTCAAAGACCGTGCTCCCTAGGCGGATACAGGTAAGCAGATCATAACGCGCGTAATCTTCAGGGCGGGCATACCGGACATCTCCCCCGACAACCGTATCAACTGTACAGTCTTGGGCCAGCGCAACCAGAGCACGAAGGCAGGCGCTATCGTCCTCATGCAGATGATGCCACAGTTCCACGGAAAGCCGTGGTCCAAACAGGGATTTCAAACGCTCCAGAAGCGGTCGCGCGGTGTTGTTTCTCAGGTGTGTTGGCAACAGGCCGCACCGGCCGCCAGTAAGGCAAAACAGATTGTTCACCTCTTCCAGATCATTCAACACAAGAGGCTTTTGACTGCCTTTGGTCAGCAGCCGGCACAGTTCACCGTACCCTTCTCGATTCTCGCAGAGCAGAACCAGCCGGCCATCTTCAACAGTGACCTCTGAGCCGTAGATGGGCTTGATGCCCGCGATATCACAGGCCTGCGCAAAGCGGACCGCTCCCATAACCCCCTGTACATCGGTAAGTGCCAGTGCCTTCAGCCCCAACTTCGCAGCCTGCTCTACCAGCATATCCGGTGATGAGCCACCGGCGAGTAGTGAGTACCAGGATCGTGTATGGAGGTACGTAAAGTCCACTATCTCAGGATGTCTGCTGCTGCACAGGCACCACCGCCAGACGGTCCTCAGCAAAGATTGAATCCTTGCGCTGGACATGTAGGATGGTCCGCGGCCCGTAACGCTGTTGTAGCAGCCCCACCGCTCGCGTGAGTTCGCTCGCCTCGTTTCGGCTGGTAAAAAGGTTTTGTTGGACGTAGGTCCGCGTAGTGAGCATGCTGGCTTCAAGCCGTAGTGAAAGCACATCTGCCGCCAAAAGCCGGGCAGATAGCTGATCATACAGATTAATGGCGCAGCGGCGCAGGTCCGACACGGAGTACAGCCCGCGGCGGGACAGGTAGCAATCTTTGGCCATTCCCCGACCCGGGACGAAGGCCTGCAGCGTCAGTGCCAGAGCGGACTGATATTCAAGCGCATCGGCCAGATGTTCGGCCAGACGCAGGAGCACGCGCCGGATCCAGGGATGCGCCAAAGATGAGGGCGTATCAAATTCATGCGATGTATGCAGGGTTTGCGGGAAAACATAGCCGGGCACATTCGGCTGCCGGCCCGGCCGTATCAGCTGATCAATCCTGCCGCCAAGGATGATGCCAAACTGATTGCGCAGATGCTTGCGGCTGAGCCGCTGCTTTACCATACCCAGATCATGCAGCCCGAAAAGATGTAGCCGTTCAGCCAACTCCAAACCGGCCCGCCCCAGCGGACCTGCCGGATCGGCCAATACATCAACCGGTGTTTGGCTCAGAAATCTCCCACCGTTACAGACGCGGTGGAGCGTCCCTCCTGCCGCACCACATAGGGACAGATGAGCCCATTCGCCGGCCTCCGCCGCTCCGCCCCGCAGATACGGCCTGCTGCCAATAAACCGCGCAAGAGGATCAATATCCGGCTTCTGAATCAGAAAACACCCTGTTCGTAGAGGCTTCAGGTACGGACTGAAGCAGACAAGCTGGCGGGCGAGCCAGGTGTGTGCGGACTGTTCGCGCACTCGGTCACGCGGCAAAAAAGTAATGCCTTCATACAACTTGCGAGCCCGCTTCAGCGGCATGCCAGACTGCCAATCAGGAAGTTCTGTGGTGGCCTCTACAGCGCGTCCGTTCTCATGAGCGATGACCGGGCCACTGACTTGCGCCTTCTGCTGCACGATATGTGCCGCCATTCGGGGCCAGTCAACCATAGCGTAGGACAATTGATTGGGCATAGCTCGCCGATAATCACAGCCCCAAGTTAACCTACATGCGGACGATCCTTACTGGGTGAATTGACAAAGTTTGAACAAGATTACCGCCGGTGCTGGCAAAAGGCGCCCCGCACCGCGATCAGACCGCGGGGCCACCTGGATGAAGGCAGTGGTGCTTCGGCCTGGGCGGGAGCAGTTTCAGTCGTGAACGCCCAGTAGTTGCCATACATTGTCGGACCGGTTCTGGCAGCAGAGCAGGTAGATGCCGCCTTTGGCTACTACCTCGTAATACGTGTGCTGCACCTCATCGGCCCACCATCCAGTTTGCACCATCCAAACGCGCAGAATGCGCTCGATCATGTAGGTTTTATGCCGTGCACGCCGAAAGGCCACAGGACGCCTCCCAGAGCAATGCACTTCAACCCCTTCCCGAATATTTCTCATGGGATTCACAAGATCGTAACTACATGTTACGGACTAATGATCATAAAGTCTCTCCAAGTCCTACATATACCGTGTTTCATGTCGCCTGGAAGAGTACCGAGTTGTGTTATCCAAACCTGCGGATTTCAGGGGACCCTGGCTTATGTGGAGGTTGCGGGAGCCCAAAGGGTAATTACTGACCACACGAGGAATCGCGGAGTGGATTTTGCGCTAGCTTGAATTTCCAACATCATCCTTGAATATCCCAAGTTCCACACAAACCCAGATCACATTATCATCAAAAAATGCGGTTAGAAATTCAGACTAGTTCTAAGCCGCTGAGCGTGGTATCATCTGCCAGATACAATTCGGTGAGATTCTCGAAGATACCGTCGGGGAGTGTACTCAGGTCACTATCGCTAAAAAAAAGATCTCGTAGAGATCATACTGTTGCTTTATGTATGTACGGCGCGTCATGTGTATTAAGAGTGAGCGCGGGTTTTCGAGCCCATTGATAACCAAACCATATGCATCTAGCACCATGAAAAAGCGTAGTTATTGGCGTCTACTGGGAATTGCAGGTCTTATGACGACAGCCATTGGCATAGCTGTTTGGGTAGGCAAAGATCGGATGCAACGGGCAAGCGTGACGCAGCATTCTGCGGGAGCATAACCTATCCGGGCGAGCACCAAGTGCATACCCCCTGTCTATATAGGGGTTGTCGGTTCTGAGTGGCCTCTGTTAAATCGGAATACACCTGACCCGCCTTGGTCAGGGGTGTGATGTCCTATGTCAGACGCTCTTGTGGCGGGATACCCGGTAGCAGATCACTTGGTAAGCCAACCCGGGAGAGTAGGGGGCTTGTCTGAAGTTAGGGACAGTGCAGCGTCAATTATGCTGCGTCGTCGTCGCTTGGGTGACTGTTTTTTGCTGGCTACCTGCTCCAGCTCGCGGACAAACATCGTCTCAGCTTTGCCAATCCAGGCCCGGAGTTTGGTCGTGTCAAAATTGTATTCAGGCACGAATTTTACCAGGTGATCCAGGTTAAAATCGTTGGTTTGCACGGCAGCTCCCACACTGGTGCCGTCTAGGCCATTGCAGTGCTGCTCAAAATGCTGATGTAATGGATTAAGCATTAGAGGCTTGCCCAGGTACATGGCTTCTGCCATACTCTCGAAGCCAGAGGTCGTAACAATGCCCTGGCAGCGTGCCATCATATCCAGAAATCGCTGGCCATGCAAGCGGTGGAAAGTCAGAGTATCGCTGTAATGTGTGACTTCTTCGGCGTCGTCGTTATTCCAGAAACAGTGCAGCCTAAACTTTGGGTTACGTTTATGCCAGTCAATCACATCTTTGCTCAAGCTGTGATGGAATAGATAGACGAGAAAGAAGGGTTCGCTCACGTCTTTGGGCAGTTCAAAAAACTCATCCCTCAAGAGTGGAGGCATAACCACGATCTTTTTGTCCGGCAGGGGTTTGGCTTCGTACAGTGAGAGAGCCAGTCGACGCTCGGCTCCCAGTCCGGTTAGGCGTGTGAAGGAGATCGTTGACAATTTCTGAACATCCTGACCGGGAGGGAAGCGATACTCCGGGTGCAGGAACATGAATTGGTGCGCTACCGCAACCATTGGGGTTTCCAATCGCTCCCGTAGCATGAAGAGTCCTGCAAGCGGTTCGTAAAAGTTTACGATCACATCCGGACGTTCGCTTTGGAGTAATTCACTCAATACTGCAAAACTCCGATTGAACTGCGCCCATTTGAAGCTGTTACTGAGAATCGTACGCCCCCAGTCGACGCTCCGGGTTTCTTTGTTCACAAAGAAGCGACCGCTGGGTACCTGCATTACCGGGGACTGTAATCCCTCTTCAAAGTAGCTTGGAACTTCGCTGTCTCCACCCTTGCTGACTACTGTTTTACATACGGAATGGCCTGCCCTGCGCAACATTGATGCAAGGGCAAGTGCCTGTGTCATATGGCCGCGTCCCTCTCCCTGCACGATAAACAGAACGCGCAACTTAGCCATTGCCGGGAGGTTTCTTTAGTACGATTTTGGGTATCTCAGTGGACTGTCCATCGCCCCCATTCCGCAGAAGTTGAGGTTGATGATCCATAGCGACCCAGTGCAAAAGTTCCAGTCTGCCATCAAAATGCTCAACCAGTCCGGTACAACTTTCCATCCAGTCACCTGAATTCGCGTAAAGAATGGATCCGATTTCCCGGATTTCGGCAAAGTGGACGTGTCCGCATACGACGCCATCGGCATTCTTCGCCTTAGCGACACCAACCATAGCGTTCTCAAAGTTGGCGATGAACTGCACTGCACGCTTGGTCCGGTGTTTGAGATATGCCGAAAGCGACCAGTAGGGCATTCCAAAGAAACGCCGACATCGGTTAACCCAACGGTTCAAGAACAACAGTGCATGATAAGCCCTGGCGCCGATAACCGAGATCCAGCGCGCATGTCGAATCATGCCGTCAAATACATCTCCGTGTAGCACCAACAGCTTGCGTCCATCTGCGGTTTCGTGTATCACCTCTTCTTCAATCCGTACGCGGCCAAACTGGAGCCCGAGGTAGTCTCTGGCAAATTCATCATGATTTCCTGGCAGGTAGATCACGCGTGTTCCTTTACGTGCTTTGCGCAGCAGTTTTTGGATCACATCATTGTGAAATTGATCCCAGTTCCAGGAGCGGGACAGGGCCCAGCCGTCAAAAATGTCACCTACCAGATAGAGTGTTTCACTTTCGTTATGGCGGAGAAAGTCAAGTAGGTAAGCGGCTTTGCAGTCCTTTGTGCCGAGATGAAAGTCGGACAGCCAAATCGTGCGATAATAATTTACATTACCATCCATGCAGGGGGAGCAACAAGCTGTTAGAGTAAAACATACGGCTTAAAGGCCGAGTCGAGGGATGTATTATGGATCTGAACAATTTTCGGGAAAGGTATTATTCGTCGGGAATGCGCCCTTCAAAGAATCTCCTGTAGTCCTCGCGAGCGGACTTGGACTTGAAGAGAAGTAACACACGTGCATCGTCTCCAAGTAGTTGCAAATAGGGCCGTCCTTTGGTCTTTCCCGAAGTAATGCATTCAACCTCGCTGTAGCGAACAATAGTGAGCTGGAGTCCCATCGGAGTGCGGGAATAGAGCAACAGACGGGAATTCGTATGAAGCAGGGTATTCTTACGCGGCTTGGAACCCATAGCAATATCACATCGCACACGATCCTTATGGAGAATGGCCTCGCCGTTCAGGACTCGGTCAAGCTCGATTTTATTCTTCTTGCGCATGGATTGGCGCAGCAAAAAAGCATTTTTTCGGAGTCAGGGCAGGGAAACGCAGATCATCCGTACATGTTGCCTTATACAAACCGAAATAGTAGTTCAGGGTGCGTATTCTCTGGTAGAATGTTGGAGGTTTATTTGGCATATTCAGATGGAGTCTCCTCCTTGGGATAGCATTGGGGATGGCGTGCTACTTCCAAGCTTCATACTGCGTGTGTTCTAGTTCAAAAAGGAGCTCATTACTCAATTTTGTCAGAAACCTGATTTTCAGCGCGTTCCGGGACACAAGTCAGGCCCATCGAGATGGGACTAAAAGGGATTTACCAATTGCTCATTGTCTCGGAATCCATGAGAGCGTATTTTGACCAATTGATTCGGCCGTTGGAACTTTACACAGAGCCGTTGATCACCGTCAAGACAATGGCCTTGGTGATGCTCCATAGAGGGGCTTAATATTCTTAACAGCGGCTTTCATCGGCTACGCATCCTTAGAATTGAACGGAATCCGGTAATTGCGTGATTTGTGTTGAACTAACTGTATCCGTTGGGGAATAGCTCAGGCCGAATCCAAACGGAAAGAGAGGATCTTCGCTGTCATAGGGTACATCCTCTAACTGCGAACGGACAGCATCCATAGACGACGGCAATTCAAGCGGTAGGCGCCCCGAAGGATCAAACCGCCCGAAAACTGCATCCAGAATCACTTCGTCCGATGCTCCAAAATTGCCCAAGACTGCCGCAGCACTTTCCGCTATCTCTGGAATAACGGCGGGACGGTCAAGGTAAATGTCAACGATCGTCGGGAGGGATCGGGTAGTCGACAATATCTCGTCCAGCTCCGTCCCCTTAAAATCCAGATCACCCTGATGAAATAACCCCTCCAGCATGCCTCTACCTCGCGGAGGTTCATAAGGCGCATGAACCCTGAGCAGGGCTACGGTGGCCTCAGCGGGATTACTGACGACCGTAGCATAACGAGATGCCACACTGCTATCCACATTCTGCACAAATATTCGCTCATCTGGTCCGAGAGGTAAAAAGGAACCACTGTCCATTGACATGTTCTTCAAAAGCACAATAGACTTTTGTTGGGCAATTCTGCCCGCCTCCATGAAGGAGGCAGATCCTACTACGTTATTAGCAGCGTTTTCGTCAACGTACGGGTCATCAAACAGCCCAAGCAAGAATTTATCCCTGAGTAGCCGGCCCACGGAGCTGTCTAAGCGCGCTTCCTGAACCCTGCCTGAGTTTACCAACTCAACAATCCACTCTGGATTGGATTCTCCTCCGAATAAATCAACACCAGCTGCCAGCGCTATTTCTGCCCGATCAATAGGTGCCAAATCTTCAACACCCCATCCCGGAGATTCCAGCATGGTAAAGCCCAGCAAACGCTTACTGCTTAAAACTGCCCAATCCGTACTGATAACGCCTTCAAATCCAAGTTCGTTACGCAGCAGGCCAGTGACAATGGAGGGGCTGAAGGCGAAGCCAACACCATCTTCGGTGATGCCCACACCGACAGCATAGCTCACCATGATTTGCGCAGTATTCGCCGCCATAGCCCCTTCCACGAACGGCGACACATGCAAATCAAACTTGTCGCCTGGATAGACCTGATCCTTACCATAGGAGAAATGTGCCTCCCATCCGTCGTCCTGCGGCCCGCCACCGGGAAAATGCTTAGACATCGTTGCGACACTCTCAGTGCCAACTGATTCGCCCTGCAACCCGCGAATGTATGCACGCCCCATGCTGGCTGACAGGTCCGCATCTTCACCAAAAGTGCCATAAATACGTGACCAGCGTGGTTCAGTCGCCAAATCTAACATGGGATGAAGTGCAAGCCTGATCCCCACCGCCAGGTACTCCTGGCGTGCAATATTGCCAAACTCCTCGACCAGAAGTGTATCGCGCGTTGCGGCGAGGCCAAGGGGTTCTGGCCAAACGGAAAAATCACCGGCAAACATGGACGCTGCCTCGCTGCTAGGAAAGCTATGTCTCGGATCTGAAGCAATTGTGATTGGAATGCCCAGTCGCGTACGTTCCGCAAGATTTTGCACGCCGTTGTACCAAGCCGCCATAGCAGCTGGATCGTGACTCTGCATAATATTGAAGTGATTCATGTGGCGGCGCACAATCATCTCGGAATTGGTGGGAATCATGAACGTAAAAGGATTGCTCGGCGTCGGCCGCTCCTGCAGGGATCCATCAGGTAACGTGCCAATCATATTGATGAACATCATCCCCGCTTTCTCCTCCAGATTCATTTGCGACAACACATCCCGAACCCGCTCCGCCACGGGCGCATCGGGATTTTCGTACTGGTCCATCACGCCATTCTTGTTCAAATCACGATATTGAATGCCATTGGCCTCCAAAACGGGAGCTTCTGGCCCGAGGCTTGTCTTGGCGTTATTGGCCGCTATGCCGTAGTAAGCGTAGAAACCCAGTACCGCAACACCGGCCAGTATCAGTATCCACAATACAATAATGGTGATAACACGCAGCATGAGAATTCCTCCCCGTGACAGGTCTATGAATTACGTTCGCCATTGAAGATAAGCACGAGACATCAAAGCGTTCGCTGAGAGCCCCCGTTGAGTGAACCGCCTGCGCCAGGTTATCGTGCGTAAGTCCCCCGATTACGACGCGGACGCAGCGAACCCGGAAGCATGTCAATGATCTCTTTGGCTTTGGCACTGCAATTTTTCAGATGTCAACAAGTATCCTCTCCGTCGCCGCTTGCGGAATTGCAAACCTATCAAACGTAAAACCGTGCGGATGACATCCCCTGACTTGCCCGGTCGATTCAGGTGCTTAATGCCATCCTTCATGATTAGGTGTGGCACGAGTGCAGTGGAATGCGTCGTATTCGGAGATCCATCCATGTTCCGCACACGGCCGGCATTTCGATGATCCGCTCATGCTGTATCCTGCAGTATGAGCGGCGTCTGCCACAACAAGTACAGCTTCAACAGCCGCCTCAATTGCCCTTGTATGCCCTGCCAAATCTGGATTGGCAAAGTTGAGGCATACAAACTATAGCTTCCCATTCCGCGATGCCTCAGCGGAGCGATATGCAGCTTCGACTGCTCCGGTGCGGTCAAGCCTGGAAATATGTGTCCCAAACTGGCAATCTACAGAGCATTCAATCGCCCGTGTATTCGGTTGCTGTAACTACCCGTAGGACAACAACCATTTACAGATACCTGTCCTATCATCCTGATTTTGCAACGACGATAGAACCTCTGTTAGGCAGAATGTCGGGCGGAGTCTGAGGATCACCAATGCGGACGAGGAACTCTTTGTCCTGGCATCTTTTTTGATACACCTACGTTTCTCTATATTCTCTCCGCAGCTGGAGCAGGCCCTCCCCTGAGGGCCCGGGTTTCCCGGACGCCCATTCCCAATGAGTCCTTACGAGGGTTCAGGAATAGAACTGACCTCCTCGCAATTCACTCAACAATCAGGACGCCTTGCATCGTGCCAAAATGTCCTGGATAGGTGCAAATAAACCGGTAATTTCCAGGCTCCGAAGGAGCTGTGAAGGTCACCTCAACGGTCTCGCCCGGATTTGCCATTGGAGTATAGGCAAGTATGGCCTCGTCTTCCGGTATGTAATCCGTTTCCATGGCAGCGATCGCGGCCATACCAACCCGATTGGCATCTTCATCAGAATTCGTGGTGAGCACGACAATGTTATGAATCATTGCAGGAGCAGTGGCCGTGTTTTCCATAACCAGGGTAACCTCGGCTCCTGCCGCAACAGTGACAGATTCTACGGCATATCTCATCTCGTCGCCTGCGGGTTGGATAGTTATGCTTACCGCAGCATCAGAAAGATCGGTCCCCTCTGCTTCCATTGCATCCATCTCCATTTCGGATTCGGGAGCTTGTTCACTTCCACCACACGCTGCAAATGCAAAGGCGAAGGCTAAAATCAGTGCTGAGTATGGAAAAAATTTCATTACGTTACGCTATGTGAGTTAACATGAATGGGATGTGTGACGTGCACGACGCACGACCGAAGGACGAACGCCCCTGCAATAATACAAAATCCAACTGATATAAGATATCGTAGCCATCAGTGCTATTTAGAAATACCTTCAACGTTGGAGTCGTACCACAGTAGGAGTGCAATGGGCGGGTTTACGCATTACATGCAGATTAGTGCCCAGAAAACCACCAATCGCGTCGTAGGGGCGCCACGAGGAGTTCTCATCCCTAAGATCAGTGTCCCAAGTTTGATACATTGAATGCAGGCAGTACACTGTGAATAACCTTATTTGCGCCTACAAAAGAGGAGCAGGTAACGGTGCGCCGGCGACTGCAGGCGGCGTACCGTAAGGAGACGTACACGGAGGCCAAGGCGGCGCTGATGGCGCTGTACGAACACTTGCAGTCCCATGCGCCGGCGGCGGCCCACAGTCTGGCGGAGGGGCTGGAATAGACGTTGGCGCTGCACAGATTGGGAGTCGCGGGCGAATCGGGCTGCAGTTTACGGACCACCAATCTCATCGAGAACGCCAACAGCCGCCTGGGCGCCCGCACGCGCCGGGTCAAGCGTTGGGTGAACTCGAATCAGCGTCAGCAGTGGGTTGCGATGGCGATCCGGGAGACGGAGCCGCGCTTGCGCAAGCTTCCCGGTGCCGAACCTCTGCCGAGGCTGCAGAAGGCCCTGGCGGAACGGGTGCCGAAGTCCTATGTTGAGTCCACCTCAAACCGCTTGTGACCACCCAAAGTCAACTGATTCTGGCACCTTACCAGAAACAACTACATCTATTGGGATTATATTTCGTATCAAGCAATTTTCCTCGGGATTCCCTAGTCAATTGCAAGTGTGGCATTCACCACGTTTGTCCCGTGAATCGTTAACCAGACAGCTAGGCATAATGACAGAACGCAACGAGAGAAAAATTGTGTGGCTGCTTGCAGGCGTGAATGTATGGCTTATTGCACTTGTAATATTGACGTGCCTCCTTATGTGGAGTTGTGGAATCTTTGCTTGACCTAAATTCGTCATGCGCCGTGGAACGGCGCCAATATTCAGCAGGTGCGAATTCCGCGCAACAACTCGTGTGGCAAAAGGAAGTCAAGTCGCACATCCTCTGTATGTTGTAAGTAATACTAAATGGAGCAGGACATCAGTCTACTTGTTTGCCGTGAAGACTGTAGACGTCACGGCTGTGAATCACTGATTCTTGGCTTGGCCAGTTGAGGCTTGTGCGAATGCGTCTCAAGGCATAGTGCCAATCTTTATGTGACCTGCGAAATCCTAATATCAACCGCGATGGGTTTTATTGAGCTGCATGTACTTGGTACAGCCTCGCTTCTCACTAGAGTACAACGGGCAAATTCCTACCGGTCTTACAATCGTGTAACCTTGTTCATTCCGAACCCTGTTGCGGGATGGGTTTCATTTTTCACGGGGTGACGAGAGCTGGCGGGGGGTTCGCAGTCCTTCCATCAATTGCCCTTCCTGAAGTTTTTGGATCATTGCTTCTAGCATCGTGCGCAACCATTCGGGGTCCGGGTTAAGCTCCGCGAGGAGGTAGCGTGCGTGCTGAAGGACTCCTCGCCAGCTGTCATTGTCTGGAAAAAATGCTCGCCCGTGAACCTGATTGATCAGAAAGTTCAACCGAAGTTCAAAGAAACCATGGAACCGTTCCAGCATGGTAAGCTCTTCGGCGCTGAAGCAGGCATTAAAGCGGGTGCAGTCCTCACGGGTCGGCGCGGGCTTGATGCCTTCAACAGCGGTTTCGCCGGGGATGTAAATCTCTTCAAACCAGAGCTTTGTTAGCGCTGCGGCCAGCAATTCCGGTTGCGCGTGCTCACAACAGGCCTTGCGGCATTCCTCGCTAGTAAGAAAACCCAGAAATACTACCACGCGTTCGCGGTCACTGGGGTGCAGGGGGCTGATAGCTTCCACTTAGAAAGAGATTTCTGGGGCGTCTTTCCACAGGGGTGGTCCCTCCGGTTTGAAGTTTTTCGTAGCAACAAAATTCCACCCCTCATGAAAATTAAGCTTAAATTTACCACCACCGTAACGTTCTTGAAGCCAAGTCATGGGATCCCTTATGAGGTCGGTCATTTCAGAAAGACTTCCTCTGGCTAGACCCTTGAAGCGTACGGAGTTCATCCATGGTTCCTGGACAAGAACCGTAACAGAGGAGCCAGCGAGTGCTTTCATAAAGGCAGCTTCAAGTTCGGCTTCAGTGGGATCAGAAATTCCCTTGGCTACAAGCCCCTTTGTGATGTATTTTTTATAAAGTGTCCAGACCCAATCCATAACTTGAAAGGTACAGATTTTCGCGTGAATGAAGCAGTACGCAATAGATTGCCGAAGAAAGCGTATATTCGCGCGTCGGCTTATGCAAATGAGCCGTCTCAACCAAGAAGGAAACTCTAATCAGACCAAGAATTTGATGCGACTCACAGCAATTTCCATGCTATTGGTTCTCTTGCTTGCTGCCTGCGGTGGTGGCGGAGGCGATGCTGCAATGGACAGCGAATCGGACAGCGGGGACTCCATGCCAGCCGAGGAAATGACCGCGATGGGGGCAGGTAGTGTCTCCGGGATGGTAATGTTCACGGGTGAACCCTCCGAACGCACGCCCGTGCGAATGAATGATGACTGTACGGATGAGCGTGCTGAGGCGGCGCTCAGCGAAGACATGATCGTCAACGAAGGTGCGCTTCAGAACGTATTTGTGTACGTAAGTGCAGGATTGCCCGAGGGCTATTCATATGCAACTCCGGCGGATCCGGTGGTCATGGATCAGGAAGGATGCATGTATACTCCCCGTGTGATGGGGATGCAGACAGGGCAAACTATTCGTATTGAGAACAGTGACCCTTTCCAGCATAATGTTCACCCGGTTCCCGAAGATAACCGGGGATTCAACGAGTCCACCCCTGGAATCGGAGACTATCTGGAGAAGAGCTTTTTAGTGCCTGAGGTTATGATTTCAGTCAAGTGTGATGTGCACAGTTGGATGCAGGCTTACATTGGGGTGCTGGATCATCCCTATTTTGCGACTACAGACGCAAGCGGTGCGTTCAGCATCTCGGGTCTGCCAGATGGCAATTACACGGTCACGGCATGGCACGAGCAACTCGGAGAGCAGACGATGGATGTGATGGTTGTTGATGGCGGTATGGCAGAAGCCAACGTTACCTATCAATAGCCGCACCTGTCCCTTACAGTCCTACAATCAAGGTATTCGCGTGATGGAAGAAGGTCACTCCCATTCGGACGCGCATTCGGCCCATAAAGAGGGTTTTTGGCGCAGATATTGGTTTTCGACCGATCACAAGGTGATCGGTCTCCAGTACGGGTTCACTGCTTTACTGTTCTTGCTGTTCGGGTTCGGGCTGATGTTGCTCATGCGGTGGCAATTGGCTTCGCCTGGAGTGGAAATCCCGCTTCTGGGAGCGTTGACGCCAGAGATGTACAACCAGTTCGGTGCTATGCATGGCACGATCATGGTTTTCTTGGGGATCGTTCCCCTGGCGGTCGGAGCGTTTGGTAATTATGTGGTTCCACTGCAGATCGGCGCGCCCGACATGGCGTTCCCGAGGCTGAACATGGCTAGCTACCACTTCTACTTCTGGGGTGGAGTAGTTATGCTGTCGAGCTTTTTTGTGCCTGAAGGAGCAGCCAAAGCTGGCTGGACCTCATATCCACCGCTGGCTGACATTGAGACCATGGGGCAAACCATGTGGCTCTGGGGGATGGTCTTACTGATAACATCTTCATTGTTGGGGGCGGTTAACTTCATCGTAACGATCATCCAGCTGCGTGCGGAAGGCATGACTTTTTTCAGATTGCCTTTCTTTGTCTGGGCACAGTTTATTACTGCTTTCCTGCTGTTGTTGGCTTTTCCTCCCCTGGAGGCAGCGGGTTTTCTTCAATTAGCAGACAGACTCCTGGATACCAGCTTCTTTTTGCCAAGTGGGCTGGTAACGGCCGATGGACCGCTGGAAGTTGCGGGTGGCGGGAGCCCATTGCTTTGGCAGCACTTGTTCTGGTTTCTGGCACATCCAGAGGTTTATGTTCTGATTCTCCCAGCAATGGGGATTGTATCCGAGATCCTGGCGAACAATACCCGTAAGCCGCTGTGGGGCTACCGGCTCATGGTATGGTCAGTAATATTCCTAGGCTTCTTTTCTTTTATTGTTTGGGCGCACCACATGTTTATTACGGGCATGGGGACCACGATCAGTGCATTCTTCCAGATCACGACGATGATCATTTCGATACCGTCGGTCGTCATCCTGTCAGCACTCATGATAACGCTCTTCGGAGGATCAATCCGATTCAATACCGCCATGTGGTTTGCTCTGGGGTTCCTCCCTATGTTCGGTATTGGTGGTCTCACAGGACTTCCGCTTGGTTTGGCCCCGACCGATATCCCGCTGCACGATACCTATTATGTGATTGGGCATTTTCACTACGTGGTGGCGCCGGGGACGATCTTTGCACTCTTCGCCGGTATATATTACTGGTTCCCAAAGGTTACCGGGCGTACCATGAACGAGACGCTGGGCCGGATTCACTTCTGGGGTTCTCTGGTTGCGATGAATGGTATCTTTTTTCCGATGCTCATTCAAGGGATGCCCGGTGTATCACGTCGTTTGTTTGATGGTGGGCTTACCTATAGCTTTGCTGAGGGAGTGATGCACTACAACGTTGTCATGTCCGTATCAGCCTTCATTCTGTTACTTTTCCAGTTGCCCTTCATCATTAATTTCTTTATGAGCATCAAGCGTGGCAAGAAGGTGGAGAAGAGTAATCATTGGGAGTCTACGACGCTTGAATGGTCTGCTGCTCCGACACCTCCAATTGGGCATGGCAACTTTGCTACCATTCCTACGGTGTATCATGGCCCGTACGAGTACAGCGTACCCGGTTATGAGTCGGATTATTGTCCACAAGAGGTGCCTATTGATCTATCCACGTCCGATACTGCCAAATCTGTTGAATCCTAAGTAAACCAAAATGCAGATACCCTACGAGGTAAAGGCACGCCCAGATACTGGCGTAAACAATGCGAAGCTGGGCATTTGGCTCTTTCTGGCTTCGGAGGTCATGCTTTTTGGCGGCCTGTTCGCCGCTTACGTTTTCCTGCGCATAGGTGCGGATGCATGGCCGGGCATGATGATGTATGGTGAGGAGACCATGGCTGAGCGTGCAGACCAGATTCTGAACGTTCCGCTTGCATTCGTGAACACAATGATTCTTATTGCGTCCAGTGTTACGATGGTCATGGCCTGGGCTTCGCTTAAAATGGATCGTTTCGATCGCTACAAGCTCTATATGGGACTTACCATCCTGCTTGCCTTGGGCTTTCTTGTCGTAAAAGGTTTTGAGTATGGTGATAAATTCGATCATCACTGGTATGCGTCGACAAATAATTTTCTAGGCGTCTACTTCGTACTTACCGGACTACATGCGATTCACGTCACGGGCGGGATACTGGTGAATGCCTATTTCTGGGGGCCAGGAACAAAGATGTGGAAACGAGGAACAGCACGTGACAAAGCGCACTTCACCAATCGTATCGAGGTTGCCGGTTTATATTGGCATTTCGTGGACTTAGTATGGATATTTCTATTCCCGACAATCTATTTGATTTGATTAGACAAAACGGTTTGAAATGGCCGAAGAAATGACTCTGGAAGACGTGAAGAGGCACGTAAAAGTGTACATCACGGTCTTCATTGCACTCGCAATACTAACCGTCGTGACCGTTGCGGTCTCTTACCTGCACATGCCTTTTACGCCGGCACTATTGGTAGCCTTGGCAATTGCCACAGTCAAGGCGGCTCTGGTTGCGTTGTATTTTATGCATCTGATCAGTGAAAAACAGGTGATTCTGTGGGTGCTTTTGTCCGCAGGGGTATTCTTGGCTGGCATGTTCGCGCTCTTTCTAGGTGCGCACGCCGATCAAGAGGCGGTAGCAACCCTTGCTACTTTGATTCTGTCCAGTCATGTCGCTTAGGACGGTTCACATTGTGTTTATTGTATTTGCAACAATGCTGAGCTTCCTGCTCGGTTTATGGGCATTGATGCGTGGAATAGCAGATGCCAGCGGTCTTATGATAGGCATAGGACTGATCGCATTGATTTCGGGAATTATCCTTGTTTTTTACGGAGTGACATTTCGGCGAAAAATCAAGCATTTAGCATGAGACGCGGCATCATCATAGTTGCATTGTTGATCGTAGCGACGCCAGCACTGGCCTGTGAGTACTGCCTGGGTACAGGAGGTGCAAATGAGCAAACGATCAAAGCACTGGTGCTATCCATGGCGTCGCTCCTTTCGGTGATAGGGTTCGTGGGTGTTGGTGTTGGCACGTTTTTTTATAAGACTCATCGCCGCGCGAATGCATTAAAGTCAGCCAAAACATCAGGCAGTGTATATCGTGATCCTGCCAATGGATCGAGTGAATCAGACGTAGTCTAGGACATGAATGATTTAAGTAAATGGATGGGCATGCCGCTTGACGCCTCGGGGCATGGAGCGGAAATTGACATTATGATGAGTTGGGTGCACTGGCTCATGCTGTTGCTTTTCGTGATCTGGG
Organism: Rhodothermales bacterium; assembly: GCA_022821385.1. Lineage (GTDB taxonomy): Bacteria > Bacteroidota > Rhodothermia > Rhodothermales > Bin80 > Bin80. The sequence continues at coordinate 37,216 of JAJEDR010000060.1, forward strand.
CACCGTTTTTCATTTATTGCCTCTGGCGGTTTAATGGAAAGCGCAACCCAAAAGCGAGTTATACGGGGGTCAAGAACAAGCTTTCGTCGTACCTGGAAGGCGGGGTCGTCGTAGCTGAAGCGGTCCTGCTGGTTGGTTTTGCATTCCCGATCTGGGCCACAATCAAGAATGATTTCCCTGTGGAGGAAGAGTCTCTGATCGTTAATGTGATTGCCGAGCAATTCGCCTGGAATGTCATTTACGCGGGGGATGATGGGCAATTCGGCCAAACTACGCTCACTAAACCTATTGAAATAGACGCAAGTGACCCGCGTGGCGACGACGATGTAATCATTACAAATACGCTACACTTGGTCAAGGACAAGCCGGTTATCGTCAATCTTACTTCCAGAGATGTGATTCACAGTTTTGCTCTGCCCAATATGCGGGTTAAGCAGGATATAATTCCAGGATTAGAGATCCCGGTCTGGTTTGTCCCGAAAATGTCAACGAGCGAATTTCGTCGGGAAATGGCAAAGACTATGCCGATCTCGGGAGATGAGCGCCGCCGTGCGCAATACCCGCCTTATCGCTGGATTGCTATGCAGGACTACCCAGCGGCTGATGGGTCGGGCATGATTGCAGAGGAAGGGCAACGGTTGTCCACCAGGGTTCTGACCCAGTTGTACGAGGCTGGTAATACAGAAGTCTATGCTGCACCAGATATGGAGATCAGTTGTGCTCAACTTTGTGGTGGTGCGCACTATAGCATGCGCGGCACTATTATAGTGCACGATACCCAGGAAGCTTTCGACGCGGTCCTTGAGGAGAACAGATTTTAACCGTGCTTTGCGGCAGGTAATCCGGGAAGGGTTGTAATGGAGGCAGGCGTCGCGTGCTTCGTGTTCACGCCTGCGGGTCAGTAAGCTGCTGCTGTGTGGCTTAAACGGAATACTGACTTCAATGAGGGTAATAGTTCTCGTCCGTTCAACAAAAGACTCAGAAGCGGGGGTAATGCCATCTGCTGAGTTGCTTGCGTCCATGGGGGCTTATAATGAAGCATTGGCGGAAGCCGGTATAATACGGGATGGAGGCGGTCTAAGGCCAACCAGCTATGGTGCGCGGGTGCGTTTTGATGGTGGTTCACGCACCGTCCTGAAGGGGCCGTTTGAGCTTACTTCGGATTTGGTAGCCGGATACTGGATATGGGAAGTTGAGGATATGGATGAAGCAATCAATTGGCTAAGACGGTGTCCCAATCCTCATCCCGAAACTTGTAAGGTTGAAATCCGTCCGCTGTTTGAGCCGGAAGATTTCATTGATACCGATCAGACCTGACAGTAGCGCACGAGTATTCCTTATATGACGTTAGACCAATGGATTTTACACTTATTAGTCGTAATCATTGTCCAGAGATAACCAAGCAGAATCAAAAACCCGTTGAGCGCACGCTGCGCTCACACCTTTGTTGGCTTGGCGTTGTATGGTTAAGTTGTTTACCCCTATTTGTATCGGCCCAGGTCACTGAGCCACTTCATTTGGAACAGGGTGCAATTATCGGTACATCTGGTACTGATACCGAAATTCAAGTGTATAAGGGCATCCCCTACGCTGCGCCCCCGGTTGCCGATCTTCGTTGGCGTCCACCGCAACCTCCACTCCCTTGGGAAGGCACGCTCGAGGCAGATACGTTTGGCCCCGGCTGTATTCAGAATCTTGCCCGCTCACGTCCACCGTGGACAGAAGAGTTCATGCATCAGGGAGGGATTAGTGAGGATTGTCTTTATCTCAATATCTGGTCTGGAGCTTCGGACGCTGAAGAAAGGAGGCCGGTTCTGGTCTATGTTCACGGGGGTGGTTTCAGCGAGGGCTCCGGTTCAGTACTGGTTTATGATGGCGAACCCCTGGCAAAAAAGGGGCTGATAGTTGTGACGATCAACTATCGGCTGGGATTATTCGGTTTTTTTGCTCATCCTGAGCTGAGTGCTGAATCCGACCACAGCGCATCTGGCAACTACGGGTTACTAGACCAGGTTGCTGCACTCAAATGGGTCCAGGAAAATATTTTAGAGTTTGGTGGAGACCCCGACAATGTCACGGTTGCTGGACAATCCGCCGGTGCAGTTTCAGTATACCTGCTTACGGCTTCTCCACTTGCGAAAGGACTTTTTCATCGTGTCATTGTCCAGAGTGGTCCAGGGGGACTGGCTTCATTTGGTCTGACAAATACGCGATCTTTGGCGAGCCCACTTTCCGAAATGGAGCGGAACGGTGCCGAATTTTTTGAAGCAAGAGGTGCGCGTTCAATTCAAGCCATGCGTGCCATACCTGCCGATGAGTTGATCGCCGTCTCTGTACCTCCAACTGTACGTTTTTGGCCCGTAATTGACGGATATTTTTTGCTGGAGGATGTGCCCACTGTCTACGGAGAGGGTTCGCAGAATGATGTCCCTATGATGACAGGTTTCAACGCAGATGAAGGAAGTGCCTTTCCTGGTTATGGACAGTCCACGCTTGAGGAGTATTTGAATACGGCCAATACACGTTATGGTGAGCGCGCAGATGCTTACCTCGCCCTCTATCCGGCGGGCACAGACGAAGCGGCTGGATTAGCACTTAAAACCAGTCTACGCGATTTAGCTGCCGTTGCTCTGGGACGAATTGCTGTGGAGCGTGCACAGTCCGCGAAGACTGCGGCTTATCTTTATTATTTTGAGCGGGGTATCCCTTGGCCTGAGCGTCCAGAGTTTGGAGCATTTCACACTGCAGAGGTTCCCTATTTCTTCAACACATTGGATCACGTTGATCGTCCGTGGACTGAGGCAGATGGGCATCTTGCCGATCTTATGTCAACGTACTGGGTCAATTTTTCGACTCACGGATCGCCGAACGGCCCGGGTGTACCTTCATGGACGGTTTTTGACGAATCTGATATTCAATTCATGAGGCTCGGAACCAAGATTGAGTTTGCGAAAATAACGGATCAAACCAAGACCGAATTCTTGTTGGACTATTTGTCGGAACAGGCACGGTAAAACGTTCCATTTACTGGGTGATCTGAGGCATGGCTGTTGTATATGAAGGTATTTGTTTTAGTCCACGAACTGTTTCAGCATCGCGTGAAAAGATTGCTTCGACCGCGGATGCAGCCATAATGTCTTGTCTCCCTTTTATGCCGGACGCAGCTTGCATCCTGAGACGATGGGCGGGTATACTTGACGCCACGGCAAGCGTATAAGCCGGGGGGACTAGCGTATTTGAGGGTCCAAGTCTTAGATCGCAAAGGAACCTATTTGAGGTCTTTTCTTTTGATGACCGTGATTCACGGTAAGGTGCTTTGATCTTCCTGTTTCTGTAAATGAATAGTAGTGTAAAAACTGTATTGCTTTTGGGGACACTCAGTGGGCTGGTGCTCGCTCTTGGTGGCTCTCTTGGCGGAGAGGCGGGTCTATTGCTTGCGTTTGTAATTGCGATCGCAATGAATTTTGGCTCTTATTGGTTTTCGGACAAAATTGTCTTGAGGATGTATCGTGCTCAGGAAGTCGGAGAATCACATCATCTATATCGTCTCACCGAGCGTTTGGCACAAAACGCAGGACTACCAATGCCTCGTGTGTTCATAATCCCAGGTGATTCCCCAAACGCTTTTGCTACGGGCCGAAATCCTGAAAATGCGGCCGTGGCTGCTACTGAAGGATTGATTCGGAACTTGAGCACGGAAGAGTTGGCGGGTGTGATGGCCCATGAATTAGCACACGTCAGGAATCGTGATATTCTGATTAGCTCCATTGCAGCGACGCTTGCGGCAACCATCATGGTAGTTGCACGAATGGCGCAGTTTGCAATGATTTTTTCTGGCGGTGAAAACAGGCGAGAAAACATCGTGAGTTTTTTGGCGACGTTAATTCTTGCCCCCATCGCCGCTATGCTCATACAGGCTGCAATTTCTCGTTCACGCGAGTTTGTGGCAGACAGAATTGGAGCTGAGATAGCAGGTACGCCAAGGGGATTAGCGAGTGCGCTTCAAAGAATCGAAAATGTTCAAAGGGGTCTGCCGATGGATGCGAATCCTGCGACAGCACACATGTTCATCATGATGCCTTTTTCGAGACGAGGATTTATGTCCCTATTCAGCACACATCCGCCGACGGAAGAGCGAATTCGTAGGCTTCTCGGTTAGTGTAGGAGGGGTTTCAATTTACTTAGGTATTGCTACTCGCCACGTGCGCTCCCCTGAGTATAAAATCCCCAAAAGGAGTCATCGATGAGTTTCTCGCAAACCCTCTGAATTCGGGGATTTTTCGAGTTTACAGAATCGGGAACCGTTGAATTCTGGAATTCACCAGATGCATGTGCTGAACGAAGGACCCCGGAGATTCCAGATTGTTCACCCTCGCCACTCTTTCTTACAAGCCTGTTGAGCGGGGATGACTGTATTGGGAATATTAATAAAATTGAGTTGATACTGCTTGCACGGGCCGTTGCGTGGTTCTAAGGTCCGATTGTCTACGCGGCGGCACGCTTCGGTGTCACAAGCCGCAAGAAACACTGCCTTGACGCTAGATATTATAAATCTATCTCAAAAATATCGCTGATATTGACGTCGAGGTCGTTGTCACAGGCCTGTCCCCGAAGATATACTTCCAGGTCTAGGTCTGGCATAACAACTAAATCAAGGTCAAGTGCCCACCGGCATATTCCCGACCTGTCGCCATAATCCCAGTTCATGGTCCCATCAAAGTCCCCTCCCATGTCAATGTCAACGCCTTCCGAAGTGAGGGTCGCATCTAGCTCAATAGAGAATACAATCGAAGGATTACCTGTCAGAACGAATCCACCAGATCCACACGATTGGGGGATGAAGGTGCCGCTTGTCTCAGCAGTGTAACTCGAATCTGACTCTGATTCAGACACTGTAGCAACAATGCGAACATTGCCGCCCTCGGGACACATGTAAGTTATGTCGGATCTAGATTCGGATTCGCTATGAATTTCACTTCCCTCAATGTCCGAGTTCAGGACAACGTCCATGAAGCCGTACACGAGACCTTCTGCTTCGACCTGGGTCAGTCGCATGTTGTCGTCGTCTAATGAGTCACATTGAAGAAAAAGGCAGGCGGCAACAAGCAGGAGCGTGTGTATACGCATTGAGGCAGGGAGTTAGGGAAGTCCCGTTATGAACCGTGGCACCAATGAAGACACGATTCAATATACATAAATTGATATTGTACATGAGGGGATACACTAGCGGCTATGATTGACGAAACCATGCTTCACCAAACTACGGGTGATTAGGTCTGCATCTCGCCCCGACATAGGTGCACAGAGGAAACCATTAGCCACAATGAGCGCATTTATGCTCCTGTTCTGAGAGAACAGAATACAGGCATCCGGCCGGGATCACAGACACTTATGGGAATTCACGTACAGCGATGAGTTATTTTGTGCAATGCTCAGGGTCGGATTATTTCTAGCCTAGTAATCCAAAGGCCGCTGTTCAGGTCAGAGGAAAAGATGTGTCCCTTGAAAACTTGAGCACTCCAGGTCATGGGCCAGCCGGGCACCATGGAATGGTCATCTGTGGTTAGTATGTGTCCAATTTCACGGCCTTGCTGATAGAGGTCGCCCAGTAGCTCGCCGCTGATGTCTACAACCCGCAATCCCCCCTGATAATAACCGATGTACATTTTATCATCTTCAATCCACATATTGTGTGCACCTGCGTCAGGCACTTCATATCGGGCAACCTCAACGGGGGCTTCAATGTCCGACATATCCAAAATATGTACATATCCGCTTGCGTCCAATGGTTTATCCACATCGTAATTTTCCGGCCAGAATTCATCTCCTACAAACAGATAACGACCGTGCCTCCAAGACACATGGGTGTTTCCTTCTGGATAGGAAAGCCTGCTAACCATAACAGGTTCGATCTCTGTACCTCCGTGGGAACCAGCTCCCGCATCAAGTATAACGATCCCGTCATCCCAGTACGATAGATAAGCATATCCCTCTTGGATGATCACGTCATGCAGCGTCTTTTCGCTCCTGTCAAGTTCCCAGCGCCCAACTTCCTTCGGGTTGACTGGATCAGAAATATCAATGATATGGAGAGCATTTGTGCCGTTGTGGCATGCATAGATACGGTCTCCCTCAATCCAGACATTATGTACGCCCCCCGTTACGGTATCGGTGTACTCAGATAAAATTTCGGGATGAGCTGGTTCAGAAAGATCCAGGATGACAATCCCGTTACGCCGATTCGAGGCCCCTTCACGTGTGATTACTGCAAGTTGATTACTCCCGTGAATTTTTACGTCGTTGATCCGACGAGCGTCGACCTGAACCGAGTCCGTAAGGACGGGGTTAGTTGGATCCGTAATGTCAAAAGCCTTCATCCAATCGTACATGAAGGTACCGACATACGCATAATCGTGGCCGTCAACGCCCTCAAACGCCCACATATCCCCCGAGTGGTGGTGTGCAATAGCGCCGCGCCCAACCAGGGATAGTGTTTGTTTATGCACACGTGGGTCAACAACCAGCGTGATTGTTCTTTCAATATTTTCGCCTATATGTGCAGTGATTGAGTAATCAACCGGTTTTTCTCCCACAAATACGCCCTCCGCACCTTCATTCACTATCAGGGCACCATCTCCAGATGCCTCCCATGACGGGTATACCCCCTCTACCGAATTTCCATTTTCATCAACAGCTCTGACGCGAAAGCGAACCACATCTCCCTGTCGAACGATGAATCGGTTTTGGGTAATCTGATAGGACACAGCCGGATTATCAATCACGGCTACCTCGACAGAGGTATCTGTGCCGGCAGTTCTGACGGTTATAGTCGCTGAACCAGGGTTCTTAGCTTGGAGGGTCCCGTCCCTGTTCACGGTTGCCACTGTATTATTGCTGCTGGCAAACCGTATGCGGCCCTGTGGGGGCAGACCATTGACGCTCACTTCAATCGGCACGCTTGTACCTGAAAGCACGGTGGAAACGGGCAGGGCAGCTGTCAATGATATATCGCTGCTCTCGGTAATCGTGACTTGCGCGTATCCAGGTTTTCCACCCATCACAGCAACTAGAACGATCCGGCCGGGTGAGAGCGCGTGCACAGTTCCGGACTCATCTACCGTGGCCATGGATGATTCTGCAATATGCCATCTCGGTACAAGTCCAGTGATGGTGACATCATCTGAACTGTATGCCTGGGCCGAAAAGTCCAGTGTCTCTCCAACTGCCAGAGAGCCAGATTCGGGTGAAATTTCAACACGATCAGGAGGGCTTACCTGTAATAGGAAGCCAATGAGTAACAGAAACATCAATCAATTGCACCTTTGTCGAGATTAAAGAATACCTGAAAATAAAGAAACGGTACGGAAAGTTGCCCACTTCTTGAATTCAGTACACACAGTTCACTCAAGCCGAAAATGCAGCGTCGTCCAATCTTCGTGCAAGAAGATCTGGAGGGGGAATTACCTGTACATCTCGGAATTGCTCTTGTATAGAGCGAGATGCTTCCATGAAAAGTTAATAACGGGGCCTTTGCAAAACTCTCCCCAGAAAATACACCCTATCACATATTAACAATAATATAACT
>JAJEDR010000046.1 GCA_022821385.1 Rhodothermales bacterium
TTTGCCCAGTCATTTTGGATTCAACCGCGGCCGTCTCTATAAGATGTGTGGTACATGAGAAGAAGAACGGGATGACTGCACTTTGGAGAATGAACCGTGCTGAAAACGCAGCCCAGGTTGACGGTTCCCTAAGGTACTGGCATTCGCCAGCCATGAATGTACTTTATGCCGATGCCGCTGGGGTTATTGGGATTCGCGTTGCAGGAAAACTGCCGATCCGTGCTTCGGGAGATGGCGTGGGGCTTCTCGATGGTAGCACCAGTGGCACTGCATGGGTGGGCCAAGTTCCATTTGATGAAATGCCACACGCCACAAGCCCCGCGCGCGGTTATCTCACTTCTACAAATCAACAGCCAACGACCGCAGACTACCCTTATTATGTTGATCATAATTGGCAGCCGGCGTATCGTTCACTACGCATCGATACGTTGCTAGTTGGCAGGGACCGGCATACGGTTGAGAATATGAAGGAGTACCAGGCGGATTTCCATGTTGGCCAATATGATGCTTTTGTACCGTTGCTGGACTCCGTGCGTGCACTGACGCCAGCAGGTGAAGCGGTCAGGGTTGCGCTCGTTGAATGGGATGGTAAGGCAGTCGGAGAGACACCGGGGCCACTTGCATTGTATGAGTACCTGGAGGCTCTTAAACGGCTAACATGGGATGAATCACTGTTCAGGGGTATCCCTAAGCCTACTGAAACGGTACTGGTGACGCTTCTGGAGACGGGTTCTTCATGGCTTGATATTCAGAGAACGAATGAAGTTGAAGATGCGGCGATGCTTATGGCCTTGGCACTTGAAGAGGCGGCAGATGCGTTGCAAAACCAGTTCGGGGATGATTGGAGTTGGAGTACGCATCATCAGGTGATATTTAGGCATCTGACACAAAATTCGGCGCTGAGCGTGCTGTGGCGTGGTCCATACAGCTACCCAGGTTACGACGAGACATTAGGACCAGGAGATGGGATTATGGTAACACACGGTGCGAGTTGGCGGGTAGTGGTAGACCTGGACACCGATCCCCCCAGCGGCGTCGGCATATACGCAGGTGGGCAGAATGGTAATCCCCTGAGTCGGTACTATGATCTTCATATACCTGCTTTTCTGAATTACGACTACTATCCACTGCATAAACCCAGGGAAGCCGGAGAATTGGCAACTGTTTCGGCTACACTCCGGTTACATAACTCAAAATGAGTGCGACAGATTAAGTACACTGCCGCATCAAAAAGCGCAATTAGCTTGTAAATCAAACAAATCCAAGCCGAATGAGCAGTCACAAACAGCGTTTTACATCTAGATGGGGGATGCTCATCACCGTTTTGGGCATGGCAATAGGGACGGGAAACATCTGGCGATTTCCCCGAATTGCTGCTACCAACAGTGGTGATGATGGTACGGGAGCTTTTCTTGTTGCTTGGGTTGCTTTTCTGTTGTTGTGGAGTGTGCCACTCATTATAGCAGAGTATGCACTGGGCCGAAAAGGACGATTGGGTGTAATCGGGACTTTCACCAAGCTTGCAGGTGACCGGTTCAGCTGGATGGGTGCTTTCTGTGTTTTTGTCGCTGCTGCGATCCTCTTTTACTATACCGTAGTTGCCGGCTGGTGCTTCTATTACTTCGGACGAATGGTATTTGTGGGGCCCGATCTCACGTATGAGGCAGCACAGGGAGCATGGGATGGGTTCCAGAGCACATATTTTCCAGTGCTGTTCCATGCACTCGCCCTCGGATTGGGAGCCTGGGCAGTATGGAAGGGAGTCAGAAGGATTGAGCGCATAAACAAGATATTGGTGCCGACACTACTGGTCATTGTCCTGATCGCATTGGTTCGGACGCTTTTCCTGGATGGTGCAGGCGAGGGTATAAGATTTCTGTTCACTCCAGAATGGTCTACACTTAGTCGACCGCGAATCTAGCTTGAAGCGCTAACGCAAAATGCCTGGGACACCGGGGCAGGTTGGGGGCTGGTGCTCACTTATGGGGCTTATATGCAGAGCCGACATGGCGTTGTTCAAAACGCATTCATTACTGGCATAGGCAATAATACAGTGTCGATCCTCGCGGCCATCATTGTTTTTGGAACCGTATTTGCCATTCTTGGGCAGGAAATGTCTCGTCCAGAAGTGCTCGAGGTCATGAAAACCAGCGGGCCTGCGGCAACCGGACTTACGTTTATCTGGATGCCTCAATTGTTCGCAAAAATGCCGGCGGGTCATGTGTTTGCGATGCTATTCTTCCTCGGTCTTTCCTGTGCAGCACTCAGTTCATTGATTTCGATGGTCGAAATGGTCGTGCGTTCAGTGACAGATCTTGGTGTCGCGAGGCCGCATGCCATCGTTGGAGTTTCGCTGGTGAGTTTGGTGCTGGGTATCCCGTCTGCCATGAATCTGGGTTTCTTTGAAAATCAGGACTTTGTCTGGGGTTTGGCGCTCATAATTTCCGGGGCTTTCATGGCGATCCTAGTCATTCGGCAGGGAGTACGCTCATTCCGGGAGAACGAGATTGATGGTGCAGTTGGGGATTGGAATGCAGGGCGACCATGGGATACTATAATGAATTACATTGTGCCCCTACTGGCCATAGTTCTGTTGGGTTGGTGGTTGTGGCTGTCTGCAACAGTTTATGCTCCAGAAACTTGGTATGACCCCACGGATCCATTCAGTTTGATGACCTGCGTAGTGCAGTGGGGCACGGTAATTGCGGTACTCCTGATATTGAATCGCTGGATGGCCGGGCGTGTACGCTCATTCAGTCAGGTATGATTTATGTTTGGATCATGTTGAACAACCACAGGTGAGTCAGTTATGGTGCGAGCAATAATTGTTGTGCTGCTGTTTCTGTTTCCGCATGTTACCGCGGCACAGATTTCGGTAGGTGGTGCGCTGCCGGATTTACCGCTCGAGAGTATGCAGGGAGGATCGGCTTTGACCACGCACGCACTTACAGGCGCCCAGGGCACGGTATTTATATTCTGGAGTAATGACTGCAACTGGACGAGTCAGTATGAGGAGCGTGTAGAGGCAATGGCTAGCACGGGGGTTGCGGTAGTCCTTGTGAACAGCAATGATCCTGAGGTATTTCCCAAGGAATCCGAGGCGGGAAAGCAATACAATCTGACTTACGTACGGGATCCACAAGCAGGATTAGCCCGGGCTTTGGGGGCAGAGCGAACGCCACATGTGTTTGCATTTGACGACACAAACGAGCTGGTCTATGTCGGAGGCATTGACGATGCCCCTGCAGATCCTCAGGTAGCCCAGGCACATTGGCTCCGGGATGTCGTCCAGCAACTCGCTGGTGGTCAGGAGGTGAATATTTCCTCCACCAAACCTTTTGGATGTCGGATTAAACTGCCGTGACTACTGCGGATATAGAATCTCAGTTCACTGACTTGGGTAGTGCAAGCAGTACGTCGTTCGCGGTTATGGAACGCGTACTGGAAGTCTTTCAGCGGCAGCATTGTCCGGTTTATCAGCGTTTTGGTTACAAGTATCTGCCTGTGGCTGCGTTCAAGCATGCCGAGGTTACCACATTCCCACCTGCGGAAGCCGAGTGTGTGTTTAAGAGCAGTGCAACCGGAGGTGCATTGCGGAGCCGTCATTTTGTGCGGCGAATGGCCGTTTACGAAGCTTCCGTCTGTGCGGCTTTCAATGCGGTTTTCGGTGAGGGACCCTACCAAATCTGGGCCCATTTGCCTGGATATGCGCCTGCGTCATCGCTGGTTTGCATGATTAAAATTCTCATGCGAAAGTATGGGACCGTAGGAAGCCAATTCTTTCTGAGTCAAAGGTTACCCAACATTACAGATACCGGCGCACCAATACTGCTCTTTGGTGCCGCATTCGGTCTTCTGGATTTGGCCGATACGGGGCCTCGGCATCTGCCTAAGGATGCACGCATCATAGAGACTGGCGGCATGAAAACACATCGGCGTGTAATAACCCGCAAAGAACTACACGGGCGCCTCGCGGCAGGATTCGGCATTGATGAGCAGCGGGTTTGGAGTGAATATGGTATGTGTGAACTAATGAGTCAGGCCTATGCACGGGGAGGTCCGATATACAGGTCACCGCCGTGGATGCGTGTTCGGATTGTTGATCCAGAGGCCCCAGACCGTGTAATGCCTGATGGAAGGCCGGGGCTTTTGGCGATCACTGACCTGGCGAATCTTTATACAGTGTCCAGCATTCTCACAGAGGATTTGGGGGTTAGCCGGGGAGGGGGATTTGAAGTGTTAGGTCGATTTCCCGGAAGTGCGATGAGGGGGTGTAATTTTTTATTGGAAACTAGCTAGCCTAGATTCCCAGGGATTATTAGCCAAGCGCGTGTTTACGGAAAACCCTATGAATAAGGCCTGCAAATGGCCATTCTACACGTATGTGCATAATTCGGCTATGCGGCTATATCGCAGGATGCTGCAATAGAATCACTGCCGCTATTGTCGTATATGGAGTTAGAGGGCGCGTTGCTTTCAGCGATACCTGCAGGGGCCTACCGGCGGCTGCGGCCCGCTGTTTGGTATCGTTCTAAGAGTGCAGCAAGGGAGTCAACGACTGCCGGATGGTCAAGATATAGGTTTCGCTCTTCGGCAGGATCGGTGGATAAGTCATACAGCTGTCCGACGGGCTCACCTGGTTCGGGCGTAAGGCGACGGGGGTTGGTGAAGCCTCCCGACCCTCTTCCGAGAATCAGCTTCCAAGAGTTCTGACGCACTGCAAACATGCCGGAGATGGAATGTTGGATCATCGCATCGCGCGTGCCGGTCCCTGTTCCTGTCAGCACGGAAAGGAAATCATAGCTGTCTTCTGCCGACGCGTGTGGCAGGTCGGCTCCCAACAATGTGGCAAAGGTCGCCATGAGATCGGTAAGGGAGACCAACTGGTCGCTTGTGCTGCTCGGCTCCGCGTGCCCCGGCCACCGAACCAAAAACGGCACCCGGTGTCCGCCTTCCCAAATATCTGCTTTTTGGCCGCGCCACGGGCCATTAGCGTCATGTTCGAAGGTTGTACGGTCGTTTACAGGCCAATGCGCGCCGTTGTCGCTAGTAAAGATGAGCAGAGTCTCGCTATCTAAATCGTCAATGGCCTGGAGTATGTTGCCCACGGCATGGTCCACCTGGGTAACAAAGTCTCCGTAGTAACCCGCTCCGCTCGTTCCCCGGAATTCGTCTGCAGGCAGCCATGGCGTGTGTGGAGCGCTCAGGGGCACGTACAGAAAAAATGGACCGCTGGCCGCATGGTCCCGTATGAATGCTACCGCTTCCGCAGTCGTTTTCGGCAGCACATCTGCGTGCCGGAAACCCGGTGCAATGTTGCCTGCACGCCAGAATCCTCCTCCACCCTGTCGTCTATGGGCACTTCGTTCAATCCATTCAGTGGGCTGGGCTTCTAAGCCCGTGTTTACGACGAAGACATAAGGCGCAAAATCTAGCGAGGACGGAATACCGAAGAAGTAATCGAATCCGATTGCGTTTGGTCCTGGGACAAGCGGGAGATCGTAGTGGGTAGAGTCACGGGAGCCCAATCCAAGGTGCCATTTGCCCGTGGCGCCCGTGGCATATCCGTGCTCTTTGAAGAGTTTCGGTAACGTAAACCGCGTAGTGTCAATGAGATTTGGCGAGTATCCCTGCAATACTCCGCGTTTGAGATGTGTTCGCCACGCATATCTGCCTGTTATCAGGCCATAACGCGTTGGCGTACAGACAGCAGACGGTGAATGCGCGTCGGTAAAGCGCATGCCCTCGTCCGCTATGCGGTTCAGGTTGGGCGTCGGTATCTTTGATGCAGGATTGTAGCGCTCAATATCGCCATAGCCCAAGTCATCGGCCAAAATCACGACTACGTTTGGTGGCTTGGGAGCTGTCTGGCAGGCATTAAGCAGGCAGAAGAGAACGAGCAGGAGGTATGAACGCATGTTATTGGTCAAGCGGCGTGGACGGAAGGACGTTTTTCGGTGTTTCCCTGGCAAGAACTGCGGCTTCATTCAACGTGAGGTCTGGAATTGGGATTCGCTCATTTGGGTCGCATGTATCGATACGAAAGTTCCACAGTCTCTAGTTATCACTTGGCCAGACAACCACGGGGGTATGAAATCGCCCCTCTGTAAATCGAAGCGTGTCAACATATGGATACATATCCTTTGGTTGTGTGTTAACGACAGTCAAGGCGAAAGTACCTTGAATCGTGCATGTGGAAGGGTCGTAAGCGTCAATTGAAATGAACGCCTCTTCAGATATGTCAAGGTAATAGCCTAATCCAACGACGTCATAACCACGTACATGAGCATGGAAATAATGACCTTGTGACTCGCTTACTCCAGGCAATGGAAGGGGGTAGGTCC